>NZ_JADWYX010000016.1 GCF_016786355.1 Frankia sp. AgB1.9
CGCGGGCCGGGGGGGGGGGGGGGCGGGGGGCGCGCCCCGACCCCGTCCACCTCTACCTGGAGGCGAACAACTGCGGGACGGTGCCCGACGTACGCGGCCTGAGCCTCGACAGCGCGGCCGCCGCCCTCAAGGCCCGCGGGCTGAACAACATCCCGTATGTCTACGAGTGTCTGGGCTCGCCGAGTGCCGGCGTCGTCGTCAGCCAGGCTCCCGCCCCCGGCACGAACCAGCTCGCCACCGAGCCCGTCAGCCTCGAACTGCAGGCCGACAACTGCGCTCGGTCCTGACCCCGCCGAACAGGTGGCCGGACGCGAGCGCGCAGCCGAGCTCGCGGACGCGGGCGGCCGCCGCCTCGTCGTTCACCCCGGCGGCGACCACCGTCAGGCCCAGCTGACGAACCGCCGTCAGGAGGGCATTGAGCAGGACGGCCGTTCGCGGCTCGTGCCGGCTGCCGACGACCACCTCGGTGAACGACGAATCCAGCACGACGATGTCCGCCGGCAGGACGCGCAACGCGGAGAGGGACGTGTCGTAGCGGCCCAGATGGGCCAGCGAGATCGACATGCCCAGCGCGCGCAGGTGCTCAAGCTCGCGGGCCGCCGCGGCCAGGTCCGGCGCCTGCGAGGTCGCCTCGACGCCGAGCACCAGCTCCCGCGGACTCGTGCCCGTGACGTCGAGGGCCTCCAGGACCTCACGCGTCGTCGACTCGTCGGCGAACCGCTCCGCGGAGATCACGACATGCACGGGCATTGGACCGCCGGCCTGGCCACGCAGCGCGGCGGCGTGCCCGCAGGCCGCGCGCAGCAACTGGCTGTCCAGCGCGGGGATGAGGCCCGCCGACCGGGCCACGACAACCAGCCGGCTCGGCTGCACCGGCCCCAGGTCGGGATGCGTCCAGGTGAGCCGGGCTTCGTGCGCGACGGTCACCCGGCTGGCGAGATCGACGATCGGCCGATAGTCGACGTCGAGCGTGCCCCCGGCCCGGTCGCCGCTCAGTGCCGCGCCCAGCGCTGAGCGCAGGGCACTGGGCGACCGCGGCCCGAGCAGCTCCGGCCCGTAGATCGTCAGCGTCCCGGCGGCGTTCGCCTTCGCGGTGTACATGGCGACATCGGCCCGGTGCAGCAGTGCCTCCGGACTGATCGGGCCGCTGTCCGGTTCCACGACGACCAGGCCGAGGCTCGCCAGGACGGTGCACTCGCTGTCGGCGACGATGATCGGCGCACGGATCGCGTCGCCGAGCCGCCGGCTGATCTGTTCGGGGTCGTCGGTCAGCGGCTCCAGCAGGATGGCGAACTCGTCGCCGCCCAGCCTCGCGACCGTGTCGCTGCCGCGCACCGCGCCCAGCAGCCGAGCGGCGGTGACCCGCAGCAGCTCGTCGCCGGCCGCGTGACCGAGCGCGTCGTTGATGTGTTTGAAGTCGTCCAGATCGCAGTAGAGCAGCGCCAGCCGGCTCGGCGCCCTGGCCCGCCGGGCGAGCGCCTGGGCGAGCCGGTCGGCGAACAGGGCCCGGTTCGCCAGGCCCGTCAGCGGGTCGTGGAATGCCTGGCGGCGCATGGCGAGCCGGTCCTCCTCGACGCGAGTGACGAGGTTCGTGTTGTCCGCCATCGTGATCATCTGACGGATCAGGGCCAACAGGAACAGCGCCAGCAGGGCCCACACCTCGCGGGGAATTCCGAGCTGTCTCGGCAGGTGCGTCAGCGTCACCGCGGCGGCGACGGGCAGCGGGACGTAGGGCAGCGCCGCGTGCCACCAACGCCGGCGAGCACCCGTGTCGGCGGTTTCATCAACCAGTGGCCCCTCCGCGCCGGCCGCCGGGGGCGTGGGAGCCGGCGGCAGCAGGGTCGCTCCCGCGATCAGCAGGGGCCCGACGGCCATCCCGAGGTTCAGCACCGGCCGGCTGTCGCCCAGGCCGTGGATCGCGGAGTACAGGGAGGCGAGCGTCGACAGCGCGAAGGCCAGCTCACCGACCCCGAGCAGCAGCAAGCCGAGCGGCCGGCGCGGCCGCCGGAACGCCGCGATGAGGATCACCGCCACGACGAGCGTCTGGCCGATGCCGGTGGAGATGAAGTAGTAGATCGTCGAGGACTGCGACCCGGCGCCGAGAGCGCGGTTGAGCAGGACCATCCAGGCGATCAGCGCGAGCGCCCCGGTCACGATCAGGCTGTCGAGCGCGGCTACGAGGTGCCACCGCCGGCCTGGGAGTGCGTCCCGCCCGCGTAGGCCTATGTCGTAGGGATCGGCCGGATAGAGCAGCAGCCCGGCCAGCCCGCACAGCCAGGGCAGGACCGGGGCCACCAGCAGGACGTCGTTCTTCGGCGTCGGGATGGCGCGTTCGGTGCCCAGGTTGCCGAGCAGGACCAGGGCGCCGATGAGAGCCCCGCCCAGGAGCATTGCGCCCATCAGCGCACGCCAGAGCCGTTCCACACCGCGTTGGCGGCTCGCCGCCCACAGGCACAGCCCGCCGCCGCCCAGCAGGCCGCCGGACAGGCTGACCCGCAGCACGGCCAACGCCAGGTCGACCGGCAGTACGACCGCGCACAGCGCCAGCACGAGCGAGTAGACGACCGTGGCGACGGCGAACCACCGCGCGCCGCGACCGGCCCGCGCCGAGACTGCCGCTCCATCGCCCATGACCGGCCGAGCTCCTCCTGGCCAGCAGGCAGGCGCGAACGGAGCGCCGAGGCGCCGCCGGCCTCCGGTCAACCCATTCCCCCCGCCACACGCAGGGAACACATACAGTTACCTAAAGCGACCAGTTGTGGACTGGGGCGACGGCGCCTGGTCAGCCGCCTGTGCCGCCGAGCACCACGCGCACGACCAGGTCGGCGTCGTCGGCCGTCGGCGCTTCCTGCCGGCTGAGCACGCGGTAGAGCAGCGAGCCGATGAGCACGCCGGCGATCGTCGGCACCGGGGCCTCCGAGCCGAGCTGCCCCGCCATCCGGGCCACCTCCAGCCTGTCCCGCAACAGCTGCTCGTGCGGCGCGGTGAACCGCTCGTACAGGACGTCGGCGACGGCATGGTCCTCCGCCGTGGCCGCGGTGAGGGCGAGGATGAGGCTCGTGCCACCGGAGGCCAGCCGCGACGTCCAGTCGCGCAGCCAGGCGCGCAGGTCGGCCTCGATGTCTCCCGTGTCGGGCGGCGGAACCAGCGGTGGCGCGAGGCCACCCTCCAGGGCCGCGTCGGCGACGACGGCGCCCTTCGAGCCCCACCAGCGGTAGATCGTCTGCTTGCCGACGCCGGCCCGGGCGGCGATGGCGTCGATCGTCAGCCGCTCGTACCCGCGTTCGAGCAGCAGGTCACGGGCCGCGTCGAGGATCGCGAGCCGCGAGCTCTCACTGCGCCGACGCCCGCCTGTCATCCCTTTGAGTCTAGAAGCGCCCCGACGCAACCCGCGGGCGTATAGTCCCGTTTCCGAGACTGGTCGTCTCGAAACTGGACGTTTGGAGCTCGGGCATGCCGAACGAGGTACTGGTGGTCATCGGCACGGGGGGCATGGGCGCCGCCGTCGCCCATCGCGTCGGCACCGGCAAGGCGGTGCTGCTGGCCGACTACGACGAGACCGCGCTGGGCGCCGTGGCCGAGGTCCTGCGCGACGAGGGCCAGCAGGTGACGACGCAGGTCGTGGACGTCTCGTCCCGGGAGTCGGTGTACGCGCTCGCACGGGCCGCCGCGGCCCTCGGCCCGGTCCGGCACGTGGTCCACACCGCCGGGCTCTCCCCCGCGCAGGCTCCGGTCGACGCGATCCTGAAGGTCGACCTGCTCGGCACCGCGCTGGTGCTCGACGCGTTCGCCGAGGTCATCGCGGTGGGCGGCGCCGGCGTGGTCATCTCCAGCATGTCCGGCTACCTCGCTCCCCCGCCGGCCCGCGAGATCGAGGCCGCCCTCGCCAACACCGCGACCGACGAGCTGCTGGCGCTGCCGTTCACCGCGGTCGACGCGTTCCCGAGCCCGGGTTACGCCTACTCCTTCGCGAAGCGGGCCAACCAGCTGCGGGTGCGGGCGGCGAGCGTCGCGTGGGGTGGGCGGGGCGCCCGGGTCAACTCGATCAGCCCCGGGGTCATCTCGACCAAGATGGGCCAGCAGGAGCTCGCGACCGAGTCGGGCGCCGGCATGCGCGCGATGGTGGCGGCCTCGGGGACCGGCCGGCTCGGCTCGCCGGACGACATCGCCGCCGCCACCGAGTTCCTCCTGTCGGACGCGGCCTCGTTCGTCACCGGGATCGACCTGCTCGTCGACGGGGGCGCGGTCGCCGCGGTCTCGACCGGCCGGGTCGACCTGTTCGCCGGGCGGAGCTGACCGAGATCTGGCGCCTGGGGCCGGTTGCGGGCACCGTGTCTACCCGGGAGTCAGCGTCTACCGGGGAAGTCAGCTCTCCCGCGGAAGTCAGCCGAGGGCAGGAGGAGCCAGCCGTGCAGGTTGATCTCGCCGGCAAGGTCGCGCTCGTGACCGGGGCGTCGCAGGGCATCGGTGCGGCCATCGCGCGGACGTTCGCCGAGAACGGCGCCAAGGTGATGCTGAGCTCGCGCAAGCGGGAGGGCCTGGAGAAGGCGGCGGCGTCGATCGACGGCGAGGTCGCAATTCACCCGGCGCACGCGGGCAGTCCGGAGGCGGCCGAGGAGACCGTCGCCGCGACGCTCGCGACGTTCGGCCGCCTGGACATCCTGGTCAACAACGCCGCCACCAGCCCGTACGCGGGCCCACTGATCGACATCGACCTGCCGCGGTTCGACAAGACCGTCGAGGTCAACCTGCGCGCGCCGCTCGTCTGGACCCAGCAGGCCTGGCGGCAGTGGCAGTCCGAGCACGGCGGCAGCGTCCTGAACATCGCCTCGATCGGCGCGATGAAGTTCGGCGGCCCGATCGGCGCCTACGACATGACCAAGGCGGGCCTGGTCCACCTGACCAAGCACCTCGCGACCGAACTGGGACCCGCTGTCCGGGTCAACGCCCTCGCCCCGGGGCTCGTCCAGACCAACTTCGCCCGCTACCTGTGGGAGGGCAGGGACGCGGACCCGGCCGAGGCCGCCTGGCCCTGGCCGATGGCGCGGCTGGGCCAGCCGGCCGACATCGCGTCGGCTGCCCTGTGGCTGTCCAGCGAGCACGCGGGCTGGATCACCGGAGAGGTCCTGGTCGTCGACGGCGGCTCCCTGCTCGGCTCCGGGGTCACCCCGGCGGGCTGAGCCACCGTCGCGGGCGCCCACGGATCGAGCGGCAGGCACCGTTTGCCCTGCTACCGTTGAGGAATGGCGGTGCCTGACGGGGACTCGCCGTCGGTCGGGCTACTCGCCGGGCATGGCGTGGTCCTCGCCGGGCTGGCTGGGGCGAACGTCTGGCTCGGGCTGCGGTACGGCGCCGCCGAGCTGCCCGACCTGGTCTCCGAGATCTCCCAGGGTGTCTTCTTCGCGGCCGCCGGGCTGGCCATCTGGCGCCTGCGTCCGCGTAGCCGGACCGGGCTCTGGATGCTCGCCCTGGGCTATCTGGTGTTCGTCGACAACCCCCACGACCTGCAGATCTCGACGGCCGCGCCCGGCTACACCGCGCTGACCGTCGTCGCGGTCACCACGTTCATGGCGCAGTACGCGATCGGCGGGCACATTCTGCTCGCGTACCCGTCGGGCCGGCTGCCTGGCCGGCCGGAGCGGCTGGTCGTCGCGAGCTGTTTCGGCCTGGCCCTGGCGGGCGGCTTCCTGCTCCTGGTGAGCCGTACCGTCGATGCCTCGACCTGCACGTTCTGGTGCTACCAGAGCCCGGTCCGGCTGATCCACAGCGCCCGGTTCTACCACGCCGCCGGGCTGGCCGACCTGATCGTCTGGATCGGGCTGGCGGGCGCAATCCTTCTGCTGCTCGTGCGGCACGCGCGGCGCTCGACCCCGCGCCGCCGCCGGACACTGCGGCTCGCGTTCGCGATGTTCGGTCTCGCCCTGGCGCTTTTCGCGGGGCACGAGATCGCCGCCGCGGCGACCGGCCTCGGGTCCCCGGCCGAGCTGGCTCTCTACTACCTGCACCAGTGGGCGGCGGTCGCCTCGCTGACCGTTCCGTTCTTCGCCGGCCTGCTCTCCGAGCGGCTGGCCTTCGCCTCGGTCGGTGCCCTCGTGGGCCGGCTCGGGCACGTCACGGCCGGCGAGGTCGAGGCCGCGTTGGGCGAGCTGCTGGGCGACGACGGCCTGCGGGTCGCGTTCCCGACGGCCGACGGGCTGGTCGACACCGCCGGGCATCCCTACCCACCCCCATCGGACGCGGCCCGGGCCGTCACGCCGCTGGGTGACCCGCCGGTCGCCCTGCTGCTGCACGACCCGGCGCTGGCCGAGCAGCAGACGCTGCTCGACGCGGCCGCCGGCGCCGCCCGGCTGGCGCTCGAAAACGCGCGGCTGCACGCCGAGGTGCGCCGGCAGGTCGCCGAGGTGCGCGCCTCGCGGCAGCGGCTCTCGGAGACGGCGGACGCGGAGCGACGGCGCCTGGAGCGAGATCTGCACGACGGCGCGCAGCAACGCCTGCTCGGCATCGGCCTGAGCCTCGGCGTGCTGCGCGAGCAGCTGGGCGGGGCCGCCGGGCCGGACCTGGTCGACGACCTGCGGCAGGAGCTGCACGCCGCGATCCACGAGCTGCGTGATCTTGCCCAGGGCATCCGGCCCGCGATCCTGACCGAGCACGGGCTCGGCGCCGCCCTGGCCGAGCTGGCCCGGCGGGCGGTGATCCGAGTGAGCCTCGACATCGACGTGCCCGAGCGTGTCGATCCGGTCCTCGAGGCGACCGTCTACTACGTCGTCAGCGAGGCGCTCCAGAACGTGGCCAAGCACGCCGGCGTCGACGAGGCCCGACTGTCTGTGGTCCGGGAGCCGCGCCAGCTGCTGATCGAGGTCACGGACCGGGGCGTCGGCGGGGCGCTGGTCGCCGGCGGGACCGGGCTGCGGGGCCTGCTCGACCGGGTCGACGCCGTCGGCGGCGGCCTGCGGATCGACTCGCCGGCCGGCGGCGGCACCCGCCTGCGCGCGGTGCTCCCATGTGCGTGATCGCCGCCGGCCGACGGTAGCCGCCGCGCGCCTTGCTGAGGGGCGCACCCGCGCGTAACTTCAGGTAGTCCTTTGCGTACAGATAGCGATCTCCACGTCAACGCGCCCGTCGAAGGTGGATGTTCGGGGATGTGGGGGCGAACAAGGTCGCGGCGCCGGGGCTGGCTCGGCCGCGCCGCGCCGCTTGCCACCGGTGCCGTGCTGGCCGCGCTACTGGCACTGGCCGCGCTGCTGATCGGGCATTGGCAGCTGCGCCACGCCGAGCGGGACCGGCTCGCCAACCAGGTCGACCTGGTCGAGAGCATCGCGAGCTACCGGTCGCAGACCGACGACCCACGCATCCTCCAGACGATGGTCGACAACGCCGGCTTCAGCCCGACCGACGCCGCCCGCGACACCCTCCTGCTGGGGGCCTTCGACCTGACGCCGACGGGCAATCCGACAGTGGCCGTCGCGCTGGTCGACCCGGCCGGGCACATCGTCGCGTCGCATCCGGCCGGGGCGGTGATCTCCACCGCCCAGCTGGGACCCGCCTGGCCGGCCGCGCTGCGGGGCCGGCCGGGCTGGTCGTCCGCGTTCGAGTCAGGCGGCAAGGTGGTCCGCGCCGCGCTCGCCCCGGTGCACGACGGCGACCAGGCGGGCGGCGGCGCGCACGGTCCGGACGGGGGCAGGCCGCGGGTCGTGCTCGTCTCCCTGTCGGTCGACACCGCCGGCGAACGGTTCCAGGAACGCCTCGGCGCCCTGGAGCGCGGCGCCGGCGGGCTGTCCCAGGTGGACCCCGAGGGCGTCGCGATCTCGTCGTGGAAACCGGCCGGGGTCGGCCAGCGCGTCCTCGAACCGGCCCAGGTGGCGAGGCTGCCACCCGGGCGCCCGAAGGTGTGGCGGGAACGGGACGCGGCCGGGCATGAGCTGACCGTGATCGCGGCCCGGCAGCCGACCACCGGCTACGTCACCGTGTTCCAGGTCCACACCCGGCAGCTCTACGGCGACCTGCGTGCCCAGCAGACCAGCCGCGACCGGACGCTCGTCGCCCTGCTGGGCGGCTCGGCGCTGGGCCTGGTCCTGTTCGGCGCGCTGCGGGAGTCGGCGGTCCGCCGGACCCGCGCGCGGCTGTTCGAGCTGATCGGCAACACCCACGACATCATCGTGCTGGTCCGCGACGGCCTCACGGTGGCGTTCATGAGCCCGTCCGCGCACCGGCTGCTCGGCCAGACCGGGACCGAATGGATCGGTCGGCCGCTGCTGGGCCTCGTCCATCCCGCCGACCGGGACCGGGTGGCGACGGCGCTGACCCGGCTGCCGTCCGGCGAGACGACGGTCACGGATGTCCGGCTGCGCACCGGCCCGCGGCCCGCCACCACGGCAACGGCGACGGCCGCGGCAACGGTTACCGAGAGCAGCGCGGCCGCGGGTACCGGACGGGAGCCGGAGGCCGGCTTCGGGCTCGACGGCTTCCGCTGGTTCGATCTCACCGCGGTCGACGAGCGCGACGTCGCGGACCTCGACGGCGTGCTGATCACCTGCCACGAGGTCGGCGAGCGCAAGGCGCTACAGGACCGGCTGTCCCACCAGGCCTGGCACGACCCGTTGACGGGCCTCGCCAACCGGGCGACCTTCCTCGCGCAGGTCGCCGGCGCGCTCACCCGCGCGGCCGAGGAGGGCACCAGGGACGCCCTGCTGTTCATCGACCTCGACGGCTTCAAGCCGGTCAACGACCTGCACGGCCACGCCGCCGGGGACGATGTGCTGCGGATCGTCGCCCAGCGCATCGTCGCCACCCTGCGACCGAGCGACCTCGCCGGCCGCTTCGGCGGCGACGAGTTCGGCGTGCTCCTGCGCGACGCCGACCACGCCACCGCGGGCGAGGTGTCCGAGCGCCTCGTGGCGGCCATCGGGCGCCCGATCGTGCTGCCCCCCGCCGACGCGGTCGCCGGCGGCGGCCGGGCCGCCTCGCCGCGACGGATGCGGGTCGGGGCCAGCATCGGGGTCGCCCTGAGCGCACGGCCCGCCGCGGCCACGCCCGTGCCGGACGTCCAGGCGCTGCTGCGAGCCGCCGACCACGCGATGTACGAGGCCAAACGCGCCCGTTCGCAGGCGCGTACCGCGTTCGCGCCGGACCCTGCCCCGCCCGCCGAACCGACCGGGGCGCAGCCCCGCCCTGTTCCGCCAACCGGTCCGCCCGAGACGCCGCCGGACCGGGCCGGGGCGGCGCGAACCGCGCGGTCGACCCGGCAGGACCGCGCACCGAGCGCCTGGCGGCCGGCCGCGGCCGGCGGCACCCGAGCCCGGACGCCCTGGCCCCGCCGCGCCGCCTCCCGGCACGCCGCAGGCACCGACCCAACGGCCAGCCGGACCCGGCGGCCCTGGCCGGGCTGGCTGCACACCGTGATCCTGCTGCTGACGGTCGCGACCCTGCTGCTCGGCGTGGTCGGGATCCGGCTGCATCAGGAAGGCGATGCCCGGCGCACCGCCCGCGCCGCCGCGCTCGCCCAGAACCGCGCCGTCACGGCCGCGTTCAACGACTCGGCGGCGGCGATCCTGGACCCGCAGCGGCTGGTGCCCTTCGTGTCGGCCGCGCCGTGGACGTTCACGAACACCGCGGTCGACCGCGAGATCCTGCGCCGGTTCGCCGCGTCCGCGGTCGGCGGGCCCGACACGGACCTGCTGCTCACGTCGCTGACCGGCCAGGTTCTCTCGACGCTGCCGACAACCGCCCGGCTGCCCGTCGACACGCACGGACCGCTCTGGCGCGCCGCCGTGGCCGGGCGGGCGCAGTGGACCCCGGTCACCACCGACGCGGGCGGAGCCCAGCGGGTGTACGCCCTGGAACCGGTGCTGCGCGGCGACCGGGCCGTGGCGATCCTGGTCATCGGGCGCTCGACCCACCACGGGCTGCCGACCGTGATCTTCCGCTCGCTCGCTCCCCTGGGCGCGCTCGAGCTGGTGGACGAGAACGGGCGCGTCGGCTTCGGCTCGGACAGCTCGGTCGTCGGCAAGCGCGTCGTCGATCCCGCGGTGCTGCGCGGACTGCCCGCTAACAACGCAACCCGGGTCCGATCGGTCAAACCGGACGTGATCTCGTTCGCCATACCGACGGGAACGATCCCGGGGTACTCCACCCTGCTGCAGCGCTACCGGGCCGTGGTCTTCGACGATCTCGGCAGCTCGCTGCCCGGCCTCGGACTGCTGCTCGGCATAGTCGCGTTCACGCTGGTCGCCGTGGCCGTCGCCGATGACCGCCGCCGCCGGTCGGTGCGCCGCGACGCCGACTGGTTCGAGGCGCTGCTGCGCGGCGCGCACGACATCGTCGCCGTCGCCGCGCCGGACGGGCGGATCCGGGTCGTCGGGCCGTCGGTGTACCGACTCCTGCACCAGCAGCCCACCGACTGGACCGGCCACGACGTCGCCGATCTCGTCCACCCCGACGACGCCGCCCGGCTGCGCGCGTTCGTCCTGGCCGCGGCGGCCCGGTCTGTGCCGGGCGCGGACGGCCCGCCGCCCGCCGAGGCGCACGCGCCGCCGGTCCCGCGCCGGTTGCGCGACGTGCGGCTCCGGACCGCCGAAGGCCGGTACCGGTGGTTCGACGTCACCGCGTCGCGGCTGCCGACCACGCCCGACCCGGCGGCCGCGGCGGTGCTGCTGACATGTCATGACATCGGCGAACGCAAGGTGCTCCAGGACGAGCTGACCGCCGCGGCGTTCCGCGACCCGCTCACCGGCCTGCCGAACCGGGCCGCGTTCGCCCGCCGCCTCGACGAGGCCGTGCTGCGGGTGGCCCGGTGGCGGGTCAGGCCGCCGGGCGAGCACGAACCGGCCCCGGACGAGCCCGGCTCGGACGGCGGCACCGACGGCGGCCTCGACCACGACGGCGCGGCGGAATCGGCGCCGGCCGGCGGTCCGACCGAACCGGGGTGGACGCAGACAGCCCATTTCGGCGTCCTGTTCATCGACCTGGACGACTTCAAGCCGATCAACGACCGGTACGGGCACGGGACCGGCGACGAGGTGCTGGAGATCATCGCCCGGCGGCTGGAGACGGCCGTCCGCCCGAGCGACACCGTCGCACGCCTCGGTGGTGACGAGTTCGCCGTGCTCGCCGAGAACACCCACGAGGGCCAGCTGATCGAGCTCGCCCGCCGCGTCGTCGCCGTGTTGGACCAGCCGCTGCGGACCCAGGCGGGCCCGCTGAGGGTCGCCGCCACGATCGGGGCCGCGGTCTCCACCGCCTATCCGGACCCGCTGCGGACGGTCCGAGCCGCCGACCTCGCCATGTACGACGCCAAGCGCCACGGCCGGGCGCGGGTCGCGCTGGCCGGCGCGGACGGGTCCGTCAGGCCGATCGACACCGCGGCGCGGCCGGCCCCCGACCAGTCATCGGCGGCCGAGGCCGGCGAGCGCCCTGAGGCGGAGTGAGGGTTTAGGTGAGCAGGGCCGGCGCACGGGCATAACGGAGACGTGTGCCGGCGGGCAACTCCCGTTGCGCGACCGAATCCAAGGATTTCCACGGGAATTCAGGAAAGGACCGCCTCGGCCCCAGGGCCCCCAAGCGAAGAAATGGGCATGAGGACGATGGATCCTGATAGCTCGCCGCGACTCGCCGAAGGCTCGGACACGGAGCGAAGCGTGCTGGGCCTGCTCGCCGCGGCACGCCACCGGCTCGGCATGGAGGTCTCCTGGCTGGACCGTCGTACCCAGGACCACGGCCTCGTCACCGACCTCGTCGACGCCCAGGGCTCGCTGCCCGGCCTGGTCCCCGGATTCGTGGACTGCTCTCCCGGCACCACCACCGGGGACGCCATGCACCATCGCAGGCCCTTCGTCGTGGCGACGGCCGACCGGTGCGCGTGGCCGGACGTGCGGGAACTGGCGAGCCGCAACGGCGCGGGGGCCTATGCCGGCGCCCCGGTGGTGCTGTGCAACGGCTCGGTCTACGGGATGCTCGGCTGCGCCAGCCGGTCCCCGATGCCCGTCCAGCGCGACCGCGACGCGAAGTTCCTCGCTCTGCTGGCCGGCGTCCTGGCCGACTGCCTGTGGCCGAGCCCCGCGACCGCGACGGCCCGGACCCGGGACCAGATCTGGCTGCGGGTGCACCTGCTGATCGACGCGGGCGGGCCGGACATCGTCTACCAGCCGGTCTACGACGTCGTCGACGGCTCCGTCGCGGTCGTCGAGGCGCTCTCCCGGTTCCCGGCCGGCTCCGGCGGCCCCGAACGGTGGTTCTTCGACGCCGAGACGGTCGGCCTCGGCCGCGAGCTGGAGACGGCCGCCGTCCGCAACGCCCTACGCGTGCTTCCCGACCTGCCCGCACCCGCGGTGCTCTCGGTCAACGCCTCCCCGCCCGTGATCGCCTCCCGGGACCTCAACGAACTGTTCGCGGCCGTCCCCGCCGGGCACCTGGCGGTCGAGGTGACCGAGCACGCCCGCATCGACGACTACGCCTCGGTCCGGACCATCCGCGACGAACTGCGCGGGCAGGGCATCCAGATCGCCCTGGACGACTTCGGCGCCGGCTACTGCGGCCTGCAGCGGATGCTGGAGCTGCGGCCCGACTACGTCAAGATCGACCGGGCGCTGATCTCGAAGATCGACGTCGACCCCGCGTACGAGGTGCTCGCCCGCGCGGTGGTCACGCTGAGCAAGGAGATCGGAGCCTCCGTCATCGCCGAGGGCATCGAGACCGCAGCGCAGCTCGACCGCGTGTCCCGGGTCGGCATCCGGTACGCGCAGGGCTTCCACCTGGCCAGGCCGTCACGTCGGCTGGCCCTCGCCTCCCGGTGAGCGCCCGGGGCGCACCGGCCCGTCAGGGCTCGACGAGGATCTTCGCGCCGGAGTTGGCCGCCACCAGGTCGTCGAACGCCGCGTCGACGTCGGTGAGCTGGACCCGGCGGGCCAGCAGCAGCGACGGGTCGATCAGCCCGTCGGCGAACGCGGCGACGACGGTCCGGAACTCCTCGGGGGTGTAGTAGACCGCGAAGCCGATCGTGACCTCCTTCATCAGCGCCGACAGCGACGAGAAGGGTGACGAGTCGACGGAGACCCCGGCGATGACGACGCGGCCCTTCACGCGGGTCGCTGCGACGCAGCCGTCCAGCAGCTTCGCCTTGCCGGCGCATTCGGCGACGACGTCGTAGGAGGCCGGGGCGGCCTCGTCCAGCGAGGCCAGGACGTCCGTCGCGCCGAACGACGTCGCGACCTCGCGCCGCGACGCCACCGGGTCGACCACGGTGACGCGGTGCGCGCCGAGCGCCCCCGCCCAGGCGGCGGTGGTGAGCCCGACGCTGCCGCCGCCCACGACGAGGACGTCGTCGCCGGCCTTGATCCCGGCGGTCCGGGCGGTGTGCAGGCCGACCGCGAACGGCTCGACGAGGGCGCTGTGCAGCGGGTCGGTCCCGTCCGGCAGCGGAACGGCAGCGGCGGTGGTCACCACGGCGAGCTCGGCGAAGCCGCCCGAGCTTCCGCCGAGGCCGACCAGCCGGACCGACGCGCAGTGGGCCACGTGGCCGGACCGGCACCACTCGCACTGGCCGCAGGACAGCGCGGGCAGGACCGCGGCCAGGGAGCCGGTCCGCCACCCGGTCACCCCGGCCCCGACCGCGACGACCTCGCCGCCGAACTCGTGCCCCATCACCGTGCCCGCGGGCATCATGGCCCGCGCCTTGACGTCCGAGCCGCACAGGCCGCAGGCCGCGACCCGCAGCAGCAGCTCGTCAGGACCCGGCGCCGGGTCCGGCACCGTGACGATCTCGAAACGCCCGCCCGAACCAGTGACCGCCGCGCGCACAGTTCCTCCTCAGGCCGCGCCGAGCACGGCCACACGATCCGAACGTATGTTTTATACGACTGACGTCAGCCAGGCCGCGACGATCGCGTTGAACTCGGCCGGCCGTTCCTGGTGCAGCCAGTGGCCAGCGCCCTCCCAGGTCACGACCCGGGAGCGCGGGTCGTCGAACAGGGCCCGCTCGGTCGCGGCCCGCGCCGGGTCGGCGTAGAAGGTCAGCACCGGGCAGCGGCGCCGCAGCAGGTAGGGCTCGCTCTGCGAGCGCAGCGCCATGCCGGACGTCTGCGCCTCCAGCGACTGGCGCAGCACGTGCGCGTCCATGCCCGCGATCCGGCGCAGCTGCCAGGTCCGCAGCGCCGGCTGCCGGGCCGCGGAGTCCATCCCGCCGCCCACGAGCTGCTGGACGAACGGGACCGGGTCGGCGTCGGCGATCAGGTCCAGCATCGGCTGGATACCGCCGGCGATCTCGTCCGGGAACAGGTAGGCCGGGTCGACGGCGACGATGCCCGCGACGCGGTCGGGGTACTCCACGGCCAGGCCGCTGACCACGCTGCCGCCCATCGAGTGGCCCAGGGCGACGACCCGCCCGACGCCGAGCTGGTCGAGCAGCCCGGCGAGGTCCTCGGCGAACTGGCGGGTCGTGTAGCCCTTGGGCGGCGCGCTGGACCGGCCGTGGCCGCGCAGGTCGACCGAGATCACCCGCCGCGACGCGACGAACGACGGGAGCTGCCAGCTCCAGTCGTGCGAGTCGGCGGCGTAGCCGTGCACGAGCAGCAGCGGGAGGTCGCCCGCGCCCTCGTCCGTGTAGAACAGGCGGACGTCACCCACGTCGGCGAAAGGCACCGGGCCTCCTCAAGCTAGATACATCTATAGCTTTCCGCAACGGGAGGCCATCGCGCAAGAGGTCCATCCCCCGGCCGGGGGATGGAGGAGAGCGCCGGTCCGGTCGGCGCGGCTACGCCCTACGCCGGAAGGCCCTCGGCCTGGGCCGTCCGCGCGGGCGGGAGCAGCACCGGCTTGACGACCTTGCCGGACAACGAGGCCTCCTCGGCGGCGTTGATCTCGTCGAGCGGGAAGGTCTCGATCAGCTGGTCGAACGGGAACTCGCCGGCCCGCCACCAGTCGATCAGCTGGGGAATGACGACGCGAGGGTCGGCGCCGCCCTCCAGGATCCCGGACACGGTCTTCCCGATGAGCGCGATCGGGTCGAGGGTGATCGGCTCGGTCTGGATGCCGACCAGGCCGCAGTGGCCGCCCTGGCGCAGCGCGCTGATCGCGTTGCCGATGACGGTGACGTTGCCGGTGGTGTCGAAGCTGAACTCGGCCCCGCCACCGGTCAGCGTCTGGATCTGCTGGACGAGGTCCGCGGCGGCCCCGTCAAGCACGTGGGTGGCGCCCAGCTCGGTCGCCAGCGCCAGCCGGTGGGCGTGCAGGTCGACGGCGATGATGGTGGCCGCGCCGACGGCCTTGGCCGCCATGATCGCGGCCAGGCCCACCGCGCCCGCGCCGAACACCGCGAGGCTCGCGCCGGCCGGCACGGCGAGCTGGACCAGCACCGAGCCGGCGCCGGTCAGGATGCCGCAGCCGAGCGGCCCCAGCTTCTCCAGCGGCAGGTCCTTGTCGACCACCACGACGTTGCGCTCCGCCGCGACGCAGTAGGTCGCGAACGAGGACTGGCCGAACCAGCGGGACGCGATCTCGCCGCCGTCCGCGTCCCGCACCCCGGTGGTCCCGTCGGCCCGGCGCCCCAGCAGGTTGCGGAACAGGAACTGGTCGCAGTAGGGCGGACGGCCGCCGCGGCAGTTCGCGCACTCGCCGCAGGTGTCGAACGACAGCACGACGTGGTCGCCGACCGCCACCCGCTCCACGCCGGCACCGACGGCCTCGACCACCCCGGCGCCCTCGTGCCCGGTGATGATCGGGGGCGGCGAGAACGACGCGGCCTGGCGCGGCACGATGTCCGTGTGGCACAGGCCCGCGCCGACCACGCGGACCAGCAGCTCGCCGGGCCCCGGCGGGTCGAGCTCGACCTCCTCCAGCACGTACGGCCCGTCAGCCCGGCGCAGCACCGCCGCGGTCATCTTCATCGACCGACCTCCGCTCATCCCAACCCTTTTCCATAGATATATATGTTTCAATCACTGAGGGCCACCGACCGTCGGCATGTCCGGCCCGCTGGCGCCCAGGCGGCCGGTCTCGGACGGTACGCTTGATTGATCGTCTTGCTCCCGGCCCGGTGACCTCCCAAATGGTGACACCGAACGGTGTGATCGAGCTTGGGCACCGGGCCGACGTCCGCCGGGCCTCGCCCAGCCGGCGATGCGCACCAGGACCGGCGCGGGCGACGGCCGCGGGCGGCCGATGGAGGAGGAGTCGAGCATGGTGGCCGAGCGCCAGGGAGCCCGCGGCGGCGAGCGTCCCGGGCTTCGCGAGAAGCCGCAGCAGATCGCCGACGAGCTCCGGCGGCTGATCGTCACCGGGGAGCTGGCCGACGGCGAGTCCCTCGGGCACGAGCCCGACCTCGTCGAGCGGTTCGGCGTCTCCCGCCCGTCGCTGCGTGAGGCGCTGCGCATCCTGGAGGCCGAAGGCCTGATCACCGTCAAGCGCGGTGTGCTCGGCGGCATCGTCGTGCACCAGCCCAACGGCCGGATGACCGCGCGCACCGCGGCGCTGCTGCTGCAGGCGCGCAACGTACCGCTGGCCGACGTCTACGACGCCCGCGGGCTGATCGAGCCCGTCGCCGCCCGGCTGCTCGCCCAGTCCCGGTCCCGCCGGTCCGCGGCGGCCGAGCTGCGCCGGCTCACCGCCGAGCAGCTCGAGGTCATCGACGACCCCGAGGCCTTCGGCCGGGCCAACTCCGCGTTCCACGCCCGGCTGGTCGAGCTGGCCGGGAACCAGACGCTGAGCATCGTCGCCGAGATGCTCAGCGAGATCGTCGCGCGCGCCGTCGCGGCCGTCAGCCAGCCGGACGACGGCAAGGACACCGCCGCGACCCGGGCCCGCGGCCTGCGCTCCCAGGCCCGGCTGGCCGCCCTCGTCGAGGCCGGCGACGCCGCCGCCGCCGAGACCCACTGGGCCGAGCACATGAAGGTCGTGGGACGGGTGCTGGTCGCGCAACGCGCGAAGACCGTCATCGACCTCATGCAGCACTACTGAGCGGCGCCCCGGCCCGGGACCTCGACTGAACCCGTAGCGGGTCCGCGATAAATCTAGATATATTGCGGACCGACGGGATGGCGCCCGCGGGTGGACCGCGGGCGGCTGGCGGCGGAGGTGTGGCCGATCATGACCATTGCAGTGGACTCCCCGGAAGCGGGGTCACCGGCGCCCGACTTCCCGGTGTTCGACGTGGACAACCACCTGTACGAGACCGAGGACGCGCTGACCCGGCACCTGCCGGCGGCGCACCGGGACCTGTTCCGGTTCGTCGAGCTGAACGGGCGCAAGAAGCTGGTCGTGCGCAGCCTGCTGACCGAGTACATCCCGAACCCGACGTTCGAGGTGGTGGCCCGGCCCGGCTCGCACATGGCCTTCTACGCCAGCGAGAACCCCGAGGGGAAGTCGCTGCGCGAGCTCGCCGGCAAGCCGATGCGGACCGTTCCGGCGTTCCGGGAGCCGGCCGCCCGCCTGGCGCTGATGGACGAGCAGGGGCTCGACACCTGCCTGATGTTCCCGACGCTGGCGAGCCTCATCGAGGAGCGGCTGCGTGACGACCCGCGGCTCACCGACGTCGCCATCCACGCGTTCAACGAGTGGCTCCACGACGACTGGACCTACGACTACCAGGGCCGCATCTTCGCCACGCCGATCATCACCCCGACGACACCGGAGGCCGGTGTGCGGGAGCTGGAGACGGTGCTCGGCCGCGGCGCGAAGGTCGTCCTGATGCGCCCGGCGCCGGTCACCGGCTCGCGCGGGCCGCGCTCCCCCTTCCTGCCCGAGTTCGACCCGTTCTGGGCCCGGGTCCAGGAGTCCGGGGTCATCGTCGCCCTGCACGCCTCCGACAGCGGCTACCAGGAGTACCTCAACACCTGGGAGGGCCGCGACGGGGAGTTCGTCGCGTTCAAGCCCAAGACCTTCGCCTACGTGGCGGACGGTGGTCGCAGCATCCAGGACACGCTCGCCTCGGCGATCTGCCACGGCATGCTGGACCGCTTCCCCGGGGTACGCCTGGTCAGTGTGGAGAACGGGGGCAGCTGGGTCGGCGTGCTCGCGAAGAACCTGGAGCTGACCTACAAGAAGATGCCGCAGGAGTTCCAGACCCATCCGCTGGAACTGCTGCGGCGCAACGTGTGGATCAACCCGTTCTGGGAGGACTCGCTCGACGGCCTGATCGGCCTGATGGGGACCGACCGGGTCTGCTTCGGCTCGGACTACCCGCACGCCGAGGGCCTCGCCGAGCCGCTGTCGTTCCTGGACCGGATCACCGACCTCCCGCCTGCCGACGTCGAGCGGATCATGTCAACGAACCTCGCCGACCTGCTCGGCGTGACCCGGTCGGCCCCAGCGGCCGGGACGGCCTGACCGCGCCAGCCGACGGCACGGTTCCACGCAGCCCCACCCCTTCACAGCGGGAGGTTCCCGGTATGGGATTCCAGACGATCCAGTACGAGGTCGCCGACCGCGTCGCGACGATCACCTTCAACCGGCCGGACCGGCTCAATGCGCTGAGCCCCGCCATGATCGGCGAGCTGCGCCAGGCGTACGCCGACGCCGAGGCCGACGACGACGTGTGGATCCTGCTGGTGACCGGCAACGGCCGGGCGTTCTGCGCGGGCGCCGACGTCGGCGAGATCCCAGCGGACGGCCGGGTGATCTACGACGAGCCGTACCTGTCGACGTTCGCGCAGTGGGAGGCGCCGCAGGAGGGCACCCCGCCGTTCCGGTCGATGACGAAGCCGATCCTGACCGCCGTCAACGGGCTGTGCTGCGGCGCCGGCCTGGACCTCGTCACCACCGGCGACATCGTGATCGCCTCCGACCGGGCCGAGTTCTTCGACCCGCACGTGAGCATCGGGCTGGTCGCGGGGCGCGAGACCGTCCGGCTGGCCCGGGCGCTGCCGACCACCGTCGCGCTGCGGATGGCGCTGATGGGCCGTCACGAGCGGATGTCCGCCCAGCGCGCCTACGAGCTGGGGCTGGTCTCCGAGGTCGTCGAGCACGACCGGCTGCTGGAGCGGGCGCGGGAGATCGCGGCCATCGTCAACCGCAACGCCCCGCTGGCCGTGCGCGGCACCCGCCTGGCGATCCGCCGGGGCCTGGACCTGCCGATGTACGAGGCGGAGGTCATGGCCGAGACGTTCCGCGAGCGGGTCGTGCGCACCGACGACGCCAAGGAGGGCCCGGCTGCGTTCCTCCAGAAGCGCCAGCCGGAGTGGAAGTGCCAGTGACCGCGGCGAGCACGGAGATGACCATGGCCGACCCGGCAACCATCGACGCGGGCGACCCACGCCGCGGACCCGCCTTAGCCCGGGCCGCCGCGTGACCGCCCCCGGCCAGACGGCGACGCCCGCCGACCCACGCGCGACCCCGCCCGGCCCGCCGACGGACTGGTCCCTGCCGGCACTGCTGGACGTGATCACCGACGCGGCGCCCGACCGGGAGATGCTGGTCTGGGAGGACGTCCGGCGCACCTACGCCGAGGTCCGCGACCGCACCCGCCGCCTCGGCGCGTTCCTGCGCGGCAGGGGCCTCGGCGCCCACCGCGAGCGGGCCGAGCTGGAGCGCTGGGAGTGCGGCCAGAGCCCGGTCGCGATCCTGCTGTCCAACTGCCCCGAGTACATCGAGGCGATGGTCGGCGCCTACCGGGCCAGGGCCGTGCCGTTCAACGTCAACCACCACTACAACGCCGACGAGGTCGCCGCCCTGCTGGCGGCCGTCGGCGCCGAGGCGGTCGTCTACCACCGCCGGCTGGGCCCGCTGCTCGCCGCGGCCACCCCGCTGGAGGGCCGGCTGCTGCTCGACGTCGACGACGGCTCGGGGGTCGCGCCGCTCGACGGTTCGACGCCGTACGAGCAGGCGCTCGCCGGGGTGAGCGATGCCGAGCTCGACGCGCTGCCCACGGCGTCGCCCGACGACCTCTACCTGGTCTGCACTGGCGGCACCACCGGCAAGCCCAAGGGCGTCCTGTGGCGGCAGGGTGACGTCTACATCGCCGCGATGGGTGGCTTCGAGGGCGCCACGGCCAAGCGGGTCGCCGCGCTCGTCGCCGTGCCCGGCGGTCCTGGGGGGCCGCGGTCGCGCGGCGGCGTCTGGTTCGCCGTGCCGCCGCTCATGCACGGCGCCGCGCAGTGGACCGCGTTCGCCGGCCTCGCCCTCGGGGTCACCCTCGTGCTGCACGAGGACAAGACCCCGTTCGACGCCGGCGCGATCCTCGCCCTCGCCGCCCGCGAACGGGTCACCATGATGACCATCGTCGGCGATGCCTACGCCCGTCCCCTCGTCGAGGAGCTGCAGGCCAGCTCCCATGACCTGGCCGCGTTGACGAGCCTGAGCACCGGCGGGGCGACGACCAGCGCGGCTCTCAAGCACGCGTTCCTGGAGCTGGTCCCGCACCTGACGATCGTCGACGGCTACGGCGCGTCGGAGACCGGCGGCATGGCGTTCGGCGCCTCGACGCGGGGCGCCGAGACCCGGCAGTTCACCCTCGGCCCGGGCGGGGCCGTCCTGTCCGCCGACCGCTCGCGGTTCCTGGGCACCGACGAGGCCGAGGTCGGCTGGACGGCCCGCACCGGCCGGGTCCCGCTCGGCTATCTGAACGACGAGGACCGGACGGTGCAGACCTTCCCGATCGTCGACGGCCGGCGGATCACCGTCCCCGGCGACCGGGCCCGCTACGAGGCGGACGGCTCCGGGCGGATCGTCATGCTCGGCCGCGACTCGATGGTCGTCAACACCGGCGGGGAGAAGGTGTTCGTCGAGGAGGTCGAGGAGGCGCTGCGCCGCCACCCGGACATCCTGGACGCCCTGGTCGTCGGGCGGCCCAGCGAGCGGTTCGGCCAGGAGGTCGTCGCCCTGGTTCAGCTACGCCCCGGCGCGGCGCTGTCGCCCGCCGAGGTCCGGGAGTACGCGGCCCGGTCCGTCGCCCGGTTCAAGGCGCCGCGCGCGGTGCTGCTGTGCGAGACGATCGGCCGCCACGCCACCGGCAAGGCCGACTACACCTGGGCCAGAAAGGCCGCTCAGGACGCCGTGCCGGCCACCTGACCGGCGACGTCGGGCCCCGGGCGGCTGGAAGACCGCCGGGGCCCGACACCGGCTCAGCGGCCGGTGAAGCGGGGCTCGCGTCGCTCCAGGAACGAGCGGATGCCCTCGCCCATGTCCTTGGTGGTGTAGGCGATGTGCTGGGAGCGCGCCTCGTCCTCCAGGGCCTGCTCGAAGGTGAGCGAGCCGGCGGCGTCGAGCTGGCGCTTGATCAGGCTGAGCGTGGTGGTCGGCCCGTCGGCGAGCCGGCGGCCCCAGGCTCCGGCGACCTTGGGCAGCTCGTCGGCCGGCACGACCTCGTTGATCAGGCCCCAGTCCAGCGCGTCCTGCGCGCCGAGGATGTCGCCGAAGAACGCGAGCTGCTTGGCCCGGCGCAGGCCGACGTGGCGGGGCAGCGTCCAGGACGTGCCGCCGTCGAGCGCGAGGCCGCGGCGAGCGAACACCTCGCAGAACCGGGCCCGGTCGCTGGCCAGGACCAGGTCGCAGGCCAGCGCGATCCCGAGCGCCACCCCGACGCACACGCCGTCGACGACGGCCAGCGTCGGCTTGGGCAGCCGGTGCAGCCGGTTGATGATGTCGCCGACGACCCGCATCTCGTGCAGGATCGCCTGGCGGCCACGGCCGGTCAGCCCGCTGGTCGCGTCGCTGTTGCCGGACAGGTCGGCGCCGGAGGAGAAGTTCCCACCCGCGCCGGTCAGCACCAGCGCGCGGTCGTCCGGGTTCGTGGTGACCTCGGTCAGCACCCGGTCGAGGTCGGCCCAGCTCTCGGCGTTCAGCGCGTTCTTCTTCTCCGGGCGGTTGAACGTGACGGTGACCAGACCGTCCTGGCGTTCAACGAGCGTCGCCGCCATCGAGCCTCCCTCTGTTCGGCCCTGGCGCTAGTATCGAGGGCGTCCTCTTAGTATCTAGATATTTCAAAGATCACGTGCAAGGGGTGGCGCCGATGAGCACGGCTTTCTCCAGCAGCGCCGCGGGCGAGGCGGACCTCGGGTTCGACCTGCGGGCCGAGGTCACGGCCTGGCTGCACGAGAACTGGGACCCCGAGCTGTCGGTCGAGCAGTGGTGGCAGCTGGTCGCGGCGGGCGGCTGGTCGGCGCCTCATCTGTCCCCGGAGCAGGGCGGCCGGGGCCTGCCCCAGCGGACCGGCAAGACGGTGCGGTCCGCGTTCGCCGCGTTCGGCGCCCTGCAGCCGCCTGGCGGCCTCGGCCTGCTGATGGCGGCGCCGACCATCCTCACGTTGGGGACGCCGGAGCAGATCGCCCGGCACGTGCCGCCGATCCTGGACGGCCGCAGCGGCTGGTGCCAGCTGTTCTCCGAGCCGGGAGCCGGGTCCGACCTGGCCGGGCTCACCACCCGGGCCGAGCGCGACGGCGACCGGTGGGTGATCAACGGCCAGAAGGTCTGGAGCAGCGGGGCGCGCGAGGCCGACTACGGCATGCTGCTGGCCAGGACCAACTTCGACGTGCCCAAGCACGCCGGCATCTCCTGGTTCGCCTTCAAGCTCGACCAGCCCGGCGTCACGATCCGCCCGCTGCGGGAGATGACCGGCGACGCCGTCTTCAACGAGGTCTTCTTCGACGACGCGATCGTCCTGAACGAGGACCTGGTCGGCGGCGAGGGCAACGGCTGGATGGCGGCGAACACGACGCTGCACTTCGAGCGGACCGGGATCGGCGCCGGCGGGGCGCATGCGGGCTTCCCGACGCCCGGCCCGAACGGCGGGATCCTCGGGATGACAGCCGGCGACGCCGCGAAGCTGCGCGCGCCCGAGGGCCTCACCGTCACCCTCGCCGACCTGGTGGAACTGGCCAAGGAGCACGGCCGGGCCGACGACCCGGCCATCCGCCAGAAGCTGGCCCGCCTGTACTCCTACCAGCAGATCGGCCAGTGGAACGCGGCCCGCGCCAAGGCCGAGACCGCCGCCGGTGACGCCGCCGCCGGCACGGCCATCGCCAGCACCGGCAAGATCGCCCAGACCCGGATCACCAAGCTCGCCGCCGAGATCGGCCTGGACGTCCTCGAGGCGGGCGGCCTGCTCGCCGGGGCCGACGCGGCGGACGAGGGCAAGTTCAGCAACGCGTTCCTGTTCGCCCGGGCCTCCTCGATCTACGGCGGCACCGACGAGATCCAGCGCAACATCGCGGCGGAACGCGTCCTCGGCCTCCCCCGCGAGCCCAGCCCCGACCGCGGCCGCCCCTACCGCGAGGTCCTGCGCGGCCGGGCCACCCGGGATGACGCCGCGCCGGCCGGCTAGCGCCAGTTCCGACAAGGTTCGGGCGAGCAGAGCAGCCCGGTCCTACCTCCCGGCCCGTCAGAAGACGCGTGCCGACGACCTGAAGCAGGGCTCAACGGAGCCGGGACCCGTGATGCTGGCCATCGGCCCCCATCACGGGCCCAGTACCGCGCCCGGCGTCGGCCCGCTGGCTTGATCGCCGTTTTGGCCCTCACATGGTCACAAAACCACTGCGGTTACAGCCACCCGAGGGCGCAAACGGCGATCTTGCCGGCCTCGGGCCGAGGTCAACCGCCGCGCCGTTGTCACGGCGGCCCTGGCCGGAGGATGCGCACCGCCAGGGCCGTCGCGGCATGGGATGAAGTAGATAAAACTCTCCCGGCCGGACCCGTCCAGGCGGGTTACACGCCGATGCTGGTGGCCAACCGGTCGCGCCAGAGGGCTGGATCGCCGAAGAGCAGCTCGTCGGACTTGGCCCGGCGGAAGTACAGGTGGGCGGAGTGCTCCCAGGTGAAGCCGATGCCGCCGTGGACCTGGATGTTGTCGGCCGCGACCTGGGTGTAGGCCTCCGAGCAGTAGGCCTTCGCGACGGCGGCGATCTTGGCCAGCTCGTCCGCACTCTCGTCGCCCGCCGTGGCCCCGGCCGCGCACCAGGCCGCGTAGTAGGCGGCCGACCGCGCCGACTCCACCTCCAGCAGCATGTCGGCGCACCGGTGTTTCACCGCCTGGAAGCTGCCGATCTGGCGGCCGAACTGGACCCGGTCCTTGGCGTACTGAACCGCCATGTTCAGGGCGACCTCGGCGCCGCCGGCCTGCTCGGCGGCCAGGGCGACGGCCGCCAGGTTCAGCACGTGCTCGATCACCGGCCAGCCCGCGCCGTCCTCGCCGACCAGGGTGGCCGGCACGCCCGCGAGCTCGACGCGAGCCAGTCGGCGGGTCTGGTCCAGCGTCGCCAAAGGCGCGCGGGTCAGGCCGACAGCGTCACCCGGGACGGCGAACAGCGACACCCCCGCCGCCGTACGCGCGGCGACCAGCAGCAGATCCGCCGTATGGCCGTCCAGCACGTAGGACTTCGTGCCGGTCAGCGTCCAGCCGTCACCCGACCGCGCCGCGACGGCGGTGATGCCGCTGGCGTCCCAACGGCCGTTCTCCTCGGCGAAGGCGAGCGTCGCGATGGTCTCGCCGGCCGCGATTCCGGGCAGCCAGGCCTTCTGCGCCCCGGCATCCCCGGAGCGCAGCAGCGTCCCGACGGCCAGCACCGCCGTCGACAGGTACGGCGCGCACAGCAGGCGCCGCCCCATCTCCTCGGCGACGATCGCGACCTCCACGAAGGAAGCGCCGGCGCCGCCGAACTCCTCCGGGATCGCGAGACCCACCAGGTCCAGCTCGCCGGCCAGCTGCGCCCAGACCGCGGGGTCGTAGCCCGCCCGGGTCTCCATCAGGCGGCGCACCTCGGGCTCCGGGGCGGCGTGCTCCAGGAACGCGCGTACGGTCCGGCGCAGCTCCCGCTGCTCCTCGGTAAAGGCAAACGGCTTCTCGGCCATCTCCATCGCCCTTCTCGTCACGCGCGCCCAGCCCGGCGAGCCGTCGCCTCGTAGGTTATATCTAGATATTTCGGCCGCGGCGGGTCACTCGGACTTGGCCCGGTCGGCGAAGAAGAAGGACATGGCGTTGTCGTGGAGCCAGGCCTGGCGGACCTCGTCGGTGAGGCCGAGGTTGGCCGACTCGGCGAGGCAGCGCTCGAACGAGAGCACCGGGTGGTCGGAGGCGAAGATGATTTTGTCCCGGCCCCGGGTCGACATGTAGTGCAGCAGCGAGGCGGGCAGCCGCTTGGGCGACCAGGCCGACGTCATCAGCCGCAGGTTCCTGTACTTGAGCATCAGCCGGATCGCGGTGTCCCACCAGGGGTCGGCCCCGTGGATCATGCACAGCTTCAGCTCGGGGAACCGGTAGCAGACCCGGTCGAGGTAGATCGGGTTCTGGACCTCACCGGGGATCGGCGGACCGGGGAGGCCGGTGTTCATGCACAGCGGGAGATCGAGCTCGCAGCACTTCGTGTAGAGCGGGTAGTAGACGGCGTCGGTGGGCGGGTACATCCCGTCGCCCCAGAAGCTCGGCCCGACGGTGGCGGTGGCGACCGGGTAGTCCCGGACGTACGACTCCAGCGTGCGCAGGGCCCTCATCGGGCGCAGCAGGTTGAAGGTGCCGACGGCGAGGGCGAACCGGTCGGGGCGCTGCTCGGCGTAGCGGGCGGCCCGGTCCGGCCCCTTGTTGGCCCGCGAGACCAGGATCGCCCGCTCGACACCGGCGGCGTCCATCGCGTCGATCAGCTCGGGCAGCTCGGGGCTGTGGAAGAAGGAGGCGCCGCCCTTGAAGTAGTCCTCCTTGACGCGCACCATCCACTCCGGCTGCTTGTCGTCGCCCAGGTGGACGTTGACCAGGCAGTCGATGGCCTTCATGTCGGCCTCACCTTCCGGGATCTGACGACCCCCTGGTCCCGCAGGAGCCGGCGCAGCGCGCCGACGTCGACCTTGCCGCTGGCCAGCCGCGGCACGCCGGCCGGGTCGGTCACCACGAGCCAGCGGGTCGGGACCTTGAAGCTGCTCAGCCGGGACCTGGCCAGCTCGGCCAGGCCGTCGGGTCCGGCCAGACCGTCGGCTCGGTCCGTGGCGTCAGGTCCGGCCGTGGCGTCGGATCGGTCCGTGGCGCCTGGTCCGGCTGTGGCGTCGGGCGTCACGACGACCAGCGCGGCGACCTGACGGTCGCCTGTCTCGTCCGCGACGTCGGTGACGAATGCCTCGCGCACCCCGGCCAGGCCGCGCAGCGCCGACTCGACCTCCAGCGGGTACACGGTCGCGCCGCTGACCTTGAACATGTCGTCCAGCCGACCCCGGTACCAGAGGTAGCCCTCGGCATCGAGCACACCCGCGTCGGCGGTCGGGTAGAAGCCGTCGCGGTCGAACACGTTCGCCCGGTGGCGCCCGCAGATGCCGCGCATGAGGTGCGGCCCGCGCAGCCGGATCTCCCCCTCGGCGCCGGGTGGCAGCGGCTGGCCGGTGGCCGGGTCGACGACGCGGACCTCGACGCCCGCGAAGGGCTGGCCGCAGCTGCCGTGCTTGCCGGCGGGCAGGTCGGTGTCGAGCCGGGAGCCGCAGTACGGGCCGAACGACTCGGTCATCCCGAACAGGTTCGCCCGCGCCCCCGCGGCGGGCCGCGCCGCCGCGGGCAGGATCGCGCCGAGGCTGCCCGGCCGCAGCGAGGACAGGTCGACGGTCGGGAAGTCGGGGTGCGCCGCGAGCCGGGCCGCCTGGTCGGGCCAGCCGCGGAACAGCGTGACCCGCTCCCGTTCGAGGAAGCGCAGCGTGCGCCCGGGCTCCGGCTCCGCCTCGGTGAGCAGCGTGGCGCCGGCGACGAGCACCGAGAGCAGCCCGGACCCGAACCCACCGGTCCAGAAGAACGGCATCGGGATGTAGAGCCGCTCACCAGGGCCGACGCGCCGGGCATCCAGGCTGCTGGCGACGGCACGCAACGCGTTGCCGTGGGTGTGCAGCACGCCCTTCGGGCCGCCCGAGCTGCCCGAGGTGAACAGGACGACGAGGTCGTCGGCGGGCCGGACCACCCGTTCGAGCGCGTCGACCAGCTCGACCGGCGCCGCTGCCGTAGGCAGCTCGTCCGGGGTCCAGACCGCGCGCAGCGACGGCACCGCCGGCTGCCGGCCGCCCGCGCGCAGGCATTCGGTCAGGCCCGGCACCTCGGCGTCCAGCTCGGCACGGTAGTCGCGGCCGCGGAAGGCCGGCACCACGACCAGCTGGGTGACGGCCGCGGCCCGTAGCTGGGCGACCAGCTCCGGCGGGCGCAGCAGCGTCGACAGCGGGACGAGCACCGCGCCGAGCCTGGTCACGGCGAGCGCGTGCACTGCCCAGCCCACGCCGTTCGGCATCACCAGGCCGACCCGGCTGCCCTTGCCGACACCGGCGGCCACCAGCCGGGCCGCGAGCGCCCGGCTCGCGTCGTCGAGCTCCCGGTAGGTGACGGCGTCGTCGTCGCCGACCAGCGCCCGCAGGTCGGCGTCCTCGCGCCGCCGGACCACGAGCAGCCCAGGGATCGTGAGCGGCCCCGGGATCGTGGGCGCCGCGAGCTCAGCGGGCGGCACGCAGCAGCTCCTTGAGGGCGGGCATGTCGATCTTGCCGCTGGACATCGTCGGCACCTCGTCGTCGGCGAGCAGGACGAACCTGCGCGGCACCTTGTAGGAGGACAGCCGCTCGGCGAGCTGGCCGCGCAGCTCGTCGGCGTCGACGCCGCGGCCGGACGGCACCCGGACCGCCGCCGCGACGATCTGCCCGCGCGCCGGGTCCTCCAGGCCGACGACGTGCGCCGTGAGCCCCGCGACGTCGCGGATCACCGCCTCGACCTCGCTCGGCGACACGTTCGCGCCGCCGGTCTTGATCAGGTCGCCGCGCCGGCCATGGAAGTAGTAGAAGCCCTCGTCGTCGAAGGCGAACAGGTCTCCAGTGCGGAACCACCCGTCGGCGTCGAACACCTCGTGGCGTTCCCTGCCGTAGTAGCCCTCCATCAGGAACGGCCCGCGCAGCCACAGCTCCCCCACCGCGCCGACACCGCAGGCCGAACCGTCCGCGTCGACGAGCCGGGCTTCCAGGCCCGGCGCGGGCGGGCCGAACGAGCCGCAGCGCCGCTCCGGCTGGTCGCCCTCGTCCGCGCTGACCAGGCAGACGCTGCCGGCCTCGGTCATCCCGAGCATCTGGTGGCGCCGCAGCGGGTCTTCGGGCCGGACGTCGGGCGGCATGATCGAGTACAGGTTGCCGCGCCGGATCGAGGACAGGTCCCGGCGGGCGAACGTCGGGTCGTTCGGCAGGCCCGCCACCGACTGGGCGTAGCCGTTGACCATCGTCGGGCGCTCCCGTTCGAGCACGTCGAGCACCCCCGCCGGATTCGACGCGTTCGAGCACACCAGCCGGGCGCCGGCGACCAGCGTGCCGAGCAGCGCGTAGGCGAACCCGCCGACCCAGAAGAACGGCGAGTTCGAGAAGAGCGCCTCCTCGGGCGTGTAGCGGCGGATCTCGTTCAGGTTCGCCAGATGCCGGATCAGCGCGCCCTGGGTGTGGACCACGCCCTTCGGCGCGCTCGTCGACCCGGACGTGTGGACGATGACCATCCGGTCGCTCGGCGCCAGCGACTCCTCGACCGCCGGCGCCAGGTCGTCGTCCACCGTGACGCCGTGGCGCGCGAGCGCGGCAAGGGTCCGGGCCGGGCCGACCCGCCCGTCGTCGGCGCCGCCGTCCGCCCCGTCGGCGAAGAACACGTGCCGCAGTACCGGCATCGACGCGGCCAGCAGCGGCTGCTCGCCCTGGAGGTCAAGGTCTCCGACGGCCGACCCGAGCGCGGCCACGTAGTCGTGGCCGCGGAAACCGCGCGCCGCGAGCAGCACCCCGACGTCCGCGTTGTACAACAGTCCGCGCAGCTCCGCGCTGGTCGAGAACGTGCTCAGCGGGACCGTCACCGCGCCGACCCGCGCGGCGGCCAGCCAGCCGACGACGAAGTCGCTCCCGTTCGGGAACAGCAGCCCGACGTGGGTCCCCCGGTCGACGCCGAGCGCCAGCAGGCCTCGGGCCAGCTCCCGCGAGCGCCGGTCGGCCTCGGCATAGGTGAGCACGTCGTCGTCGGACACGAGCAGCACGCGCGGGCCGTACTGCGCGGCCCGCTCACGCAGCAGGGCCGCGACCGTCAGCGGCAGGCCGTCCTCGGCCTCGATCGTCGTCACGACCATGGTCAGCGACCGCCGAACTTGGGCTCGCGCCGCTCCCGGAAGGCCGCGAGCCCCTCCCGGAAGTCGCCGGTGCGGGACGACAGCTCCAACGCGTAGGCCTCCTGCTCCATCGTCTCGGCGAGCCCCAGCTCCAGGCCCCGGTTGACCGACCGCTTGGTCAGCCCGACCGCCACGGTCGCGGCCTGGCCGAGCTCGGTGACCAGGGCGGCGGTCGCGTCGTCGAGGTCGGCGTCGGGCACCGCCCGGTAGATCAGCCCCCAGTCGGCGGCCTCCCGGCCGGACAGCCTGCGCCCCAGGATGAGCAGCTCCTTCGCCCGCGCGATGCCGACCAGGCGGGGCAGCAGCCAGGTGGCCCCGCTGTCCGGGCTGAAGCCCCTGGCCAGGAACGGCTCCCAGAAGCGGCTGGTCTCGGCGGCGACGGTGAAGTCCGCCGCCAGCGCCAGCTGGAACCCGAGCCCGGCCGCGTGCCCGCGCACCGCGCAGACGACGGGCAGCTGGAGCTCGGTGATCAGCTGGACGAGCCGGTGGGCCTGCAGGGCCGTGCGCCGTTGCACGCTGCCGGTCCGCGGCCGCTCGCCGTCCTTGCTGTTCGACGCGACCCAGTCGGCGCCGGAGCAGAAGTCCGGCCCGAGGCTGGACAGCACGACGACCCGCAGGCCGTCGTCGACCGCCGCGTCCTCGAGCGTGGCGATCAGCAGGCGGACCGTGGCGGGGCCGAGGGCGTTGCGGCGCTCCGGGCGGTTGAGGCCGATCCGCAGCACACCGCCGTCGCGTTCGACGACGACGTCGGCGCCCGTGGCGGAATCCATGTCGTTCACCACGGCGATGGTAGCGAGGCAGCCCTCAAATATCTAGATGTATTGGCGCCCGTGCCGCTCGCCGCCCCAGGACCGGACCTGGTCACGCCAGCACGTCGGACGGCAGCAGGCGGCGGGCGACCTTGCCGGTGGGCAGACGCGGGAACTCGTCCAGGAACCGGACCGAGCGCGGTGCCTTGAACCGGGCGAGGTGCTCGCGGGCGTAGGCGATGAGCTCGGCCTCCAGCGCGGCAGGGTCGGCCGGGGGGCTCGCGGGCTGGACGACCGCCCGCACCGACTCGCCCATCTCCGCGTCGGGGACGCCGATGACCACGACGTCCGCGACCCGCGGATGGCGGACCAGGACGTCCTCCAGCTCGCGCGGGTAGATGTTGACGCCACCCGAGACGATCATGTTGGTGGCGCGGTCGGTCAGGTAGAGGTAGCCGTCGGCGTCGACATGGCCGATCTCGCCGTAGGTGGCCCAGCCACGGTCGTCGAACACCGAGGCAGTCTTCTCCGCGTCGCCGTGGTATTCAAAGCGGCGCGCGGCCTCGAAGAAGACCCGGCCGTCGGCGCCGGCCGGCAGCTCCTCGCCCGCCTCGTCGACGATGTGGACCTTGCCCTGCATCGAACGGCCCACGGAGCCCGGGTGGGCCAGCCACTCCTCGGGCCCGATGAAGCAGAATCCGACGCCCTCGCTGCCGGCGTAGTACTCGTAGACGATCGGGCCGAGCCACTCCAGCGCCGCCCGTTTGACGTCGACCGGGCACGGCGCGGCGGCGTGGACGAGCGTCTTCAGGCTGGACAGGTCGTGGCGGGCCCGCTCCTGCTCGGGGAGCTTCAGCAGCCGGACGAGGTGGGTCGGGACGACCTGCGCCATCGTGACCCGGTGGCGCTCGATCGTCTCGAGGAAGTCGACGGGCTCGAACCGCTCGGTCAGCACGACCGTGCCGCCGATCCGGTGCATCGCGTTGGTCCAGCCCGACGGGGCCGCGTGGTAGAGCGGAGCGGGGCTCAGGTAGCGGGTGTTCTCGTCGCCGCCGAACAGGAACCGGACCATCGCCGTGAACCCCATCGGCGCGCCCAGCGGGCCGCCGACCTCGGGCGGCTTGATGCCCTTGGGGCGGCCGGTGGTGCCCGACGAGTAGAACATCCAGGCGCCGTCCGCCTCGTCGTCGATCGGTGTCGACGGGAAGCCGGCGGCGACCTGTTCGTACAGCTCGAACCCCTCGATCGGCCCGCCGACGGACAGCCGGATCTTCGGGCCGGCGCCGGCCAGCTCGGCCACCACGTCGGCGCAGGACGCGGAGGCGATCAGCGCGTCGGCGCCGCAGTCCTCGACGATGTAACGGGCCTCGGCGCCGGACAGGTGCCAGTTGATCGGCGTGACCAGCAGGCCGGCCCGCAGCCCCGCCCAGGTGACCTCGAAGTACTCGGCCCGGTTCTCCATCAGCACCGCGACGTTGGCGCCGATGCCTAATCCGGCCGCGCGCAGCGCGTGCGCGAGCCGGTTCGACCGAGCCTCCAGCTCCGCGTAGGTGATCGTGACGTCACCGGCGATCACCGCGGGCCGGTCCGGCGCCACGGCGGCGAACCACTTCGGATGCTCGAGCTGCGTCGCCACTGTCTCTCCCATGGGGGCTCCGGTCAGCGACCGTTGGCGGAGGGCTTCGCGAGCTGCTCCTTCATGCCGTCGAGCAGCATGAGGATCGGCATGCCGCTCTCCGACAGCGCGTGGCCGTGGCCGGTCTGGTGGATGTCGAAGACCGACTGGACCGCCGCGTAGAAGCCCTGCACGTCGAGCGTCTGGTTGACGGCCCGCTTGGCCTGGCGCAGCGCGAACGGATGCTTGGTCGCGATCTCGGCCGCGAGCGCCCTGGTCGCCTCGCGCAGGTCAGCCAGCGGGACGACCCTGTTGACCATGCCGACGCGCTCCGCCTCATAGGCGTCCATCTTGCGGCCGGTGAACAGCAGCTCCTTGGCCTTGCGCGGGCCCATCTCCCAGGTGTGCCCGTGGTACTCGACGCCGCCGATACCCATGTTCACGACCGGGTCGGAGAACGTGGCGTTGTCCGCGGCGATGATCAGGTCACAGGGCCAGGCGAGCAGCAGGCCGCCGGAGATGCACACGCCCTGGACGGCGGCGATCGACGGCTTCGGCACGTTGCGCCACCGCAGGCTGTACTCCAGGAACCGACGAGACTCGACCTCGTAGATCCCCTCCAGCGTCACCTTCGGCCGGGCACCGTTCGACTCGCCGCCGACACCCTTGATGTCGTGACCGGCGGAGAAGTGCCTGCCGTTGGCCTGCAGGATGATGACCCGGACCTCGGGGTCGTCGGCGGCCCGCCGCCACGCGGCGTCCAGCTCGTCGAGCAGCTCCAACGTCTGGGCGTTGGCTGCCTCCGGCCGGTCCAAAGTGATGGTCGCGACGGCGTCGCTGACCTCGTAGTCGATGAACGTCTTCGTCACGACCGGCCTCCAGGACTGTCGAGCACGGCGTTGTCTCGATTGACGCCGATGGGGACAACGTCGCGCAAGCGGTCAGAGGTCCGCGCGCCGCGCGCGGAGCAGATGCTGGCCGCGACGCCGCGCCGGCGGCCGGTCAAGGCCGGCACGCCACCGCCCGTCACCCCTGAGCGCCTCGTACTGCGGCGATGCTAGCCAGCGACCCCACTAATGTCTAGATATATACGATGGGGTACCGGCAGGGCATCCTTCCGGGTGGCGGCGGCGACGAGGAGAACCTGCGATGGGTGAAGGACAGACGCGGGACGGCCGCGTGCTGCTGGAGCGTGACGAGTCCCGCGGCATCGCCCGGCTCACCCTCGACAACCCCGCCCGCCGCAACGCCTACGACCCCGCGATGCGCGCCCAGCTCGCCGCCCACCTCGACGATCTCGCCGACGACGACACCATCAAGGTCGTCATCCTGCGCGGCAGCGACGACGTCTTCTCCACCGGCGCCGACATGGGCAACGCCTACGCCTGGTACGGCGCCGGCACCAATCCCGACGACAACGCCGCGCGCAGCCGACGGCCCAGCCAACGCCGCCGCCTCACCGTCGACCGCCGAAGCTTCGACTTCTACCACCAGTTCCTCGGCTACCCCAAGGTCACGGTCGCCGAGGTCAACGGCTATGCGCTCGGCGGCGGCTTCGAACTGGCCCTCATGGCCGACATCAGCGTCATCGGCGCCACCACCCGCATCGGCATGCCGGCCACCCGCTTCCTCGGCCCCGCCCTCGGCTCCCTGCACATGTTCTTCCACCGCCTCGGCCCCGTCACCGCCCGGCGCCTCCTGCTCACCGGCGACATCATCCCCGCCGCCGACCTCGCCCACCTCGGTATCTTCACCGAGGTCGTCGACGACGACGCGGTGACCGCCCGAGCCGAACACTGGGCCCGCAAAGCCGCGAAAATGCCCGCCGACGGCATCACCATCGCCAAAGAAGCCTTCCGCCTCGTCGAACAACTCCAGGCCTACCAAGGCGAAGAAACCACCAGCTACCTCATCCACGCCTACGGCACCAACCTCCGCTTCGAAGACGACGAATTCAACTTCGTCAAGACCCGCGCCCAACACGGCACCAAGAAAGCCTTCCAACTCCGCGACGCCCACTTCGACATCACCGACGAACCACTCTTCACCTCCCCCAACGGCCGGGAGCCGACGTTCGGAGCGCCCGCCGGCTGAGGCCTCGCCGCCTCGCCTGTCGTCGGGTCCACCCGCTGAGAGGAATCCGCTGGTGCTCATTCCCTTTGACGACTACCCGGTGCACCAGACCGCGCTTCCGCTCGCGCACGCCGGCGACGGCCACCCGGACCAGTACGACCGGTTCTGGTTCAACGGCTACGACGAGAACATGTACTTCGCCGTCGCGCTCGGCCTCTACCCGAACCGCGGCATCATCGACGCCGCGTTCAGCGTCGTCCACGACGGCGTCCAGCGGTCGGTGTTCGCCTCCGGCCGGATCCCGCTGGACCGCACCCAGACCAGAATCGGCCCGATCTCCATCGAGATCGTCGAACCGATGCGGGTCGCCCGGATCGTCGTCACCGCCCCGGAGCACGGGCTCGTCGCGGACCTGACCGCGACCGCCAGGACGTCCGCGTACGAGGAACCCCGCCAGACCCGGCACGCCGGCACCGTGATGGTCATGGACGTCACCCGGGCCACCCAGCTGGTCACCTGGTCGGGCACCCTCTCGTCCGGTGGCACGGACATTCCGCTCGGCACGCCCACCTACGGCACCAAGGACCGTTCCTGGGGTATCCGCGGCGTCGGCGACCCCGCTCCGGCCGCGCCCCGCAACGTGCCGGCGCAGCTGTGTTTCTTCTGGGCTCCGCTGAACTTTCCCGACCAGTGCCTGCACTACCTGCGCTTCGAGGACGCCCGCGGCGTCCCGTGGTCGGAGACCGCGGCCGTCCTGCCCGTGCTGGGCGACGAGGCACCGATCTTCGGCGCCGAAACGGGGATTCGCCGGCTGGACGGGGTCAGTCACGAGATCCGCTGGGCCCCGGGGCTGCGTCGTTCCGAGGGTGCCACGATCCGGCTCGGGGCCGGCGAGACCGTCGAGCTGGAGCCCATCCGGACCTTCCGGATGAAGGGCGTCGGCTATCTCCACCCGACCTGGGGCCACGGGAAGTGGCACGGTGAGCTGGCCGTCGGCGGCGAGGCCCACAAGGCCGCCGACCTCGACGTCCTCGCGTTCGACACCATTCACGTGCAGCAGGTCATGCGCGCGACCTGGGGTGACCGGACCGGCCTCGGCGTCCTCGAACAGGTCGTGATCGGCCCCTACGCCCCCGGCGGCTTCACCGAGCTCCTCGACGGCGCCGCGCCGAGGACCGCGCCGGCCGCCCCCGATCCGGCCTGACCGCCGACCGAGCCGGACCGCGCGCCCAGCCAGGCGGCGCGCCTAGCTGGGCGGTGCGCCCGGCTAGGCGGTGCGCAGCGAGTCGACGATCGTCGTCAGCTCGCCGATGAGCCGCAGGGCGGTCGGGATGTCGATGCCGTAACGCTGGAAGACCCGCTGTGGGACGTCGGCGGCCTTCGCCCGCAGGGCCGTTCCCTGTTCGGTCAGCGAGACGAGGACCCGGCGCTCGTCCGCCGGGTCCCGGGTCCGGTCGGCCAGGCCGAGATCTTCCAGGCGCTTGAGCAGCGGAGTCAGAGTGCCGCTGTCGAGGTGCAGGCTCGCGCCGATGTCGCCGACCGTCCGCGGTTCCTGCGCCTCCCAGAGCACCAGCATCGTGAGGTACTGCGGGTAGGTCAGGCCAAGCTCCGCGAGAACCGGCCCGTAGGCCCGGATCGCGTAACGGCTCGCGCTGTAGAGCGCGAAGCACAGCTGGTTGCCGAGCTCCAGCTGCGGGAGGCGATCGGCCATGCCGTAGACGTTACAGGCCACCCCCGGTTCATTTGGCCGCTCCCGGGCGCTTGCTTCGCGACGGCTGCCTGCTCGGAGCCGATCCGCCGGCCTGCCCACCAACCCACCCCGTCCCGGTTCGCGGCGGATGGTGCTAGGGACGGGCGAGGCGCGCGGCCGACGTGAGCAGTTCCGCCGCGAGGGCCGCGTCGCCGCTGATCGCGGCGCGCGCCGCCTCGGGCGCCCGCCGGTTCGCGGCCACCAGGCAGAACTCGACCGTGTCGAGGACCAGCCCCGCCGCGGGCTCGATCGCGCCGAGCCCGGCAGGGGGCGGACCACCGAGGTGGACCAGCCAGGCGCCGCCACCAGGCCCGGTCAGCGTGAGGCGCACGGCACCGGCCGGCGCCGTGGCGGCGCGGGGTGGCAGGGCGCCGAGCAGTCCCGCGGCGAGGTCGGCCATCGCGGCGAGGCTGTCAGCGGGCGGCGACGGCACCGTCAGGCCGGCCGCGACACCGAGGTCGCGGGCGTGTATCCAGGTCTCGAAGGCACGCGCGACCAGGTGGGAGCCCACCGGCAGGCGCAGGCCGTCGACCTCGACCCACTCCCGCGCGAGCGCCGGCTCGGCGCGGATCCGCTCCGCCATGGCCGCGATGCCGTCGCGCCACAGCCGCGCGACGCGTGCCCGCGGCCAGCCGTCCACCCACCGCAGCAGGCGTTCGGTGTGGGCCACCAGGTCGACGTCCGCGGCCACGGGTGGATCGACCGCGATCGCGACCGCGTCGGCCACCAGGGCGTTGCCCGCGGCCAGGTGGGTGACCAGATCGCCCAACCGCCAGGTGAGGACCGGGCTGGGCCGCAGCAGGACGTCGTCGCTCACCTCGGCGAGCACCACGTCGAGCATCCCGGCCGTGGCCCCGAACGCGGCGGCGAACGCGGGCAGCTCGGGTGCCGGGCGCCGCCGCGCGCGGGCGGCCGCGAGCACCCGCGACAGCGCGGGCCCGGGCCCGGTGCCGTCGTCCGGCGCGCGCAGCAGCTGCTCGATTTCCCGGCGCTCGGCCTCGGCCCGCGCGCAGGCCGGGCATTCGTCGAGATGGTCGGCCAGCGGTCCGACGTCCGCCGCGTCGCACAGGTGCGACGCCAGCCTGGTCAGGTTGCCCGGATGCGGGTCGGAGGCAGGCGCGCCGGCCGCGTGCCCATCAGAATTCGTCATCCGCCGATACCTTCCTCGGCGAGAGCCCGGGCGATGCGCGCCAGTGCGCTGCGCATTCGTGATTTCGCCGTACCCTCCGGGATTCCGAGCTCGGCCGCTACTTCACGGTAGGTCATCTCCCGGTAGAACGCCAACTCGACCGCGATCCGCAAGGACTCGGGAAGACCGGCGACGGTATGCCGTACCCGGCAGAAGGTGTCTGCCACCTCCACTGTTTCTGCGGCACTCGGCACCGCCTCCGGCGGCGGCCCGAACCGGCCGGCCGCGGCCCGCTGGCGTTCCTCCGCACGCACCCAGTCGACGGCCCGGCGGTGCGCCAGCATTGCCAGCCAGCTTCGCAAAGCGGCCCGGTTCGGGTCATAGCGCAGCGGCCGCTCCCAGAGATACCCGAACACGTCCTGGACGATGTCGCCGGCCGCGTCCCGATCGCGGGTAACCCGCTGGGCAAGCGTCTGAACAAGGTTTCCAAACAGCCTGTAGGCCTCGCACAACGCGCTCTCGTCACCGGCGACCAGCCGCCTGTGCAGTTCCGCGTCCGCCGACGCCATCTCGGTCGTCGGCCGCGGGCGGTCCCCCGTCACCACACGTCCACCCCCCTGGAGGGAGGTGATTCTAACGTGGACGCTATTCCCGACAGGGTGAACTTCTCGGGTCGGGGCCGCGTCGTGCCGGCTCACAGCCCGGCCCCGACCGAAGAGGACTTCAGCCGGCGAGCAGCGCGGCCCAGTGCGCGGTGTCGAAGTACTCGGTCATCCGCGTCGCCTTGCCGTCGGCGAGCACCCAGTCGTGGACGAAGCCCGACGTGACGACGTGGCCGGAATCCGACTGGGCCTCCAGCAGGCCGAACGCGATGACGCGGTCTCCTGCCTCGACGAACTCCAGGGGTCGCACCGCCATGTTCTCGCCATAGGCGGCGAGCACCTTGCCGAAGAAGGACTGCAACTCGCCGTGGCCCTTGTAGACGCCGGCCAGGTCACGCGGCGACCCGGCCGGAGACGTCCACTCGATGTCCGGCGCGAACCTGGCGAACAGGTCCACGACGTCGCCCCTGGAAAACGCCTCGTAGCCGCCCTTGATGATCTCGGTGTTCGTCACGCGAAAGCCTCCGCTCAGCTCCCCGCCCCCGAAACGTGCGTGCGGGTCGCGAGCCATTCGCGTGGCGGGCGCCGACGGATCACCGCACTGACTGTGACCTGGGTCACAGTCGAATCTGAGTGGCGCCGCCCGTCCGGCGGGGGCTCAGCCGGCCAGGGTCTGGACCGAGACCTCCCACAGGTGGGAGGCGGCCTCGGGGTCGAGCGCGAACGGGGCGACGCCGTTGCGGGCGGTGAGCACGCCGACCTCGGCCTCGTTGCAGTCCTCGAAGTAGCGCCCGCCGACGCCGTCGAGCAGCGGCGCGGTCGCGACCAGGACGGAGGTGGCGGCGCCCTGCTCGGGGGTCTTCCACTTCAGGCCGCTACCGCCGGCCGCGGTCCGCATCTGCTCCAGCACCTCGTCGGGCACGTACCGCTGCAGGTTCGTGCGAATCCCGCCCGGCATGAGCGCGTTGACGGTGATCCCGTCCGTGGCCCACCGCTTGCTGGCCTCGACGGCGAACAGCACGTTGGCCGTCTTCGACTGCCCGTAGGCCGAGAACGGGTCGTACGGGCGGCGCTCGAAGTGGATGTCGTCGAAGACCACCGGGGACCGGTGGTGCGCGCTGGAGCTGACCGACACGACCCGGGCGCGGCCGGCCGCGGCCAGCGCGTCGTGCAGCCCGACCGCGAGGGCGAAGTGGCCCAGGTGGTTGGTCGCGAACTGCATCTCCCAGCCCTCGGGCGTACGCGCCAGCGGGGACGCCATGACCCCGGCGTTGTTGACGAGGATGTCCAGCGGGCCGTCCCAGCCGGCGACGAAGGCGGCGACCGAAGCCTGGTCGGCCAGGTCGAGCCGGGCGACCAGGATCTGCTTGCTGCCGGTGGCGGCCGCGAGGTCGGCGGCGACCCGGTCGCCAGCCCCGACGTCGCGGACGGCCAGCGTCACCTCGGCACCGGCGCCGGCGAGGGCCCGCGCCGTCTCGACACCGATCCCCGAGGCACCGCCCGTGACGACGATGCGCCGGCCCGTGAGGTCGATGCCCTCGATCACCTCGGCGGCGGTCGACTGGGCTGAGAACGAAGTGGTGATCCGGTCGGTCATGGCGTGCTCCCGTCGGTACGCTTAACCGGAGGTTCCTCCGGTCCGTTGACCACACTAACCGGAGGTTCCTCCGCTTCATTCCGGAGGTGATGTGATGGCGGCCACGCGGGCCCTGCGCGCCGACGCCCAGCGCAATCGGGACCGGCTGCTGGAGGTCGCCGTCCGGGTGCTGTCCCAGGCCGGTCCCGACGTGCCGCTGGAGGCGATCGCGAAAGAGGCCGGTGTGGGGATCGGCACGCTCTACCGCCACTTCCCCAGCCGGGAGGCGCTGGTCGACGCGGCCTACCGCAACGAGCTCGACCGGCTGGCCGACGCCGTCGACGACCTCCTGCGCGACCTGCCGCCCGATCGCGCCCTGCGCGGCTGGATGGACCGGTTCGTCGACTACCTCGCCGCCAAGCGCGGCATGGGCGACGCACTGCGTGCGCTCATCGCCTCCGGTGGCGACCCGTTCGCGCACAGCCGCGACCGGCTGACCACCGCCGTCGGGACGCTGCTGCGGGCCGGAGCGGCGGCCGGGACGCTGCGCGCGGACGTGGCCTCCGACGACATCCTGGTCAGCCTCAGCGCGCTGTCGCTCGCCTCCGCCGACCGCGGCGACCGCGAACAGGCCGGCCGCCTACTGGACCTCCTCATGGACGCGCTACGCGTTCGCGCCTGACCCACCCTTGCGTCGGGAGCGCCGGGCCGGCCTTACTTCGGCTTCTGGGACGCGGCGGCGTCGGGCCGCAGTTCCGCGAGGCTGAGTTGATGCGCCGGCTTGTCGGGCACCGCGATCCGGCGGGTGATCCGCAGATCGGGTCCGGCGTGGAGCAGTTCGCCGGGCTCCATCGGGCGCCACATCGGGCTGTCGTCCATCTCTTCGCTGGCGATGACGAGCGCGGGTGCGGCGGCCAGGTCGGGGGAATGGACTCGCATCCGGCCGTTCGTGCCGCTGTGGTCGAGGTGGCGGTCGCCGTGGTGGCCACCGGCCTGGCGTTCGAGCGTGTACAGCTGGTGGGTGTCGGGATAGCGCAACGCCCAGAGCTCACGCTGGGTCGTGACGATCAGGTTGAGGGAGTAGAGCGGCAGGTTCGCGGCGACCCAGCGGGCCGCTCGTTCGATGCCGGTGGCCACGTCCCCGGAACTCCTGATCTCCCGGGTGATCAGAGCGAAGAACCGCTCGGAGTCCGTGTCGCCCTTCACCAGGGAGCGGTCCGGGCCGAGTTCGGCGTCAAGCTGGTCCAGGCCCTCGACTACCCCGTTGTGCGCGAACATCCGCCCCTCCTGCTCGAAGGGATGGGTATTGCGCTGTTCCACGGCACCGGTCGAGGCGAATCGGATGTGAGCGAGGAAGGTGGCCGATTCGACCTTCCGGGCCTCCTGCGCGAAACCCCGGTCCTCATAGGCCGCGATCGGCGCCTTGTACAGCTCGGGAGCGCCGTCGGCGTCGAAGAAGCCGATCCCGGCGCCGTCCGGCTCCTGGCGGCTCTGGTCGCTGAGGCTGTCCGGGGCGTCCAGCAGCCAGAACGTGGCGCGGGTGCGCAGCGGCGCGCTGCTCATTCCGAACAGACGACACATGCGGCACCACGCTCCTCGTCGGTCGTGCGCCGCCGGCCTACCCCGACGGTCGTGAGCCGGTTGCGGCCCGGCCCGCGTGCATCATCGCCGACGACCGACCCGACGGCCGCCACGGCGCGACGAGCGAGGGCCGGCCGGGCCGCCGCGGCGTCGGGCCGACAGCCGGTAGGCGGCCAGCAGGGCGGTGGCCCCCGTCGCGCACCCGCAGACCGGGAAGACGATCAGGGCGGAGGCGGCACCGGCGTGGTCGACGAGCGCGCCGGCCAGTGGGGCTCCGGCGGCGACGCCGACGCCGTTCGCGATCACCACCCAACCGAAGCCCTCGGTCCGCCGGTGCGCGGGGACCAGCTCGCCGACGATCGCGGTCGAACTGATGATCAGAGGGGTCAGCGGCAGGCCGGCGATGACGACCGCGACGACCACGGCGTCGATGCCGCCGGCCGAGGCGGCCAGCGGCGCGACCGAGGCGGTCAGGGCGAACAGACCTCCCGCCACCCCGAACCGGCGCGGCAGGCTCGAGCGCCAGCGCACCATCCCGTAGCAGATTCCGGCGCACAGGTTGGACGCCGTCAGCGTGCTCGGCAGCAGTCCTGACGCGGCTCCCCACCCATGCGCGCGGCCGTAGGCCACCAGGGCGACGTCCGAGGCGCCGAAGAACATCCCGAGCGCGACGGCCGAGGCCAGCAGCGGTACCAGACCCTGGATCCGCCCCATCGACCGCTCCCGGCGGCCCGCCGCGCTGACCGGCACGACAGGCTGGGCCGGGACGACAGGCTGGGCGGGCACCGGGTGAGCCGAGCCGGGCAGCGCTGTGAAGGCGGCGGTGCCGACGGCGGCGAGCACCAGCGCGGCCGCCGTGCCGGCGGACGGGGCGAGGCCGGCGAGCGCGCTGGCGGCGGCCGGGCCGGTGACGAAGGTGATCTCGTCGATCGCCGACTCCAGCGCGTACGCGGCGTCCAGCCGCGGCCCGACCGGCAGCCTGGCGGCCCAGCGCTGCCGGGCGACCGGGCCGACCTGCGGAAGGGTCGCCCCGGTGGCGACCGCGGCTCCGAGCAGCACGGGCACCGGCGCGGCCACGACCGCGGCCACGAGGAACCCGACGCCGGTGACGACGTGGGCAGCGGCGAGCAGCGGAAGGACCGCGCGGGGGCCGAGCCGGTCGATACGCCGGCCGATCACCGGGCCGGCCGCGGCGCCGGCAAGCGCGATCGCGGCGGTCGTCAGGCCGGCGAGGCGGTACGAGCCGGTGCTCGCCGCCACCAGCAGCATGCCGCCCACACCGATCATGGCGACCGGCAGCCGGGCCAGCAGCCCCGCGACCATCATCGGCCGGGTGCCAGGCTGGTTGATCAGCCATCGGTAGGTGGCGGCGCCGGACTGGGGCGGCTCGGCGGCCACCGGCGCGGCCTGAGATCGAGCCTCAGGCCGGTGCCCGGCCGCGACGGGCCGGTCCGGCGCGGCGGAAATCGTAGGGACGGCGACAGTAGGGACGGAAATCGGTGCGGACGTGCTGAGGTCAGACGTGACGCTCATCGGGCATACCTCGCGACCGAGGCGCAACGGGCGCTCAGCCGGCGGGGTGACGGGTCCCGGATGCGTCGACTCGGCCACGCCCGACCGCCGGCACGCCGCGCAGCGGCCGGCGCCCCGTTCGAGGTGGACCTCGGGAGGCGGGCCTGGTCCGCGAAACGACCGTCGACTCTGATGACTGCGTCGACTACTGAGGGTTACGCGGACTGCTGGGCGGCTCGGTGCGGCGCGGTCGCGTAGCACGAAAGCCGACAAATCATAGCATCGCCCGACGGTTGGGAGGGAGCCCTCGACGTCCCGGGCTCGGCCACGCCCTGTCGCCAGGCTGGTCGGCTCCGCATAGCCTTTGCCGCGTGGCGCTGCACAGGCAAGCGGTGGGAGACCAGGCGGACGCGCGGCTGGCCGTCCGCCCACAGTTCCGCTGGCCCGCGGGGCAGACGCACCCGGGCCAGGGGGTCAGCGGCGAGCTGCCGCGCTACCGCATCCCGGCCGGGCCGACGGCCCCTGAGACGGCCTACCAGCTCGTGCACGACGAGCTGATGCTCGACGGCAACGCCCGGTTGAACCTCGCCACGTTCGTGACGACCTGGATGGACCCACACGCGGACCGGCTGATGGCCGAGTGCGCCGCCAAGAACATGATCGACAAGGACGAGTACCCGCAGACCGCCGAGCTGGAGGCGCGCTGCGTGAGCATGCTCGCCGACCTCTGGCACGCCGCGGACGCGGCCGACGCGGTCGGCTGCTCGACGACCGGCTCGTCCGAGGCGGGCATGCTCGCCGGTCTGGCGATGACCCGCCGGTGGCGGGCCGCGCGCCGCGCCGCGGGCCAGCCGGCCGACCGGCCGAACCTGGTGATGGGCGCGAACGTCCAGGTCTGCTGGGAGAAGTTCGCCCGCTACTGGGACGTCGAGGCCCGCCTGGTGCCGCTCGCGCCCGGGCGCACCCACCTCACCGCCGACGAGGCCGTGCGGCACTGCGACGAGAACACCGTCGGCGTCGTCGCGATCCTCGGCTCGACGTTCGACGGGACGTACGAGCCGGTCGCCGAGATCGTCTCGGCGCTCGACCGGCTCGCGGCCGGCGGCGGTCCCGACGTGCCGGTTCATGTCGACGCGGCGTCCGGCGGCTTCGTCGCCCCCTTCTGCGACCCCGACCTGCTCTGGGACTTCCGGCTCGACCGGGTGGTCTCGATCAACGCGTCGGGCCACAAGTTCGGCCTGGTCTACCCGGGCGTCGGCTGGGTGCTGTGGCGCGACCGCGAGCACCTGCCCGAGGAGCTCGTCTTCCACGTCGACTACCTGGGCGGCACGATGCCGACCTTCGCGCTCAACTTCTCCCGGCCCGGCGCGCAGGTCGTCGCGCAGTACTACTCGCTGCTGCGCCATGGCCGCGAGGGCTACCGGCAGGTGATCCAGGGCTGCCGGGACGTCGCGACCCGCCTGTCCGACCAGATCGCCGCGATGGGCCCCTTCGAGCTGGTCTCCGACGGCGCCGGCGGGGGCATTCCCGCGTTCGCGTTCACGCTGCGCGACGCCGACACGGCCGGGTTCAGCGTGTTCGACGTGTCGGAGCTGCTGCGGACCCGAGGCTGGCAGGTTCCCGCCTACCGGTTCCCGCCGGCGCTGGAGGAGCTCGCCGTGCTGCGGGTCGTCGTGCGCAACGGGTTCGGTCCGGACCTGGCCGACCTGCTGGTCGCCGACCTACGCCGCGTCGTCGACCGGCTCACCGACGCGAGCCACCCCGGTCCGCCGCCCGCCGAGACCACATCTGCCTTCCACCACTGACCGCCCGTGGATGCGCACGCGGTTCTCCGGCCCGGTGGCCGATGAGTTGGCGCGGGTGGGCCGGTCGAAAGAGGTGAGCGTGCCGGTGGGAATCCGGCGGCCCACCCCTTCGACCGCGGGAGCAGACTCATGGCCACCGAACCCACCGTCACGAAGGTCCACGGACCGGCGTCCTACTTCCCGTCGATCGAGAAGAAGTACGGCCGCCCGATCGCCGAATGGAAGACGATCATCCGGTCGAGCAGTCTCACCCGCCACATGGAGCTGGTCGGCTGGCTGAAGACGGAGTACGGCCTTGGGCACGGCCACGCCAACGCCCTCGTCGCCGACACGCTGGCCGAACGAAGCTGACTGGACGCGGCGCGCGCCTCAGCTCTTGCGCCGGATGATGAACGGGTCGGTGGCCGCCGCGACGGCGTGCGCACCCAGGTGCACCGCGCTCGCGGGCAGTTCGGCGCCAGCGTGCTGGAACCCGAACTGGGTGTAGATCGCGCACTGGTCGGTGAGATCGAAGCCGTCGATCCGGCCGTGGTTGGTCAGGCTGAAGGTCAGCACGTGCCGGTCGGCCGAGAGCTGGAAGCTGTCGCCCTTCTCCAGCGCGAACGGGTGCGCGGTGATGGTCTGCGCGCTGCGGACGGTCCCGGTGAACACCTCCGGACTCGTCGAGGGGTGGGTGACGCGCAGATGCCAGCCGGCGCCGTCATGCCACACCCACACGCCGTCGACGCCGCCAGGGGTGACGCTCGGCGCGCCGATGACCTGGTCGGGCAGCGGTACGGAGCAGTGGTTCTGGCGGGCGTCGCAGGCGCCGGACGATGCCGGCGCCGCGGCGTCGGCGGCGCTGGTCGCGGCGACCGGGGCGACCGCGAGCGCGGGCTGGGCCGCGGCCGGCGCCGGAGCGCCGGTAACGCCGGTAGCGGTGGCGGGCTGGGTCGCGGCCGGGGTCGTCGCCGCCACGTTGGAGGACGCGGCCTGCGCCCCGAGGGTGCCGGCCTGGCAGGCGGTCAGACCGGCGACCGTGGCGGCGGCCGCCAGGCTCACGAAGGTCGCGGTCAACGGGCGGTTGCGATGGCGGGACATGGGGCTCCTCGACGTAGGCGTCGGTGACGACGACCAACGTGATCGTTCAAGACGAGAAGCGTGTGAGCGGAATGTTCGGGCTCGGTCAACCTCGGCCGGTCATCGGACCCCGCCCGACCGGTCCGGGCGGGGAAGCTCCAGCGGGCGTCCGAGCGGCCCGGATTCTAGGGTGAGGCGAAAGGCCCAGCCAGAAAGGCGGCAGCGGGGAGGCGAGGTGATGCCCGATATCGACTACGCCACGCTTTTCATCGCCGTGCCAAGCCCGCTCCTCGTGCTGGGGCCAGATCTGGTGATCGCGGACGCCAACCGGGCATACCTGGAAGCGACCAACCGGACCAGGAACGATCTGGTCGGCGCGTATCTCTTCGAGGCCTTTCCAGCCAATCCCGCCGACGGCCAGGCCGACGGGGTGAAGAACCTCAGTCTCTCCTTCCAGCGTGTCCTGGCCACCCGGAAGCGGGACATGATGGTCGTCCAGAAGTACGACATCCCCGCCGCCGGCCAGCCTGGCGCGTTCGAGGAGCGCTGGTGGTTCGCCGTGAACACACCCGTCCTCGGCCCGGACGGGCAGGGGCAGGGGATCATCCACCGGGTCGAGGACGTGACGGCGTTCGTCCGGGCGCAGGCCGGCGTCGCCGCACCGATCCACCGCTCGCCGCGCGGCCCCGGCAGGCCCCCCGGCCCCAGGCGGGCACGTCCTACCATGCCGACGACACGCTGGTGCTCTACACCGACGGCCTGATCGAACGCCGCGGCGAGGACATCGAGGCCGGGCTGGACCGCCTGGTCCAGGCGCTGCTGGACAACCGCGCTCTCAGCCCGGAATGCCTGGCCGACGCGTTGCTGGACCGCCTCGGCGTCGCGGGCGGGGCACGCGACGACATCGGCCTCATCGTCGTCCGGCTCTGAGGGTCGTCCGGCTCTGAGCAGGCGCCGCGGCCGGCGGGTGGGTCAGGCCGCCGGGTGGGTCAGGCCGCCAGTAGTTCGCCCAGTCGGGTGACGGCGGGCCGCGAGTACAGGTGCAGCCTGTTGATGTCGAGACCCTCGTCGCCCAGGACGACGAGCAGGTTGGTCTGGCCGACGGCGTACACGACGATGTGCCCGCCCGCGCAGCGGGTGATGACCTCGCGCAGCTCGCCCATGCCGACCTCGGCGCCGTGCTCTTGCCCAGGCCGAGCGCCACGGCGGCCATCGCCGCGAGGACCTCCGGGCGGACGTCGCTCGCGTCGTGGGTGACCAACAGCCCGTCGACCGAGGCCACCGCGCTGTTGGTCACGCCGGCCACCTGCTCACGCAGCGTCATGAGTTCCGTGAAAACGGATTCGGTATTCATCCGGCGCATTCATCGCCTCCATAACGGGGCTCCCCGCGCAGAGAGCCGGACGACTGGTTCATCGATGGCCGGCCGTCACATGCTCAGTTCACGTTCGATGGCGCGCAGGCGGTGGCGGGCAAGCGCGAGGTTGGCGCGGGACCGGTCCAGCGCGAGGTAGAGGAAAAGCTGGCTCCCGCCACGGCTGAGCAGACGGATGAGGTGGTACTGCCGGTCCAGGGTGATCAGGATGTCCTCGATCCCCTCCCGGACGCCCAGCGCCTCGAGCGTCCTGGCCTTGGCCCGGACGACCTCGGTGTTTCCCGCGGCGGCGATCTCCAGGTTCAGCGCGCGGCCACCCCCGGCGGCGCCCAGCATCATGCCGCTCTCGTAGTCGACCAGCGCCACCCCCTGTGCGCCGTCGAGCGTCATCGCTTCCTTGAGCGCGGTCTCGATGTCCATGTCGCGGCGCAACCCCCACGACGCCCCGTAAACCCGAGCGACACCCAGGGGCGTCCCTGCCGTGGGTGGAACCGCGTGACCTGGGTTTTCCCGCTCGCCCCGAGGGGAGGAGCCCGCTGGCGTCGGCGCCGGCCGCCGGCCCTGATCTCGCTCGGTCCGGGGGGACGTCGTGAGACTGGTTGTGGACCTCACCCGTTGTCAGGGGTACGCGCAGTGCGCGTTCCTGGCTCCGGACGTGTTCAGGATGCAGGGTGACGAGGCGCTCTGGTATGACCCGGAGCCCGACGACTCGCGGCGGGAGCAGGTGCTGCGGGCCGCGGCTGCCTGCCCGGTCCAGGCCCTGCGGGTCGAACCGGCGCGGATGCGGGACGTCCCCGCCGGGACCTGGTCGGCACACGCCGAGGCCGGCCCAGGCCGTCCCCCGCTCAATGGCGACGCCGACAGCGCGCTGACGCGCACCGGCCGGATTGTGATCGTCGGCGCCTCGCTCGCCGGTCTGCGGGCCGCGGTGACGCTGCGCCAGGAGGGTTTCGCCGGCTCGCTGACGCTGATCGGCGACGAGGCGAGCGAGCCCTACGACCGGCCGCCGCTGTCGAAGCAGGTGGTCGACGGCTGGGTCGCCGGTGGGCACACCGCGCTCCCCCGGCCGGGTGACCTCGCGGCGCGGTGGCGCCTCGGCGTGGCCGCGACTGGCCTGGACCTCGCGCGCAAGCGGGTACTGCTCGCCGACGGCGAGCAGGTCGAGTTCGACCGTCTGCTGATCGCCACCGGCGCCCGGGGCCGGCCCTGGCCCAAGCCCGCGCAGGCCACGCTGGACGGCGTGTTCGTGCTGCGGGGTGGGAGCGACGCCGCCGGCCTGCGGCAACGGCTGGCGGCCAGGCCTCGCCGGGTGCTCGTGATCGGCGCGGGCTTCACCGGTTCCGAGGTCGCCTCCTCGTGCCGTGGGCTCGGGCTGCCGGTCACTGTCGCCGAGCGGGGCCAGGCGCCGCTGGTCGGCGCGCTCGGCCAGGCCGTCGGAGCCATCGCCGCCGACCTGCACCGCGAGAACGGCGTCGACCTGCGCTGCGGCGTGACGGTCACCGACCTCGAAGGAGACGACGCCGGGCGGCTTCGCGCCGCGCGCCTGTCGGACGGGACCGTGCTCGACGTCGACGTGGCCGTCGTCGCGCTCGGCAGCGTGCGCAACGTCGAATGGCTGGAGGACTCCGGGCTCGCCGCCGGGCCGTGGGGTGTCGGCTGTGACACCGGCTGCCGGGCCTTCACCGTCGACGGCATGGTCGCCGACGACGTGTTCGTCGCCGGCGACGTGGCGCGCTGCCCGCACCCGGTCTACGACTACCAGTTCCTCGCGCTGGAGCACTGGGGCAACGCGGTCGCCCAGGGCGAGATCGCGGCCCACAACATGATCAACCCGCAGACCCGGCGCTGGCCGCACCTGGCGATCCCCAGCTTCTGGTCGACGCAGTTCGGTATCGAGATCAAGTCGGTGGGGGTGCCCACCTTCGCGGACGAGGTCGTCTTCGCCCAGGGCTCGGTGGCCGACCGGCGTTTCGTCGCCGTCTACGGGTGTCGCGGCCGGGTCACCGCGGCCGTCGCGTTCGACCAGGGCAAATGGCTCGAGTTCTACGAGGGCCTGATCAGGCAGGCCGCGCCGTTCCCGCCGGAGTTCCGGACCGTCGACGCGGCGGACGGCCGGCGGCCCGTACCGGCGGGAATCTCCGAGACGCCGATGCTGGTCCGCCAGGCGACCGTCGTCGTCACCGGCCACAGCCCGGACCAGCGCCGGGCCCAGTACGTCCGCCGGGACCGTTGATCCGGCGGCCCGCCCAACCCCGAACGCTCTCGCCGTCGAAACCACCGGAGGGGCCGCCATGGCGCCGGCCAGCGTCTTCGACCAGATCCTCGACTACGGCAGTCGGGCCGACCCGTATCCGCTGTACGCCCAGCTGCGCCGCACCCCGGTCAGCCGCTCCGACGACGGCACCTTCGTCGTCAGCACCTACGTGGAGATCGCCGGCCTGCTGCACGACCCGCGGCTCAGCTCGGACCGGCGTAACCGGGCCGACCCGGCCATGGTGGACGGACCGGACCTGCCGCCGGCGTTCATCGGCCTCGACCCGCCCGCGCACGACCGGATCCGCCGGCTGTTGACGCGGCACTTCGGGCCGCCGCGCAGCCCGGGCCGCGTCGTCGGCCTGGTCCCCGCGATGGCCGAGATCGCCGGCAGCCTGGCCGACGACCTGGCCGGCCGTGACCGGGTCGACCTGGTCGACGACTTCGCCTACCCGCTCCCGGTCACGGTCATCTGCCGGCTGCTCGGGGTTCCGCCCGAGGACGAGCCCCGCTTCCGGGTCTGGGCGGACGTCGCCGTGGCCGCGACCGACCCCGCCACCGGGGACCTCGCCACCCGGCTGAACCGCCGGGCCGGGGCGATGGTCGAGCTCGGCGGCTACCTCGGCGCGCTCGCCGACGCCGGGCGGCGCCATCCCGGCGACGACCTGCTGTCCGGGCTCGCCACCGACGACGGTCCGGACGGCAGTCTGTCGCGCGAGGAGATCATGGCCAACGCCGCGTTGCTGTTGATCGCCGGTCATGAGACCACGGTCAACCTCATCGCGAACGGGATGCTCACCCTGCTGCGGTACCCCGCGATCCTCGCGCGGCTGCGACGTGAGCCCGACCTCGCCGCCCGGCTGGTGGAGGAGCTGCTGCGCTACGAGCCGCCGGTGCAGTACCTGCCGAACCGGACCGCCCTCGACGATCTCGAGGTCGCCGGGACCACGATCTCGCGCGGCGCGGCGGTCGCGCTCGTCCTGGCCGCCGGGAACCGCGACCCCGGCCACGTCCATGACCCCGACCGCTTCGACCCGGACCGGCCGAACATCGAGCACCTCGGCTTCGGGGGTGGCGTGCACTACTGTTTCGGCGCCCCGTTGGCCCGGCTGGAGGCGCAGCTCGCGCTCACCGAGCTGGCCCGCCGGCTGGTGAACCCACGGCTGCTCGCCGACCCGCCGCCCTACCGGCCGAGCCCGGTGCTGCGCGGGCCCCGCCATCTGCCGGTCATGATCGACGACGTGACACCGGGACCAGACCGGCCACGCCAGCTGGTGTCCACCGGGCCGACCCGGCGGCCGGCGCCCTGACCTCGTCTCCCATCCGCGCCGAGCGGCGACGGCCGGGCCTGCTCAGCCGGCCGAGCCGCGCTCGGAGAGCTCGACCTTGCTGCGCTGCAGCATCAGCCGGATGGCCGGCCCCTGGCTCGCGGGCTCTCCCGACGACGGCGGGTTGGCGAAGTACGCGACGAGGTTGCACGCGTACGGCGCCGCGCCGACCGTGACGCGGTAGCGCACCGGGTGTGGGCTGTCCCAGTGCACCCGCACCCCGTCGCCGCCGGGCCCGAGCAGCTCGTCCAGCTCGGCGCGGTGAGGCCCGCCGCCGGTCGGGGTGACCTGGAGGTCGGTCACGGAGCCGTCCCGCTCGGAGATCTCCAGCCGGTCGACGCCTGCCGGGGGCGGCGTCAGCAGCCGGTAGCCGATCGCCTCCACCAGTTCACCGGTCAGGCCGAACGCGGCGATCACCTGCTCGGCCGGGCTGCCCGCCACCGCGCAGAGCCGATGCGCCCAGTCCGCGACGACGATCGCGTCGAACCTGCCGCGGCCGACCCGCGCATCCCCGGCGACGCGCAGCGCCTCCGGCCCGACGAGCGGCTTCGTCCAGGCGGGTGGCCAGTCCTCCAGGTCGAAACCGGGGCGCCCGTCGATGAGCACGGTGTAGAGCGGCTCGGCCGGAAAGTCGTTGACCCGGATCGTAAGCTCGCTGCCCGCATGGTCAGCGCGGAAGGGGAACTCACCGTTCCCGGTGCGGCTCCACGCGATCGGCTGCTCCGAGAGCCGGCCGAACCCCGTCGCCATGTCCCCTCCCCGGCCCGCCGAACACCCCGCGCTGGCAGGGTCGGGCCGAAGCATAGCGGCACCGGCTGGCCTCAGAACGGGCCGATGATCCCGGCCGAAATCCTGTTGGAGCAGGGGTGCGGCCAGAGGAGCGAGGTCCGGCCATGAGCCAGGGGCCCCGCTAAGCGTCCTGGATGTCCTGACTGGGGCTTTCGTGCTCGGGACCGGGGCGGCGGCTCTACGATCACGCCATGTCAGCCCCACCCGCCGACGCGCGGGACAGCACCGACGACGGCCTCGCGGTGGCGACCCAGCCGGCCGGGACCGCCCGGTCGGCCGGGGCCCTCGCCGCGGCGCCCGCCCGAGACCAGATTCGCTACCGCGACCCCGCGCGGCTCCCCTACCTGCTGTCGACGGTCGGGCTGGAGTGCATGACGGCCGTCGCGGCGCCGTTCTTCTCGCGCACGCTGCGGGCCGCGCCCTTCGCACTCGCCGGTGTCGAGGCGGCCGGCCGGGCCGGCGGGGCGGCCGCCCGGTACGGCCGCAACCAGCTCGCCGACCGGCGTCCCGGCCTGCGCGGCGCCCTCGACCTGGCGGCGAGCGCGGGGCTCGCCCTGGCCGCCGGCTTTCTCGCGGCCAGCGGCGCGCTGTGGCAGGCCGGCGCCTGCCGGGCCGGCTCGTGGGCGGCCCGTGGGCTCGGCACGCCGGCCCTGGAGGAGGAGGCGAGCGCGGCCGGGCCGGCCCGGCTAGGGCGCCGGCTGGGATTCGAGCGGTCGGTCGGCGCGCTCGGCGGCGCCCTCGGCGCCCTGGTGACGGTGGCCCTGCTGGAGTTCACCAGCCCACGCGGCGTCATCGGCTTCGCCGCGATCCCGATCGCGCTGGCGGTGGTGGTGAGCGCCGTGGCCATGCTCCGGGGCCGGGGCACCGCCGCGCAGGCGCCGACGGCACCGACCCAGATCAAGATCACCCAGCTGCGCGGCCGGGCGCTGGGCACGCTGCTGGTCGGGGTCGCCTGCTACGAGGCGTCCAACATCGCGGTGGTCCTGCTCCTGCTGCGGGCGTCCAAGGTCGTCGGCTCCAGCGGAGCGCTCGCGACCGCCCAGCGGGTCGCTCTGTGCTACGGGCTCTACCAGCTGACGGCCGCCGTCTGCGCGGCCTGGGTCGGGCGGCTGGTGGACCGAGTCGGGACCGGTTTCGTGCTGGCCGCCGGCGGGGTGAGCCTGCTGCTGGCCTACCTGGGCCTGGCCACCATCACGGCCGACCACAACGTCACGCTCGCCGTCTGTTTCCTGCTCGCGGGCGCGGCTGCCGGCGCGGTCGACACCGCCGAGTACACCGGCGTGGCCCGGCTCGCCGGGCCGGAGAGCTGCCGCGCCGCGTTCGGGGCGCTCGCCGGCATCCAGAGCGCGGGCCGGGTGCTCGCGACGCTCACGGCCGGCGGTCTCTGGACGCTGGTCGGGCCGAAGGCCGGCCTCCTGGTCTGCGGCCCGCTGCTGGTGGTCGCGACGGTCATCTTCCTGCTGCGGGCCGACCGTCCGCACCGCCAGGCGCGGGCCGAGCTGACCGGCTAGCGGCCGGGCGTCAGGTCGGCTGGGCGCCACCGAGCGCGGTGGTGACCGTGGCGGCCGCCGCCCGCAGCGCCGCGACCGGGTCGTCGCCGCCGCCGTCGAGCGGGCGGTGCACGCCGATCAGGGTGAGGACGAGGACGGCGGTGCCGTCGCGGCCGAAGACCGGCGCGGACAGCGTGCGCAGCTCGTCCGCGTGCCGGCGCGGAACCTGCCCCTCGGGTGACGCCACCGCCGGCGACTCGTAGCCGGGCGGAAGCGACCGGATCAGCCGGCGGATCGCGTCGTGGCCCGGGTCGGCCGGGTCGGTCGGGTCGGCCTTCGCGAGGACCGTGTTCAGCGCGCCGTGCCAGTCCCGGCCACGGCCGACCGAGTAGCCGGCGGCCCGCACCTGCGCGAGGGTCTCCTCCAGAGCGGCGACGGTACCGGGCGGGCTGTCCTTGCCTGCGCGGTCCAGCCAGGCCCGGCGCGCCAGCGGGCCGGCCCAGGCGACGAACGCCGTGCCCAGCGGCGGCAGGAACGGGATGCGCTGCCCGACCCTCGGCGCGAGCTCCCCCGACGACCCGGCGCTGGCGTTCGCGACCAGCACCATCTCGTCGCCGACCGCCGCGCTGGCCACGCACTCGGCGGCGAACCGGGCGGCCAGGTCCTCCAGCTGCGGGCGGGCCAGGTCGGCCGTGCGCAGCTGGACGGCCAGGTCGCCTTCCCAGGCGGCGAGCGAGAGCGGCGAGAAACGGCCGTAGCCACCCTGGAAGAACACCAGCGGCAGCACGGAGCGCCCGACGTCGAGGGTCCGGACCCGCCCAAGCACGAGATCGTGGTCGCCGGCGGGATGGACGGCCTCCAGGTCGCAGTCGATCCAGGCGACGACGCCGTCGAGGACAGGTGCCCCCGACGGCGCCGAGCGCCAGGACAGCTCGGCGAACTTGTCGCCGCCCCGGACGGCGAACGTCCGGCAGACCGCCTCCTGGTCGAAGCCGAGGATGTTGACGCAGAACCGCCCGGTGGCGGCGATCCGCGGCCAGCTCGACGAGGAGCGGTCCGGGAAGAACGCGACCAGCGGTGGGTCGAGCGACGCCGACGCGAACGACCCGACGGCGAGCCCCACCGGCGCACCGCCGGCGTCGAGGCCGGTGATGACCGCGACGCCGGTCGGGAAGTTCCCCAGCACCCGCCGGAAGAACCCGGGATCGATCACGACCGGGCTCAGTCCTCGATCAGGCCGGACAGGCGCTGGGTGGTCGCGATCCACTCCTCGACGAGGCCGTGCACCACCTCGCCGGCGGGCCGGCGCGCGTTCATCCGTCCGACGATCTGACCGACCGGGAAGCCGTTGAGCTCGGGTGTTCCGGCCCGGGTGAACCGGCGGGCCGCCTCGGCCCACACCACGCCCTGCAGCGGCATCGGCAGCGTCTTCGGCGCGTCCGGCCGCTCCCAGGCGTCGGTCCAGGCGTTGCGCAGCAGCCGGGCCGGCTTGCCGGTCATCGAGCGCGACCGGACGGTGTCCCGCGAGCCGGCCCGCAGCAGGTTGTCGACGACGACCGGGTTGGTGTCCGCCTCGGCGACCGTCAGCCAGATCGAGCCGGTCCAGGCGCCCTGGGCGCCCAGCGCGAGCGCCGCGGCCATCTGCCGGCCCGAGCCGATGCCGCCGGCCGCGAGCACGGGTACGTCCGGTCCGACCGCGTCCACGACGTCCGGGATGAGCACCATCGTCGAGATCTCGCCGGTGTGCCCGCCGGCCTCGGTGCCCTGGGCGACGATGATGTCGACGCCCTGCTCGACCTGCTTGACCGCGTGCCGGGGGCTGCCGACCAGCGCGCCGACCAGGATGCCGTGCTCGTGAGCCCGGTCGACGACCTCCTTCGGCGGCGGGCCCAGCGCGTTGACGAGCATCCGGGTCGGGTGCTTGAGCGCCACCTCGACCTGGCCGGGGCCCTCCAGGTCGACGGCGAGCCCGGCGGCCTTGATGTCCCGGCCGTCCTCGGCCTCGTCCGGCAGTGGGGGGACGCCGTACTCGGCGAGCACCCCGTCGACGAACGTCCGGTACTCCGGCGGCACCAGGCCCGAGATCTTCTCTCGGGTGAAGCCCTCGCCCTTGCCCATGTAGGCGTTGGGCATGACGATGTCGACCCCGTACGGCTTGCCGTCGACGTGGTCGTCGATCCAGGACAGCTCGACCTCGAGCTCCTCGGCGTTGAACGCCAACGCGCCGAGCACCCCGAACCCGCCGGCGCGGCTCACGGCCGCCACGACGTCCCGGCAGTGCGAGAACGCGAAGATCGGGAACTCGATGCCGAGCCGGTCACAGATGGGTGTTCGCACCACGGCCCCTTGTCGTTGGGATGGCAGTCGTTGGGATGGCAGTCGTTGGGATGGCAGTCGTTGGGATGTCGCCGGGGATGGGCGGCGCCGAGGGCGCGCGGGCGCCGCAACCGCGTCGGCGGTTGTGCCCCGGTGGCCAGGTAGTGAGGGCATACAAGCATCTTTCGCCCTCAAATGGAACCCGTTCTAGTTTTTTCGCACTGCCGGTTCCTGCCGTGGCCGGTACTGGACGCCGCCGGGTTCTGGTCCGGGCGCCGCGCGGAGCAGGATGGCTGGCGTGGCAGAGCGGATCCGGTGGGGCATCGCCGGCACGGGAATGATCGCGCGGGACTTCGCCCGCGACCTGGCCCTCGTCGAGGACGCGGAGCTGGTCGCCGTGGGCTCGCGGACCGCGGCGAGCGCCGAGGCCTTCGGCGCCGACCTCGGCGTGCCTCACCGGCACGCCTCGTACGCGGCGCTGGCCGACGACCCTGAGGTCGACGTCGTCTACGTGGCCTCGCCGCATACCGGGCACCTCGCCCACACGCTGCAGTTCCTCGGCGCCGGCAAGCACGTGCTGTGCGAGAAGCCGCTCGCCGTGAACGCTGCGCAGGCCGCCTCGATGGCCGCCGCCGCGCGGCAGGCCGGGCGGTTCCTGATGGAGGCCGTCTGGAGCCGGTTCACCCCGGGCTACCGCGCGATGCGCGCGATCCTCGACGCCGGGGAGATCGGCGAGATCCTGCTCGTCGAGGCCGAGTTCGGCTTCCGGGCCGACTTCGACCCGGCCCACCGGCTGTTCAACCCGGACCTGGCCGGCGGCAGCGTGCTCGACATCGGCATCTACCCGGTCCAGTTCGCGCACCTGCTGCTCGGCACGCCCGTCGCGGTGACCGCGAGCGGGGTGCTCGGCGCGACCGGCGTCGACGAGCATGTCGTCGCCGTGCTGCGGTACGCCGGTGGCGCGCTCGCCGTCGCGACGTCGTCGCTGCGGGCCGACCTGCCGGGCGCGGCCCGGATCGTCGGCACGCTCGGCTCGATCGAGCTGCCCAGCTCCATGTGGGCGCCGGAGTCGATCCTCGTCCACGCTCCCGCGGCGCCGAGCAGGATCGGCGCCGACGACGCTGAGCCGGCGCCCGCCCGCCGGATCGACACACCGCTGGCCGGCATCGGGCTGCACTACCAGGTCCGGCACATCCACGATCGCCTGCGCGCCGGCCACCTCGAAAGCGACGTCATGCCGCTGTCCGAAAGCGTCCGGATCGCCGAGACGCTCGACGCCATCCGCGCCGCCGTCGGCGTCCACTACCCGGACGACGAGCAGCCCGAGCCGTCATCCCCGTTCAGGACGAACACCTGACCGGCGCCGAACGCCTCGTCGGTGCGCACCATGGGCACCGGGATCCGACCGGCAGGAAAGATAGATCGCTTCAGGCCCAGAGTGCGCAGATGGGTGCCGCGACAATGTTTCCATCCAGTCGGTAGATCCTTCTTCCGGTGTGAAGAACCACGCCGCAGACGAAACGGTCGCCTAGCTCCTCGCGCAACCAGGCCAGGTGCGCGGCCGACGACGCGCCGGGCGCGGCGGTGGCCTTCACCTCGATACCGATCACCCGACCCCCGCCGAGCTCAAGCAGAATATCAACCTCACGTCGGCCGTCTGCCTGACGAAGGTGATACAGACGGGGTCTGCTGGTAGCCACCGGAAGCTCGGCCCGAAGCTGCGCGACGACGAACGTGTCCAGGATGCGGCCAAGCAGATCCCCGTCGCGCAACACCCCACGCGTGTCGATCCGTAGCGCCGCGCCGATGAGGGCCGCATCCGAGACATACCGCTTCGGCGTCTGAACCAGGCGTTTAAGTCTGTTGGACCACCAAGCCGGCACCGCCTCGACCACCATCAGGTTCTTAAGGAGTCCTTCGTAGGCGTCGGCAGTCTTGGCGCCTACGTGAGCGGTCTCGTAGAGGGTCTTGTTGGTGACCAGACCGGCGGAGTTGAGCGCGAGCACCTCGAAGAAACGACGCAGACGTTCAGGATCGCGCTTCTCGCCGAGAAGTCCGACGTCACGGGTGAGCAGTTGGTCGAGATAGCTTTCGAGCCAATCACCCCGCGTCCTCGGCGACAGCCGTAGAGCGGGCTCCGGGAACCCGCCTCGCAGCGCGAGCTCGACGTAATCTCCCAGATCCGGTGCGTCGGCCGGTATTCGTAGCGCGTCAACGCCGCTTTCGGCCAACAGGTCGACGAAGGTCGGGCCTTCGATACGGCCAGCTATTTCCCGCATCGAAAGGCCCGTTATCGCGATCCTGACGAGACGACCAGTACCGGGCCAGGTATCTGCTTGCATGTCCGCGCGGATGGAGCCGGCCACCAGGAAACGACCGGGGCTGGGATCTCGGTCGACTGCTCGCTTAATCGCGCCGAGAACCCCGGGAACCACCTGCCACTCATCCAGAAGAACCGGTTCCTCAGACCAGCGGAGAGCCGTATCCGGATCGGCCTCGAAGGCGGCCGCATCGGCTGGCTGATCCAGATGGACCACACTTCGGGCATGGCGCGCCGCGGTGGTCGTCTTACCGGTAGCCCGCGGCCCAACCAACAACACCGCCGACAGTTCGGACAAGAGATCATCTACGAGTCGGTCGACGAGTCGTGGCACGTACGAGACCGCCATGACCACTCCAGACGGCGCCCTCACGCGGAAGGCGCGACCAGTCTCACACGTACCGGAGCACCAATCTTACACACGTGCGAGTGCCAATCTCACACGTCGTTCAGCACCAAGTTCACACATCGCCCAGAACCAATCTCACACGTCACTCGGCCGAGGGTCGCCCGACCGGTCACGCTGGGCGCGGTTCGGGAGCATGCTGGATCTGGCGCCGAGCGGGCTTCGACGGTAGACGGGCGCCGACGGGTGCCTCGGGAAGGTGAGCCACGATGCGGGACCAGGACATCGTCAGGCTGGTGCCAATCCTCGTCGTCCTCGCGGTCATCGTCGGCGGGACCGTCGTCGCCCGCCGCCGCGGCTACAACGTCGGTGGTGAGACTGTCGTCCGCTGCCGTGACGGGCATCTGTTCACGACGTTGTGGATCCCCGGTGGTTCGTTCAAGTCGATCCGCCTCGGCTGGTACCGGCTCCAGTACTGCCCGGTCGGGCGGCACTGGTCGCTCGTCGCGCCGGTCCGCGACGAGGACCTGACCGACGCCGAGCGCAGCTTCGCCCACGCGCACCACGACACCCGCATCCCCTAGCCCGCGGCCGGACCTCCGAGCCCAGCCAGCCGTCGCGTCATGATCGCCGTTTCGGCCCTGGGGTGGTTGCAGAAACGTCCTGGATACGACCATCCCAGGGCCCAAACGGCGATCAAGGCCACACGCGAGGTGGTCGCGGATCTGGCCGGCGATCAGGACGCGGCGGCGCGGCGGACTCCTTGGTCACATCGCGGGCTGGGGTGACTTTGACCTGGAGCGGGCTGGATAGCGTCGCCTGGTGCAAGCGTCCCGGTTACCCAGGTCCGGGGCGGACGCGGTGCCGGCGGACCGGCGGTGAGCGGTGCCGACATGGTGTTCCTGGTCGTTTCCGGGGTGCTCGCGGGGATCACCGGGACGGTCGGGCTCGCGTCGCTGGTCTCCTACCCGGCGCTGCTCGCGGTCGGGCTGCCGCCGCTGGACGCCAACGTCACCAACACCGTGGCCCTCGTGTGCATCGCGCTCGGCGCGGTCGGCGGCTCACGGCCCGAGCTCGTCGGGCAGGCCCCGCGCGTGCTGCGGTTCGGGGCGCTGACCCTGGTCGGTGGCTCGGCCGGCGCCGTGCTGCTGCTGACCACCCCGCCCGGCGCGTTCCGGCTGGCGGTGCCGTGGCTGATCGCGGCCGCCGGGGTGCTGCTTGCGCTGCAGCCGCGGCTGGTGCGCATGGGCACCGGCACGTTGGACGAGCACGGCCTCCCGATCCGGCTGGCGGTGCTCGGGGTCGGGGTCTATCTCGGCTACTTCGGCGCCGGCGGCGGTGTCGCGATGCTCGCCGTCCTCGCGCTGACGCTGCCGGAGCCGCTGGCCCGGGTCAACGCGGTCAAGACCGTCTCGTCGGGCTTCGCGAACCTGCTCGCCACGATCATCTTCGCGTTCTCCGGCCCGGTTCACTGGGCCGCGGCCGGCCCACTCGCCGTCGGTCTGCTCGCCGGCGGCTACGCCGGGCCCGCGATCGTGCGGGTCGCCCCGGCCACCGTCATCCGCCTGCTGGTCGCCGTCGCCGCACTCGGCCTCGCGGTCTGGCTCGGCCTCGACGCCTACGGCGTCCGCTGACCGAGCCCGCCGTCGGCGGTGCTCGGGTCCATCAGGGCGTGGACCGGGTAGCCGTGGCTCGGGCAGCGGCAGGTCACACCGGTCTCGCGTAGGTCGAGGACGACGTCGGTGAACCGCTGCGCGACGGCGTCCACCAGGCCCAGCTCGGTCAGCCCCAGGTCGGGGACGACGGCCAGGCCGACGAACGACAGCACCAGATACGGCGAAGGGATGCCGCAACCGAGCGCCACCGCCGCGTCCTGCGCGGCGGCGAGCGCGTCCCGGGTCCGCTCGAACGGAGCGTCGCTCATCAGCCCGCCGACCGGAAGCGCGACCGCGGCGAGCACCACCCCATCCGCCACGGCGACGAACCCGCCGCCCAGCTCGCGCAGCGCCCGCACCGCGGCGACCAGGTCGGCGTCGCTCGTACCGACGGCCACCACGTTGGCGTTGGTGCAGTTCGTCGAGATCGCCAGCGCCCCGAAGCGCAGCGTGAAGCCACGCACGAACCCGACCCCGGTCAGCCCGTCGCCGTGGTGGCGGTCGACCACCGCGATCTTCAGGACGTCACGCTCGACGTCCGGCTGGACCAGGCCGTCGACGACCGGCAACTCCACGTGGAACGCCCGCTTGAAGTAGCCGTCGTACATCTCCATCGCCTGCACCCAGGCCGTCGGCGCCGCCGGGTCCCGGGCCGGGACGGCGAGCCGGGCCGGACCGAAGCCGTCCGCGAGCCGGACGGTCTCCCGAGTCCAGGCGGGGATCTCGTCGGTGTTGGCGAACAGCGCCCGGCCGTTCTCGGCGACCACCGCGCCGCCGACGACGACCAGCTCCGGGCTGGCAGCGGCCAGGTCGCCGATGATCGCCAGGTCGGCGAGCCGGGCCGGGATGACCGCGCCAACGAGCTGGTCGATCCGGTAATACAGCGCCGCGTTCCAGCTGGCCATCCGGTAGGCGTCCACGGCCGGCACACCGGCGGCGATCGCGGCGCGGACGTGATGGTCGATGTGGCCCTCGGTCGCGAGGTCCAGGACGTGCTTGTCGTCGGCGCAGAAGCAGATGTGCCCGAAGGCCGGGCGGACGCGGTCGAGGTCGGCGAACACGGCGGCGGTGTTGTCGTTCATCGAACCGGCCATCAGCGTCAGCATCGCGCCCAGGCGGATCCGCTCCAGCGCCTCGTCGGCGGTGGCCGCGTTGTGGTCGTCGCCGACACCGGCGGCCAGGTACGACCACAGCGGCTCGCCGGAGAGGCGCGCGGTGTGCCCGGTGATCCGCCGGCCGTGACGCAGCGCCGTGAGGTAGCGCTCGGCGGCGACCCGGCTCTCGTCGAACGGGCTGGACTCGCCGAGCGTCACCGACGTCGGCTCCGCCAGCCGTTCGAGCACCGCCGCCTCGGGGATGATCGCGCCACCGCGTTCCAGCCCGGGGACGACCGGCGTGGTCGGCGAGACCTGCTCGAAGATCCGCAGCGGCGTGCCGGTCGTGCGCATGACGTCCATGCCGGCGGTTCCGGCGACGTTGGCCATGCAGTCCGGGTCGGTGAGCACGCAGACCGTGCCGCGCGGGACCGTGAGGCGGGCCAGCTCGCCCGGGGTGAGCATCGTGTACTCGATATGCAGATGTGCGTCGATGAAGGTCGGGACGACGTGCAGGCCGGCCGCGTCGAGCTCGACGGTGTCCGCGCCGGCGGTCATCCGCCCGGGCGGCGTGACGGCGGCGATGTGGCGGCCGGAGACGACGACGTCGCGTTCGAGCAGCTCGCCGGTGTGCACGGCGAGGACCCGGCCGCCGCGCACGATCAGATCGGCCGGCGCCGCGCCTGTCGCGACCCGGCGGGCCAGCATCAGCTCGTCGACGGTCGGCAGCAGCTCGGGCCGCAGCTGGCCGCTCATTCCACGTCGCCCGTCGGTACCGGGCCGTGGGACGGGTTGGGACCCTCGGGCCGGGCCGGGTAATCAGCTGGGCCGGGGCTCCCGTTCGGCGACCGGGTCCGGGCCGCGACGAAACGGTTCACGTCGGCCTGCAGCGCGGCCTGGAGCTCGGGTGGCGCGAAGCTGGCGGCCATCGACGCGCGGGCGAGGCCGGCGAGCTCCGCCAGGCCCCAGCCGTAGGCGTCAGCGCAGGCCACCCACTCGGACTCCAGCCGGTAGCCCATCGCCGCCGGGTCGTCGGTGTTGACCGTGACGGCCACGCCGGCGGCGCGCAGGGCGGGCAGCGGGTGGCTCGCCCGGTCGGGGTAGAGCCCGAGCGCCAGGTTCGAGCGCGGGCAGACCCCGAGCGGCACCTGGGAGTCCGCCAGGCGGCGCAGCAGCGCCGGGTCCTCGACGGCGCGGACGCCATGGTCGATCCGCTCTGCTCGCAGCAGGTCGAGCGCGTCCCAGACACCCCTCGGACCGGAGGACTCCCCGGCGTGGACGGTCCGGCGCAGTCCCGCGTCCGCCGCGCGGCCGAAGGCCTCGGCGAACCGTGGGCCCGTGCGCCCGGCGGCCCGCTCGTCGCCGTCGATCGAGAGCGCCACCAGCCGCGGCGGGCGGGCCTCGACGATCCAGTCGACCAGCTCGGCCGCCTCGGCCGGGGACTGCTGGCGCAGCAGCGACGCGCACAGGTTCACCACGCACAGGCCGTCCTGCTCGGCCTCGTCGAGACCGGCCGCGAACGCGGCGAACAGCGCGCCGAGCCGGCCGTGCCAGGCACCCCAGTGGGTCGGGTTGATGATCACGTCGGCGTACCGGACGCCGGAGGCGCTCTCCCGGGCCGCGAACCGGTAGGCCGCCCGAGCCGCCTGCTCCGGTGTCCGGACCAGCCCGCCCTCCCAGTCCAGGAACCGCAGGAACGCCGAGAGGGCGCTGGCCCCCGCGGGCACGTCGTGCGTGTCGACGTCGAACAGGGTCGCGGCCGGGCCGGGCAGCCGTTCGCCGGCGGCCTTGGCCAGCTCCAGCAGGTCGGCGAGGTCGAAGCACCCCTCCAGATGGACGTGTACCTCGGCCTTGGGCAGCGCCCTGACCAGCGTCTCGTCGATGGCCGGGCCAGCGGTCTCCAGAGTCACGACCGTGAGCCTTGGTACGGCGCCGTCGCCCTGTCAACGCGCCGGTGAAGTCGTTACGCAACGGACATACCCGCAGCTCGCGCACCCGTTGCGGCAACGAGGCCGCAACCCCATGAGGGCCTGTCCTGAAACGCTCGGGGTCCGGTCGTGAGCCGCCCGCGTCGGTCGGCCCAGAATGCCCGTCATGACGGACGCACCCACGGACGAGCCCGTGACCAGCACCGCGCGCGGCGTGGCGGCCGCACCGGGCCTGCTCGGCGCGCTGTTGCCCGCCCAGCGGTGGACTCCCACGGAGGCGGCGCTGCTCGCCCGGCTCGACCTGATGGCCGAGACCGAGCTGGCGCCGCTCGCGGCCGCGAACGACGCGGCCGGGCGCTACCCCACGGAGAGCATCGCCGCCCTGCGGGCCGCCGGCCTCACCGCGGTCAGCGTCCCGGTGGACCTCGGCGGGCCGGGCGTCTCACATCGGTTCTTCCTGGAGGCACTGGTCCGGCTGGCCGCCGTCGACAGCGCCGTGGCGCAGGTCTGGAAGGTTCACGACGAGTTGACCAGGGAGATCCTCGTCTACTGCCCGGCGGCGGTCCGCCCGTGGCTTGCCGGTGAGCTCCTGGCGGGAAAGCTGCTCGGCCTCGCGGTCGCCGAGTCGGGCAGGACTGCCGCTGACCCCTGGAAGACCGTCGTCACGACCGCCGACGACGGCCGCCGGGTGATCAACGGTACGAAGATCTACACCACCGGCGCCGCCGAGGCCGACTACGTCGCGACCTGGGCGTTCGACCCGGTGGCCGGCGCCGGCGACCCGTTCCTCGGTTTCGCGCTGACCCTCGTCCCCGCCGGCACGCCTGGCCTGACCGTCCACCGCGACTGGGACGCGCTCGGCCAGCGGGCCACCGACAGCGGCACGATCACCTTCGCCGACGTCACCGTCGACCCGGACCTGGTGGGCAGCGTCCCCGGCCGGGCGCCGCTGCCGCAGAACTCGCTTCGCTACCAGGCCGGTTTCGCCGCGACGCTACTCGGCATCGGCATCGGGGCTTTGAAGGCCGCGAGCGGGTTCGTCGCCGCGAGCGCCCGGCCCTGGGTGACCGCCGGCGTGGCCCGGGCCGCCGACGACCCGATGGTGCGCCGCCTCACCGGTGAGCTGGCGACCGACCTCGCTGCCGCCTACGCGCTGACGCTGGCCACCGGCGACCTCCTCGACGCCTTCGAACGCGGCGAGCTGGACCGCACGACGCTGGCCATCCCGATCTACGCGGCCAAGGCGGCCGCCTCCCGGGCCGCCGTCCGTGCCACCAGCGAGATCTACGCCCTGATGGGCACCCGCGCCACGGCCAGCGGCCACGGCCTCGACCGTTACTGGCGCAACGCCCGCACCCTCTCCCTGCACGACCCCGTCGACTGGAAGCACGCCGAACTAGGCCAGTACCTCCTCACCGGCCAGCCCCCCGAGCCCGGCGTCTACACCTGACCGCCGCAACCGCGCCCTGATCGCGGCAGCGGGGCGACTCGCGTCACCTTGATCGCCGTTTGGGCCCTGGGACGGTCGTGTCGCCGCCGTTTCCACAACCACCCCAGGGCTCAAACGGCGATCATGTTCATCCCATGAGGCCGGTGTTCGCTGTCGCTAGGCCCAGCGTTCGGCAGGCTGCGAGGAGCTTCCTGTCGCCACTGGCCACCACGAGATCATCGGAGGCCAGGAGCTGCGCGGCCGCGCAGTGCACGGCGTCGTAGGCGCGCAACGCCAGTTGTCGAGCGAGCGTCGCCGCCCTCGACACGAGCCCGTCGGTGACGGGCAGGAGGTCGAACTCGGCGTAAAGGTCGTTCAGGCGCAAAAGTGCCGCCTGGTGGGCGGACCCGCTCAGCTTCCCGAGCCGATTCGCCTGCGCGAGCGCGGCGGCGGCCTCGACGTGGAGCAACCTCGACGACACCACCCGGTCAGCCGCGTCCCAGATCCGGATCGCCGTGGCCGAGCCCGGCTCGTCGACCAGCAACGGAACAAACGCGGACGTATCGAAATAGCAGATCATCCACGCTGCTCGCTGACGAGATCGCTGACGATGCCATCCGCCTCGACCGGTCTGGGGCTCGTCCGGATGCGCGACCGGGCGGGTTCGACCACTCCTTCGGCGATCAGCTGTTCGAGCCGGGTGGGCTTCGCGACAGGCACCAGACGGGCGACGGCCCGGCCGTGATCGGTGATGGTCAGCGTGCGGCCCGCGCGCACCTCGGCGAGGTGGCGGCTGAGGTTGTCGCGCAGGTCGCGGATACCAACATCCACCGGAGCCTCCAATGTGGCTACATCAACATAGATCATTGTGGCCACATGAGCCTCCCCTTGTCTAGCTGTTTCTAGCCGAGCCGACACTGGCGGCTCAGACCCTGTCGGAGGCAACTCTCCCCCCTGATCGGATCGGGGTCAAACGGACATGCGGGGGCAGCGCGGCGGTCAGCGGACGGGGTGCAGGGAGAGGGCCAGGGCGGTCATGGCGTGGCGGTCGACGCCGCGGACCCAGATGCGGGTGTCGGCGCGGTCGAAGACGAGATGGCCCTGGAGCAGCAGGCCGTCCGGCGGCCACCAGCTGGCGGGGGTGCCGTCCGGCAGCCTGATCCGTTCCCAGCCCGCGGTGTCGGCGATCCCCGCTCCGGCGGACTGGCTCACCGTGAGCAGCTCGCCGTTGTTGGCCGCCGGGAAGGCGACCACGACGGCACCCTCCGGCCGCCGTTCGATCCGGCCGACGAACGCCCGCCCGACGGGCACACACAGCCGGAAGTCCACCTCGCCGGCCAGCTCGGCGAGCGGGCGCGGGCGGGCCGGCAGGACGGGCTCGCCGGCGGCCGACTCCCCGACGCCCGCCGGCTCCGCGGTGGCCCGGGAGGGAACGAGCACCGCCTGGTTGGGCGGCCCAGGAGACTTGGGCTCGGCCGGTCCGGCCTCACCCGACGAACCGCCGCCGGCGGGAGACCGCGGGGCCTCGGCCCGGCCGGCCGCGCCCAGGTCGAGGGCGGCCAGGTCGAACAGCCGGGGGTCGGCGGTGTCGCCGACGGTGAGCCGGCGCAGCGCGACACGCTCGATGAGCCGGCCGCGGAAGAAGGCGGCGAGCTCGACGACGACGCCGGTCTCGTCATCGACGACCAGGTCGAAGCGCTGTGCCCCGTCGGCCAGGCCCGAGAGGACGGGCGGACGGGCGCCGGGACGCGGCACAGCGGTCAGCCGCGTCGACGCACGGCCGCCGACCTGGACCGACGCGGTGAGCCGGGGCCGCAGCCAGGCCAGCAGCAGCCAGGGCCGCACGAGCAGCTGCTCCCGCACGACGACACCGGGACGGCGCGGTGAGCCCGGCCTGGCCGAGGCCGCGCCGACGGTGCCGGTCCCGCTGATCTCCTCGCCGCGCCGCCGTCGCCACAGCTCACCGTGCACGACGGTGACCTCGTCCTCGTCCGGCCACTCGACCCGCAGCATCCCGTCACCGGCGAGCAGCCGGCCTCGGCGCACCACCGGATCGGTCGCGTCCTCACCCGGAGCTGGCGCCGCCGGCACCGGCACGAAGCCGAACGCGGGGATCGGCGGGGCGACGACCGTGCCAGGACCTGGCGGCGGCCCAGCGTCGTTCCCGGCGCCCTGGCCGTCCAGGTCACGCACCTGTTGGGAGCGGCGGGCGTCCGCCGCCGCGCCGGGGTCGTACCGATGCACGAGCTCGGCGTGGACGGAGGGCCACCGCTCGCCGCAGGTGACCATCGCGGCCAACACGTCGCCGAGCGTCCTCATGTCGCGATGTTGACACAGAAAGCGACCGGCGTTTCGTTCATCGTCGACCCGGTGCGGGCGCAGACCGCCCTGTCGGCGACAGTCCCGGACGGACCGGTCTCAGCCGGTGACCAGCCAGACCCGCGGTGGCACCTGCGATCAGGCCGGGACAAGTCAGGCCGGGACGAGCCGGACCTGCATCTCCTTGATGCCGTTGATGAAGTTCGAGCGCAGCCGGCGCGGCGCGGCGGTCGCCTCGACCCGGGCGACGCGGCGGGCCAGGGTCCGGTACATGATCTCGATCTCCAGCAGCGCCAGGTGGCGGCCCAGGCAGAAGTGCGGGCCGCCGCCGCCGAAGCCGACGTGCGGGTTCGGGTCCCGGCCGACGTCGAACGTGTGCGGGTTCTCGAACACCGTCTCGTCGAAGTTGGCCGCCGTGTAGTACATGAGGATCTTGTCGTTCTCGCGGATCAGCTGGCCGCCGAGCTCGACGTCGCGGGTGGCGGTGCGCCGGAAGGCCATCACCGGGCTGACCCAGCGGACCATCTCGTCGGCCGCCTTGCGGGCGAGCCCGGCCGGGTCGGCGCGCAGCCGCTCCCACTGGTCCGGGCTCTCGATCAGCGCCTGCATGCCACCGGAGATCGCGTTGCGGGTCGTCTCGTTGCCGGCGACGATCAGCAGGATGAAGAACAGGTCGAACTCCAGCTCGGTGAGCTCCCGGCCGTTCTCGTCCGGCACCACCAGCTTGCTGACGATGTCGTCGACCGGGCAGGCCCGCTTGGCGGCGCCGAGCTCGTTGGCGTAGGTGTAGGCCTCGACCGCGGCCTGCAGGCCCTCGTCGGGCGCCGGGGCCAGCTCCGGGTCGTCGGCCGAGAGCATCCGGTTCGACCATTCGAAGATCTTGTAGCGGTCCGCGTTCGGGACCCCCATCAGCTCCGCGATGACGACGAGCGGCAGCTCGGCCGCGCACATCGTGACGAAGTCGCCGGAGCCCGTGGCCAACGCCTTGTCCACGATGAGTTCGCAGGCCTGCTCGATCTTCTCCGTCATCCGAGCGGCGGACCGGGGCGTGAAGCCGCGGTTGAGCAGGCTGCGCAGCCGGGTGTGGTGCGGCGGGTCCAGGTTGACCATCATCATCTGCTGCTCGGCCAGCTGCGTCGGCGTCTGCTCGTTCAGGAAGCAGGTCTGCCGGTGCGACGAGAAGATCTCCGGGTTGCGCGAGACGAAGTTGACGTCGGCGTGCCGGGTGACCGACCAGAACCCGTTCGGCTGCTCGAAGTCCGGGTGGCGGAAGACGGGGGCCTCGGTCCGCAGCACCGCGAACTGGTCGTGCGGGAGACCCTTGACGTACAGCTCCGGGTCGTAGATGTCGATGCTGTCGAGGCTGATCTGACCTGCCATGGGGACCTCCGGGTGCGGCGGCGACCGGTACACCGAACGACGGGTAGGCGGGAACGCGCCCCGTACGGGCGGCGCCCGTGACGGCCGACGCTGGCGCTGCCGCCCGCCCCCCATGGCCATCACTAGAACACGTTCTCAGTTGCCATGAGACCTGAGCGGTCGTCAGATTGCAAGCCCTACGGGCCTTCCAGTTGAGGGCAAGTTTGTAAAGTTCCTCGAACTGCTACAGCCCTGTCAGTACGGAGCAACTTTGTAAAGCCGCCGGCGCGGGCTCAGCGCAGCTCGTCGACGTAGGCGTCGGTGCCCGGCAGCGTCGGGATGAACGGCGCGACGAGCTCCAGGCGCCCGGCGCCGCCCCGCTCGGCGTCCTCGCCCGCCCCGGCGAAGACGCCGTCCCACACCTGCCGGGGGTCCGTCTCCAGGAACCACAGCACGGTGACCCGCCGGCCGAGGCCCTCGACCTGCTTGACGTAGGACATCCGGTTGTCCGGCAGCGGCAGCGGCGTGAAGTAGAGGCCCATCGCGGCGCCCGAAGCCCCGAGCACCCGGGGCGCCCGCTCGGTCCGCAGCCAGTCCAGGACCCGGGCCACCCCGGTGCCGTCGCCCCCCTCGCTGACGGCCGCGGACTCGGCCGGCGCGTCGATCACCTCGACCACCAGGCCCTGGTACGGGTATTCCAGCGCGTGGATGTCCCGCGGCTGGGCGGGCTGCCCCGGCGCAGGCACGTCCCGGTAGCTGACCCCCAGGTAGCGCTGGAACGCGGTGAACACGTGGTCGCGGTCCAGGTAGACCCGGCCGTCCGGGAGCAGCCGCTGGTTGGTGGCCACCGTCCAGCGCATGTGGTCCTCCTGCCGGCCCTTCGTGATCCAGTAGGTCGCGATGTAGCAGCCGAGCGTGACCGGCTGGGCGATCGCCGAGTCGTCCGGCCGGCGCAGCAGCTGCAGCTCACGGGTGGCGACCCAGCGGCGGCCGGTGAACATCCACGGCATCGCCATGGCGCCCGCGAAGAAGTGGTCGTCCTCGTACCAGCGGTTGTAGGCACGCTCATGGCCCGGCCGCGGCTCGACCATCGTGATCAGGGCCGAGCCGATCTCCACCGAGTACGGGCCGACGGCGGCCAGCTCCGTGTAGGCCTGGTCGGGCTCGGCCCAGGCCACCGGGCCCAGCTGGTCCTCGGGCTGGCCCGTCGTCCGGCCCGGCTCGCTGGTCGTCGTCATGGCGGCTCCTTCGTGAAGATCATCCAGGGATCCGACGGACGGGCTGCGTCGTGGGCCCGGGAAGCGTAGGTCACCACGACCGGGCGAATCTGTCGACCCGTCAGAAAATCTTCTACACTCCGGCCCCGTGAACGCGACCGCGCCGCAGCCGGCGCCCCTGCCCGCCCCCGGTTCCCTCGCCTTCGGCCTGCAGCTGCCGGTCCAGGCGCAGAGCACGCTGTTCGCCGAGCCGTGGGAGCGGGCCGCCGGGCCAGCCGAGCTCGCCGCCGTCGCCGTCGCCGCGGACGAGGCCGGATTCGACTACGTCGGCGTGTGCGACCACGTCGCGATCCCCCAGCGGCTCGCCCCGGCGATGGGAACCGTCTGGTACGACACCGTCGCCACGCTCGGCTGGCTGGCCGCGCGGACCAGCAGCACCCGGCTGCTCTCGCACGTCTTCAACATCACCTACCGGCATCCGCTGCTCACCGCGAAGGCGTTCGCGACCCTGGACGCCCTGTCCGGCGGACGGGTGATCCTCGGCGCGGGCGCCGGGCACGTGCCCGAGGAGTTCGCCGCCCTCGGCGTGGACTTCGCGCGGCGCGGCCGGCTGCTCGACGCGGGGCTCGCGGGCGTCGCCGCCGCCCTGCGCGACGAGTTCCCGACCGTCGCCGGCAGCGAGATCCCCGGGCTCGACGGCGGCCTGGGCCTGGCGCCCCGGCCGGTCCAGTCGCCCCGGCCGCCGATCTGGGTCGGTGGGTCCTCGCCGGCGGCGGTGCGCCGGGCGGCCCGCTACGAGGGCTGGCTGCCGCAGGGCACACCGCGCGCCGAGATGCGGCCGCTGGTCGAGCTGTTCGCCAAGGAGCGGGCCGCCGCCGGGCTCGAGACGCCGGCGGCGATCGGCACCGTCACCGAGTGGCTCTACGTCGGCGATCCCGGCTGGGACGTCGACCGGCCGTGCGTAAGCGGCACGCCCGCCCAGCTGGCCGAGAACCTGCGCGAGTACGCCACGCTCGGCGTGACCCACCTGCAGGTCCGGTTCCCGAGCCGCACCCTGGCCGAGCTGGTCGACCAGGTCGCCGCCTTCGGAGCCGAGGTCGGGCCGCTGCTCGCCGCCTGAGAACCACCCGATCCGGGCCACTCAGAGCACCTCCTTCGCTCTGTCCGCCGCGAGCTCAGAACAGGTCGGCCAGGGCCCGCAGCTGGGCCGGGTCGCGCACGCCACCGACCAGGAGCGTCGTGACCGGCGAGTCGCGCCACAGGCCCAGCCGCTCGCGGATACGGGCGAGCGGGCCGACCAGCGCGATGCCGTCGGCGAGATCGTCCGGGACCGCCGCGGCGGCCGCGGCCCGGTCGCCGGCGAGGAAGAGCCGTTGCACCTCGGCGGCCTCGTCGGCGTAGCCCAGCCGGCCCATCAGGTCGTAGTGGAAGTTGACCGTCCTGGCGCCCATCCCGCCGATGTAGAACGCCACCGTCCACTTGACCAGCCGCAGGCCGGCGGCGACGTCGTCGGTGATGGACACCGTCACCGGGCAGGCGATCTCGAAGCCCGGCCGGGCGCCGGCCAGCGCGTCGGCGTAGGCCTTCGGCCCGCGCTCGGCGTGGTAGAAGATCGGCACCCAGCCGTCGGCGATCTCCGCGGCCAGCGCGACGTTGCGGGGCCCCTCGGCGCCCAGGTAGATCGGCACCTGGGGCCGCAGGGGATGCAGGATCATCTTCAGCGGCTTACCCAGGCCGGTGCCGCCCGGGTACGGCAGCGGGTAGTGCGGGCCGTCGCCCGTCACCGGCTCCTCCCGGGCCAGCGCCTTGCGGACGATGTCGACGTACTCGCGGGTGCGCGCCAGCGGCTTCGGGAACGGGACGCCGTACCAGCCCTCGACCACCTGCGGCCCGGAGACGCCGAGCCCGAGGATGACCCGGCCGCCGGAGAGGTGGTCGAGCGTGGCCACCGTCATCGCGGTGCAGGCGGGGGTGCGGGCCGAGAGCTGGATCAGGCCGGTGGCGAGCTTGATCCGATTCGTGTGGGCGCCGTACCAGGCGAGCGGGCTGACGGCGTCGGAGCCCCACGCCTCCGCGGTCCACAGCGAGGCGTACCCGCAGTCGTCCGCCGCCGTCACCAGCTCCAGCTGGCCCGGCGGCGGGCTCGCCGGCCAGTAGCCGAGGTTGAGGCCCAACTTCAGGTCCGCGGTCATCGCGTCTCCTCGCTTCGATCACACCACTTCGATCACACCAGCGCCGGCGGCCGACCGGGCGGGCACCGGGACAGCGTTGCGGATTTCTAGAACTCGTACTAGTTTTTCGGCATCTGAACCAGTGACGCAGGCCACTCCCCCACCTCGCCGGCCCGACCGGTAGACGGAGGCGACGATGCAGGTCCAGGACCGGCTGTTCATCGGTGGCGGCTGGGTGGCCCCGGCCGGGACGAACACGATCGAGGTGGTCTCGCCGCACACCGAGGAGGTGGTCGGCCGGGTGCCGGAGGGCACGGTCGCCGACCTCGACGCCGCCGTCGCCGCCGCGCGGGAGGCCTTCGACAACGGCCCGTGGCCGCGGCTGTCCCCGGCCGCGCGGGCCGACGCGATCGGGCGCCTGACGGCCGTGCTGAACCGGCGCGCCGAGGAGGCCGCCCGGGTGATCAGCACCGAGATGGGCAGCCCGGTGAGCTGGGCGCTGTTCGGCCAGGTCTACTCGGCGACGTTCGCGCTGGACTACTTCGCGGGCCTGGCCCGGACGTTCTCGTTCACCGAGGTGCGCGCCGGCATGCTCGGCCCGGCGCTGGTGCGGCGGCTGCCGGTCGGCGTCGTCGGCGCGATCGTGCCGTGGAACGTGCCGCTCTACGTCACCGCGCTCAAGCTCGGGCCGGCACTGGCGTCCGGCTCCACCATCGTGATCAAGCCAGCGCCGGAGACGCCGCTGTCCGCGATCCTGCTCGCGGAGGCGGTCGAGGAGGCCGGGCTCCCGCCGGGCGTCGTCAACATCGTGCCGGCCCACCGCGAGGTCGCCGAGCATCTGGTCCGCCACCCCGGCGTCGACAAGATCAGCTTCACCGGCTCCACCGCGGCCGGCCGGCGGATCGCCGCGATCTGCGGGGAGCGGCTGGCCCGCTACACCCTGGAGCTCGGCGGCAAGTCGGCCGCGCTGCTGCTCCCCGACGTCGACATCGAGGCCGCGCTGCCGGCGCTGCTGCCGGCCGCGCTGATGAACAACGGCCAGGCCTGCGTCGCGCAGACCCGGCTGCTCGCGCCGCGGGAACGCTACGACGAGATCGTCGAGGCGGTGGTCGCCAAGGTGGCCGCCATGAAGGTCGGCGACCCGCTGGACGCCGCCACCGAGATCGGGCCGCTGGTGGCCGCCCGGCAGCGCGAGCGCGTGGAGGGCTACATCGCCGCCGGGCGGGACGCGGGCGCGAAGGTCGCGTTCGGCGGCGGCCGGCCGGCCGAGCTGGACCGCGGCTTCTACGTCGAGCCGACGGTCTTCTCCGAGGTCGACAACGGCATGAAGATCGCCCAGGAGGAGATCTTCGGGCCGGTGCTGGCGGTGATCCCCTACTCGGGCGTCGACGAGGCGGTCGCGATCGCCAACGACTCCCGCTACGGCCTGTCGGGCTCGGTGTGGACGGCCGACACGGACCGCGGCCTGGAGGTCTCCGCCCGGATCCGCACCGGCACGTTCAACGTCAACACGTTCATGCTGGAGAACGCAGCACCGTTCGGCGGGTTCAAGGAGTCCGGCGTCGGCCGCGAGCTGGGGCCGGAGGGCCTGTCGGCGTATCTGGAGTACCAGTCGGTGAACCTCCCGGCCGGCTGGACTGCCGCCGAGCCACCAGCGCCTCGCGACGGAACGGACGCCGCCGGAGCGCAGGTGTGAGCGCCGACGCGGCCCCCGCCGCCTTAGCCGCCACCGCCACCGCCACCGGCACCGGCACCGGCACCGGCACCGGCACCGGCACGACGGACACCGCGGGCGAGATCCTGCTGTTCCTGTTCACCCGCAAGGACGGCCTGTCCGACGAGCAGTTCCGCGAGCACTACCTGGGTGTGCACGCACCGATGAGCGTGGCGCACTCGACGGCGACCGGTCGCTACGTCGTCCGCCTGGTCGAGGGCGGCCACGGCGCCCTGCCGCTGCCGGTGGACGCGATCACCGAGATTCACACGGCGTCCGTCGACGCCTTCGTCGACCCGGACAAGGGCTGGGACTCGGCGGAGAACTGGAAGGCCGTGATCGACGACGCGGCGAGCTTCCTCGTCGGCTTCCACATGTACCGGGTGAGCCGCGAGGTGCTCGTCCCGGCCGCCGGACCGGCCAGGCCAACCGCCGCGCGGGAACGCACGCCCGGCGTGGTGATGGCCCGGATCTTCCTCGACGGCGCCGAGGCGGAGGAGGCAGCCGACGAGGCGGGCGGTCCCGACGCGATCCCGGGGACTGTCCGCTACCGGGTGCTCGGCACGCTCAGCCCCGGTGCCCCACCTGTGCACGCCGTCGACCTGGTGACGCTGCCGGACGCCACGGCGGCGCGGTACCGGTCGCACGCGTACGTGCTCGGCGAGTACGTGCAGCAGCCGTAGGAGACGTGACGATGACCTTTCCGTCGCCGGCTTGTCAGCAGAGAGCGAGGCCCTGAGGCCATGAAGACCAAGGCTGCCGTGATGTGGGAGCTGAACCAGCCGTGGGTCGTCGAGGAGATCGAGCTCGACCCGCCGAAGGCCGGTGAGGTGCTGGTCCGGTGGCACGTCGCCGGCATGTGCCACTCCGACGACCATCTGCGCACCGGCGACATGGGCGCGGGGACGCCGATCGTGGGCGGTCACGAGGGTGCCGGCGTGATCGAGGCCGTCGGCTCCGGCGTCACCGGCCTCGCCGAGGGCGACCACGTGATCTGCACGTTCATGCCCAGCTGTGGCCAGTGCCGGTGGTGCGCCAGCGGCCGGTCGAACCTGTGCGACCTCGGCGCGAACCTGATGATGGGCTACGGGATCGACGGCACCCCCCGGTTCCACTCCCGCGGCCAGGACTGCTCGGCGATCTGCTTCCTCGGCACGTTCAGCGATTACGCGGTGCTGCACGAGCGCAGCGTCGTGAAGATCGACGATGACATCCCGATGGACGTCGCGGCGCTGGTCTCCTGCGGCGTTCCGACCGGCTACGGCTCGGCGGTCAACACGGCGAAGGTCGTGCCGGGCGAGACCGTGGTGGTCATCGGCGCCGGCGGGGTCGGCATGAACGCCATCCAGGGCGCCCGGATCGCCGGCGCGGAGCGGATCATCGCCGTCGACCCGGTGGCCGGCAAGCGGGACTCCGCGAAGCTGTTCGGCGCGACCCACGCCGCCGCCGACTTCGAGGAGGCGACCAACCTGGTCCGCGACCTGACCCAGGGGGCGATGGCGGACGCGGCGATCATCACCATCGGCGTCGTGCGGGGCGAGGAGCACATCGCGCCGACGATGGGGCTGGTCTCCAAGGGCGGCCGGGTCGTCGTCACCGGCGTGACCCCGGTCTTCGACTCGGACGTGAAGCTCTCCCTGTTCGATCTGACGATCTTCCAGAAGGAGCTGCGCGGCAGCCTGTTCGGCGCCTGCAACGCCCGCTCCGACCTGCCGACCCTGTTCCGCCTGTACCGGTCCGGCCAGCTCAAGCTGGACGAGCTGATCACCCACCGCTACCCGCTCGAAGAGATCAACACCGGCTACGAGGACATGCTCGCGGGGCGCAACATCCGCGGCGTCATCGTCCACGACGTGGGCTGACGGAGGCGTGCGTGGCTGACACCACGAAACCGGCCGACGCAGCACCCGCCGACGCAGTACCCGTCGACCCGGTCGATTTGGTCGACCGGACGATCCTGGTCACCGGGGTGACCGGACAGGTCGGCCGGCCGCTGGCGATCGCGCTCGCGCGCAGCAACACCGTCTACGGCGCGGCCCGGTTCAAGGACACCGCCCTGCGCGACGAGCTGACGGCCGCGGGGGTGCGCTGCGCCCCGGTCGACCTGGTCAGCGCCGACGTCGCCCAGCTGCCCGAACGGGTCGAGTTCGTGCTGAACTTCGGTGTCGTCAAGTCGAACCGGTGGTCCGTCGACCTGGACGGCAACACCGGGGGGACGCTCGCGCTGGCCGAGCGGTACGCCGGGATCGCGACCGCCTTCCTGCACTGCAGCTCGGGCGCGGTCTACGCGCCGGACCACGATGGCCTGCTCGGCGAGGACCACGACCTGGGCGACAGCCACGCGGTCTGGCCGTTCCTGCACACCTACAGCATCTGCAAGATCGCGGCCGAGACCGCGGCCCGGTATGCCGCCCGTCGTTACAACCTGCCGACGACGATCGCCCGGCTCAACGTCCCGTACGGGCCGACGGCCGGCGGCCTGCCCGACTACCACCTGCAGATGATGGCCGCCGGGATGCCCGTGCCGGTCTTCGGCGCGAGCGAGGCCGATTCGACTCCGACCCGTTACCAGCTCCTGCACGACGACGACACCGTGGCCATGATCCCCGGGCTGTTGGCGGTCGCGGGCGTGCCGGCGACGGTGCTCAACTGGGCCGGGCCGGAGACGGTCAGCGTCCAGGAGTGGTGCGCCGAGCTCACCGCGCTGACCGGCCTGCCCGCGACGTTCGACTACACCGAGGCGACCCTGGGCAGCGTCGTCATGGACCTCACCAGCCTGCACGAACGAGTCGGCGCCGCCCGCGTGCCGTGGAAGGAGGGACTGCGGGCGATGGTCGCCGCGCGCCACCCGCACCTGGCGCGCGCCGGGACCGACGCCCCGTCGCCGATCGGATGACCTGACCGGGCGTCAGCCTGGCGGCGCCCGGACCGCCTCGGGCCGAGCACCTGGAGACCGACAACCCCGCCGGTCACGGGCTTCGGGCCGGGGACTACGCGGTGACTGGTGAACACGGTCACATGCCGGGTTCTGACGCGCCGTCGGATCGGCGCCTTACGCTTACCGCGTGTCTCCCACCGACGCACCCGCCCTGGACAAGTCAGCCCCCACCCGCGCCCGCGCGCGGTCCCGAGCCGGGACCGGCACCGCGGCCGCGCGGCTGACGGTCGGCGCGGAGCCCGACCTCCAGCCCGCCGGTACCGCGGCGACGCCGGAGACCGGCCCCGAGGGTGGCGAGCAGGACCCGCGGACGACCGCGAACAGCCCGGGGCCACGCGCGGCCGACGGCCGGGTCCCGGGCCGGCGCGGGCTCGCGACCAGGGCCCGGCTGCTGGAATGCGCCGCGGCGATGCTGGAGAGCACGCCCTACCGCGAGCTGACCGTCACCGACATCAGCCGCGAGGCCGGCACGTCACCCGCGACGTTCTACCAGTACTTCGTCGACATGGAGACGGCGATGCTGGTGCTCGCCGAGCAGGTCGCCGACCAGGGCGCGCAGCTGTCCGACCTGGTCGGCACCAGGCCCTGGCGGGGAGCGACGGGACTGCGCGGCGCCGAGGCGCTGGTCGACGGGTTCCTGTCGTTCTGGACGGCGCACCAGCCGGTGCTGCGGGTCGTCGACCTGCTCACCGAGGAGGGCGACCTGCGGTTTCGCCGGGCCCGGGTCCGGATGCTCAACGCGATCACCAGGGCGCTCGCCGCGGTGATCGAGGAGGCACAGACCCGGGCCGGCCGCAGCGCCGAGCTGGAGCCGATGGCGATGGCCGGAGCGCTCGTCTCGATGCTCGCGCACGTCGCCGCGCACCAGCCCGGCTTCGAGTCCTGGGACATCCACGTCAGCGACCTGCGCGAGGCGATGGTCCGGCTGGTCTTCTGGGGCGTCACCGGCCCGAAGGTCCCCCGCGTCATTTAGGAGGACCCCCCCGCGACCGCCCCCGCCGTCAGCCGGCGGGGCCGCCCCACTGGCCGGGCGCCTGCGGGGAGCCAGGCTGCTGCGGCCACTGCATGGCGCCACTCGGCGGGCCGGTGACCGGCGGATACGAGCCAGAGCCGGCCGGCGGCGCGTAGCCGGGAGCGGTGTAACCCGGCGCCCCCGAGGGCGGCCCCGCGTACGCGGCGACGGCACCGGCGGCGACCCCGACAGCCGCGGGACGGCCGACCTTCGGCTCGATCCGGCGCAGCATGACGGTGGTCAGGTAGAGCATCACCGCGCCGATCACCATGGCCAGGACGATGTCCAGCAGCCACACCCCGGCGGTGTGGTTCCACAGCACGTCCCGCGGGTCGCTGTCCGGCGTGCGGCCGAGGAACTCCACCGCGTTCAGGTCGTCGGTCGAGGCCATCGCCGCGAAGCCCCAGCGGGCCGGGGCGAGCCAGCTCAGCTGGGCCAGCCCGACCGAGTTGCTGACGGTGATCAGGCCACCGGACAGCACCAGCTGCGCCATGGTCACCAGCACCAGGAACGGCATCGTCTTGTCGGCGTTGTCGACGAGCGTCGAGACGAACAGACCGATCATCATCGACGCGAGCGCCGCGACGATGATCGCGACCAGGCATTCCAGCAGCGGCGAGCCGAGCACCGCCGCCTCGGGCGGGGTCCGGCCGAGCAGGCCGATCAGCGTGAACACGAAGCACTGCACGGTGGTGATGCCGGTCAGGACGACGACCTTCGAGCCGAGATAGGCCGTCCTGGACAGGCCGATCGTGCGTTCTCGCCGGTAGATGTCCCGTTCCTTGACGATCTCGCGGACCGAGTTCGCCATGCCCATGAAGCAGGCGCACAGCATGAGCACGACCAGCACCTTGGCCGCGTCGCCGTTGGGCCGGTTCGCGATCAGGCCGAGCCCGTGCGGCGCCGGGATCACCCGGGGAATGACGCCCAGCAGGATCGGGAACAGCGCGATGAGCCGCAGGTACGAGCGGTCCGCGATGATGACCTTCAGATACCGGCGGGTCAGCGTCGAGAGCTGGAAGGACACCGGCTGCTGGCGCACGCTCGCCAGCGCGGGCGGGGCCGTGCGCACGAGCGGCGCGACCATCGCCGACGGCACGTAGTACTCCGAGCCCCGGAACTGGGCCGCCATCTGCTCGCCCGGGGTCTCCTCCAGCTCGCGGAACGTGTCGACGAAGTCCTTGAAGTCGGCCCGGTGGAAGTAGGTCAGCGCGCCGTCCGGCGGCCCGAAGTAGGCGATGTAGCCGCCCGGCGAGAGCACCAGCACGTAGTCACAGCGGTCGAGGAACAGCACGCTGTGGGTGACGACGATGACGGTCCGGCCCTGCTCGTCGGCGGACCCGGCGCCGCCGCCCTTCGCCAGGTTGCGCAGCGTGTCCATGACGGCCTTGTCGTTCGCCGGGTCGAGGCCCGACGTCGGCTCGTCCAGGAACAGCAGCGACGGCCTGGTCAGCAGTTCGAGCGCCACGCTGGTCCGCTTCTTCTGGCCACCCGACAGCCGCGAGACCGGGGTGTCGGCGTGCTGCGTGAGCCCCAGCTCCCCGATCACCTCGTCGACCCGGACGCGGCGCTCGTCCGCCGTCGTGTCGGCCGGGAACCGCAGCTCCGCCCCGTACTCCAGCGCCTCCTTGACGGTCAGCTGGGCGTGCAGCGGGTCGGCCTGCGGCACGTAGCCGATGCGCCGGCGCAGTTCGTCGTACTCGTCGTAGAGGTCTCGGCCGGCGTACCGGACCGTACCGGCGTCGGCAGGACGGAAGCCCGTGAGCGCGTTCAGCAACGTCGACTTGCCCGCGCCGGACGGCCCGACGACGCCCAGCAGCGAGCGGGCCGGCAGCCGGAACGTCATGTCGTGCATGAGCTGCTTGGTGCCGGCCCAGACGTTGAGGCTCTGCGCCTCGAACGCGACGTCGCCGGAGTCGCGGTACTCGACCAGCGACGCGCCGTCGAGCTGGAAGAGGTGGTGCCCGACGGCGATCACGTCGCGCTGGCTGATCGGGGCGCGCGCCACCCGCTGGCCGTTGACGAACGTGCCGTTGGCCGTGCCGAGGTCGACGACCTCGGCCGCGCCGTTCGGGTGGAGGTAGATCTCGGCGTGGTGGCGGGAGGCGAGCAGGTCGGGAACCGTCACGTCGTTGTCCCGGGACCGGCCGAGCCGGATCCGTCCCGCGGAGATCGCGTGGACCTTGCGGGCGGTGGGAACGGCCGGGTTCGCGCTGGTCGACAGGTCGATCGCGCCACTCGCCGGGCCGCCCGGGCCGTGCTGGCCTGGTTGGCCCGGCTGGCCGTGCCGGGAGGTGCCGCGCGCCGAGAGGTCGGCCGCGTCCGACAGTGCGGGTGCGCTACCCGCGACGGGCTGGAGCGGTGGGGCGGGGTGCCTGGCGGGGCTAGCCGGACTCCCGGGGCCGGACGGGCCGGCGGGGCTAGCCGCGCCGGCGGGGGCAGACCGGCCAGCGGGGCTAGCCGGGCTGGCAGGGGCGGACCGGCTGGCAGGGGCGGAGCGGCCGCTCGCCGCCACCGGCGGCGCGGTCCCGGCCGGCGGCGCGGGTGACGCGCCCACGGGGACGACGGCGAGCGCGACCTCCGGGCCGTCGACGCCACCGAGCCGAATCCGGGCCTCCTCACCGGAGGCCAGCTCCAGCTCGGAGATCCGCCGGCCGTCGCGCCAGATCCCGTTGGCGCTCTGGTCAACGGCCCGCCAGCCAGCGGCGGACGGCGAGAGCAGCACGTGCTGGCGCGACACCTTACTGTCATTGACCTGCACGGCCGAGTCCCGGGATCGACCGATGGACACGGGTTCGGGACCTTGCAGCCGCACCTCGCCAGAAGATGTCGTCACTCGAAGCGTGGTGCTGCCCACCCGGATTCCCCCAAAGAAGTCGACCTTTGGCCTGACAGGCTAGTGCGCTTGGGTTGTAGACGGAACGGACGGATGCCCACCAGCCTGTCTCGTTTGCGACCCGAAAGGCCTCTGGCGTCCAGTTACCTCGCGCCATCGGCAAAGATCCGCCCCCGGGCCGGTAGTGCCTTACGCCGCCGGAGCCGCCCGCGCGAGGCCTACCTCAGCGCGCCCGCGAGCCCGGCTCGACTCATACGTGGCGGTCACCGGCCAAGCCCCAACCCAACCCCAGCCACAGCAGATGAGTGACGAGACGCCCCAGTGCCTGCGGCACCGCGACACTTCCGGCGCCCGGCCCGGACCCCGTCAACCCCCCGATGCCCCGCGCCCGGGCTCCCCCGATCACCGGCGCGGCTCGCCTGATCCGAGGCACCGGCTTGCCTGCGCAGACGCCGATCATCCGGCTGGCTGGGCCGCACCGCCACACCATGATCGAGAACAGCGCAGAGCTAAAGAGGACAAATTGGGGCATCGGACGCCGTTTTGCCTGCACAGCTAGTGATCAACGCGTCGCGATGGGGCGTGAGACCGCCTTGATCACCGACTGCGCAGGGGAGCTGGTCGCGCCCGGCCGCCGTCGGTCCCGGCCGACCGTCGCAGGCAGCTGACTGGCCGTGATCATCGGCTGTGCAGGGACAAAACAAATTGGGGCCCGCCGCCCCCGGTTTCGACGCCACCACGATCCGTCACCGGCCACGACCTTGGCCCGCGCCCTCCACGCGTAGCCCCACGCACCGCCCGCGCACCGCCCGCGCACCCCCGCTACGCCGCGCACCGCCCGCGGGCCGCCCGCACCCGCGCCCGTGTGGCAGGACGGCGTCGGACCTGCCTCGGTGGCGCCGCCGGCGCCAAATTGCTGCCCGCCGAGGGAATCAACCTGCCTGACGATCCGTTCATAAGACTGAGCGTCCTGGACTCAATTTTTATAAGCTTCCAGGAGTGGCAGTCGACCCGGGCAGGTCCGGGCAAGGAGAGGGGCGTTGTGGAATGACCACCTACCTGTGGGACCCGTTCGCGGTGCTGGAGCGTGTGGACCGGGACTTCGACGCCGTTGTGCGCGGCTCGTTCGGGCGGGACCGGCCGCGTGCTCGGCGTGCGAGCCTCGCCCCGGCAGCGCGGACCGCGCCGGCCGGCAGGGCCGTGGCGACGTTCGGCCCCGGGTTTCGGGGCGTCGTCCCGTCAGCGGACGTCGTGACGGCCGGGGATGACGTCGTCATCAACCTTGAGTTGCCGGGCCTGGACGTCGAGAAGGACGTGGCGGTCGAGATCGCCCGTGGCCGGCTGGTCGTGCGTGGGGAGCGCGGAAGCTCCACCGAGTCGACGGAGGGTGGCCGGATCCGCCGGGAGAGCTGGCATGGTTCGTTCCGCCGTGAGTTCGCGCTGCCGGAGAGCGTCGCCGCCGACAAGGTCGTCGCGACCTATGACCGTGGCGTGCTGTCCGTCCGCCTGCCTGGCGCGGGAGCGGTGCCCGCGAGCACTCGGGTCCCAGTGACGACCGCCGTCCCGTCCGCCGAGGTTCTCGCCGGTGAGCCGGCCCCGGTGACGACCCCTGCGCCTGTCGCCGAGGTTCCCGCTGACGAGCCGGTCTCCGTCGATACGGCGGCCGAGGTCGGCACCTCCGTGGAGTCCGGGGACCAGGCCGCGGCCTGACGCAGCACCAGCTGGCGGTCCGCTCGGCGGAGGCCGGACCGGCCCGTCGGGGTGCCCGGACAGTCCGGGACCGCGCCGCCAGCGCCGTCCCGACGGCAGCGGGGCCCGGGGCCCCCGGGGGGGCCCGCCCCCCGGGGGGGGGCGGCGGGGGCGCGGGGCCGGCCGCCCCCCCCCCCCCGCCGCCCGCGGGGGGCGGCCCATCCAGCTGGATGCCCGGCCCGCTGCGCGTGCGCTCTGGTCAGTCGCCAGTGGCAGCCACGCCCGCCTTACGGCACAAGGCCCCAGTCGCACAGGCCCCTGGCCCGAGCCCCGGTAAGGAACCGCGCCTGGACCCCCGGCCCGTTGCGTGCGCTCTGGTCAGTCGTCGGTGGCGGGCGGGCTCGCCGCCTTGCGGCGCATGGTCGCGGCGGCGCGGTCGCGTTGGCTCGACCCCCGGCCGGAGGAACTGCGGGCGGACGGGGGCGGGACCATCGGGCCGATGTCGCCGTCGGGCGCCGTGTCGAGGTCGACGATCACCGGGGCGTGGTCGGACGTGCCGGTGCCCTTGCGGGCGGCTCGGTCGACGTAGACCGCGGCGACCCGCTTGGCCACGTCGGCGCCCGCCAACGTCAGATCGATGCGCATCCCCATGTTCTTGGGGAAGCACAGCGCGCGGTAGTCCCAGTAGGTGTAGACGGTCTCGTCTGGCCAGCGGGCCCGCAACACGTCGACGAGACCGACGTCGGTCAGCTCTCGCAGCGCGGTCCGCTCCGGCTCGGTGACGTGGGTGGCGCCGACGAAGTCCGCCGGGTCCCAGACGTCGGCGTCCGTCGGGGCGATGTTGAAGTCGCCGAGCGCCAGCACCGGCTGGTTCGCGGCGACCTCGGCCACCGTGTCACGTAGGGCGGCCAGCCACCGCAACTTGTAGGCGTAGTGCGGGTCATCGGGCGTGCGCCCGTTCGGCACGTACAGCGACCAGACCCGGATGCCACCGCAGGTTGCCGCGATCGCCCGCGGCTCCGGCTCGGGGAAGCCCGGATCGCCGGCGAAGCCACGCGCGACGTCGTCGAGGCCCGCGCGGGACAGCAGCGCGACCCCGTTCCAGCGGCCGTCGCCGTGATGCGCGTAGCGATAGCCGCGGCGGAACAGGTCCTCGTCGAAGTTCTCCGCGAACGCCTCGTCGTCGAGCTTCGTCTCCTGCAGGCAGAGCACGTCGGGCTGGGCCCGGTCGAGCCATTCGATCAGCCGAGCCTGCCGCGCCTTGGCCGAGTTGATGTTCCACGTCGCGATCCGCACATCGAGAACGTTAGTCCCCCGGTCCGACAACCCCGAGATCCCACCCGGAACGGTGACGGGAGGCCTGGCCGGTCTTAGCGGCCCCACGATGCCAGCTTGATCGCCGTTTCGACCCTCGGGTGGTTGCAAACCGGCGGCAGGCACGACCACGGAAGGGCCAAAACGCCGATCAAGCAGGGCGAGCACGCTGGCCGGCGCCGGGCTCAGAGACGGGCCGACTCCGGGCACCGAGACTGACCGGCCCCGGGCTCAGACACGGGCCGGGGCCTCACGGGTCAGAGGCTGGCCCGCGCGGGCAGGTCGGGCAGGGCCTGGAGGACCTCGAGCCGGGCGTCCGGATCCGAACCAGCGCCGGCGTCCGCCCCGGCGATCGTCTCGGCGACCTCGGCCTGGCGTGCGGCGAGGTCGGCCTCGGCTCTGGCCTGCTCACGCTCGCGGTCCAGGTCGTCGGCGGCCCGCTCGTCCGCGGCCATCAGCGCGCCGAGGTCGACGTTCGCCATCTCCAGGACGCCCAGCTTCTCGTAGGCGTCCCGGATCGTCGGCCCCCACAGCCCGATGTCCCGCATGCACGGCACGATCCGGCTGAACAGCAGTGTCTGGAACATGCGCATGTAGTCGGACTGCTTGACCAGCTCGGTGCTCTCGGCGATGTCGAGCCCCAGGGTCGCCCACACCTCGGAGCCGTTGATCCGCTCGTACATCAGGTAGCAGCCCTCGGCCGCGAACTCCTCGCGTTCAGCCCGTTCGGCGTCGGTCAGCTGCCGGTAGTAGTCGCGCAGCGCGAGCCGGCCGAACGCGACATGGCGCGCCTCGTCCTGCATGACGTAGGCGAGGACCTGCTTGGGCAGGGGCAGCGGCGTCAGGTCCCGCAGCACCCCGAACGCGGCCAGCGCCAGCCCCTCGATGAGCACCTGCATGCCCAGATACGGGATGTCCCAGCGGCTGTCGGACAGCGTCTGGTCCAGCAGCGCCTTCAGGTGGTCGTTGATCGGGTAGACGAGGCCTAGCTTCTCGTGCAGGAAGCGGGCGTACACCTCGACGTGGCGCGCCTCGTCGATGGTCTGCGTCGTCGCGTAGAACTTCGCGTCCAGGTCGGGGACCGACTCGACGATCCGGGCACTGCAGATCATCGCGCCCTGCTCGCCGTGCAGGAACTGGCTGAACTGCCAGCTCGCGAGGTGGCGGCGCACCTCGTCGCGCTCCCGGTCGTTCATCTTGTCCCAGACTGGGGTGCCGAAGAGGGCTACCGATTCGTCGGGCAGACCGAGCGGCCGGCCGTAGGGGACGTCAAGCGACCAGTCGATGCGGGTGCCCGCGTCCCACTGCTTGTCCTTGCCCTTCTGGTACAGAGCCAGCAGACGCTGACGCCCGTCGTCGTACTCCCAGCTGAACCGGGCGGCCCCGGAGGACGGCACGTCCCAGGTCATCGGCGCGACGGGAGCGATGTACTGCGGGAAGGTGGACATGGCGCGCGGCCCCCTCACGGCCCGCCGGCCAGGCGCGGCGGACGGAGTTCGGATCGGTTCCTGCTCGGTGCTCGCCGAGGTCAAGAAACGTCAACAGAACACCACCCCTGATCGTGCCAAATCCGCCGCCCATGCACATCCCCCCGCGGCGATCCGTCGGATCGGCCCGGCCGAGAGCCGCGGGCCGGCGCGGGGTGATCGCCCTCAGGGCGGCGGTCAGCGGCCCTCGTACTGGGCCGGCCGGCGCTCGACGAAGGCGGTGACGGCCTCGTTCAGGTCGTGGGACGGCAGGAAGGCCGCGTTCCAGGTGGAGACGTAACGCAGCCCGGCGCCGACCGCGCCGGCCCGGCCGACCTCCAGGATCTCCTTGACGCCCTGGACGACCAGCGGCGGGTTGGCTGCGACCGCGTCGGCGAACTCGTGCGCAGCGGCCAGGGCCGCCGCCTGGTCGGGCAGCACGTCGTTGACCAGGCCGATCTCCTCGGCCCTGGCGGCGTCGATGTCCTTGCCGGTCAGGGCCAGCTCACGCAGGTGGCCGTCGCCGATGATGGCGGGCAGCCGTTGGAGACTGCCGAGATCGGCGACGATCGCGACGCGTACCTCGCGGATGCTGAACCGGGCGTCCTGGCTGGTGAACCGGACGTCGCAGGCGGCCAGGAGGTCGACGCCACCGCCGATGCACCAGCCCGACACCGCGGCGGCGACCGGCTTGCGGCACTCGGCGACCGCGTCGATGGCGCGCTGCAGCGTGCGGATGTTCCCGAGCATCGCGGTGCGGGCGCCGGCGAGCCCGCCGTCCCGCGCGCTCGTCCCGGTCAGGTCGCCGAGCATCGAGGCCAGGTCGAGCCCGTAGCAGAAGTTCGGCCCGGAGCCGGCCAGGACGACGGCCCGCACCGACGGGTCCGCGTCCAGCGCGGCGAACACCACGGGCAGTTCGGCGAAGAACTCGGGCCCCATCGCGTTGCCCTTGCCGGGGCCGAGCATCGTCACCTGGGCGACCGGGCCACGGCGCTGGACTCTCAGGGCCTTGCCCGCCGCGACGGGATAGTCGGTGAGCTCGCCGAGCGAGCCGTCGGTAGCGCGGTCGTCCGTCGTCGTCATCGCGGCGCCTCCCAGGTCCCAAAAGCCAGCAGCCGCACCGCGTCAGGAGCTAGCCGTCCGACGCCCGCCCGGCCTCCGCCTACCGTCGCACAATGAGGCGCCGCGAGGCCTCCCCGCTCCCGAACGAAGCAGCGGGCTGGGTCCGCGCCGACCCAGCCCGCAGCGATCCGCCTTACTTTTTGTCCTCCTCGAAGTTCACGGTCACGTTCGTGTAGCCGAGGGCGCCGAGCAGGCCGCGCAGCATCCCGGCCGTGTTCCCCTTGCCCAGGTTGACCAGCTGGCCGTCGGCTGAGGCGGCCGAGGTCATCTGCTGGGTGGCCTTGACGTAGACGCTCTTGTCCGAGCTCTGCCCACCGAAGAAGTTGCCGATCCGGGTGAGCGCCCCCCGTTGGCGGGCGACCACGTAGCTCTTCTGCAGGTCGAGGTTCGGCTTGCTCAGCGTCGGTGGCGGCAACGTGATCGTCACGGACTTCCCGTCGGGAGAGACCTTGACCCGGCTGGCGTCGAGGCCCTTGAAGCTGACGACCGAGTCGACGGTGCCGACGCCGACGAAGAGCACCTGCTCGCCCGACAGCCAGGACGGGATGTACTTGGTGGAGCTCTGGGTGTCGACGACGACCTCGAAGTGCCCGCTGGCCGCGTGGTAGTCGTTGATCGTCTCTAGGGAACGCAGCACGGCAGGCTCACTGCGGTCGATGGTCTGGTGCTTGAAGGGGTTGTGGAGGAAGGAGGGCCGCCAGCCGGCGACGAAGCTGATCGCGCTGACGGCGACCGCCAGCACGACCAACAGCGCCACGAGCCTGATCAGGCCCCCGAAGCCGGGCAGCTGCGGGCCGCGCCGGCCACCGCGGCCGGATGCGGCATCTGGGGTGGTGGGAGGCAGGGTGCCGGTGGACTTGGTGTCCGACCGGCCGGACTCGTCGCTCATGGCGCGGAAAGTACCCAGAAACCCTGCTATCACGCAGGTTCGTCACCTGCAAGACAAGCGGCGGGCTACAGGTTTGGGGAGATCCGGCCCGGCTACCCCCCACCATCGGGCGAGCCGGGCGCCGCGGCCTGCTCAGACGGGTCCGCGTCAGGCCGCGGTGACGACGTGGCTCAGGCCCGAAACTCGCCGGAGAGGGAGAGCGCGATCGCGGTCCGGTCGTCACTGGGCCTGCCAGGGGAATGCCTCCGCACGGCGGCGAACACGTCGTCGAGCAGCTGGCCCGGTGTGCGCCCGCCGACCCGGACCAGCTCGTCGACGAGCCGATGGCGCCCGAACAGCCGCCCGTCGTCGTCGCGGGCCTCGACGAGACCGTCGGTGTAGACGAACAGCACGTCCCCCGGCGCCAGGCGCAGCCTGCCTGCCCGCCAGGCCTCGGGCGCGGCGACCAGGCTGGACATCAGCGGTCCCGTCGACGCCAGCGGCTCCACCTCACCCAGCCTGGCCAGCTCGTCGAGATCAACCAGGTTGACCTCGCCGGCCAGGGCCTCGAAGTCGGTCTCACCGAGCTCCGTGCCGGTGGCCGGCTCGCGGGAGGCGAGTGCGACGGGGTCCAGGTCGGCGCCGAGGCCGTCGGGTTCGGCCGGATGGTCCTCGATCGCCGCCGCGGCCATCGCCGCGTGCGCGCCGACGCGCGGCCGGGGCCGCGGGAGCGCCGTCCAGTCGGCCCGAAGCACCAGCGCGTCCGGATGACCGGCGTTGGCGTAGACCACCTCGCCGCCGCGCGGATCGACCAGCGCCACCAGCGCGGTCGCGAACGTCTCCCCGGTGTCGCCGAGCGCCTCGACCACCCACTGCACGGCGGCCGCGGGCTCCATGCCCCGGGTCAGCGCCGCGGTGAGCAGCTGCTTGAGACGCAGCGCGAAGACGCCGGACGCCGCGCCGTGCCCGGCGACGTCGCCGACGACCACCGCGACCTGACCGCCAGGCAGCTCGATCGCGTCGAACCAGTCGCCGGCCAGCTCGCCCTCGGCCGGGTCCACCCGACCGAGCAGCTCCAGGCCGGCCGTGTCGCGCAGCGAGGTCGGGGTGAGCGCGTCGCGCAACGCGAGCACCGCCGGGCCCTCCTGGGCGAGCGCCTCCCACGACCGCTCGTTCTGCCGGACCAGGGTGACGAGCTGGGAACGCATCGCCTCGACGTTGTCGGCCAGGTCGATGATCTCGCGGGGGCCGACGGCCGGGATGGTCGTGTCGTACCGGCCGGCGGCGACCGCGTTCACCGCCCAACGCAGCTCGTTGATCGGGACGAGCAGCCAGCGCCGCGACAGGATCAGCATGAGCGCGGACATCGCCAGCAGCACCGCGACGATCGTGCCGAACGAGCTGAGCATGATGTCGCCGGAGCTCTTCACCCGGCCGGCTGCCTCGGTCTGCTCCGCGGTGATCGCGCCGTCGAGCTTCGTCACCGCGGCGCGCAGGGCGACGAACCGGTCCCGGCTGTCCGTGCCGAGTTCGAGGGCCTGGGCCTGCGCCGGCTCCCCGGCGTTCATCAACGCGATCTCGGGGATGACCGAGTCGGTCTGCCAGCGCCGGTAGGTCTCGTCGACCCGGTCGATCTGGGCGAGCAGCGTCGGGAAGTCGCCCAGCCGGGCGCGCAGGTCCCGGCCGCGGGCCGCGATGTCGTCGAGCGCCTTCTCGTACGGGTCCAGCCGGTCGGAGTCGGCGGCCTGGCCCCCGGACGACTGCGCGGCACCGAGCAGCCCGGAAGCACCAGACGACGCGGAACCACCAGACGACGCGGAGCCACTCGGTGACCCGGCGAGAACCGGCGTCGCGGGCTCGCCTGAGGACATCAGGTACCCGCGCAGCGCGTTGCGCTCGTCGACGTACGCCGTCTGCAACTGGGCGGTCAGCGTCTCGGCCGGGTCGAGCCGGTCGGCGCGCTCGGCGGCGGCGTGGTTGGCCCGTTCCGACGAGTACAGCGTGAGCAGCAACGTGGCCACGACCGCGATGCCGGCGAGCCCGACGACCACCCGGATGCCGTGGCGCAGTCCCGTGGATTCACGCACGGTCTCACCCCTCCTGGCATCCGCGGCGCCGCTGCCCGATGCGCCGGCACCTGCTCGGCGCGGCCCCCCCCCCGCCGAAGCGCGAGGCCGCTCTGGTCGGCCGCTGGGTCGTTCGCCCGCCTCTCACGACGTCCGTCACCCAAGCGGGCTGGCAGGTCCCGGCCAGGCGGACATTGAGGGCCATTGTCGCCCGGCCCCCGCATCGGGGCGCCGCGGGGCCGATGCCATGACGCGCCGTCACGGCTCCGGGCGGCCCCGCGGTCCCGTTGCTCCGCGTCGGTGAGCAGGCCACACCGGACCGTGCGGCCCGGTACGGCCAGCCCAACGGTGGGTAGGTCTCGGCCATAGCCACCCACCGTTACCGACCGAGAGCTTCGCGTACCGATCGACAGCCGCCGCGCCTGGCAACTTCCGGCCGGGACAGCGAGACCTCGCGGGAGGAAGCACTCCGATGACGCCGGGCGACCGCAGAGACCTGGGCCGGCGCGGACGGGGCAACCGGGTCGCCGAGGTCCGGGAGCCGAGCCGCTCGATCTTCCCGAACCTGGAGAACCTGCGGCTGCCGCACCCGATCCATGGCCATCTCCACCTGCCACACCTCCACCTGCCCCACCGGGACCCGCACCGAGACCCGGCCTCGGGCGCCGGGCGCCGCCCGGACGCGGCGATCTGGACCCGTGGGCTCACCAAATGCCACGACCACCGCGTCTCGGTCGACCACCTGGACCTCGACGTGCCGGTGGGCTCGTTGTCCGGATTCGTCGGGCCCAACGGCGCCGGGAAGTCGACGACGCTGCGGATGCTGCTCGGGCTGGTCACCCCGACCGAGGGCGTCGGCTACGTGCTCGGCGAGCCGGTGAGCCACCCCGAGCGCTACCTCTCCCATGTCGGCGCCATGATCGAGGGCCCGACCTTCCACCCCGGGCTGTCCGGCCGGCAGAACCTGCGCCAGCTCGCGTTGCTGCGCGGGGTCGACCGTCACCGGATCTACGAGGTGCTGCGGATGGTCCGGCTGACCGGCCGGGCCGGCGACCCGTTCGCGACCTACTCGCTGGGCATGAAGCAGCGGCTCGGCATCGCCGCCGCGCTGCTTCCCGACCCGGAGCTGCTGATCCTCGACGAGCCGACGAACGGGCTGGACCCGGCCGGCATCCGGGAGATCCGTGCATTGCTGCGCGAGCTGGCGGACGGCGGGATGACCGTCTTCGTCTCCAGCCACCTGCTCTCCGAGATCGAGCAGATCTGCGACCACGTCGTCATGATCCGTGGCGGGAAGCTGCTCTACCAGGGCCGGACGGGCGACCTGCTCGCGGTCGGGGACCCCCACATCCTGCTGTCCCCCGAGTGCGGTGCCGACGCGCGCCGGCTGCTGCACGTGCTCGCCGGGTTCGGGGTGCGCGCGGAGATCAAGCTGGACGGTCCGCCGAAGGTCGCGGCCGGCTCCTGCGACCAGCGCACCCTCGTGGTCGCGCATGCTCCCGAGCGGATGGCGGCCGACCTGAACCGGGCCGCGATGAACGCCGGCATCGCGCTGCGCGGCCTGCGCACCCACCGGCCCAGCCTGGAGGAGACCTTCCTGCGCGCCACCGGGGGCGCGGACGGAGACATCGTCTCGGCCGAGCAGGCGACCGAGGCCGAACCGCGCCGCGGCCGCCCAGGCGGCCGGTCGAAAGGCCCGCGGCCCGACCCGTTGGCGCCGCCCTACCCATCCGAAGGAGGGGAACAGGCCACGGCCGGGCGCCCGCGACGGCGCTGGGCCCGCCCACACGCGGCCGAGCCGTACCCGCACGACGGCGACCCGGCCACACCGGGCGCGAACCACCGGGCCGGGACCGGGCGGCCCAGGGGAGGTCACTGATGTTCCGAGCGTTCCTGGCCGAATGGCCCCAGCTGCTGCGCCGGCGGTTCGTCGTCGGCACCTTCGGCGCGACGGCGGCCATCGCCGCGCTCGGCGCCGTGCTGACCTTCGTCGCCAGCGACGGCCGTCAGGTCTACGCCGAGATGCCCCGGACCGACGAGCTGGCCCGGCCCGAGGGCATGGTCCAGGGGCTGAACGCGATCAGCATCCTGCTCGGCGTCGTCGGGCTGTGCGTGGTCGCCGCGTCGCTGGCCGGCGACTACAGCCGGGGGACCCTGCGCAACCAGCTCGTCGCCCAGCCCCGCCGGCTGCGCCTGCTGCTCGGCAAATGCCTGGCGCTGGGGGCGTTCATCGCGCTGGTCGTGCTCGCCGCCGCGGCCGTCAGCGTGGCGCTGTCGTTCGCCCTCGCGCCGATCAAGAACGTCTCGACGGGTGCCTGGACCTCCCTCGCCGGTCTGGGCGAGTTCGGCAAGGCGGTGCTCAACAACGTGCTGAACGCCTGGGGGTTCGGCGTGCTCGGGGCGCTCGCCGCGATCGTGTTCCGGTCACCGGCGGCCTCGATCTCGGTCGGGGTGGCCTACGTCCTGCCGATCGAGATCATCGTCAGCGGAATCTGGCGCCCCGCCGAGAGCTGGCTGCCCGGCCAGCTGCTGCAGGACATCGCGAACGGCGGCTACGGCTACGCCACCGCGTACGCGGACGCCGGCCTGCGGGTCCTGTGCTACGGCGCCGTCGCGGTCCTCATCACCGCGCTGCTGTTCCGCTACCGGGACATGACCTCCTGAACGACCGGGACTCCCGGCTGGGCTGGCACCGCCAGCTCGGCGCCAACCGCCGGTCGTGGTCGGGACGCCACCCGGCCAGCGCGCAGCAGGCGAACCACCAGCGCCCCGGTCAGCACCGCGGCAAGGGTCTGGCACAGGAGGCCGGCGACCGCCGTCCTCATGATCGCCCCGTTGGCCAGCGTGAGGGCGACGACCGTCAACGGCGTGCAGACCGCGAGGACCCAGACGACCTTCCGGTAGCCCGCGCCCAGCAGGTAGGAGGCGAACATCAGCGTGACGGACAGCGCCGTCATGGCGAGCGCGAGCACCGGCAGCGCCGGGGCGGCGGCCGTCAGCTTCGGCCCGAACAGCACCGCGAGGATCCCGTGGCCGGCGACCGCGCCTGCCGCCGCCAGAAGCAGGCCGGGCGCGACGACGATGGTCAGCGCCATCGCCAGCGCCCGGCTCGCGGACTCCCCCGCCTGACGCCGCCGCGCCGCCTCGGCGAGCAGGTAGTTCGCCACCGCCAGCCCGATGAAGACCGGGATCTTGCTGGCGGTCGAGATCGCAGCGTAGCCGCCGACGCCCGCAGGGTTGCGCCAGCCGACGATGACCACGTCGATGTTCTGCAGCACCGCGAGCGGCGCCAGCGTGGCGAGTGCCACCGAGGTGTCGGCGATCAGGCCGTCGCGGGTCCGCCGCGCGACGGCCGTGGCCGCCAGCGCCGGCCGCGGCGCGGCAGGCCTGGCCTGGTCCCCGCCGGTCGCCCAGCCCGGGGAGGGTGTCCGGGCCGCCGTCCACCGGGCGAACTCGCCGGCCAGCGCGAGACCGAGCACGAGACCGAGCCCGGCGCCGTTCACACCGAGCCCGACGGCGGCGAGCACGACGATGCCGACGAACCGGAACGCCGCCTCGAGGACCACGTTGCGCGCCAGCCCCAGGTAGTTGCGCCGGGCCTGGAGCAGCCCGCGCTCGACGCACACGCTGACCCACACCGAGGCCGCGATGGCCGCCTCGGCGATGGCGAACGGGTGCGGGTAGGACAGCAGCACGGCGACCGGCTTACACAGCGCGATCGCCACGACCGCGGCGCCTACCGTCGAGAACCCGATCACGTTCCGGAGCTTGCGGATCCAGCCCCAGCGCAGGCTCCTGGTGTTGTCGAGCTGCCCCAGGTCACGGTGCACGACGGCGGTCAGCACGGCGAGGCCGACGACCGAGAGGACCATGTAGATATTCGTCTGCTCGACCACGGCGCCGTAACCGCGTGTGCTCAGGACTCTGGCCAGCACGAGGTTCATCACGAGATTGAAGAAGTTCGCGACGGCTCCGGCCGCGGCAAGTGCCACCGGCCCGCGCAACAGCTCGGCGACGAACTCGCGCCGCGCCGCCACCGCCATCGTCGGACCTTTCCCCGTGACCTTGCCGGCCAATATCATCCGGACCCGGACAATCCTATTCGCCCGTTACCTCCGCGGCCACCGCGCCAATCTCGTCGCGATATCAATGAGAACCGCCGTGCGCGGATCGCGCGGCGGCGACGGCCTCGGCCGGCACGCCGGGCTCCGCGAGCTCGGACACCGCTGCGAGAAAAAGACCGACGAACTCGCGCGCCGATCTCCCGTCGAACAGTTCGTGGGTGTGACAGAAGGTCAGATGGAGGCGGCCACCCATCCGGGTGGCATGCAGCACCAGGCCCTGCGGCATCCGGACCGTCGCGGTGAAATGCAGGTCCAACAGCCGGGGGCCGTCCGCGCCGACGGTGAGGTCGGCCGGCACGTGGCCCAGGCTGCCCACCGCCGCCGTGGGCATGAGGGCGGGCCGCACCGCCGCGACGGCGAGCCGCAGCAGCGCCAGCCGGGGGCGGGCCGGCGCCGCGTGCAGCAGCCGCTCCAGCAGGAGGCGCGCCCGGCCCGGCGCGGGCGTCGCCGGGCGGGCCTTCAGGGCCGTCGTCCGGTCGACGACGAGCGCGAGCAGCCGCGGCGGCGCCGCCCGCAGCACCGCATCGCTGGAAATGATCGCGAACCCGGTGGACACCCCGTCGACCTGGTCGGGCTCCACCCCGCGGACCGGGACTCTGACCCGCAGGGTGCCGCTGGCCTGGCCACGCCGGGCGTTCCACCGCTCGGCGGCGAGGTGACCGGCCGCGACGAGCACGTCGTTGACGGTGGGGACCCGGCCATCGGTCAGCCGCGCGGGCCGCGGCGCGGGGATCACCTCGGGCACGAAGGCGAAGCCGGTGTGGCCTGGGCGCCCGACCGGGCGCAGGAACCGCCTGCGCGGCGTGACCCGGCGCAGCACCCGCGCCCGCAGCCAGACCCCGGCCCCTGGGTGGAGCGCCGGGCTCGCGTCACGGGTGCCGGCCGGGGCACCGGGGACGGCCGGCGGCCGGTAGGCAGCCATCGTCTCGGTCAGCAGGGTGAGCAGGCCGCTGCCGTCCACCGCCAGGTGGTGCGCGGCGATGCCGATCCAGTCGCCGTCCGCGTGGTGGGCCACGAGCAGGCGCGCCAGCGGCGCCTGACGCAGGTCGATCTGGCGGATGACGTCGCCCAGCTCGCGCCAGGCGTCCTCCCGGGTCGCCGCGGCGACCTCGGTCACGGCGGCGGCCCGCGGGTCCGGCAGGTGCAGCCAGCCGCCGGAGCCGGCCCGGTCCGTCAGCTCGGACCTGGTGGCCCGGTGGCCGGCGAACACGGCCGAGGCGGCCGAAGCGAGCTCGCCCGCGTCGAGGTGCCCGTCGGTCCGACCCAGCAGCGCGACGGCCACGGGCGCGTCGCGTCGATCCGACGCCAGCAGCACGTGCTCAGGCAACGTCAGTGGACGTCGCGTCCCGCCGATAGCCGCCCCGTTCACGGTTCCCATCTCCCCCGGCACGTCAGTGAATCCAATCCGTTCATGGGCCGGCACGACTGTCGGGTTGGCTGTCCCGCCCGACGCAGAGCGCGACCAACACGGCCGCGAGCGCTGTAGCGCCGGCCGCCTGCGCAAATCCGCCGAACGCGCCCACACCCTCCCGCGGCGACCCGTCCGGGGCCGCGAGCATAGCGACCCCCGTCGCGGTCATCGCGGCCGCAGCGGCCCAGGGCATCAGGCCGGGCCAGCGCCGCGCGACGACGGCGAGCGCCGGCACCACGACCGCCACCGGCCCGGCGACCAGGCCGACCGCGACCGTTCCCGCGACCGTCGCCACCCACCAGGCCGGCAGCCGTTCCCACCACCGCGTCCCGGCCACCAGCCGAGCGCCACCATCCAGCCGCGCGGCCCGGTGCCGGTGCCGGCGCCGGCCAGGGACGAGCGCGGCCGCCAGCAGCACCGCGACCAGGGCGAAGCCGACGACGAGGCCGGTCCGGTACGTCTGGCCGGGCCGGTTCTCGAGCACGACGGTGCCGCCGGCACCGGCGGGCACGATCCAGCCCTGCTGCCAGCCGTCCAGACGGATCGGCGTCAGCCGCACGCCGCCCAGGGTGGCCGTCCAGGACCTGTTCGCGTTCTCCCGGACCGCGAGGAACGCCTGCCGCCCCGGACCGATCGCGACCGTGCGACGCTCGGCCGTCCACGTCCCGACTGTTGTCGAGCGCAGTGTGCTCGCCGGCTGGCTCGGCGCCGGGCTGGCCAGCGAAAGTGTGTCGACGAACACGGTCGCGGCGGCGCCGGGTGTGACCGTGAGCACGTGCTGGCCCGCTGGCAACGTCACCGAGCCGTCGGGCGTGCAGAGGGTGACGCGCATCGGCCTGGCTGCGGCGATGTCGCCGGAGCGGCCCTCGACCCGGAGCTGGTAGGCGGTGCCGTCGATCCGGACCTGGGGGCCCTGGCCGCAGGCGAAGAGCACCGGTCGGTCGCCCTGGGGCCGCGTCCCGGTCTGGAGCGGCGCCAGCGTCGCCGTCCCGGTCAGGGTGAGCCGCGTCGGGCGGGACGTCTCGAACCGGCGGGCGATCGCGGGCTCCTCCGACGCGCTGAACGGCGCGAGGATGTCGGATCGCGCGCGGTCGAAGGCGAACACCGTGGACCCGCCCGTCGTCCCCGCCAGCAGCCCGGTCGCGTCGGAGGGGACCTGGGCGTAGTGCTGGAAGCTCTGCCCGGGGACGGTCAGCTCGCGGATGCCGGCGCCCAGGGCCGTGCCGCCGTTCGGCGCGACCCGCAGCAGGGTCACCTGGTACCACGAGCTCTTCCCCGGCGGCACCGCCAGTCGCTGGACCTGCTCGGTCCTGGTGACGCGGGTGTCCACCGACCCGTTGGCCGTGGTCACCCGGACCACCTGCGGGACCGACCGCCTGGCCGACTCGGCGAGCAGCTGGACCTGCAGGTAGGGCACGGCTACCGGCGCGCCAACGTCGACCCGCAGCCAGGCCCCCTCCGTACCGGTCTTCGGGTCGGCCCGCGCCATCCACCACGAGTAGGCCAGCCCGTCGACGGCGCTCGCCGGCCCGAGCTCCGGCGCGGCCCGCAGGGCGTACCCGTAGGACGACGCCGTGACGGACTTCCCGTCCAGATAGCCGCCGACGGTCTGGTGGCCGGCGGGCGGCCGGTCGGTCCATTCGTGCGGCGGGGTGACGGAGCCGGCGACCTCCTCGTCCGGACCCAGCAGGTAGGACGCGGAGGCGTGCACGCGGCCGAAGATGTAGTCACGCCGGTCGAGCGTGTCGGTGACGGCGAGCCCGGTCGTCGGCGTCAGGACCTGGTTGGCCGGCACGGTGTCCGCGGACGGCGCGACCACGCCGCCGCCGGTGCTGACCGCGCCGGGCCCGCTGAGGTCGGAGGCCAGCACCACCGCGCGGTCCGCCGGCAGCAGACCGTGCGCGGCGAGCTGCAACGTCGCCTCCGGGCCGCCGGCGACCACCAGCGCGTCCGCGGCCGAGTAGGCCTGGACGAGGCTCGCGCCACCGGGCACCGTCCAGACCTCCAGCGCCGGGACCTTGCCCACGGCGGGACGCCGGGCCACCGGCACGGACAGCTCCGTGGTGCCGAGGTGCGCGGCGACCGCCGGGCCGAAGGTCGCGGCCTCCCGCAGGCCCGACGCCGCGAGGGCCCGGTGGATCTCGCTGGTGGACGGCGGGCTGTCCCAGGCGTCGGCCGCCAGGTCGTTGCGCACGACGATCTGGCCCACTCCGGCCCGCGCGAGCGCGGCGGCGAGACCGGAGCCGTCGCCACGCGACAGGGCGTCCTCGACCGCGTCTAGCCAACGGGTGATGCCGACGCTGCCGAGCGGGATGAGGTTACGCACGCCCCACGGGGTCGAGGACAGCCACTGCATCGGTTCGTCGAGCGGGCGTCCCCAGCTGTAGTCGCCGAACGGAGCGCCCGGCAACAGCAGCGTCCGTCCACCTTCGGGGTTGGCACCGAGCCAGTCGGCCGCCTGGGTCCAGTAGCCGGGAACCTTGGCGAACGGCTTTGGCTGCAGCGCGTCGCCGTTCAGCATCGGGGTCGACCCCGCGACCAGCGCGGCCACCGTCAGGACGACCGCGCCCGCGGCGGCGGCCCGCCGCGGGCCCGCCAGCCGGTCCGCCACCGTGAACTCGGCGCGGCGCAGCCGGTCGTGGGCACAGGCGACGGCATGGGTGAGCCCGAGGGCCATCGGCAGGTGCACGACCGGCTGGAACTTGAACACGTTGCGCAACGGACTGAGCGGCCCGGCCAGCAGGTCCCGCACGCCTGCGCCGACGGGGCTGCCCAGGCTCCCTGGGTAGGCGGTCGCCGTCACGACCACGCCGATGCCGAACATGACGACTAGCAACCGCCGGGCGGGCAGGTCGCGGCGGGCCAGGCCCCAGAGCGAGAGCGCGGCGACGGCGACCGAACCGACGACCGCGATCCACGACGTCGCGTAGTCGGCGGCAGCCGGCAGCCAGGCGGTGGGCAGGCGCAGGTACGCCATCCAGTCGGCCGTCCCGCGCAGCGTCTCGTTGACCGAGGCGGCGGACGTCGCGGTCCTGACGGACTCGGTGAACGGCAGGAAGTTCAGCCCGTACCGGCCGAGGGACAACAGGCCGACCGCCCACCAGGCCGTCGCGAGCAGGGCCGCGAGCAGCCACCAGCCGCGCAGCGCCCAGGCCCGGCGGCCGCCGCCCGCGAGCGCCAGCAGCACGACAGGACCCAGCATCGCGGCGGCGGTGACGCTCGCGTTGACGCCCCCGGTGCCCAGGATCGCGAGGCCGGACAGCGCGGCGGCGCGGCGCGGCGAGAGCCGGGGGTCGGCCGGCGCCGGGGACGACCCCACGAGGTCCGCCGCGGCGGTGGGCCGCAGGGCCCGCAGGAGGGGCACCAGCATCCACGGGAGCATGGCCGCGCCCGCGAGCGCGGCCGAGGTGGACCCGATCTTGCCCAGGAACATCGGCGAAAGCGCGTACCCGAGGCCGCCGACCAGCCGGCTCGCCGGTCGCCCGATCCCCAGTGTGTCCGCGAGGCGCACGACGCCCCAGGTCGCGACGGTGAGGACCAGCGTCATCCATAGCCGCTGGGTGATCCACGGCGGGATCGCGAGCACGTGGCCGACGAGGAAGAAGGGCCCCATCGGGAACAGGTAGCCCCACGGCTGGTTCTGGATGGACCCGAAGCCCGATCCCGAGTTCCAGAGGTGCGTCGCGTCCGCGAGGAACCGCGTCGGCGCGACGGCAAGTTCGATCTTGGTGTCGGCGGTGAGCTTTCCCGGTGCCTGAAGCAGGAACAGCGCCGCGTAACCCAGGGCGATCCAGAGAAGGTGCAGAAGCGAGGTGCGGGTCGGTAGGCCGGCCGGGGCGGCGTCACCCGGCGGTCCGGTCCTGCTGTCTGAGGCGCCGCCGAAGCGTCCGCCGGCCGGGCGTCGGGTGCTGGTCGGGTTCGGCTCGTCCGGCGGTGGGCGGCCAGCCTGGTCCGGGCGGTCCCGGGGCCGGCGCGTCGGCGGATCGACCCGGGTGGCGACGTCGACGCCGAGACCTGGACGCCGCGTCGGCGAGGGCCGTTCGACCAGGCCGTTGGAGTGCTGCTTGTGCAACGGGCCGGCCGTCGCCTGGGCCAGCGCGACCTCGTGCGCCGCGGCGAAACCGCTCATCTCGCCGCGCGGCTGGATGAGCCGTGGCGCCCCGGCCGGGGCGAGGCCGGCGTGCCGGACGGCCCGGTGGACGTTGCGGCGGGCCCGGACCACGTCGGCCAGCATCGCCGGGGTGTGCCGCAGGGCATTGAACGTTCCGTGTGGCTGCTCGGTCCAGCGCACCGGCACCTCGGCGATCCGGTAGCCGAGCGACCGGGCGATGGCGAGGACCTCGATGTCGAACGCGAAGCCGGCGACCTGCGAGAGGCCGAAGATGACCTTCGCCTCGGTGTGCCGGAAAGCCTTGAAACCGCACTGGGTGTCGGCCAGATCGAGCGGGACGAACATCCGGGTCACCTGGTGGAACACCCAGCTGCCTAATCGGCGCTTGGCGGAACGTTCGGCGCCCCCGCCGAGCCGGCGCGACCCGAGCGCGACCTCAGCGTGGTCCAGGGCCGCCAGCAGCGCCGGCAGATCTGCTACATCGGACGCGAGGTCGGCGTCCATAAAGACGATCGCCTCGCCCGCGGCGGCGGCCACGCCCGCGCGGACGGCGGCGCCCTTTCCCTGGTTGCGCGGAAGCCTGATTACCCGGCTGTTTGGCACGTCGCGCAGCAGGTCAGCCGCTATCCGTGCCGTGTCGTCGAGGCTGCCGTCATCGACGACGATCAGCTCGGCGTCGTGAAGATGAAAGCGCTGTAAGGCAGCCAAAAGTTCGGGAAGCGACGATGGTAACCGGCGACTCTCGTTGAACGCCGGGATGACAACGCTTACTGGTACTCGGTCTAAGTCCAGACCCACGCTGCAGACCCCCTCAGCGACAGCCGCCCGTCGGCCGTGAACGGTTGACCATCTATGCCCTCATTCGAGAGGAGTCGACTATCGCACAGGACGCCCGACGTGTCGCATTTTGTCGGGGAAGCTAACGATCCGGCCAGATCGTAGACCCATCAATGTAAGACGCGCGGTTGAAGACCCGCTGGTCCAAGCATTGGCACGGCGCGCGGTAGGACTGGCACGCACCATCCCAGGCCGGAAAGAGATCGGAACCGCGCGGTGCTCCGAGTCGACCGCGCACGGCGTAGGGCGCCGGCAAATGCGTCCGGCGACCGCATTACCGGCGTGCTTCTCGGCGGCGGCGCGCCGTCCTACCCGGACGCGGGGCCGGCCGCGTCGGCCGTAGGGGCCGCCGGCCCGGACCGGCGCCCGGACGACGACCTCGGGGGCGCCAGCTCGGCGAACACGACCCGGGAGCCGGCCGCTGGCCGACGCCGCGCGACCGTCTTCTCGTAGGCGCCGGAGCCCGGCCGCGCACCGGCCGGCTCGGCCAGTCCGGCGGATCGAGCCGGGTCCGGTGGTGCCGCGGCCACGGCGAGGTCCGCGTCCGCCAGCCGGACGTCCTCGTCGCGGGCACGGTCGCCCGCCGCGGCGAAGTGATGGTGGTGCATCCGGTACACCAGGGCTCCCGCGACGGCGGCGGTGAACGCCTGGCAGGCAAGGCCCGCGGCGGCGGTCCGTCCGATGTCGCCCCCGGCCAGCGTCAGCACGGCCGCGGTCAGCGGTGTGCAGCAGGCGAGCGCCCAGACGATCTTGCGGTAGCCGGCGCCGAGCAGGTAGGTCGCGAACATCAGGCTGGCCGCGAGATACGTCATCGCGAGGGCCAGCACCCACAGGTCCGGCGCGGCCCCGGCCAGCTTCGGGCCGAAGACGAGCGAGAGGATCAGGTGCCCGGCGACCGCGCCGACCGCGGCCAGGAACAGGCCGGGCGTCACCACGCACACCAGCGCCATCGTGAGGGCCCGTCCGGCGGGCAGACCCTCCTTGCGCCGGCGGGCCGCCTCCGGGAGCAGGAAGTTCGCCACCGCCAGGCCGATGAACACCGGGACCTTGCAGGCGGTGGAGATCGCCGCGTAGCTGCCGACCCCGTCCGGGTTGCGCCAGCCGACGATCACGATGTCCATGTTCTGCAGCAGCGCGAGCGGCACCAGGGTCGCCAGCGCGACCGACGCCTCGGCGATCAGGCTGTCCCGAGTCCGCCGCGGGGTCGCCGCCGCCGGCATCATCGGGATCGGGCCGGTGACGGTCGGGGTCGGGGTGACCACGTCGTCACCACCGCGCAGCCGCGAGCGCGCGGACGGCGACCGACGGATCAGCGACGGGGTGCGGGCGACGGCCAGCCGGGCATGCTCGCCGCCGGCCAGGCAGCCGAGCGCGAGCCCGATCCCCGCGCCGTTGACCCCGAGGCCGGCGGCGACCAGGACGACGACGCAGGTGATCCGGAAGGCCGACTCGAAGACCAGGTTGCGGGCCAGCGCCGGGTAGTTGCCCCTGGCCTGCAGCAGGCCGCGCTCGACGCAGAGGCCCACCCAGATCGCGGCCGCGATGGCCGCCTCGGCGACCGCCAGCGGGTGCGGGTACGACAGCAGGAGGGAGACCGGTTCGCACAGGGCGAGCGCGAGCACCGAGGCCAGTACGACCCCCACCAGAGTCACGTTGCGCAGCTGGCGGATCCAGATCCGCCGCTCACGACGGGTGTCGCCGATCTCGGCCGACTCGCGGTGCACGGTCGCGGTCAGCACCGAGTTGCCGACCACCGACAGGATCATGAAGATGCTCGTCTGGACGCCCACGGCGCCGTAGCCGGCGGGGTCCAGTGCGCGGGCCAGCACCAGGTTCATCACCAGGTTGAAGCCGTTGGTCACCGTGCCGGCCGCGGCCAACGCCATCGGGCCCCGCAACAGTTCCGCGACGAGATCCCGCCGCATCACCACCGCGAGCCCCATGGACCGCCTCCGCGTCGTGTCGCCGCCGGCCGTACTGGCCCCGGACCCGGGCAATCGTACGACCCCGGGTGGATGGGATATTCCTCGGCTAGGTTGGCCAGGCATTCCCCGCGCGCCCGCCGCCCGCAGCGCCGAACCCGAAGGCGAGGACCGCCCCCGTGCCCTCTTCAGCGCCCGCCACCACCGGCCAGGCCGGCAGTACGGCCGCGCGGCGCGCCCTGGAGGCGCTCGCGGGCCGGCACGTCGTGTTCCTGAACTGGCGGGACCTCGACCATCCGCAGTCCGGCGGCGCCGAGCTGTTCTGCCAGTCGGTGGCGGCCCAGTTCGCGGCCGGGGGCGTCGACGTGACGCTGCTGACCGCCCGCCCGCGCGGCCTGCCGGCGACGGCGACCGTCGACGGGGTCGCGGTCCGTCGCGGGGGTGGCACCTTCGGCGTCTACCCGGCGACGCTCGCCCGGCTCGCCCGGCTCACCCGGTCCGGGCGCGGGGTGGACGCGGTGGTCGACTGCCAGAACGGCATCCCGTTCTTCAGCCCGCTCGTCCTGCCCGGCCGGATGCCGGTGGTGCAGGTCCTCCACCACGTGCACCAGAAGCAGTTCCCGCTCTACTTCCCCGGCCCGCTGGCCCGGGTGGGGCAGCTGCTGGAGAAGCCTGGGAGCCGCTGGGTGTACCGGCGCCGCCCGGTGGCGGTGGTCTCGCCGTCGACCCGGGACGAGGCCCGCGGGGTGCTGGGCCTGCCCGGACCGCGTTTCCTGGTGCCCAACGGGGTGACCACCTCCCCCGCGGCAGGCCGGGACGCCCCGGACGGGGGTGCCGGCGACCGGGCCGCGGTCCCGACGATCGTGTGCGTCGGCCGGCTGGTGCCGCACAAGCGGATGCACCTGCTGATCGAGGCGATCCCGCGGCTGGCCGCGCGCCACCCCGGCCTGGTGGTGCACTTCATCGGCGACGGCCCGGACCGGGAGCGGCTGGCCACGCGGGCCGCCGAGCTGGGGGTCTCGCAGGGCGGCCCGGCGCCCCGGGCCCCCCGGCGCAGGCACCGTGACGGCGACGCCGCCCCCCCGGGCCCCGGGCGGGCCTCGGCCTGGCTGACCGTGAACCCGTCGCACGGCGAGGGCTGGGGCCTGTCGGTGCTGGAGGCGGGCGCGCTGGGGGTGCCGGCGGTGGCGTTCCGCGTTCCCGGGCTGCGCGACGCCGTCCGGGACGGGGAGACGGGCTGGCTCGTCGACGCTCCGGACCAGTTCGGCGCCGTCGTCGACGCGGCCCTGACGGAGCTGAGCGACCCGGCCCGCGCGGCCGGGTGGCGGGCGGCAGCCAGCCACTGGGCGGGCGGGTTCACCTGGGAGACGAGCGCGGCCCTGCTCGCGACGGTCCTCGCCGGCGAGCTGGCCAGGGCTGGCCGGCGAGACCGGCGCCGGCTCGACGACGCCGTGACCCGGGTCTGGTTCCCGCTGGGCCCCGACGACCCGGCGCCCGCGCTGCGCGGCACCGACCTGCTGTACCGGACCAGGCCGGCGGCGGCCGACACGGCCGTGCCTGACACCGTCGGACCCGCCGGCACGCCCGAACCCGACACCGACGTGCCGGGCGCCGTCGCACTGCTCTACGGCGCGTCGCAGGCGGCGGCCCGGACCGCGCTGACCCGGCTCGGCATCGCCACGGGCACGGCGCGGATGCGACCGGCCAGCGGAGCGGACCTGCTTGTCGGCACCGGACGCGCGTGGGCCACCGACGGCCCGGACCGGGCCGCGGCGTCCCCGGCCGGCCGCGACGCGCGCTGACCCGGCCGCTCGGCCTCAGCCGGAGGTGGACGGGCGGGCGCGCGCGACGCCCTCGGCGGCGGAGCGCAGCGGGTTGCCCAGGCTGACCGGCGCCGGCTGCGGGTGGCCCCGGTCGAGCGGGATGACGTCGGCGCCGGCAGCCGGATCGACCGACCGTTCGCCGGTCCCAGGCCCGGTGCCGCTCGGCTCGGCCGCGCGCAGCGGAATGGGCCGGCCGGCCTGGCGCAGGTAGCGCCGCGCCCGGGCCAGGTCGACGATCATGGACGGGGTGTGTCGGATGACGCTGAACGTGCCGCCCGGCTCCTCCGACCAGCGCACCGGCACCTCGACGATCCGGTACTCCATCGCGGTGGCCATGGCGAGCACCTCGACGTCGAAGCCGAAGCCGGTGGCCCGCGCCATGCTGAACAGGACCTTGGCCTCGTCCCGCCGGAAGGCCTTGAAGCCGCACTGGGTGTCCGCCAGGTCGATGGCGGTGAAGGACCTGGTCAGCTGGTTGAACGCCCAGCTTCCGAGCTGGCGGACGTAGGGGCGGGTCGCGCCCGCGCCGACCCGTCGCGACCCGATCGCCACCTCGGCGTCCGACAGGGCCGCCAGCAGCAGCGGCAGGTCACTGACGTCCGAGGCCAGATCGGCGTCGGTGAAGACGATCGCCTCGCCCGTCGCGGCGGCCACGCCGGCCCGGATGGCGGTGCCCTTCCCGCTGTTCCAGGGAAGCCTGATCACCCGGCCGGTCGGCAGGTCACGCAGCAGGCGGGTCGCGATCGCCGCGGTGTCGTCCGAGCTGCCGTCGTCGACGACGATCACCTCGGCACCCGGAAACTCGCGCAGCGCGGCGACCAGGACCGGGAGCGAGAAAGGAAGCCGGCGCGACTCGTTGAAGGCCGGAACCACAACGCTGACGGGAACCCTCCGCACGTCTCACCCCCAGCATCGCAAGAGATCAACAATGTCCGCCCACCCGAGGGTAAAGCGGGATCAACCGTCCGAACAACCCGCGAAACATCATGAGATCGGCATAGCGGGCTGCAAGGCACGGTACCCGTCGGTGCTATCGGGCACGACCTAAGGTCCACCAAACGCAGCGTCGTTGCGAGGCTGTTGATCTATGCCCTTGCGTGACGGTCCGGAGCGGGTATGCGCAGACCGGCGGGTACGAAAGGGAACTTCGCGCCTGAGCGCCCGGTCCGGCGGACAATGAGGTCGCTCACACGCCGACGACGGAGCGCCCGTTGGGAGGGAGGCGACCATCGTGACCGAGCTCGGCCAGCCCGGGGCCGGCGACGCGACCGAGCCCGGCCAGCCCTCCGAGGGCTCCGCCGGACCGACGCCCAGGCAGGCCCAGAACCCGCACGACGAGGATCCCGGCGGCGACGTCCGGGGCCGCGCCGGCCCACCCCGGCCGGGCGGCACCCGATGGCGCCGGTCCGGCGAGGACGGCGACGGCGCGCTGCGTGGCCTGCTCGACGGCGGGCGCAGCAAGATCACCCTCAGCTCCGCGATGCGGGCCCGCGACGTGGCCCGCCCGGACGCCGACGACCTGGCCGAAGCCGAGCGCCTGATCGCCGGCCGAATCGCCGCGGACCGGGCCAGGGCGGCCAGGCCGGCCATCCGGCGGACCCCGCCGATGTGGAAGCGCCCGCCGCGTCCGGCGCCGCCCGGCCGGTCCGACGAGGCGGACCCGGGGCGGGCCTGAACCTCGGCCCGACCGCTCAGACAGCCGGCGGGGCGGGCGCTCCGGTCGGCACCGGCGGCAGCTCCCCGGTCCGTTCGTAGCCGGTCAGCATCCGCAGCCGGCGGGTGTGCCTGGACTCGTCGGAGAACGGCGTGTCCAGGAACACCTGCGCGAAGCCGATCGCCTCGGACACCTCGTGCATCCGGGCGCCGAGGCTGAGCACGTTCGCGTCGTTGTGCTGACGGCCCAGGCGGGCGGTCTCCTCGCTCCAGGCCAGCGCGGCCCGGACGCCGTCAACCTTGTTGGCCGCGATGGCCTCACCGTTGCCGGAGCCGCCGATGACGATGCCGAGGCTGCCCGGCTCGGCGGCGACGGCCGCGGCCGCCGCCATGACGAACGGCGGGTAGTCGTCGTCGGGGTCGTAGTCGCTGGGGCCGTGGTCGACCGGAGTGTGGCCGAGCTCGGCCAGCCGCTCGACGAGGGCGGCCTTCAGGTGATAGCCGGCGTGGTCAGAACCGAGATGGACGCGCACGACGAGCATCATGCCCGCCCCGCCGGATCGGCGCGCAGGGCGGGCGCCCGTCCACTCAGATCGTCAGGTTGTCGAAGGTGGGGCCGACGTCCCGGCTGCGCTTGAGCTCGTAGAAGCCGGGAGTCTGGACGACGAGGAGGAAGCCGTCCCAGAGCTTGCCCGCGGCCTCGCCGGTCGGCGCCGGCGTGATCACCGGGCCGAACAGCGCGGTGTCGCCGATGGCGATCACCGGGGTGCCCACGTCCATCCCGACCCGGCCGATGCCGTCGGCGTGGCTCGCGCGGACCGCGTCGTCGAACTCGGTGGAGTCGGCCGCGGCCGCGAGCGCGGTGGGCAGGCCGACCTCGGTCAGCGCCGCTTCGAAGACGTCCTTGGACCACTCGGCCTTGTCGATGTGCCGGCGGCGGCTGAGCGCGGTGTAGAGCGGGCCGAGCACCTCGTCGCCATGCTCGGCGGCGGCCGCGATCGCGACCCGGACCGGCCCCCACATGCCCGGGATCATCGCCTTGTAGACCTCAGGGATGTCGTCCCTGCCGCCGTTGAGCACCGCGAGACTCATGACGTGCCAGCGGATCTCGACGTCGCGGACTTTCTGGACCTCCAGCATCCAGCGCGAGGTCAGGAACGCCCACGGACAGCTCGGGTCGAACCAGAAGTCGGCGACCACCGGTACCGCGGCCCCGGTCTCCGCCGCGGGCTCCGACCCGGTCTTGGTGGCTGACGCAGTCACATGTTTCTCCGTTCGCCGGCCCGCACTCGTAGCGCCGGGCACGCCCCGACGCCGCCGCGACGCCGCCCCGGCTCCGGTGGGGCAGCGTCGCGAGGAGGCCCGGAGACGATCGACGAGCCGCGGCCGGCACCCCCGACCGACGCGGCGCGCTAGTCCGCCCCTAGCTCCCCGCCGGGGTCAACCTTCGGCTCGGGCGGTGCCTTCCCGCTCGCGGCGAGATATCCCGCCACGCGGTTGATCACCGCCACGGTCGGCACGGCCGCGATCGCGCCCGGGATGCCGGCGAGCACCGCACCGGCCGACAACGAGATCACGATCGCCAGCGGGTGCAGGTTCACCGCCCGGCGCATCACCAGCGGGTGCATGACGTGGCCCTCGAACTGTTGAACGACGACCACCACGCACAGCACGATGATCGCCGGCACCAGGCCCTTCGCGACCAGAGTGACCAGGACGGCCGCGGTCCCCGCCACGGTCGCACCGACGATCGGGATGAAGCCGCCGAAGAAGGTCAGCAGTGCCAGCGGCGCCACCAGCGGCGTCCCGACCGAGACCAGGCCGATCGAGATGCCCAACGCGTCGGTGAACGCGATCAGCACGGTGCCCCGGATATAGCCGGTCAGCGTCGCCCAGGCCTCCCGGCCGGCGCCCCGGACCCGCTCCTCCGCGGACGCCGGGAACCGGTTGACGATCCAGTTCCAGATCCCGGCCCCGTCGTAGACGAAGAAGAAGGTCGCGAACACCGTGACCAGCAGGCTGGCGAGCACCTCGACCAGCACCGAGGCCGTCGTGATGACCTGCGAGACGACCTTCCCCCGGTTCGCGGTGAGCGAGTGCTGAACGCTGTCGATCAGGTCGGTGATCTGCTTCTGCGACAGGTGCAGCGGGCCGTTCGTCAGATAGTCCCTGACCTGGCCGATGCCGTTGTTGACCTGGTCGACGACGGTAGGCAGCTCGTTGGCCGCGTTGAAGCCGACCCCGACGGCGACCCCACCCAGGATGACGAAGAAGGTCAGCAACGCGAGGAACGCCGACGCCAGCCGCGGCACCCCCACCCGCTGCAGGCGCTGCGCTATCGGAACGATCAAAGCGGTGATCAGTAGACCGGCGACAACCGGGATCACGATGGACCGAACACGCCCGATCGCGATCACCACGACGTAGACGGCCGCACCGATGATCAGCAGCCGCCACGACCAGCCGGCGCTGACCCGTAACGCGACCGGGACCGCTCGCTCGGCGCGCTCGTGCGGCGACGCCGTGCTCACCACGGCGACCTGATCCAGCGTCCGGGGCTTGGTCGCCTCGCCGGGCGGGGGCGCCGTCGCGGCGGCCGCCTCCGCCTCCCGCGCGGCGGCGAGCCTGGCCGCCCCGCGCTCGGCCAGCCGGGCGATGCGCCGCGGACCGCTCGGGCCGTCGGTCCCGCCACGCGCGACCCGTCTCACCACGCGTCCTCCCTTGGCCTGCGGGCCGCTCGCCCGGGCATCGCGATCAGAGTCTCCTCGACGTCACATCCGACCGGGTCTGTACCCAATTCACCGAGTATCCAACGGGGCTGTGCGGCCGGGCTGAACGATCGGGCTGGATGACCGAACAGCGTCGCGGGGGTAGGTCGCGGGGGTACGCCGACGACGTGACCGGCCAGCCGGACACGCGGCCCCGAGACTACGCCGAGATCGTCCCACCCTCGGAACGGGCCGCCCGACAGGTGCCCGACACCCCGCCGGCCCGCGTGTCCGCCGCGTTTTCGCGTTCGCAACGGGCCGGGAACGCGCGCGCGGCCCGATCGCCCACGCAGCGTGGAAGACTGGCGGAAGTGGTTCTTCCGTCGCGGCCGCGGCCGCGCGGCCGTCGCGTTACCGCCGCGCAGCCGTCGCGGTGCCTGCCGTCTGGCGGTCGCGCCGGCCATCGCGGCTGTCCTGCGAGGGTGGTCTGAGTCCCGAGAGGATCCGAGTGCCGAACAACCTCACCCGCGACGAGGCGCGCGAGCGCGCCCGCCTGCTGAACGTCTCCTCCTACGAGGTCGAGCTCGACCTGACGACCGGTCACGAGACCTTCACCTCGACGACCACCGTCACGTTCACCGCCACCGAGCCCGGCGCGACGACCTTCATCGAGCTGGCCGCGCCGACGGTGCGCGAGGTCGCGCTCAACGGCGTCGCGCTCGACCCGGCGGAGGTGTTCGACGGGGAAAGGATCACCCTGCCGAGCGTGGCGGAGTCGAACCGGCTCACGGTGCTCGCCGACTGCGCGTACTCGCGGACCGGCGAGGGCCTGCACCGGTTCGTCGACCCGGTCGACGAGGCGGTGTACCTCTACACCCAGTTCGAGACGTACGACGCGCACCGGATGTACGCCTGTTTCGACCAGCCCGACCTCAAGGCGACCTTCACGCTGAACGTCACGGCGCCGGCCGACTGGAAGGTCATCTCGAACAGCGCGGTCGCCGCCGTGGCCGAGGCCGCGATCGGCGTGCGGGTCACCCGCTTCCTGCCGACCCCGGTGATGTCGACCTACATCACCGCGCTGGTCGCCGGGCCGTACCACGAGGTTCGCGACTCCCATGACGGGATCGACCTCGGGCTGTACTGCCGCGGCTCGCTGGCCGAGTTCCTCGACCCGGCTGAGCTGTTCGAGATCACCAAGCAGGGCTTCGACTTCTACCACCGGGTGTTCGACTACCGGTACCCGTTCGGCAAGTACGACCAGCTGTTCGTGCCCGAGTTCAACGCCGGGGCGATGGAGAACGCCGGCTGCGTCACCTACCTGGAGGACTACGTCTTCCGCGCCAAGGTGACGGAGGCCCGCCGGGAGCGCCGGGCCGAGACGATCCTGCACGAGATGGCGCACATGTGGTTCGGCGACCTGGTCACCATGCGCTGGTGGGACGACCTGTGGCTGAACGAGTCGTTCGCGACCTACGTCTCGGTGCTCGCCCAGGTCACCTCGACCCGGTTCACCAACGGCTGGACGACCTTCGCGAACGCCGAGAAGGGCTGGGCGTACCGGCAGGACCAGCTGTCCTCGACGCACCCGATCGTCGCGGACGCCGTCGACATGGACGCGGTGCGCACCAACTTCGACGGCATCACCTACGCCAAGGGCGCTTCGGTGCTCAAGCAGCTGGTGAGCTGGGTCGGCCAGGAGGAGTTCCTCTCCGGCCTGCGCACCTACTTCCGCGCCTACGAGTACGGCAACACGACGCTGCGCGACCTGCTCGACGAGCTGGAGAAGGCGAGCGGCCGTGAGCTCACCGGCTGGTCGAAGGACTGGCTGGAGACGACGGGCGTCAACACGCTGCGGCCGAGGTTCGAGACCGACTCGTCCGGGCTGTTCACCGCGTTCGACGTGGTGCAGGAGCCGGCCGCCCACCCGCCGACGGCGTCGCAGACACTGCGGCCGCACCGGATCGCGATCGGCCTGTACGACCGGGACGGCAAGGGCGACCTGGTCCGCCGGGAGCGGGTCGAGCTGGACGTCACCGGCCCGCTGACCGAGGTCAGCAAGCTGGTCGGGGCGCGCCGGCCCGAGCTGCTGCTGCTCAACGACGACGACCTGTCGTTCGCGAAGATCCGGCTGGACGACCGGTCGCTGGCCACGCTGATCTCCGGCATCGGCAGCGTCCGGGCCTCGCTGCCCCGGACGCTGTGCTGGGCCGCCGCGTGGGACATGACCCGGGACGCGGAGCTCGCCGCCCGCGACTACGTCAAGCTGGTGCTGTCCGGCGTGGACGTCGAGGACGACATCGGCGTGGTGCAGACGCTGCTCGCCCGGGCGGCCCTGACCCTGGACAGCTACGGCGACCCGGCGAACCGGTCGGCGGCGCTGCGCGCGCTCACCGACCGGGCCGAGCAGCTGCTGCGCGCCGCGGCGCCCGGCAGCGACCTGCAGCTGGTCTTCACGACGACCTTCGCGCAGGCCGAGGACCCCGAGCAGGTCGAGAAGATCAAGGCGATCTTCGAGGGCCGCGACGTCATCGAGGGGCTGGCGCTGGACACCGAGCTGCGTTGGTCGCTGCTCACCCAGCTCGTCGCCCGTGGCGTCTACGGCGACGCCGAGATCGACGCGGAGCTGGTCCGGGACGCCACCGCGGCCGGCGAGAAGCGGGCGGCGACGGCGCGCAGCGCCCGGCCGACCGCCGAGGCCAAGGCCGCGGCCTGGGCGGCCGTCATGGAGTCCGACACGCTGTCCAACCACCTGGCCGCGGCGACGATGGGTGGCTTCTGGGTGGCGAGCCAGCGTGAGCTGACGAGGCCCTACGTCGACCGGTACTTCGCCGAGATCGCGGGAATCTGGAAGACCCGCAGCTTCGACACCGCGCAGACGATCACCCAGACGCTGTTCCCGGACGGAGTGATCGAGGCCTCGACGCTGGACAAGGTGGACGCCTACCTGGCCAACGAGGACCCGGCGCCGCCGCTGCGCCGCGCGCTGACCGAGGGCCGAGACGGCCTGGTCCGGGCGCTGGCCGCCCGGGCGAAGGACAGCGCCGCCGGCTAGGGCGGTCAGTCGGCTAGGGCGGTCAGTCGGTGCAGCCGAGGAGAGGCCGGGAGCGGACGCGGACGCCGCCGCCGGACGGGTTCTCGGCGAGGACGAGAT
>NZ_JADWYX010000170.1 GCF_016786355.1 Frankia sp. AgB1.9
GGGGGCGGGGGGGGGGGGGCGGGCCCGCGGGGCCGGGGGGCGGGGGGGGGCGGGGGGGCGGGCGCCGGGGCGGCCGGGGGGCCGCCGACCTTGAGGTCGACGGCCTGGGCGGGGAATCCCCACACGACGAGCGCGACGATCGTGGCGGCGATGACGAGGGCCAGGCAGCCGAGCGCGCGGCTGGCGCGCAGCGCATAGCCGGAGGTCGCCCAGTAGGCGTTCAACAGCCACCGCTCCAGGCGCCGTCCCCGCCGGGCGGCGGCGCGCCGCATCTCCATCTCACCGTAGTAGAAGTCAGCCGCCCCGGGCTCGTTCCTGCTCTCCTCGAACGCCTTGCGTAGCTGCCGGTAAAGGACCTGCAGCCGTGCGGGTCCCACCACCTCGGCACCGTGCGGCGCGCGGGCCCATCGAGTGGCGCGCCGACCCGGCCGGGCGTTTCGCCAGTGGTGTTCCTCGGCGAGTACCTGCCTTGTCCCGGCCGGGTCGGTGGCGAACGTGCACTCGCCGTCAAGCTTGATCAGGTCCAGCCGCTGGATCCCCGCGAACTGGCACTCGGACAGATCCACATCCGTCAGCACCAGCCGCTCGGCGTCCACTCCACGCAGCGCCGTCACCTTCACGCCGTCGGCCTGGCCCGTGCGCCGGCGGCCCTGGATGGTGATCGGCCCGGTGAACACCGACTCCGAGAGATCCACCCGCGCTTCCTGAAGGTTCAGCGCCACCCGGCCCGGTACTCGCATCCCCGGGGCAGCGACATCGCCGACGACACCCTCGACCAGAAGCTCCCCCTGGACTTCACACCTGGTGAGGTCCAGGGAGCCGGCAGCGCCCGACAGACGTAGGACCCTCTTGATTTTCGTGTCTTCGAAGACCGCTCCCTGCTGGAAGGTCGTGTCCTGGAAGAAAGTGTTCTCGCGGAAGGTCGTGCCACGAAAGATCGCATCGTGAGCGAACGTCGCGCCGCCGAACCAGGCTTCGCCGCCGAAGTCCACGACGGCGAAGTAGGCGCCCTCGAGGAAGGTCGCGCCAGAGAAACGTGCCTGACCGTCGAAGGTGGCCGTGGTGAACACCGCGGGATCGACGAAGGCCGCGTCGCTGAAGTCGACGTTGCGGAAACGCGCTCCCAGCCGGGGTCCGGGCGAGCAGGCTCTCAGGAAGCGTTCCAGAAGCCCGTCGGTGAAGGTCACTCCGCTCGCGTTGACGTCGGAACCCGGGCCGAGCGTGCCGAGGTAGGCGTCCAGATCGGCGGACGGCAGATGGGCCCAGCAACGGTCGAAGGGCGGGTACACCGCGCCACCGCACTCCCGCTCCGGTTCCGCCGCCGGGTTGAGCGAGGGAAGGGAGCACGGAGGGAGGCGGGTCTGGATGGGGAAGCCGACCATGTGGCCCACCTTCGGTCGTCCTACGCACGCCGCCGGCCGCGTCCGCCCCCCACCCGGGGAAACTACCCGGCGCCCTGCTGGCACGGACCCGAACTCGAGACCACGGCCACCCGCCCTTACCGGAACTTATCGTTCCTCGCAGGGCCGACTCGGACCGGCGGACGGGCGGTCCTCTGCCCGATTCCGGGCAGGATTCTGGACTTCACCTGGGCTGGGAGGCCATCGTGGGCCGGGTGCCCGTGCCGCTGCCCGCCGACCTCGTCGACCACCTGGTCCGCACGACGGACCTGACGCCCGCCGAGGCGGCCCGGGTCGTCGCGGACGTGCTCGCGTACTACGACGAGCCGCCGGAGGCATGGGTGCGCCGGCGGCACGGCGAGCTGCGCCGCCAGGGCCTGACCAACGACGCGATCTTCGAACGGATCGGCCGGGAGCTGCCCGAGCACCGCTTCCGCGCGGAACCGCGCACGCCGCGCCAGCTGCGCCGCGTCGTCTACGGCTGACCGTCCGGAAGGACCGGCTGGCCAGAACGGAGCTGTCCATGTGCGGAATCGTCGCCTACGTAGGCCGCCGACCGGCCGTCCCGCTCGTCGTCGACGGGCTGCGCCGGCTGGAGTACCGCGGCTACGACTCGGCGGGCCTCGCGGTCCCGGCCAAGGACGGCGGGCTGACCGTCCACCGGGCAGCCGGGCGCGTCGACGAGCTGGCCGCCCGGCTGCCGAAACGGCTCGCCGCGACGACGGCGATCGCGCACACCCGGTGGGCGACGCACGGCGCGCCGAGCGACCGCAACGCCCACCCGCACCTGGACGCGGCCGGCCGGGTCGCGCTCGTCCACAACGGGATCATCGAGAACGCCGACCAGCTGCGCGCCAAACTCGTCGCCGACGGTGTCGTCCTGACGTCCGACACGGACACCGAGGTGCTCGCCCACCTGATCGGCCGGGAGCTCGCGGCCGGCGAGACCGACCTGGCGAACGCGGTCCGGGTCGCGCTCGACCAGATCGCCGGCACCTACGGGATCGCCGTCCTCGACGCCGCGAACCCGGGGGAGGTCGTCGTCGCCCGCAACGGCAGCCCGCTGCTGCTCGGCGTCGGCGAACGCGAGGTGCTGGCCGCCTCCGACCTCTCCGCGCTGGTCGCGCACACCCGCCAGGTCGTGCATCTGGAGGACGGCGACCTCGCGACGCTGCGGGCCGGGGGCTACGAGGTCAGCCGCGACGGGGCGCTGACCAGCCGGGCGACCGAGGTCGTCGACGTCGCGCCGATGGCCTACGAGCTCGGCGGCTACCGGCACTGGATGCACAAGGAGATCCACGAGCAGCCCGCCGCCGTCGAACGCGCGATCAGCGGCCGGATCGAGGACCGGTTCGCCACCGCGCACCTCGGCGGCCTGGACCTCTCCGCCCGCGACGCCCGCGCGGTCCGCCGCGTCGTCGTCCTCGGCGCCGGGTCGGCGTATCTCGCCGGGCGGCTCGGGGCGCAGCTGATCGAGGAGGTCGCCCGCATCCCGGCCGTCGCGGAACCGGCGGCGGAGTTCCGCTACCGCAACCCGGTGATCGAGCCCGACACGCTCTACGTCGCGGTCAGCCAGTCCGGCGAGACCTACGACACCCTCGCCGCCGTCCAGGAGGTCCAGCGCAAGGGCGGCCGCGTCGTCGGGATCGTCGGGGTCGTCGGCAGCGCGATCGCCCGCGCCGCGGGCAGCGGGATCTACCTGCACGCGGGACCGGAGGTGTCGGTCACCTCGACGAAGACCTACACCGCGACGGCGGTCTCGTTCGCGCTGCTGGCGCTGCACCTGGGCCGGGTCCGCGACCTGTCCCCCGCCGACGGGCGCCGGCTGCTCGGTGGGCTGCGCGCGCTGCCCGGGCAGATCGCCGAGATCCTCGCGGCCGAGGACGACGTCGCCGCGGTCGCCGCCCGCTGGGCCGCGTACAGCGGGATGCTCTACGTCGGGCGGGTCCGCGGCGCGGTCGTCGCCGCCGAGGGGGCGCTGAAGCTCAAGGAGGTCGCCTACATCCACGCCGAGGCCTACCCGGCGTCCGAGCTCAAGCACGGCCCGCTCGCGCTGGTGTCCCCGGAGCGGCCGGTCGTCGTGGTCGTGCCCGACGACGAGCTGCGCGAGAAGAACCTCGGGACGATCGCGGAGATCAAGGCCCGCGACGGCCGGGTCCTCGTCGTCGGCCACGACCGGGCGCTGGCGTCGGTCGCCGACGAGGTGCTGGTCGTGCCGCGAAACGAGCCAGAGCTTGACCCGATCCTGCTCGGCATCCCGCTGCAGCTGTTCGCCTACCACGCCGCCGTCATACTCGGCCACGACGTAGACCGCCCGCGCAACCTCGCCAAGTCGGTCACCGTCGAGTAGGGAGTGCGGCCGGAATACGCCAGAAACCTGCCGCCGCCGGTAGCTGGCGGTCAGAGGCCGGGTGCCAGGTGATCGTTGCCGGTGGCTGTGGTGCCGACGTCTCGGTCCTGATCGTTGCTGGGGTGTCGGGTTGGCGTCGATTGATCGGACCGCGTATCCGCGTTTGCGCCGTCGCTGCCGCCGCCGACTCGGGTGCGGTCAGCTTCGCAGGTAGGTCAGGACGGCGAGTACCCGGCGGTGGCCGTCGGCCTCGGGGAGGTCGAGTTTGGTGAAGATGTTGCCGATGTGTTTGGCCACCGCGGCGTCGCTGATTCCGAGCGTTCGGGCAATGGACGGGTTGTTGTGGCCTTCGGCCATCTGCCCGAGCACCTCCCGTTCCCGTGTGGTCAACCGGTCGAGTGGGTTGGTCGTGCGTCGGCGGTTCAGCAACTGCCGTACCACGTCGGGGTCGATGACGGTCTCGCCGGCCGCGACCCGCGACACCGCGTCGGAGAAGTCGGCGATCTCGCCGATGCGGTCCTTGAGTAGGTAGCCAACTCCGGCCCGTCCGGACGGGCCGAGCAGTTCAGCGGCGTACGCGGTGGCCGCGTACTGCGACAGCACGAGGACCGCCGCGCTCGGGTCGCTGGCGCGTAGTGTCACCGCGGCGCGCAGCCCTTCGTCGGTGAAACTGGGCGGCATGCGGACATCGGTGATGACCAGGTCGGGTCGGTGCTCTCGGGCGGCCGCCATCATCGAGTCACCGTCGCCGACCGCCGCCGCCACGGTGTGGCCCAGTCCTTCGAGCAGGCTGACGACGCCGGCCCGCATGAGCGTGGCGTCTTCGGCAAGCACTATTCGTAGCGACACGGCAGGTCGATCCGCACTGTGGTGGGTCCTCCTTGTGGGCTGCTGAACTCCAGGGTGCCGGCCACGACGGCCACTCGGTCGGCCAGCCCTCGCATGCCCGTGCCCAGTGACGGTTCGGCGCCGCCCCTGCCGTCATCGACGATTGTCAGCGCCAGGCGTTGCTCAGCGAGTCTGCCACTGATCTGGATACGAGTGGCTGCAGCGTGTCGTACCGCGTTGGTCAGGGCCTCCGAGACCACGAAGTAGGCGGTGGACTCGATCTCGGGCGGCAGCCGGCCGGGCAGGTCGAGGTCGACCTCAACCGGAATCGGGCACCGTTCGGCGAGTTCGCGTACCGCCTCGGCCAGCCCGAGATCGGTGAGGATCTGAGGATGGATGCCGCGGATCTGGTCCCGGAGGGTTGTGAGTGCCAGCCGGGCCTGCTCGTGGGCCTCGCCGACGAGTTCACCGGCGCGTCCGTCTGCGTCGGCCATATGCCGTTCGGCCAGGCCCAGCTTCATCGTCAGGAGTACCAGGTGTTGCTGCGCGCCGTCGTGCAGGTCTCGCTCGATCCGACGGCGTTCGGCCTCGAACGCGTTGACCAACCGGCTGCGTGACCGGGCCAGTTCCTCGACCTGACGGTTCATCTCGGTGCCGGTGGGCGCGAGCAGCCACTTGGCGAAGGCGGCCTGGGCACCGCCGAGCACGCTGATTCCGTACAGGGTGACGACCGTCGCGGGCACCCCGACCAGACCGGCGACGGCGCACGCCTGCCCGACGGTCTCGACCGTCCAGGTGCCCACCGCGATATGGACGTTCGCGCCCAACCCGACCAACAGCGGCAACGCCAGCAGGAGGAGGCAGATGAACAGAACGAACACCGCGGCGAGGTCGAGGAGCGCAAGCACCGACAGCAGGCATGCGCAATAGCCGAGTTCGCGCCAGGTGGCAGCCTCGGTCACCCGCCGCCGCACCCACGCCCAGCCGCTCGGGGGCGCGGGTGCGTGCGGGTCGGGGACCGTCAGCGGCTCCATGAAGCCGAGCCGGTGGCGCTCCAGCGCCCCGATCGGTATGCCGACGAGCAGCAGCAGCGGCGGAAACAGCAGCAGCGGCATGATGGCCAGCCAGGCGATCGAGATGACCGCCACGCTACTGACCACATAGGCCAGGCTGCGCCATGGCCATCGCGACAGGACGAATCGGACGGGGTTGCCCGCCATCGCCCGCCACACGCTCGTCGCCACGGTCACGACCCTTCAACGCAGCAGCTGGAGGAGCGGGTCAGCCCGCACCCATGACGCCGAGCAGCGAGGTGGCGGGTTCGAGCGCCGAGAATGCACTGGCCGCTGTCATGAGTAGCAGCAGGCATGCGGTCAGGGCCGTGATGACACCGAGTGTACTGTGCATGAATCTGACGCGGGTGGCGCTCGGGTCGCTGGCGATACGCCGCTTCCAGAAATGGGCGCTCGCCACGCCGGTTGCCACCATCAGCGTGGCGGAAATCGCCACCGTGACCCAGTAGTATCGCTCGACCTCGCCGAGCAGCACCGTCAGCGCGGGGGAACCGGCGTGCGGGCTGGCTGAATCCGTCAGCCCTTCGCGCATCTCACTCAAAACCTGTGCGAGATTTCCGTCGGCGGTTCTACCGGGTAGCAGCCCCAGCAACGGGATCAGAGGTAGGGCCATCACCTGGATGTTCACCGATAGCACCCATATGGCGAAAACCGTCAACGCCGTTGCGGCTGTGGCGACCGCCGCGTACCAGGGCCGGGAACGCAGGTATCTCTGCCACAGCGCGGTGGCGAGCAGGGCGAAGACAATGACCAACAACGCGCTGATCGCCACCTTGATCGCATGCCATTGGAACCAGTAGTCGACCAGCGTCGTCAGGCGGGCGGGGAACGCCGGGGATCCGCTTCGCCAATACTCGACGAGAGCGCGCCCGATGTCGTCCTGCAGTTTCGCGTCACTTGGCCTCAGGAGGGCGGCGGGGGCGAGCACAAATGCTGCCACCAAAGCTGCGCCGGCCACCAGCAGCAACCCGATCACGGACGTCGAATCCAGTCGAACAGTTTTGCGGTCGGAACCTGGTGTTGGTTCGGCGGCACCAGTTGTCGTGATCGGTCGAAATCGCATGGGACGACGATAGAGACGGGCCGCTCGGAGCACGATGGCACATGAGCTACCACAACCGGATGAGGCTGCGCTACCCGCGCGGTATAGCTGGCTCTACCTCAGGTCGATTCGCCGGGAGGAGTCTCACCTCCCGGTGTCCGCCATCCGGACTTGCCCGTCTCGACACCAAGATCTCTGGCGCAGCTGGTCGCGAAAATCAGGGCCTTGTCGTAATCCATGTTGCACAGGGCGGTGATCGAGCCGGCGGCGGAGGCGATGGTGGCCACGACCGCCATCGTCCTACCTCCAGCAGGACGGCGTCCCGTGTCATCGACATCCTGCTGGACTCGCTGGGCTCGGTCGGGGCACTGATGGCAGAAGAGCCGAGATGCCGCAGACCCGTTGGCAATGCCTCAACTCAACCGGCGGGCGGCAGTAGCACCTCAACGGCACCGCGGCAGGTTTCTGGCGTATTCCGGTCCTGCCCCAGTAGCACCCGCCGAGCGGGAAGCCCCTTCACGACGTCGCCATGAAGGTCGGGCCGTCCTGCGGGGGCAGGCTCAGCGGACGGAGAGCTTCGCGCCCTGGCGGGCCAGCTGCGCGCCGAGCGCCGCCTTCGGCTTCGAACCCTGACGGAACGTCACCGTCACGGCGTTGCCCGCGGCCGTCGAACCGTTCGGCCCGACGACGACCCGCACGGTGCCCAGGTTCGCGGGCCGGTTCGCGTTGGCCGCGGTCAGCGCGGAGATGTCCAGCGTCGTCCCGACCGGGACGGTGACCGTCAGGTGGGTGACCGCCCGGGACCGGACCGGGAACACCCCGACCACGGCGCCGGTCGTCGCGTTGCGGACCAGCACCGCCGTGACCGCCGCCGGGACGGGCTCGACGGCGATGTCGACGCGGACCTCCCGCTGGGCGGGCGCGCCGTGGACCGCGCTGGCCGGCCGCGCCGGCGCCGACGTGGCCGCGCTCGCCGGCAGCGCCGCGGCACCGACGACGGTCACTCCGGCCAACGTCACGGCAAGGGAACGACGCAGATTCCTGGAAACGCGCACGGGATTTCTCCTCGATATTGTCGGACTCGTTGGAAGCCGGTTCTCCGGACCCCTTTCCGCGGCCGCCACCAGGATGTTTTGTGGGGCGTTTTCCCAGGTCAGCCGCGTGGCCGTAACGCTAGTGAGCGTTTCTTGGAATGGGCCGTGGGAATCCTGTGCGCGGATAGGGGGACGCTGTGCGCACGCTGTGCCGACCGGCGTGACACCCGCCGCCTGCGGCGATCCGGGGGCCGGGCGGGGCGCGTCGCTACGATGGGGGTGTGAGCAGCCGCACGTACCGGGTGACCGTTCGGGGCATGTTCGACCAGCTGACCGAGCCCCAGCGGGCCGAGCTCCTCGCGGCCGCCGCCGAGCATGACGTGTTCCGCGCCGAGTTCACCGAGGCCGGCAACCTCACCTACGACCTCGCGGCCCGCCCGTTCTTCACCTTCCGCTACCTGGTCACCGCGACCGGCGGCGCGGGCGCCGACCTGGCGGCCGAGCCGGTGTCGGCAGCCGCCGACGGTGCCAGCGCCGCGGCGGCCTGGCTGGCCGAGCACGGCTACGGCCACAAGAACCTGCGCGCCTCGGCCGACGGGGTCACCGAGGTGCCCCAGGGCGCCCGCGCCCGCCGCCAGGCCCGCCGCGGCTGACACCCCCGACCCTGGCCTGACCGGCGGGACCTTGCCTCTTCCGCGCCGGGCCGCCCGGCCGGCGCGGTACCAGGTCAGCGAGTGAGGGCGCCGAGGTCGACCGACCGCAGCCGGTCCGGGCCCGACCAGGCGTCGATCGCGACGATCTGGCCCGCGAGGACCGTGAACGCCATGATGGCCGCCGGCTGGCCGCCAACCGTGACGACGACGCCGGTGGTGCCGTTGACCAGCACCGGGTGCAGCGTCGAGCGCGGGTTGGCGAACCGCAGGGCCTGACGGGCGATCGCGTCGGCGCCGTGGCGGATGCCGCCCGCGGCCGCGAACGCGCCGGTAGCGGTGCCGACGTCGGCGCGCAGCACGGCGTCCGGCGCGAGCAGCGCCAGCAGGCCGTCGAAGTCACCGCCACGGGCGGCGGCGAAGAACGCCTCGACGACCGCGCGCCGCCGGGCGTCGTCGCCGGCCACCACCGCGTCGTCGTCCGCGCCGGGTCCGGCGGCGCCGCGGCCCCGGCGCCGGGCCCGGCTGGCGAGCTGGCGGGCCGCCTGCGGGGACCGGCCGACCATCGGCGCGATCTCGTCGAACGGGACGGCGAACAGGTCGTGCAGCACGAACGCGAGCCGTTCCGGCGGGTCCAGCGTGTCGAGGACGACCAGCAGCGCGACCCCGACCGCGTCGGCGAGCAGCGCCTGCTCCTCGGGGCCGGGCGCCTCGTCGGGCCGGGACACGACCGGGTCCGCCAGCGTCAGCTCGGCCGGCTCCTCCCGGCGCGCCGCCCGGGCCCGCAGCGCGTTGAGGCACACCCGGCCGACGACGGTCGTCAGCCAGGCCCGCAGGTTCTCGATCGCGGCGGCGTCCGAGCGGGCCAGCCGCAGCCAGGCCTCCTGCACGGCGTCGTCGGCCTCGGCGCCCGAGCCGAGCATCCGGTAGGCGACGGACCGCAGGTAGGCCCGGTGCTCCTCGAACCGCCCCGCCAGCCACTCCGCGCCACCGGCCTCCCGGGACTGGCCCTGCCCGGGATCGGGCTCTCCAACGCGGGGGCTGGCGGGGCTGGTGTGAGGGCGGTCATGGTCGGGCATCGGTCACGTTCCTCCGTCCGGTCGGGTCACCGGACTGACCGTCCACGCCAGGCAGATGTGACCGTGCCTGGCCGGTGCCAGGAGGAGACCCATGCAATCGCGGATGAAGCACCCGGTGTACGTCGTTCCCGCCGCGCTCTCGGCGCTCACCGCCCTCGGTGACGCGGTGAAGGCGACGGGGCTTTCGGAGACGACGATCGAGCTGGTCAACCTGCGGGCCAGCCAGCTCAACGGCTGCGCCTGGTGCCTGAACATGCACGCCAGCGCGCTGCGCAAGGCCGGGCAGAGCGACGAGCGGATCGACACGGTGGCCGGCTGGCGTGACGCGCCGTACTTCACGGACGCCGAGCGGGCCGCGCTGGCTCTCGCCGAGGCGGAGACCCGGCTCGCCGACAGCCCCGACCCGGTCCCCGACGCCGTGTTCGCCGAGGCGGCCCGCCACTTCGACGAGACCCAGCTCGCGGCCCTGATCCTCGCCGTCGCCCAGATCAACCTGTGGAACCGGCTCAACGTCGCCACCCACCACGTCGCCGGCGCCTACTAGACCGGCTCTGACGAGGCTGGCCTCGTCCCGAGACCACCAAGATCTCTGTTTCCGCCCTCGCGTGGCTGTAACCCCAGCGTTTTTGTGACCACGCGAGGGCCGAAACGGCGATCAAGCCAGTGGGCGGACCTGGCCGGGCACGGCGCTGGTCCGGCGCCGGGTCGGCCCTCCCGACCGTCAGAGTCGCGGGTTCGACCCGCGTTCGCAACATCGCGACGACCAGCCGTCTAGCTAAGCCGAGTACTTGACATCGCCAAGTACTCGGCTTAGTTTTTTTCCATGGCACCGGCGCACGATCCTCAGCTCCTCAAGGGCGTCCTGTCGTTGCTGCTGCTACGGCTGCTCGCCGAGCGTGAGTCCTACGGCTACGAGATCGTCCAGCGGCTGCGCGAACTCGGGCTCTCGGACATCAGCGAGGGCAGCGTGTACCCGGCACTGGCACGCCTGGAACGCGAGGGCCGGGTGCAGACGCGCCTGGTCGCCTCCCGGTCCGGCCCGGCCCGCAAGTACTACCGGCCGACCGCGGCCGGTAGCCAGGCCCTGGCGGAAGGCACCGCGAGCTGGCTGTCACTGGCCGCGGTGGTCCATCCCGTGCTTGTCCGAAGCCTTCCCGACCCAGCCCCCGCAACGGAGGACACCTGAGATGGCCACGCCACGGATGACTCTCGACCGGCTACGTATCGAACGCGCCGTGTGGGCGGTGGACGCCCGGCTGCAGGACCTGCCGCGCGGATCCCGGATCGCCAGGCGGCGGGAGCTGCGCGCCAACCTGCTGGACTCGGCCGAGGACGTCGGGGCCCGGCAGGCCGTGCGCCAGCTCGGTGACCTGCGCGTCCTCGCGGCCGGCTTTCTCGCCGCCGAGTACGGCGAGCTGGCGCCACGCCCGTCCTGGACGGCCACAGTCGCCACTCTTTTCCTCGTCGAGGCTGTCATGACGCTGCTCGAGCACACCGGCAGGGCCGCCTTCGACGCCGGGATCACCACGGCCACTCCGCAGGCCACCGGCACGTTCCACTGGACCGGCGTCCCCTATCTGATCAGCGACGAGACCTTCGCCTACGTCAACGGAACGCACACCTCCGTCGGTGGAGCCTGGACCCCACTGGTCTACGTGCTCATGTTCGCCGGGGCTTTCGTCACCGGACGGATGTGGCGCCTGATACCGGCCCGGCGGCGATACCAGCGGTCCTCGGCCGTCACCGAAGAGGAAGAAAGTGGAGGTCGGCCTTGACCACCCGACCCGGAAACGCTCGCGGACGAAAAGCTGGCACGGTCCTCCCGGTCGCGGCGCTTCTCGTGACCGTGGTGCTGGTCCCGTCCCTGCTGGCGGGGGCCACACCAGCCCTGGCCGGCCCGGCGACGCCCCGGGTCACCGCGTGGGACCCGGCGGCCAGGATCGACCCCGAGCTGCGCACCCTGCTGGACGGCGTCATCGCCGCCGGCGTCCCCGGAGCCCTGGTCCGGGTGCGGGACCACGGCCGTGTCCGCCAGGCCGCCGCGGGCGTCGCGGACCTGGCCACGGGTACGCCGTTGCGACCGCAGGCCCGGGTACGCGTGGGCAGCGTGACGAAGACGTTCGTGGCCGCCGTGGTGCTCCAGCTCGTCGGGGAGGGCCGCCTCGCCCTGGACCGGCCGGTGGGACGGTGGCTGCCGGGCCTGCTGCGCGACGGGGACACGATCACCGTTCGGCAGCTGCTCAACCACACCAGCGGCCTGTTCGACTACACCGCCGACCCCGCGCTCCTGGCGGGCGTCGTCCAGAACCGGGTCTTCGCCCCGACGGAACTCGTGGCCCTCGCCGAGACCCACCCGCGCTCGTTCCCGCCCGGTACCGCCTGGGAGTACTCCAATACCAACTACATCGTCGCCGGCCTGCTCATCCAGGCGGTGACCCGTCATCCGCTGGGTGAGGAGCTCCAGCGCCGGATCTTCAGGCCACTGGGCCTCGCCGACACGTCGTTCCCCGCCACCACCGGGAACCTGCCCGGCTACCACGCGCACGGCTACGTCCCGCCTGACCTCGTTCCCACGGCCGGCGGCAGGCCGTTCGACGTGACCGGGTTCAGTCCCTCGCACGCCTGGGCGGCCGGCGCCCTGGTCTCCAGCGCCAGGGACCTGTCCCGCTTCTACCAGTCCCTGCTGGGCGGCGAGCTGCTCAGCGCCCCGCTGCTCGCGCAGCTGAGGACCACCGTCGCGGAGAGTCCCACCGAGCCGGACTTCCGCTACGGCCTCGGGATCGAACGGGTCCAGGACCGCTGCGGCGTGAACTGGGGCCACAGCGGCGCCATCTTCGGCTACCAGACGATGGCGTTCTGGAACGAGGACACCGGCCGGACGGTCGTCATGGCCAGCACCCTCGACCCCGCGCCCACGGCCGCCGAGGCCGCGCTCGCGAAGGCAGCCGACCAGGTTCTATGCGGGCCGTCTTCTCCCTGACACCGACCGGCCGGTCAGGTGGCGCAGAACTCGTTGCCCTCGGGGTCGCGCAGCACCCACCAGTGGCCGGCGGGGCCCTGGTCGCACTCACGGACCCGGGTCGCGCCGAGGGCCTCCAGCCGGGCGACGAGGGCGTCACGGCCGCCGGCCTGCGCGTGGACGTCGAGGTGCAGCCGGTTCTTGACCGTCTTCGGTTCGGGGACGTCCTGGAACAGCAGCCGCCGGCCGGCCCCGACGCCACTGACCTCGTCGAACGGGTCGTCGGGGTGGCGGACCGCGGCCAGGCCGCGGAACGTCCGCCGGCCGGCGTGCTCGGTCACGGCGTCCGGGGGCAGCTGCCCGGCGGCGAGCAGCCGGTCGACGAGGCGGCTCGGGTCCTCGACCACGTAGCCGAGCGCCGCCGCCCAGAACTCGGCGAGCGTGGCCGCGTCCCGGCTGTCGACGACAAGCTTCCAGTGCAGAGGCGTCATACGACCAGTGATACCGCCCGCCTGTGACAGTCCACCGGGCGCGCGCGGCGGCGTCAGAGCCCGGCGATGGCGGTGCGGGCCATCGCGACGAGGGGGTCGCGCGCGGTGGCCGGCGCCTTCGCCGCGGAGGTGACCGACAGGTCGAGGACCTGGGTGCCGCGGACCTCGACGACCCAGATCGTCGCGAACGTGGTCCCGGCGAGGCTGGGCGTCGTGCCGTACCGGGCGGCGTCCCCGAGGCCGGTCACGTCCTGGGAGGTGCCGTGGCCGTACTCGCTGGCGCTGACGCTGTCGTCGAGCTCCTCGCGGGCCGACACCCCGGTGCGCCCAGCGTCGCGGACCCCGACGGTCAGCGCGCCGACCGGCACGAAGCCGGCGGTGAACGCGCAGCTCAGGAACGTCTGCCCCTGCTTGGGCGCGGACATCGCGACCGAGCGTGGCGCGACCGAGGACCGGCCGGTGAGCCGTTCGACCGCGGTCATGTCGGCCACGTCACACGCCGAGCGCGGCAGCCGGAACGTGGCCGGGCGCGCCGTGCTCGACCGGCCGGTGCCCGCCGGCCCGGCGCTGCCGGTGGCGGTGGGTGTGCTGGTGGCCGTCGCCGCGGACGGGGAACGGGTCGGCTGGTCGCTGGTGGAGACCGCGGAGCAGGCCGCCACAGCGAGCGCGCCGACCAGCCCGGCCGCGACGGGCAGCGTCTGCGTCCTCAGGGTCTGTGTTCTCACAGCCTGTGTCCTCACGGTCCGCGTCCTGGCCGTCCGCGTCCACACAGTCGCACCTTAGCCGGGCCTGATCAGCCGGCGGGAAAACGAGTCGGCCGCCCGACAGGACCGTCCCCGATGTGCCGGTGTGTGCTGCAAGGCCCCGGTGCTCCGAGGCCGGCGGCCGCGGCCGCGTCGCGCGCGGTCACCCGGAGACCTGGCCCAGGATGGCGGCCTCGACGGCCGGGTCGATGCCGACCGGCGGCCGGTCCGGCCGCTGCGGCGCCGGCCCGTCGAGGCCCCGCAGCCAGGCCCACGTGTCCGCGGCGGTGTCGGCGACGGGGCGGACCCGCAGGCCGGCGCCCAGCGCCCGGGTGACGTCGATGCCGTTGACGTAGTCGTACATCTCCCCGGGCGGCAGCCACATCGGCAGACCGGTCCAGGGGCGCACCCCGGCGGCGAGGATCGGCTCCGGGTCGGTCCAGACCAGCTCGGCGTCCGACCCGGTCGCCGCCATGCAGGCCTCCAGCAGGCCGGCTATCGTGGTGTGTCCGGGCGGACAGACCACGTCGTACGCCCCGCCAGCCCCGGCCGCGGCGGTGTCCAGCAGCCAGGCGGCGAGGTCGCGGACGTCGATGAACCGGGTCTCCAGGTCCGCTGGGCCGGGCGCCAGGACCCGGCCGCCGCGGGCGACCCGGTGCAGCCACCAGGGCAGCCGGCCGATGTTCTCCCCCGGGCCGAGGATCAGCCCGGGCCGCGCCAGCAGGGTCCGCCGTTCCCCGAACGCCCGCAGGACGGCGAGCTCGCCGCCGCGCTTCATCCGGTTGTACCCGGCGAGCCCGCCGTCCTCGGTGTCGCCCGGATCGCCGTCCAGCAGCGGTCCGTCCTCGGCCGCGCCGGGCACCCCCGGGTAGGCGTAGACCGACCGGCTGGAGACGTAGGCGAAGCACCCGACCCGGTCGGCGAGCAGCGCCGCCGCGTCCCGGACCGCGACGGGCGCCCACGACCAGGTGTCGACGGCGATGTCCCAGCTCCCCGCCGCGCCGGCGAGCGCGCCGAGCCCACCGGGCGCGGTCCGGTCGCCGCGCAGCACGCTGACCCCGGGCGGGGCCGGGTGGCTGCCCCGGTTGAGGACCGTGACATCCCAGCCGCGGGCCAGCGCGTCCTCGACGACCGCCGTGCCGACGAACTCCGTCCCACCCAGCACCAGAAGCCGCATACCGCGACTATCCCCGCCCGCCACCACCCGGGAAAGCTCCGCCTGCTGACGGCAGAACCCCCGGCGGCCAGCCGGCGCAACCCGCGCCGCCGGCGGTCGCGCTCAGGCCGCCGGGCAGGTCAGGTCCGGCACGCCCAGCGCGGAGACGGTCGAGCAGTAACTGTCCCTGCTGACCTTCCAGCCCGTCGCCGTACGGACCGCCGTGGCGGACGTGGAGAAGTTGTACGGGGAGGTGTTGCCGATCAGGCTCGGGACTGTCGGGTCGGTGAACGACAGCGTCAGGTTGGCGATCAGGTGGTCGGGGCCCATCGGGGTGAGGCCGCCGACGGTGACCTCGATCGTGTCGCCGAGCTGGGGGAAACGGGCGAGCACCTTGGCGCGGGTGGCCGTCAGCGCCGGGCCGTCCTCGGTGGCCGCGGCGAACTGGGCCGCGGTCGTGCCGTGGGTGAACACGGTGTGGAACACGGCCCTGACCGCCGCCACGGTCGCCTCGTCCGGCGGGGCCTGGCTGTGCGCGACCGGTCCCGCGGACCAGGTGACAGCCGGGGCCGGCGCCCGCTGGCCGACGACTATCTTGCCGGCGGAGGGCTCGGACCGCGCCGCGACCGCCGGCGTCGCGCCACCGCTGGTCGCCCGGCCGGTGGCCAGGCTCACCGGCAGGCCGACGCCGAGCGCGACCGCGACGACGAAAGCCGCGCCACCGGCGATCCTGACCCGGGCACGGTGCCGCCGTGCCCGGGCGCGGACGACCTCGGGGAACACGGTGCCGACGCCGCGGCGCGGCATCTCGGCGCGCAGCGCCCGCAGCTGCGCCCGCAGGTCCTGCTCGGCGCCGCCGCTCAGCTCATCGGCCCACCGCGGCGGCGTCCCCGCGGTATGGGAGAAGCGGGAGATCGGCTCGTGGCCGACCGCAGTGCTGCCGGCCAGACTGTCCGGCCTGGACAATCCGCGTCGCCTGCGTGGCCATGCGCTCACAGCGACCTCTCCCTCACCGGACGCGCCGCGTCGAAGGCCGGTGCCGCCAGCGGCGCCAGCGGGGACGGGACGCGGTCCTCGTCCCCGGTCTCGTTGGTCAGGACGTCGAGGCCGCCGGCGGGGGCCGGGCCGCGGGCCCGGGGTCTGCCGAGCACGCGGACGTGCTCGCTCTCGCGCAGCCGCGCGAGGCCGCGTGACGCCTGGGAACGCACCGAGCCGACCGAGCAGCCCAGCGCGGCCGCGACGTCGGCCTCCGGCAGGTCGTCGAAGTAGCGCAGCACCAGCACGGCGCGCTGCCGCGGCGGGAGCGTCCGCAGGGCGCGGAGCAGGCCGTCGCGCTGGGACATCCGATCGGCGTGGTCGAGGCCGTCCGCGGCGATGTCGACGGCCCACTGGCCGGCGCCGCCCCGCGGCCCCTCGCCGCTCCGGGCCCGCCGCCGCCGCCCCCGGCTCGTGGCCG
>NZ_JADWYX010000171.1 GCF_016786355.1 Frankia sp. AgB1.9
CGGGGCGGCCGCCCCCCCCCCGCCCCCCCCCCCCCCCCCCCCCCCGCCGCGGCCCCGCGGCCGCCCCGGCCTCTCGACTAGCGGCGTGACAGCTCCGGTCCGCTATCCGCCGAACCCCAACCAACCCGGCCGGGGCCGACGAGCATTCCGGCCGTGAAGCCCGGTGGACGCCCGGAGGGCGTCCGACTGCCTGGCGCAGGCCCTGCCCGCGCCCGCGACTTACCGGGTCTCGCGGTGGTCCGTGTGCTGCCGGCAGTTCGGGCAGAACTTCTTCAGCTCGAGACGGTCTGGGTCATTGCGACGGTTCTTGCGCGTGATGTAGTTACGGTGCTTGCACACCTGACACGCCAGAGTGATCTTCGGACGAACGTCGGTGGCGGCCACGGCGTGAGCCTCTTCCTGTAGCGGTTTACCAAACGGTCAGACGCCGCGAAGCGGACGCCTCTCGCCAGAGGCCCGCCACTCTGCGGCCAGCCGCGCCCAGAGCGCGGCCTAGGTTCAGGTTCGGATCCGGGGTCGCCCCAGACCAGAGTCCACAAAGAGTCTAGCCGACCCGAAAGGCTCGACCGAGCAGCCCCTCATCACATCCCAGTCAGCCACCCCACCCGCACCCCAGCCGGCAGGCCCCGAAGCCAGCAGGACCCCGAGCGCCGAGCACCCAGGCCCCAACCGCCCAACGCAACCCAAGCCAGGGGGGTGTCGGGGGGCGAAGCCCCCTGACCCGGGGGTTCCAGGGGGTCGCCCCCCTGGGAAGACATCAACCAACCGGAAAGGAGCCCAAAGGGCTACGAACAGGTTGATCGTAGCGGTGGCCGGATTTGAACCGGCGACACAGCGATTATGAGCCGCTTGCTCTGCCAGGCTGAGCTACACCGCCTCGGACGCCACATACGGCGGGCATCCCGACCGGCAGCGTACTGGCTAAAGGCCACACACGACAACGATTTAGCAGTGGCCCTTGATCTTGACCACGGCCTGATGCCGGCCGGACCGTCGAGCCCCTTTACGGAATCGAACCGTAGACCTTCTCCTTACCATGGAGACGCTCTGCCGACTGAGCTAAAGGGGCGCTGCTCTCGCGGGTCACACGTTACACGATGGCGAGCCGGGTGTGGGAAGCAGGTTGACGGCCTCGACCGACCTCCGTCGTGTGGCGCTCCCCACCATCTCCCACGGCTCCAGCCCCCTTGCCAGTCCCTTTGTCGTCCCTCGCCAGCCCCGCTGCCCGGCACACCGCGGGCCGGTCAAGGCCCGCGTTCGCGCTCCATCGGGACCAACACAAGATCCGACACAAGTCCTGAGCATCGGGCGTCTGGGCAGATTCGCGTCGAGCGGGGGCTTCGGTTCGGTTCCCGGTACGTAGCAGCGCTTTCCGCGACGCGGGCTGAACCGGGTGCGGGGTGCGCCACGCCGGGGGCGGGCCCGGACTGGAGGTGGCGGCACCTCGGGGCCCGCAGACGCACCCGCTGGGTCGGGAAACGTCGCGACATTCTGACTGAGCGTGATTGGGGGCATCGACAAACTCCTTGCGAACCCCAGACTGGTTGCACTGAGTAGCCAGTTTCGCGCTTAGCGTGGCTCTCGGCCGTTGACGCCCGCTGAGCGGGACGCCCGGCCGCGCTCTGACGAGCGGACCCGAGCAGAACCCGCGACCAGCGAGGGTTGCCCATGCGCCTCATGCCCCACCCCGCCCGGCACCACCAGGACAGCCAGCCGGCGGCCCTCGCCGCCGACGGCGCGGCCGGCCACCGGCCGCCCGGTACCAGCCCGGCGAGGCCTCGGGGCACCGGAACGCACGGCGACCCGGTCGCCGGGCATCCGGGAATCCGGGTGCCGGCCGGCACGCCACTACCCCCCGGAACGCAGCTGCCGACCGGCACGCCACTACCGTCCGGCGCCGCGCGGCGCTCCGGCACCGCCCTGCCTTCCGACACCGCTCTGCCTTCCGGCACACGGTTGCCCACCGGCAGACCGATCGCCACCCGAGCGGCGCTGCCCCCCCAAGCCCCGCTGCCCGCTGGAACGGCGCCGTCCCCCCACGACCCATCCCCCGGCGGCCACCACGTTGCCGTACCGTCGCCCCGCCCGCCAGCCGATCAGCTGTCGGCGGCTCAGCTGTCAGCCAGCCAGCTGCGAGCCGGCCAAGGCTCGGCCGCCGACCGGCTAACCGGCCAGGCATCGACCCCTCGACCACCAACCGGCCAAGCCCCGATCCCCGAGCGGCCGATCGGCCGAGCATCGACCTCTCAGCCTCCAGCCGGTCATGCGTCGACTACCCAACGGCCAACCTGGCAGGTACCGACCGCCCAGCGGTCAACCAGCCACCGGATGGCCGGCCGGGCGCTGGTCGGCCGGCCGGGACGGCGGCCCCGCCGAAGGCTGCCGCGGGTGGCCCTGATGGCCATCACCGCGCTCGCCCTCTCGACGACCGCGACCGCGGCGGCTTCGCCGAATCCCGCCTGGCCGAAGGGCGTCGACGTCTCGTCGTGGCAGCACCAGAACGGGGCCGCGATCGACTGGAGCGCCGTCAAGGCCGCCGGCAACCAGTTCGCCGTGATCAAGGCGACCGAGGGGACGAACTACACCAACCCGCAGTTCGCCTCGGACAAGGCCGGGGCCCAGGCCGCCGGATTGACCATCGGTGCCTACCACTACGCCAGGCCCGCCCTGCCGATCTCGACCGCCGTCGACCAGGCGAACTACTTCCTGGCCGCCGCCGGCAACACGAACACGATCGGGCAGCTGGCCCCGGTGCTGGATCTGGAGACGACCGGCGGGCTCAGCCCCACCGACCTGACGAAGTGGACGCAGACGTTCCTGCGCACGGTCGAAGGCCGGACCGGGCGGACGCCGATCCTCTATACCTTCCGGTCGTTCTGGACTGACAAGATCGCCAATACGCAGGCATTCGCGAAGTACCCCCTCTGGTTCGCGATCTACAACAACAACGCCGATCCGGGCCCGCTGCCCGGCGGCTGGCCGAACTGGCTGATCTGGCAGTACGACTCGGGCGGTGCCGTAAACGGCATCAACGGCCGGGTCGACGTCAACGCGTTCTGCTGCAGTGCGGCCGACCTGACCGCCAGCGCGAACGGCACCATCGACCAGATCGCCGCCCGGTACGCGGCCGAGCCACTGCTGCACATCTCGCTGGGCGCCCCGACCCGGGGTGAGGGCCCCGCGGGCGGCGGGCGCTGGCAGCCGTACGCCAACGGGCTGATGTTCTGGTCGACCGAGACCGGGACCCGAGCGCTGTTCGGACCGATCTCGCAGAAGTACGTGGCGTCCGGCGGCAGCAACGGTTCCCTGGGCCGGCCACTTGAGGACATCTCGTGGACCACCGCGCCTGACGGGCTGTCGGCCGTGTTCGAGGGCGGCCGGATCTACTGGCACCCCGCGCTCGGCGCGTTCATCGTGCACGGCGAGATCCTGAAGAAGTATCTGGCCGACGGCGGCTCCGGTTCCTGGCTCGGCCTGCCGGTCAGCGACGAATACGACGTTCCCGGTGGCCGCGAGAGCGCGTTCCAGCACGGCAAGCTCACCTGGAACTCCACCACCAACCAGGTCGCCGAGTCGCATGGCACCGTTCCCGCGGTCGGCGCGGTGGCGGCTGCCGTGGCTCCCTGATCCACGGGGGCCAACCGGCCTCCCGCGCACGACCGGTCACGCGGGAGGCCCAGCCGTCGCGGTTCGGCGCTCCGGAGCAGGCCGCCGGGGCGCCCGACCTCGGGTGCCGAGCCGCCCGCGTTGGTAGGCCTGCGCAGGCTCGGGCCGTCAGCGGGCTGCCCTGGCCCAGGCTGACAGCGGGCCTGCCTGGACCTGGACGGACAGCGGGCCCCGCTGGTCCGGGGTGTTAAAGGTGAGTTCCGGGTTGGGCGAGCGGGTTGCCCGCGGCGCCGCGGCCGTTACGGTGCCGACATGGGTTGTCGGGCGGCGTTCTGGGCGACCAGCGAGGGGATGGCGCTGGATGCCCTGGCCGCCGCCGACGGCACCCCGGACCACGTTGTCGACTCGATTGCCGACCTCCCGGCCCTGCTCGCCGCCGGGTGGTCCGAGAGGTGAGCGGGCCGGCCGCCCCCGGGACGCACGAGGCCCCGGCCGACCAGCGGCATGGGCTGGCGCTGTTCGCCTACGGGACGCTGACTTTCGCGCCGGTTGTCGACGCCCTCCTCGGTCGCAGGCCACCCGTCACTTCGGCCGTCGTGCCCGGCTGGCGGGCCGCCCGGCTTCCCGGCCGGCCTTACCCCGGGCTTGTGCCCGCACCCGACGGCCGAGCCTCCGGCCTGCTGCTGTCCGGGCTGACTCCGGTCGAATGGGCTCTGCTCGACTCCTGGGAGGGTGACCCGTACCTGGTCCGCCGGGTGCGAACCAGCGCTACGGAAGCCTCCGGTCCCGCGAGCGGCCTGTTCGCCTTCACCTATACCTGGCGCGCGGTCGACGAGGCCGCGCCCGACGACTGGGACCGTTCCCGGTTCGCCGACGAATGGCTGGACCGCTACGTCACCCGCCTCCGCGGCTCCTGAGCCACGCGAGGCTGTATTCCAGGTCGTGCGCGGGATTCCGGGTCGTGCGCGGGAGCCGGGTCGGCGACCAGGAGGTATGACCGCGCTTCTCCGCCTGGCCAACCTTGTCGCGAGCGGCACTAGAGTCGGCAGGCGTGGGCGACGAAACCGAGATCTCCTTGCTGGCCACCCGGGTCCGGGCGGCAGCGCTGTTGACCGGCAGCTTTGTGCTGCGTTCCGGGAAGACGAGCACCGAGTACTTCGACAAGTACCGGTTCGAGGCCGAGCCGGCGCTGCTCGCCGACATCGTCGCCGCCATGGTCCCGTTGGTGCCCGCGCAGGCCGAACTGCTGGCCGGTCTGGAGCTCGGCGGAGTCCCGCTGGCGACCCTGCTCTCGGCCCGGACCGGTTTGCCGGCCCGTTTCGTCCGCAAGAAGGCCAAGGAGTACGGCACCCGCCAGATCGCCGAGGGTGGCGACTTCGCCGGCAAGCACGTGGTCCTCGTCGAGGACGTGGTCACCAGCGGGGGCGCCGTCCTCGACGCGACGAAGGTGCTGCGCGACCAGGGCGCGACCGTCGAACACGTCGTGTGCGTCATCGACCGCCAGGAGGGCGGCGCTCAGCGGCTGGCCGACCTCGGCCTGACGCTGCACCCCGCCCTCACCAGGGCCCAGCTCGACGCCGTCGCCTGACCGAACACGGCACCCCGGCCCCGCTAGCTCCGTCCCAACGCCCCGACGCCCCCAGGAAGCCTGGCCGGCCGCGCAGCCCACCCTCGTGCCCTTGATCGCCGTTTCGGCCTTCGGGTGGTCACAAACGGAGTCGGATAACGACCACCCGAGGGCCGAAACGGCGATCAAGGAACGACATCTGTCGGCAGTCAACCGACGACGATCTGATCGGCCGGGACTGGGCCTTCTGGTCCTGGCGCGCACCACCGTGATTGGCGTGAGCCGCACCGACCGCCCGGGCCTCGACCCGCGGGGCCAGCTGGGACGGACCTGGCTGAGACCGCTGGTGGACGCCTGAACCCCGAACTGGTGAAGTTGATGATGGGCGTGCCGGCGGACTGGACCCAGCTCTACCTGTAGAGCCCTGGGAGCGCGACACCCCCCGCCCCGCCATCGGCGTCCCGGACCAGACCGGACGGCTACAGGCGCTCGGAACGCCGTCGTCCCCCAGGTCGCCGAACACGTCGCCCGAATCCTTCTCAACCTCGGTGCCCGTGACTCACCGCGAGTCGGTGGTATGACACGCGCGACACCCCGATCCTCCCAGATCTCCTCAACGACCCAACGCGACCAGGATGTTACGATCCGCGGCACTTGCAGATTTGTCAGAGTCAGAAGCACGGGGGTGCAGTCTGCAATGCCGGCTGTTTTCTATGTTCTATGCGTTTCCGCAGGACTCGCCACCGCCAGTTTTGGCGGCTACCTTCTCCACCAGCATCAGGCTGGTCGCGGCATGTCCGATGCGTCGGGCGAATACAATAATGTCGGCGTCAGACTTCCAGCGGGCCTGGTGGTACTCATACTAGGATTGGCTCTCGCCTTCGGGGTTCCTGGGGCGGTCTTCGCGACGACCCGCGAGCCGTCCAAGACGGCCACACCCACAGAAGTGCCGACACCTGCGGGTAAAACCGGCACGGCGACCTCGCCGCCACTCGCTTCCGCCGCCCCGACCACGTCCGGGGTCTCGACCATCGTCGTAAAGGCCCCCCTTAACGGAACCGAGATTTCGGGTATCGAAGGCGTGGTCATCAGCGGGACTGCACAAAATCTAGGCGACAACACGATCTGGATCCTGGACTATGGCTTCGATGGGACTGGAAGCCGAGTATTCTACCGCGACAACACTGACCCGCTGTCGGTCGTGGGAGGAAATTGGACCTTCACCGATCGGCCCATCGGGAATGGATCACGCGATATCGGCCAGGTCTTCAAGATCTCCATCGTCGAGGCGTCGCCGGCCTGCGCCAGAGTGCTGAAAAGTGCCACGCCAGGCCAAGACGGTTCCGTCATAATTCCGGTCCTTCCTGGTGGCTGCACGCAGGTCGATCAACGTGAGGTCAAGAAGACCCGGATGTAGGCGACCACCTCACGGTTCAGGCACCGCACGGCGCAGCCGTCGGGCGCCAGATCTGCGGAGCGATCAGGCGGGCGTGTTCTCGTTCGTCGCTTCCCTCTGACTCAGGCCGGGGGGTTCGGGGGGTCTGAGCATGATGTCGAACACGTCAAGCAGGGCATCGGCGATCAGTGGCGCCATCGCCTCGACCGGGCGACGCACCGCCACCTGAGCCTCGATCTCCCCCGCGACGACTCGACACAATTGATCGAAAACGTCCTGGCGGGCCTCCTCGCTCATGCCGCCGAGTATGCCCGTTGGCTAAGACCCGACCGCGACGGCTTGAGGGACTCACCCTCATGGCTGCAACGGCCGTGATGCGTGCCGCGCCTGATGCCCCCGGCGGTGCGTGGCGACTGGTGGGTCAAGGCGCGGGCTCATCCCACCGGTCAGTGCCCACCGGCGAGTCGGTGTCCAGCAGGTATCGACCCTCGTTGGCGACGAGGAAGGCAACGAACTCGGTGACGCTGATCGCGGGCAGAGTGGGGTCGGCGGCGGCAGTGAAGGCAACCGTCAGGCGCTCGATCAACTCGTCCGTAATCTGCGGCGCGGTGTACTCCGGCAGCGTCCCCACGAGGAACAGCAGATCGCCGACTCCCCCGGCAGAGCCAGGAAATGGATATTCGGCCATCGCGTCCGTGCGACCGATCCAGAGGCAATCCGCCTCGGGCACAGAGTCGAGGACGTCGTTTTCCTTCCAGTTCCAGAAAGCGCTGATGGCCGCAGGGGCCGGCACGGCATCGAGCACGGCCAGCCAGACGTCGCACACCAAGTTGCCATCGCTCATGACCCAAGTCTGCCGACGCGGCGCGCTGCGACGCATGGTCCGGCTGAGCTGGCTTCTTCCGTCGGTCTCGTCAACGGCTTCGGCCAGGATGAGCCGTCGACTGCCGAAGCGAGCGATTGATCTGGACACCCAACCCACGCGAGCCGAGGGCTTGGCCCTGCTGGCTGGGGGAGCGTGATCCCTTCGGAGAGCCGGCGGGCTCGTCCCTACCGCCGGGTTCTCGGCCGTGCAAGATCCGCCAACGAGCCACCGCTCGTCGCGATCCCCCGGACGCATATCGCGGACTTCGGGTACGCACCGGACGGCAGGCTCTTCCAGGGATGCGCGGTGGGACCTGTCGGACTCGGAGGTGGGCCGGACCTGGGCGGCAGCTCGGACGGCGGCGCTGACTCCGGCTCAGGCGGCCGGTCCGCGTGCGCGCCGGGTCTACGACCTGCGGCCTGTCTGTCGGGCTGGCTGAACGCCGGGGTACCGCCTCAGCAGGTCGCTGAGTGGGCCAGGCACAGCGTCGCCGTCCTGCACCGGGTCTACGCGAAGTGCGTGGACGGCGACGACGTCACCGCCCGGCGCCGGATCGAGGCCATGTTGGCGCTGGAGCCGGGGTCGTGATCGCATGCACGTATGTTGCACTGGCTATGACCTGCGGCGGAACGTCCTCTCGCCGCACGGCTACCGGCCCGGGTGTGCGCATGGTGTGCGAACAAGATCGCAAAGGCTTGGCACGACGCTCCGACGCGCGCGGGCGGGGTGGCGGCCCGACGCGCCCGGGGTGCCGAGCGAAGCGAGGCGGGGCCCTGGTGGCGTGGGGCGGGCCGTCGGGGTCCTGGCCGTGCGCGGCGTGTGCGGCGCACCACGCAACGAGACAGGACGACATCCGGTGGAGGGTCGGTGGCTCTCAACAAGCGGGGTAGCAGACCGATCGTGGTCGACGGCGACCACTACCGCTGGGTCGTGCGCCGGAAGCCCACGTACAGCCAAGGCTTGACCTGGTCACCGCTCAGCTTCGCCGTTGAACGCGCGGACCCGCCCGGCCGTAGCACCCTCGTCGTCCGCCTGGCCACACCTCGTCCCGACAACTGGATCAAAGCCCCGGCCCCTTCCGTACAGCCTGCCGCGGTCGCCGCCGCCATTCGACAAGCGCTCGAGCGCGGGTGGCAGCCAAGCCGGCCGGGCTCGCCGTTCGTGCTCGACCTCGGATGATGACGGTCCCGCATCCCAGAGGTCCGAGGGCCTGGCCCTCATGGCTGGAGTGATCACGCGGACATGATCTCGTTCTTCCCCTTCCCTCGGATGGGTCGATGAGTCCGGGGCCGGGGACCTCACGCCCTCGCGGCAGCTCAAACACCGGGCGGCGGGCGATACCCGACCGGTGCCGGCCTGCCCGCAACTTGTGGCGATCCTGCGCGTGCATGTCGCGGAGGTCGGCTGCGCGTCAGACGGCCGGCTATTCGCCGGGATGCGCGGCGGGGACCTGTCCGATTCGGTCGTGGGCCGCACCTGGGCGGCGGCCCGGACCGCGGCGTTGACCCCGGCGCAGGCGGCGGGCCCGCTCGCCCGACGGGTGTACGACCTGCGGCATGCCTGCCTGTCCGGGTGGCTGAACGCCGGGGTGTCGCCCCAGCAGGTCGCCGAATGGGCAGGGCACAGCGTGGCCGTGCTGCTGCACACCTACGCGAAGTGCGTGGACGGTGACGACCTCGCCGCCCGCCGACGGGATCGAGGCCATGTTGGCGCTGGAGCCGGGAGCATGATCGCGCGTGCGCATGGTGTGCGGCGGACCAGGGCCGTGATCCGTCGGGACTGGCCGAGGGCACGAAAAAGGCCCCGGTAGTGGTTCCGGGGCCTGTGACCTGCTGCGGTGCAGAAGATCGGGGGTGGTGGCAGGTGTTGGGTTCGAACCAACGTAGGCTGAGCCGACGGTTTTACAGACCGTTCCCTTTGGCCACTCGGGCAACCTGCCGTGTCCTCGGAGAGCATACCGGTCCCGGCGGGGGTACGGCTGGGGCACGGTGCGCCGTCGGCGGCTCTGGCCTTGCGGGCGGCGGTCCAGACCCTCTCGACTCGACCCTGACAGGAGGCTCCTCGCCGTGGCGGACCCCTCGTTCGACATCGTGAGCAAGGTGGACACCCAAGAGATCGACAACGCGGTCAACCAGACCGCAAAGGAGATCAAGAATCGCTTCGACTTCCGGGACACGGGAGCCTCGGCCGAGCACTCGGGCGACTCGATTTCGCTGACCGCGAACAGCGAGGAGCGGGTCAAGGCCGTGCTGGACGTGCTCCAGGAGAAGTTCGTCAAGCGAGGCATCTCACTCAAGACGCTGCAGTACGACGAGCCGAAGCAGACGGGCAAGGAGTTCCGGCTGGCGATCACCGTGACCCAGGGCATCGCCGACGAGAAGGCCAAGGCGATCGCGAAGAAGATCCGCGCCGAGGGCCCGAAGGGCGTCCAGGCGCAGATCCAGGGTGACCAGCTGCGCGTCTCCGGCAAGAAGCGGGACGACCTGCAGGCAGTGATCCAGCTGCTCAAGTCCGAGGACTTCGAGGTCGCGCTGCAGTTCGTCAACTACCGCTGATCCCACCCGGCGCCCACCCGGCTACCCAATGCGTCCCGCGACGGCGGAAAGCCGCTGAGCTGGGGAAATGGGCGTCAGCTCATCATCGCGGGCAACGCTCACACATACCGTGATTGTTGGCCCGAAATTGGGGTAAGTGCTTTCCGAGGCTGAACCTCCGAGGCCATAGAAGCTTCGAGGCCACAGACCCGGCGGAGCACCCCCCGAGCTCCGTCGAAAGCACCCCGCCCGCATCCCCCCACGGGCGGGGTGCCCTCGTTTCGGGCCCCTCGCGGACCGTTCCAGGTCAGCGGTACGGGTTGAGCCGGGCCAGTTCCTCCAGCCGGGCGATCCGCTGGTCCATCGGCGGGTGGGTCGAGAAGAGCTGGGTCACGCCGCCGGACCGGAACGGGTTGGCGATCATCAGCGCCGACACGGGCGCGAGCCGCGAGCTCTGCGCGAGCGGCCGGGCGGCGGTGCCCGACTCCAGCTTGCGCAGCGCGTTCGCGAGGCCGATCGGGTCGCCGGTAAGGGTCGCGCCGGACTCGTCGGCCTGGTACTCGCGGGCTCGGCTGATGGCCAGCTGGATGATCGTCGCGGCGATCGGGCCAAGGATGATCAGCAGGAGCAGCTCGAACATGCCGGGGCCGTCCTCGTTCCGGCCGCCGAAGAAGGCCGCGAACTGAGCCAGGTTGGCCAGGTAGACGATCACGCTGGCGAGCGCCCCGGCCACCGACGCGATGAGGATGTCGTGGTTGTGCACGTGGCTCAGCTCGTGGCCGAGCACGCCGCGCAGCTCACGGTCATCCATCAGCTCGAGGATTCCCTCGGTGCAGCACACAGCGGCGTTTTTCGCGTTACGGCCGGTCGCGAAGGCGTTCGGCGCGCTGGTGGGGCTCACGTAAAGCCGTGGCATCGGCATACGGGCACGCGTCGCGAGATCGCGGACGATCGCGTAGAGACGCGGCTGCTCAACCTGGCTCACCGGGTACGCCCGCATTGCCCGCAACGCGAGCTTGTCGGAGAAAAAGTAGGAGAAGCCGTTCATCAGGACGGCGATGCAGAGGGCGATGATCAGCCCGTTTCGGCCGAAGATAGCCCCCACCGCGAGGATCGCGGCCGACAGCACGCCGAGCAGCAAGGCGGTCTTGAGACCGTTGAGGTGAGACATGGCGTCCCGTTGTCCTGTCGTGTCAGAAGGTTGCAACCGCTTCAACGCCGACGGTGCCGGCCGGCGTTCCCGTCCGTGCACAAGCGTCCGTGATGCCCCAGTTGTCCAGAGATAACCCGGTCCGCACCGCCTGCCCGCGCGCCCCGACAGGACCGGACCTCCAAGGAACCGGCGCACGGCCCGGGACGACAGTTGGTCGGCTGCCCGCCCGTCCGGCTCCCCGGCCGGCTCCCGCCGCGCATCCTGCGCACGTCCGCGCCAGGTCCGCACCTCGTCAGACCCGGTCCGAGCCAGGCTCGGTCGGTGTCAAGCCCCGTCGGCGTCAGGCCCCGTCGGCGTCAGGCCCCGTCGGCGTCAGGCCCCGTCGGCGTCAGGCGCGGTCGGAGTCAGGCCTGGTCGGCGTCGTCCAAGGCCGCGCGGACGGTGGCCGCGGCCGAGGTGGTGAGGAGTCCGGACGCCTCCAACCGGTGCGCCGCGAGCCGGGCGAGGGTGATGTAGGCCGGGACGACGGTCGGATCGGCGGCGAGCAACGCGCCCAGGTGGGCGGCGACCGTGCCGGCGTCGCCCCGCCGGACCGGACCGGTGGTCGCGGCGTCGCCGTCCCGCAGCGCGTTGTCGAGCGAGACCCGCAGCAGCGGCGCCAGTGCGGCCCGGGCGTCCTCGATGCCGACACCGGTCAGCAGATCGGCGGCGGCTCCGGCCAGTGCGGCCAGATAGTTCGCGCCGAGCACGATCGCGGCGTGGTAAATGGTGCGGGCCTCGTCCGGGATCTCGACCGTCCGCCCACCTACGTCCGCGACCAGCCGGCCGGCCACCAGCGTGGCGGCCGGGTCGGCCGTCACGCCGAACGTCGTGCCGCGCAGCCGGCCGGCGTCGGCCGCCGGATCGAGCCCGGCCAGGCTCATGATCGGGTGGATGGCGGCCCGCGACGCGCCCCGCGCGACGACCGGTGTGAGCGGGCCGAGCCCTTGGCGGCCGCTGAGGTGGACGACGACCGTCCCCGGACGCGGCCCGCCAGGCCCGCCGGGGTGCGCGACGGTCGCGGCAACCGGGCCGAGGGCATCGTCTGAGACGGCGAGGATCAGGACGTCGACCCGGGCGGCCAGCTCGGCGGCCGGCAGGTGCGCCGCCGCCGGCAGCCAGCGCTCGGCTCGCCCGGCGGCCGCCGCGGAGCGCACCGACACCCCGACGAGCCGATGGCCCGCGTCCGCGAGCGCCACCGCGACGGCGGCTCCGGCCCGCCCGAACCCGACCACCCCGATGTCCAACCGCACCCACCGATTGTCCCGCCCCGCGGTCGCGCCCCGGCACGGCGACCGTTCGGCGACGCCAACCCTGCGCCCGGCGGGGACGTCGTCAGGTTGCGGTAACCACGCGCACACGCCACGCTCCGGTTGAACGCGGACGATCCGCGCCGGACCGGCATGGTGGCCAATCCCACATAGTGTGGGCGAGGTCATCGGGATGAAGTCTCATCCGGCGGACGCGCGAATGAGGTCCTCGGCGACACTGGGGAAGTGGCCGGCCGAACCCGCCGGTGACAAATACCTGACATCGCAGGCAATCCGCCGGTCGGAGCGCGAAATGTCGATCGTTGAGATGGCAGGTTGACCGGCACGCGAAGCGCACCGGGCCCCATCGGAACGAAGGATGTCCCGGCCACACGACCGCTAGAGATGGCCCGGACACGTAGCGTGATATGACTACCGACAAGTAGGTGCCACCTGGCGTGCCGGACGGCTCACCCCTCGGCGGCGCAGGCGCCGCTATCCGCGCGCCCAAATGGGCCGACAGGTAGGCTGGTCCGGTACCTGAGGAGGTTACTGAAGGTGTCTGAGCAGGTCCGCGAGCAGGTCCGGGCGCAGGGAGCCGGCAGGGAGACTCGCCAGCTCGACCGGGTCGTCGTGCGGTTCGCCGGCGACTCCGGCGACGGTATGCAGCTCACCGGCGAGCAGTTCACGAGTGAGACGGCGGTGTTCGGCAACGACCTGTCGACACTCCCGGACTTTCCCGCCGAAATCCGAGCGCCAGCCGGTTCTCCGGCCGGTGTGTCCGGTTTCCAGCTGCATTTTTCCGACCACGACATTCTGACGCCGGGTGACGCGCCCGACGTCCTCGTGGCGATGAACCCGGCCGCCTTGAAGGCGTACCTGAAAGACCTGCCGCCGGGCGGTGACCTCATCGTCAACACGGACGCGTTCACCGGCGGAAACCTGAAGAAGGCCGGCTACGCGACCGACCCGCTGACCGACGGCACGGTGGACAAATACCGCGTGCACAGGGTCCCGTTGACGTCTATGACCATCAATGCGGTCAACGCCACCGAGGGTGTCGCCGGCGCGGTCAACAAGAAGGAGGCCGAGCGGGCGAAGAACATGTTCGCCCTGGGTCTCATGAGCTGGCTGTACAACCGGTCGACCGCGGGCACGGAGGAGTTCCTCCAGACCAAGTTCGGCAAGCGGCCCGAGATCGCCGCGGCGAACATCGCCGCACTGCGCGCCGGCTTCAACTACGGCGAGACGACCGAGTCGTTCTCGGTGACCTACGAGGTCGCGCCGGCCCGGATGAAGACCGGTCTGTACCGGCGGGTCTCCGGCAACCTGGCGCTGTCCTACGGCCTCATCGCCGCCGGCGAGCTGACCGGGCTGGACCTGTTCCTGGGTAGCTACCCGATCACCCCGGCGTCGGACATCCTGCACGAGCTGAGCAAGCACAAGCAGTTCGGCGTCCGCACGTTCCAGGCCGAGGACGAGATCGCCGGTATCGGCGCCGCGCTCGGCGCGTCGTTCGGCGGCTCGCTCGGCATCACCACGACCTCCGGCCCCGGCGTGGCACTCAAGTCGGAGACGATCGGCCTCGCGGTCAGCCTCGAGCTGCCGCTGGTGATCGTCGACATCCAGCGCGGCGGCCCGTCGACCGGTCTGCCGACCAAGACCGAGCAGGCCGACCTGCTGCAGGCGATGTTCGGCCGTAACGGGGAGGCGCCGGTGCCGATCATCGCGCCGCGGTCGCCGTCGGACTGCTTCCACGCCGCGATCGAGGCGGCCCGGATCGCGACCAAGTACCGCACCCCGGTGTTCCTGCTCTCGGACGGCTACCTGGCCAACGGCTCCGAGCCGTGGCTGCTGCCGACCCGCGATGAGCTGCCCGACCTGACGGTCGAGTTCACCACCGAGCCGAACCACGACGGCGAGTTCTGGCCGTACCTGCGCGACCCGCAGACGCTGGCCCGCCCGTGGGCGGTCCCCGGCACGGCTGGTCTGGAGCACCGGATCGGCGGCCTGGAGAAGGCCGACGGCTCGGGCACCATCTCCTACGACTCGGCCAACCACGACAAGATGATCCGGCTGCGCCAGGCGAAGGTCGACGGCATCGCCGCCGACATCGAGCCGCTGGAGGTCGACGACCCGACCGGCTCGGCCCGCGTGCTGGTGCTCGGCTGGGGCTCGACCTACGGCCCGATCGCGGCGGCGGTCCGCCGGGTCCGCGCGAAGGGTCTGCAGGTCGCCCAGGCGCACCTGCGTCACCTGAACCCGTTCCCGGCCAACACCGGCGAGGTACTGCGGTCCTACGACCGCGTGCTGGTGCCGGAGATGAACCTCGGCCAGCTGCGGATGCTGGTACGGGCGGAATTCCTGGTCGACGCGATCGGCTACAACCAGGTCCGGGGCATGCCGTTCAAGGCGGCTGAGCTGGCCGGCGTTCTCGAGGATGTGATCAACCAGTGACCGTCACCACCAACGGCAAGGTTGGCGACGGCCGGGTGACCAACCGGCTGCTCGACCTGGTCCCGGCGACGACGATTCCGCTGAGCCGCAAGGACTTCGCCTCGGACCAGGAGGTCCGCTGGTGCCCCGGCTGCGGGGACTACGCCATCCTCTCGACCGTGCAGGGCTTCCTGCCCGAGCTCGGGATCGCCCGCGAGAACGTCGTCTTCATCTCCGGCATCGGCTGCTCGTCGCGCTTCCCGTACTACCTGAACACCTACGGGATGCACTCGATCCATGGCCGCGCTCCGGCCATCGCGACCGGCCTGGCGACCTCGCGTCCCGACCTGTCGGTGTGGGTCATCACCGGCGACGGCGACTCGCTGTCGATCGGCGGCAACCACCTGCTGCACGCGCTGCGCCGCAACGTCAACATCAAGATCCTGATGTTCAACAACAGGATCTACGGCCTGACCAAGGGCCAGTACTCGCCGACCTCCGAGATCGGCAAGATCACCAAGTCGACGCCGCACGGCTCGCTGGACCGGCCGTACAACCCGACGTCGCTGACGATCGGCGCGGAGGCGACCTTCGTCGCCCGGTCGGTCGACTCGGACCGCCAGCACCTCACCTCGGTGCTGCGGGCCGCGGCCGAGCACCCCGGCGCCGCGTTCGTCGAGATCTTCCAGAACTGCAACATCTTCAACGACGGCGCCTTCGACGCGATGAAGGACCGGGACACCAAGGACGACGCGACGCTGCGGCTGCGCCAGGGTGAGCCGCTCACCTTCGGCGGCGACGGCAGCAAGGCGGTCCGCCGGGCCGCCGACGGTTCGCTGGAGGTCTGCGCCGCCGGTGACCCGGGCGTCCTGCTGCACGACGCGCACGCGACCGACCCGAGCCAGCAGTTCGCCCTGTCCCGGCTGACCGGCGACAGCCACGGTGTCACCCCGATCGGGGTCTTCCGTGACGTCGACGTGCCCAGCTATGACGAGGAGCTCAACGCCCAGATCGGCCGGGCCAAGGAGCGCCAAGGCGCGGGCGACCTGATGAAGATGATCGCCGGCAAGGAGACCTGGACCATCTAGTCGGCCCAGTACCAGTCAGACCAGCAGGGCTCGCACCCCCGGAAGGGGTGCGAGC
>NZ_JADWYX010000172.1 GCF_016786355.1 Frankia sp. AgB1.9
CCCGAGCAGGACGTCCAGACCGGTGGCCGGCGGCGTGGAGGGCACCGCGCGCGGGCCGGCCGGAGCGGCCGGCGGGGGCGCGCCCCCCGGCCGCGCCCCCCCCGCCCGCGGGCTAACCCCCCCCCCCCCGGGGCGGACCGCTTCGCCGATCTCGGCGAGCCCCTTGCCCCGACCACTGTCACCGTCACAGGCGCAGGCGCAGGCAGCCTGCTCGACGGCGAGCCGGCGCGGCTCGCGGTGATCGCGCTGGGCCGGCTCGGCGGCGGCGAGATGTCCTACGGCAGCGACGCGGACGTGGTGTTCGTCCATGCGCCGGCATCGGGCGTCGACGCGGCGGCAGCGGGGGCGTACGCGACGGCGGTCATCGAGGAGCTGGTCCGGCTGCTCGCCCAGCCGGGATCGGATCCCGCGCTGCGCCTCGACCTCGGCCTGCGCCCGGAGGGCCGCAACGGCCCGGTCACCCGCGACCTCGACGGCTACGGCGCCTACTACCGTCGGTGGGCGCTCGGCTGGGAGAAACAGGCACTCCTGCGTGCCCGGCCGGTGGCGGGAGACTCGGAGCTGGCGGACCGTTTCATCCAGCTGGCGGACGAGATCCGCTACCGGGCCGAGCTACCGGCAGGCTCGATCGCCGAGGTGGTACGGCTGCGCGACCGGATGGCGGTCGAACGGGTCCCTCGGGGCATCGACCGTTCCGTCCACGTGAAGTTCGGCCCCGGCGGGCTGATGGACGTCGAGTGGGTGGTCCAGATGCTGCAGCTGCGGCACGCCCACGAGTCCCCGGCGCTGCGGGTCACCGGGACGCTCGCCGCGCTGCGCGCGCTGGTCGCCGCCGGCCTGCTCGACGGTGCCGAGGCGGAGGCGCTGCGGGCCGGCTGGCTGTCCGCGTCTCGGATCCGCAACGCGGTGATGCTCGCGCGTGGCGCTCCCGGCGACCAGATCCCGCGCACGACCCCGGCACTGGACCGTGTCGCGGGCGTGCTCGGCTACCCCTTGGACCGCGTCGCCGATCTCCCCACCGACCACCGCCAGACCGCCTCGAGGGCCCGCCACATCGTCGACGAGATCTTCTCCCGCGAGCAGGCCTGACCCCGCCGCCGATCCCGGCCGGCCGCGTTCGCGTCGGTGATCGCCGTCTGAGCCCCCAAGTGGTCGTACGAAGGCGCTGATCGTGACCAGTCGAGGGCCCAAACGGCGATCATGAGTCGGTGGTGGTGGCCGGTCGTACCGGCCGAGGCCGTGGGGAACTGCCTAGTGGAGGTGGCAGAGCCAGGCGGCCGCGACCGCGACAAGCAGGTAGTACGCGGCGACGGCCCACACGCTGCCGGGGCGGGTGAACGCCGTGCCATCCGGGCTGCCCGCGGCCGTGGCCAGGCTGCGCAGGCGCAGCAGCAACGCGCCGGCCCGCTCGGCGGTCGAGCCGTCCGCCGCCGGGTCAGCGCGAAACGGACGAGCGCCGAATGAACGCGCGCCGAATGAGCCCGAGCCGAACGAGCCCGAGCCGAACGAGCGCGAGTCGAACGGGCCGACGCGGGCCATGACGTTCGGCTCCCAGGCGAGGATCAGCGCCTGCTCGTCGCGGCGGACGCCATGCAACCGCGCCCATGGCACCCGGTGCACCAGAAACCCGCTGTTGACCGCCAATTCCTCCCGCTCAAGCCACAGGCCGCGAACGACCCTCGCCCAGCCGCGCAGGCCGACGTTCGCTCCGGTGAGAAGCACGAGCAACACCTGCCACCAGTCCTGCAGCAGGCCGAGGCCGACCACGACGGGGGCGCCGACGAGCGCCAGGGCCATGGCCGCGCCCACCAGCCGGTTCCGACCGCGTTCCCGCAGCACGAGCGGCAGGGGCGGAAGTTGCCCGCTCCATCCGGTCTCGACGACCGAACCAGGTGGCCGGTCGAACGCGCCGTCCTCGTCCTTGTCCCCGAGTGTCGAGAGAGGGTCCTCGACCGCGGCCCACTCGTCGTCCGGCCCACCCGGCGGGGGCAGGTCGTCGTCCGGTTGCCTGGTCCGCAGCGGCGCGGTCGGTAGGAGGACTCCCGTCTCGGTCAGCAGGATGACCCAGCCGCCGTCGCGGAGGCTGCCGGCCACGGTGACCGGCCAGGGTGACCCGAACGGCGTCGGGCCGGACTCGGTGACGTCGTGCCGGTCGTGTTCCGCGAGCGTGTCCTCGTCGCGCCACCACCGTCCGTACCGCATGGCCCGTTCGTCGGTCCAGGGGTCGTCCCCGGGAAGGACACCCGCCTGCTCCGGCGGCACGACGCGTACCGAGGCGACAGCCCTGGCGTTCACGGCTGGCCGAAGCGTGACCTTCGCGCCGATCTCCCACTGGCCGAACATGTCGATTCCCGCCATGCTGGACTCCAGCAGCCTGCGTCTGGCCGACCGGGCGGCCCAGTCCCGGCTCGCGAGCAGCGCGGCCAGCGCGAACGCGCCAAGGCCTGCCGTCAGCCAGGGCGTCACGTCGGGCGGTTCCGCGACCAGCCGGACCCACTCGCGTGGCCCCGCGGTGTCGAGCAGGACCGGTACCGACGAACCCTCGCGGTAGGTCCCGGCGTCGTAGACGCCGATCTCCGCGCGGCCGCCATTACCGGGCAGCTGGACCGTGATGACGTCGTTGTCCGTGTCCGTGCGCTGGACGCGGACGTCCACCCGGTCGGCCCCGGCGACATGCCGTTCGACAGCCAGGCTGTCGTGCCGATACCGCAGCTGTGCCAGCGCACCGACCAGGACGAGGAGGAGCGCGACCACGGTGCGGGCGCTCCAGCGACGCGCCGCCCGTGGATCCGGGACCGTCACACCTGGCTCGATCATCACCGGCCGTGCGACGACCGAGGCGCGGACCAGCTGGCGCCGCCGAGCCGTCAGAAGCCAGGCGGCCGCGATCAGGCAGACCGCTCCATGCACTGCGAACGCGACCCGCGCGGCTGGCACCGGATCGGCGGCGAGATCGAACACAGCGAAACCGATGCCCGCCACGCAGCCGACCAACGGCATCCACCACAGCAGGATCGGCGTCGCGAACAGGGCGACGCTCGCCCACGCGAACGGCACGCTCGGCCCGCACACGCTGGGATCCGCCGCGGAGCAGGGCTGGGTGTCGCCGGCGACGGCCACCGCGAACGCGATCAACCAGCCGCCGGCCAGCACGACGGGCGCGAGCCATCGGGCCGCGCGCCCCGTCGCCCATCTCGCGGCGTCCGCGACCTCGAACGTCGGTCCTGCCTGCGCCCCCATTCGCGACACTTTGCCGGGTTGGCGACCCGTTCGCCACGTCGTTTAGGCCCCGGCGCGCGCCCCGCATGGCCCGGTAGATCAGCCGTGGTAGCCGGGCGGGGGCGTGGTGGTGGTCGCGGTCGCCCGCAGCGGGGCGGGCAGGGAACCGGAGCCGAGGATGGCGGCCAGCCGCTGGGCGTCGGGCCGGGTCAGGTTGCCGGAGATCGCGGCGTCGCCCGGGATGGTCTCGTCGACGGTGGGTGCCGACTGGACGACGCCGTCGACGACGAGGGCCAGCCGCTGGCCGACGCTCGCGGCCGTCAGCGCGGTGAAGCGTTGCTGGCCAGGGGGCGTGAAGGCGATGTCGACGGCCCAGCCACCGTCGCCGGTGTTGATCTCGCTGGCCACCGCGCGAACGTCGGAGCGGTCCATCGCCGCCGGCTGGACGAGGTACTTGAGCGTTCCGGTCCGGTCGCAGGCGGCGGCCGGCAGCGAGGGAGGCAGCGGGGACGCCGCCGTGCTGCTCGCGGACCCGCAGGTCAGGAGGCGGTACTGGCCAAGGGCCGTGGTGAGCGCTGGGGCGCCCGCGGGCAGGCTCGGCGCCCATTGTTCGTTGCTCGGCCCCGTGTGGAAAACCGGGCGGATCTCGAACGTGCCGGTGGCGGACAGCGTGCCGATGAGGTTCTGCGCCTCGACGGGTACCGCGACGAGCACGGACTGGCCGTCGTCGGCCGGCTCGACCTGCGCGTCGGTGACACCCAGGTCGCTGGCTCGCGCGCGCAGGGCCGTGACCGTCTGATCCAGCTCGGTCCCGGACAGCGCGCGGCTCGGGCTCAGCACGGTGTACCGCATCCCGGCGTCGCTCGGCGGGACAGCGGTGGGCGCCGAGGCGTGGTGGCTGTCGCACCCGGCCAGAGCCATGACCGCGAGCAGGCCGGCGGCGATCACACCCGCGGCGATCTCGCGTGGCGCTCGCTTCGGTTCGGGCGTCAGTTTCGAGGAACCGGCCACATGATCGCCTTCTCACGGTGGGGACCGCTCGCCACTGCGAGCAATGTCCGACCCATCCATTTTGTGCGCTCGGTGCTCGAACCGCCACTGTCGCGTAACGGAACCCCTCAGCCGGCCGGTTGGCCAGCTGCCCACAGACGACGGCGCCGCCGGCTCCCCGTGGGGAACCGGCGGCGCCGGGTGGTGCTGGTGTCCTACCTGAGGATCAGGTCAGACGCTGACGGGCTGCACGGCCGCGGCCTGCTCCGGGACGAACAGGACTGGCTTCTCGCCGGCCAGCGCGCTGCAGGTGGTGTCGATCATCAGCGCGGAGACGATGTACGGGTCCATGTTCGCGTTCGGACGCCGGTCCTCCAGCCACCCCTTGCGGGCCTTGGAGACGGCCCACGGGATACGGATCGACGCGCCGCGGTCCGAGTCGCCCCAGGAGAACTTGTTCCACGGAGCGGTCTCGTGCTTGCCGGTGAGGCGGTCCTGGATGCCGTAACCGTAGTTGGTGACGTGCTCCATGACGCGGGTGCCGAGCGCCTCGCAGCAGGTGACGATCGCGTCCCAGCTCTCCATGGTCTGCTTCGTGGAGAAGTTGGTGTGCGCGCCCGCGCCGTTCCAGTCGCCGGCAATCGGCTTCGCGGCGAAGCTCACCGACGCGCCGAAGTCCTCGGAGATGCGGTGCAGCAGCCAGCGGGCGACCCAGATCTGGTCACCGATCGCCGGCGCCGGCAGAACGCCGATCTGGAACTCCCACTGGCCCATCATGACCTCGGCGTTGGTGCCCTCGATCGCGAGGCCGGCGTCGAGGCACGCCTGGGTGTGCTTCTCGACGATGTCGCGGCCGGGCATCTTCTCGCCGCCGACGCCGCAGTAGTACGGCCCCTGCGCCTCCGGGAAGCCGGTGGCCGGCCAGCCCAGCGGGCGGCCGTTCTGGAAGAACGTGTACTCCTGCTCGATGCCGAAGTGCGGCGCGAAGTCCGCGTACTTCTCGGCGAGCAGGCGGGCCTTGGCCCGCGTGTTGGTCGGGTGGGGGGTGAAGTCGGTCAGCTCCACCTCGCACAGGACCAGGATGTTGTCACCGCCGCGCAGCGGGTCCGGGCAGACGAACACCGGGCGCAGGACGCAGTCCGAGTTCGAACCCGGGGCCTGGTTGGTGCTGGAGCCGTCGAAGCCCCAGATGTCCGGCTCCTTGCCGTCCTTGATGATCCGGGTCTTGCTGCGCAGCAGCGGCTCCGGCTCGGTGCCGTCGATCCAGATGTACTCGGCCTGAAAGCTCACTCAGTACTCCCCGTGGTCGGCAAGGTCTAGACAGGCGACTGTTTGGACGGCCGGGGGAGGGCCGACGCTGGTCGCGAGTAGCGGGAGGATCCGTCTGGAGCTTCTCGGCGTGGGGTTTCCCCTCAGTTCCCGCCCTGTTAAATCTGGGTCTCAGGCTCGTGTGTTGACGCGGGACCCGCTCGCCTGCCTGCCATCCGGGCCGAGGAGTGGCTGAAATCACCGTGTAACACGGCTCGTGCCACATCCCGGTAGAAGAATCGGCCCCGCGGCGGCCCGGACCGGCCCGAGCTCGGCCGGGATACCGGCGCCCGGGCGGGCGCGGTAGTCGCCGTGAAACAAGCTGTCACCTTTTTCCCAAAGGCCCGCCGTGACGTCGTGAAAAAGCCAGGGAAAGGCGGAGCCCCACCGCCCGGCTGGGGCGGCGGGGCTCGTCGGGATATTCCCGGCCTTTGGCTGGACTGCCTTAGATGTCGTAGTAGAGCTCGAACTCGAACGGGTGCGGACGCACCCGGATGGCGTCGACTTCGTTCGTGCGCTTGTAGTCCAGCCAGGTCTCGATCAGGTCCGGGGTGAACACGTCGCCCGCGGTGAGGAACTCGTTGTCGGCTTCCAGGTGCTCCAGCACCGCCTCCAGCGAGCCCGGAACCTGCGGGACGGAGGCGAGCTCGTCCGGGGGCAGCTCGTAGAGGTCCTTGTCGATCGGGTCGCGCGGCTCGATCTTGTTCTTGATCCCGTCCAGCCCGGCCATCAGCATCGCGGAGAACGCCAGGTACGGGTTGCAGCTCGGGTCGGGCACCCGGAACTCGATCCGCTTCGCCTTCGGCGAGTCGCCGCCCAGCGGGATGCGGCAGCACGCGGACCGGTTGCGGGCCGAGTAGACCAGGTTCACCGGCGCCTCGTAGCCGGGCACGAGCCGTCGGTAGGAGTTCGTCGTCGGGTTCGTGAACGCCAGCAACGCCGGCGCGTGGTGCAGCAGGCCGCCGATGTAGTGGCGGGCGAGCTCCGACAGGCCGCCGTAGCCCTCGGCGCTGTAGAACAGCGGCCCGTCGTCCTTCCAGAGGCTCTGGTGGACGTGCATGCCCGAGCCGTTGTCCTGGAAGAGCGGCTTCGGCATGAACGTGACCGTGCGGCCGCGGTCGCGGGCGACGTTGCGGATCACGTACTTGTAGAGCATCAGGTTGTCGGCGGTCTTCAGTAGCGTGTCGAACCGGAAGTCGATCTCCGCCTGGCCCGCGGTGCCCACCTCGTGGTGCTGCATCTCGACGGTGATGCCGACCTTGATCAGCGTCTTCACCATCTCGGAGCGCAGGTCGGTGAAGTGGTCGGTCGGCGGCACCGGGAAGTAGCCGCCCTTGTAACGCGGCTTGTAGCCCAGGTTGCCGCCGTCCTCCTTGCGCGCGCTGTTCCAGGCGGCCTCGACCGAGTCGACCCGGTGCAGCGAGCCGTACGGGGTGTACTCGTAGCGGATGTCGTCGAAGATGTAGAACTCCGCCTCCGGCCCGAAGTAGGCCGTGTCCGCGATTCCCGAGCCGCGCAGGTAGGCCTCCGCCTTGCGGGCCACGTTGCGCGGGTCGCGGGAGTACTCCTCCTTGGTGATCGGGTCGTGGATGAAGAAGGTCATCGCGAGCGTCCGGTGCTCACGGAACGGGTCGAGAAAGGCGGTCCGGGGGTCGGGCAACAGCAGCATGTCCGACTCATGGATAGCCTGGAAACCGCGGATGGAGGACCCGTCGAACATCAGGCCGTCGGTGAAGATCGACTCCCCGAAGACCTCCGTCGGAATCGTGAAGTGCTGCATGATCCCCGGCAGGTCGCAGAAACGGACGTCGATGAACTCGACGTTCTCGTCCCTGATGTAGCGGAGTACTTCGTCGGCGTTGGCGAACATTCACCCTCCACCTGTATGGTGTCGCTTCCCGGTCCGACAGGATACCCATGTCCGGACGCGCTGCGTAACCCTGTGGTGTGATGGGCGCATGGCGGTCATGTTTCGCCGAGGTTGCCTGGTGCGCGTTCGTCACGATGGGTGACCGTTTTCAGGCTGGATCCCGGGACGCATAAGCTTGCGCCGTGCGACAGGAGCTCGGACGCTGGTTGGAAGGCCCTGGATCCGTGCGCGCCGATGCGGGCGGCACACCGGGGGAGAGGCTGGGGCTGCCGGCCGAGGGCCCCGGCTCGCTCGCGAGCCTCGGGGCGCGGTTCGGTGCCTACGTCGTCGACGGGATTCTCGCCAACCTGCTGGCCGGCATGCCCGCCCTGTTCGGCGTAGCGCTGTCGGGCTCGGCCCGCGGCCTCGTGGTCTACGGGATCTTCCTGCTCGAGGAGCTGGTGCTGCTCAGCCTGACCGGGCAGACGATCGGCATGCGCCTGTTCGGCTTCGGGGTCGCCCGGGTTCCCGGCGGCGGCCGCCAGCGGTTCCCGCTGATCCTGGTGCGCACCGTGCTGCTCGGCCTACTGCTGCCGGTCTTCTTCGTCGACCGTGACCTGCGCGGCCTGCACGACCGGGCCGCCGGCACGGCCCCGGTCCGCGTCGGCAAGGGCGGCTGAGCGCCCCGGCCCTCGGGGCGCTCGCCGCAAATCCTCGGCCGGAGGCGCCCTAACGGATCTTGCCGCGCGGGACGTTGCGGGGGACCGGACCCTTCGGGATCGGCAGCGACGGCCCGGAGCCGGCGACGGCCTTGAGCCGGCGGTCGAGCTGGTCGACCTCGCCGCGCTTCAGCGTCCGGCGCATCCGCATCAGGGTCGGCTGCAGCTTCGGCAGCGGGACCTCGCCCTCGCCGGTGCCGACGACGATGTCCGTGATCGGCACGTCCCCGGCGACCTTGCGGATCCGGCGGATCTCGGTGGCGAGCAGCTCGCGGGCGCCGCGGCCGCGGCCCTCGGCGATGATGATGATGCCGGCGCGGCCGACGACCCGGTGCGCGACGTCCTGGTTCCGGTTGACCTGGACGGCCGGGGTCAGCCGCCAGTCACCGCGCATCCGCTCGACGATGCCCGCGGCGGCTCCGGGCTTGCCCTCCAGCTCCGCGTAGGCGCTGTTCTGCACCCGCCGGCTGAACAGGTTGACCGCGACGAGCAGGCCGAGCAGCACCGCGAACGGCGCCCACAGCCAGATCGGCCCGATGAGGAAGCCCAGCACGAGGAGCACGGCGAACGGGGCCAGGAAACCGCCCAGCAGGATCGGCACCAGCTTCGAGTCGCGCTCGCGCGTGACCTTGAAGACGAGCCTGATCTGCCGCATCCGGTTCGCGAAGCCGGTCTCGCCGTCAGCCTGGTTCCCAGGGCCCGCGCCGTTGCTCGTGGGGCCCTTCGCGCCGCGTGCCGTGGGCGATGCCGGAGCGGGGGCGGCGCCCGTCGGCTTCTTCCTCAGTGCCATGCCCGCGAGCCTACGGCTTTTGGCCACGGGCGCGATCGCAGGCCCGGGCGCTGGGCCGCGGGCGGCGCCGCGAGCGCCGTCAGCGGTGCGCGATGGCCGCCCGCGCCGGAGCCGGCGTCGGGATCGCCGGCACGATGGCGCGGGCGGTGCCGGCTCCTCGCGGCGTCACCGGAGCGAGCGCGTTGACGGCTCCGGCACCGCCGTCGGCCCAGCGGTAGCCGGAGGTCACGTGCAGGTCGGTGGCCGCCCGCCACGCGTTGCGGCGGGCAGTGCGCTGCCCGCCGTGCGGCAGGATCAGCAGGGTCAGTTCTTCGAGCGTGGACAGCATGGAGCGGAACACAGCGGGTTTGCCCTCCCGACGCGGTCGTGGTTCTCCCGACGCGGTCGTCGTCCCACCGGTACGCGGAAGCTGCCGAGCGCCGGTCACTCGCGGGGGCCGGAAGGCCGCTGCCCGAGTGATGACGCTGCCCGAGCCGAGCCCGTGCCCAGGTTTCCCCGTGCCCAAGTTCCCCGTGTCCGAGTTCCCGTGACGCTGTGAGACGTGCCGTGACGCTGTCCGTGAGCCTAGTCGCGTGCCGGAGCGGTCACCACTCGTATCGGTGTCGGCAGCGCGTGTTCTTGGGCACAACGTGAGGTCAGCGCGCCCCTACAGGTGCGCAACGCCCTGTCGCGACCGGGCCGCGATGGCCTGCTGGTAAAGGCGCCCGGCGCGGTACGACGAGCGGACGAGCGGCCCCGCGAGGACGCCGGCGAAGCCGATCTGTTCGCCGCGCTCGGCCCAGGCGACGAACTCCTCCGGGCGCACCCAGCGCTCGACCGGGTGGTGGCGCGGGGTCGGCCGCAGGTACTGGGTGACGGTCAGCAGATCGCAGCCGGCGGCGTGCAGGTCGGCCATCGCGGTCTCGATCTCGGCGTCGGTCTCGCCCAGGCCGAGGATGAGGTTCGACTTCGTGACCAGGCCGGCCGCGCGGGCGGCGGTGAGCACCTCGAGGGAGCGTTCGTAGCGGAACGCGGGCCGGATCCGCTTGAAGATCCGGGGGACGGTCTCGAGGTTGTGGGCCAGCACCTCGGGTGCCGCGTCGAACACCTCGGCGAGCTGGTCCGGCTGGCCGCCGAAGTCGGGGATGAGCACCTCGACGCCGGTGCCCGGCGAGCCGGCGTGCACCGCCCGGACGGTCTCGGCGTACAGCCACGAGCCGCCGTCGGGCAGGTCGTCGCGGGCGACGCCGGTGATGGTGGCGTAGCGCAGCCCCATCGTGGCGACCGACTCGGCGACCCGGCGCGGCTCGTCGACGTCCAGCGCAGTGGGCCGGCCGGTGTCGATCTGGCAGAAGTCACACCGGCGGGTGCAGACGTCGCCGCCGATCAGGAACGTCGCCTCCCGGTCTTCCCAGCATTCGTAGATGTTGGGGCAGCCGGCCTCCTCGCACACCGTGTGCAGGCCTTCGGCGCGGACCAGGTTCTTGATGTCGGTGTACTCGGGCCCCGTGCGCAGCCGGGTCCGGATCCACGGCGGCTTGCGCTCGATCGGCGTGGCCGCGTTGCGCGCCTCCAGCCGCAGCAGCGGGCGCCCCTCCGCCGCGGCGGGTCCCGCGGTCACGCCGACACCGTCTCGGCCGCCGCGGCCGCCGCCAGGACCGCGCCGTCGCCGGGCGACGGGCGCCCACCAGCCAGGAAGGCCCCCAGGTGCTGGAGCATGTGCCGCTCGACGACCGGGCGGGCCTCGGCGACCGTGACGGTCCGGCCGAGCTCCCCGGTGAGGCTGCCGGCGCTCGCGTCGGTGATGCCGCAGGCGATGATCCGGCTGAACGCGGCCAGATCGGGCTCGCAGTTCAGCGCGAAGCCATGAGAGGTGACGCCCTGGCGGACCCGGATGCCGATCGCGCCGAGCTTGCGGCTGTCGTCCATGGTCCAGACGCCGGACCGGCCCTCGACCCGGTGCGTCGGCACGCCGAACTCGGCGCAGACGGCGATCATGGCGTCCTCCAGCACCCGGACGTAGGCGACCACGTCCAGCGGGCGGGGCAGGGCGAGGATCGGGTAGCCGACCAGCTGGCCCGGCCCGTGCCAGGTGATCTTGCCGCCCCGGTCGACGTCGACGACCGGGGTGCCGTCGAAGGGGCGCTCGGCGTCCTCGGTGCGCCGGCCGGCGGTGTAGACGTCCGGATGCTCCAGCAGGATCAGCGTGTCGGGAGCCTCGCCCGCGCCGCGTCTCGTCGCCAGGTCGCGTTGCAGCTCCCACGCCTCGAGATATGGAACCACCGGCAGCCGGAGAACATCCACCAGGTCAGCCTACAACCAGCGCGCCGCTCCGCCTTACCACATGATCGCTACCCGGGGAGCCTGAGCGGCGTCGCCGGGCCGCGTCGGCGCGGGTGCCCTCAGTCGCGTGGGTCCGGCACGCGCCGATCCGGCAGGAGCCTCGGCTCCACGGCGGTCTCGACGACCGCGCCGTCGTCGCCCAGCTCGACCCGCCAGGCCTTCGCGCCCGGCCGGTCAGCGACGGCCTCGACCAGCTCGGTGCCCCGGAAGTGCAGGCCGACGCCGTCGTCGGTGGCCCAGCCTGGCGGCAGGACGCCGTCGCCGACGAGCTTCTGGTAAAGCGGCCGGCGGCCGGGCTCGGAGTCGTAGTGCGGGGTGTTGCTGAACGGCAGCAGCGCCAGGCCGGTCGTGACCGGGCGCAGCTCGGGCCCGAATGAGTCGGTGGTACCACCGACGTGCCAGCACAGCGACCCGGCGGACACCCCGGCGAGCACCACTCCGGCTCGCCAGGCGTCCGCGAGGATCTCCGGCAGGCCGTGGGTGCGCCAGACGGCGAGCAGGTTCGCGACGCTGCCGCCGCCGACCCAGATGACGTCCTGGGACAGCAGGTGCGCGCGGACGTCGTCGACGTTGGGCATTGGGAACAGCGCCAGGTGGCTGGCCTGGACGTCCGGCCGGTCGCGGGCCATGGCCTCGTACCACCGCAGGTAGGCGACCGGGTGGTCGCCGAGCGCGGTCTCGAGCAGGCAGACGCGTGGCCGCTCGCGGGCCTCGGACAGCGCGATCGCATGTTCGATCATCGGCCCGATCCGGGCGCCGCCCCGGCCGTCAGGGCGGTAGCCGGCGCTGGTCGCGAGGATGTTCACCGCTGGGCTCCCGTCTGCGTGGACCGCCTCGGGATTCGGGGCGGGCGTGGCCGGCTCGCCGGTCACTGCCAAGAAGTTATCCACAACCCACGGCAGAACCCCGACAAGCGGCCTCAATCGGCCTAGCGTCGCGGGTCGTGACCTCGTCGCACGGATTCGGGACAGATCCGCCCCGCCCCGACGGTCCCGGGGGTACGCCGAGCTCCGGCGCGCCGCGTCCGCCCGCCCGCCCGGACCCGGCTGACCGGTCCGCCAGGCCCGGAAATCCGGCCACGGACGTTCCGGCGGTGACGGGCGTGACGATCACCGGTCGGGCCCCGGACGGGGGCTCCGGAGACGTCTGGGCCGGGACGCTGGAGCCTGCCGGCGAGCCGTGCGTGGTCCGGTTGGTGCGGCTGCCGGGCGACGCGGCCCGCCGCCGCCGGGCCGTGGCCGCCGCCCGGCCGCTGATCGAGCTGCGCCACCCGCACCTGGTGCCCGTGCTGGCGGTCAGCGAGGTCGAGGACGGCCTGGCCCTGGTGATGGAGCAGGTCGAGGAGGCGGTCAGCCTGCGCCGGCTGATCGGCGCGCGCGGGCGGCTGGAGCCGGGCGAGGTCGTCACCATCGGTCTGCCGGTCGCGCAGGCGCTGACCGCGGCGCACGCCGCCGGGCTCGTCCACGGCTCGCTCGGCCCGGCCGACATCCTGCTGGAGCCGAACGGCCGCCCCCAGCTCGCCGGCATCGGGATCGGGGCGCTCGGCATCCCGCCGCCCGGGCCGCCCGACCCGGGCCTGGTCGCCCCGGTCGACGTCTTCGACCTGGCCGACCTGCTGCTGGACCTGATGGCACAGGCGACCGGGCCGGACGCGGCGGCGGTGGCGGTCGCGGTGGCCACCGCGCTCGTCCCCGACCTGGCCCGCCGCCCGAGCGCCGCCGAGCTCGCCGCGAACCTCGCGCACAGCGCGCGCCCCGCGCCAGTCCAGATGATCAGCCCGCCGCGGCCGGCGGCTCCCGACCGCGGCCGGGACGCTCAGGCGACGACCGAGCTGTACGGCCTGCGCCGAGCCCCGGGCGCCGGCTCGGGCGGCCAGGACCCCGGCGGCCAGGACCTGGGCAGCCAGGACCTGGGCAGCCAGGACCCCGGCGGTCGGGCGCGTGTTGGCGTCCCGCGTGCCCGGGACGCGCCCGAGCCGGACCGGTCCGCCGGCCGCGCCTCGAACGTCCGGCCAGGGCTGGGACCGGAGCCAGGCGAAGGAGCGGAGCCGGGCCACCCCGGCGGCCGGCCCGACCCGGACCTCGGCGGCGACCCCGGCGGCCTGCCCGCCGACGCCGCGATCCTGGAGGGCGACGTCGTCGACCGGGACGCCGCCCTGCTTCCCGTGCTGCCGCCGGACGACGGTCCCGTCCCACTCGGCGACCCCGACGCGCGGCACCGCCCCGACCGGACCCGCGCCGGCCCGCAGCGGCCCGCCGGCGCCACTCCGCCCAGGCCGCGGCCGGGTCGGTCGGCGCGTCCGGGGTCGCGTCCGGCCGGGCGGGGGAGTGGCGGGCACCCCCCACGACAGGGCAGCCGGGGGGCCCAGCCCGGGCCGCGGGGCTGGCTGCTCGCCCTGACGGCCGGGGTCGGCCTGACGGCGGTCGTGGTCGCGGTGGTGCTGCTGAACAGGCCCGGCCCGTCCGGCCGGCCCGACGTGGGCACGGCGGTGTCGGCGGCGACCGGCCCGACCGGTGGGCGGTCCGACGTGGGCACGGCGGTGTCGGCGGCGACTGGCCCGACCGGTGGGCGGTCCGACGTGGGCACGGCGGTGTCGGCTGCCTCCGGCCCGACCGGTGGGCCGCCCGCCACCGCGCGTCCCACCTCGGCGAGCCCGGCGCCCGACCAGGCGTGGCGGACGCTCCTCGCCGGACTGAACACGACGCGCAGCCGGGCGTTCGAGCGCGACGACGAGTCCGCGCTGGCTGCGGTCTACCAGGTCGGCAGCGCCCTCTACGTCCAGGACCTGCAGACGCTGCGGGAGGTCGCCGGGCGCGGCGCGCACACCTCGGCGTTGACGACGCACATCCTCGATCTGCAGGTCCGCCAGCAGGGCACCGACCAGGCCGTCCTGCGGGTCACCGACCAGCTCGACGCGTACGACTTCCTGAGCGCCGCCGGGACGGTCCTCGCGCACAAGGACGCGGAGGGGCCGAAACGGGGCGACGTGACCCTGGTCCGCACCCCTGACGGCTGGCGCATCTCCCAGCGCGTCCCGGTGGCCTGACCGGACGGCCCGAGCGCCGTCAGCGCGACCGGCCCCGAGATGTGTCGTGACGATGTGGTGACGGGTACCAGATCGTGCGACTATGGCGGGACTCTCGGGACGATCACGGGCCCGCTCGCCGGCGTGGCCACGCCAACCCGGCCGGGGAGATGGGCAGTAATGGACGAGTCCGAGCAGCTCGGCGCGGTGCCCTCGTGCCGTACCCTCCGCGCGCCACCCGCCCTGGCCGCGCCGACGTGCGAAAGTATGCGGGTCATGCATGCCGACCCGGATGGATCGGAAGGCGTCGAACGGGGCCGGCGGGCCACCGACGCGGCCGCGTGGACCACACGCGGTGGGGTCGGGGCCGAGATTGTGCGGCTCGAGAACTGTGTCCGGTGGAGTAGCGTCCCGAGGACAGCAGCGCGCGGGCTGGCCGTCCGCGGCGACGAGGGGGACCTCGCCGGCCGCTGGCCGGCATACCCGGCCCGTTGGGCGAAACGCGGCGTCAACCGGCTCGAATGTGGGCTCCCCGGCGGTCAGCGTGAAGGGACCTGGGGAGGCGTGCCGCGGCAAGACCATACGGCTGGTGGGAAGGCGCCCCGGAGGACGTCACACGATCTCGGCCGGCTTGCGAGCGGCCGGGCCGCGGCCAACAGGCCGGCCCGCTCCCGCCCATCCTGGCCAACTGTGTCGTATCCTAGGGGCGAAACTGCGCCACTGTACTACAACACCGTAGTTTGGTCAATACATCGGTGATGCCCGCCACGGCGGGCGACGCGGGTCGAGCGGGAGAGCGGAGGAGGTGCGATCTTGGCTAACGCGTGCGCATCCCCCAGTCTTGGTCTCCTGAGCGATTACTGTAGGTCGGTCGATCACGCCAGATCGGTCCATCATCGTCATTCCGGCAACAGAATTCGGGAGGGGTGGCGTTGACACAGCCCGCGACACAGCCTGTCACGCAGTCCTCGGGGCAGCCGTCCGCTCAGGAGCCCGGTGCCCAGGGCGCGGGGCAGCCGACGGCGCAGGCCCCCCGGCAAGCCACGAAGGGCTCGCGCCGGCCCGCGGCCGGTGGCACGGCGGCCTCGCGTCGCAAGACGGCCGAGGCCGAGAAGCCTGCGCCGCCGCCGCCGACCGAGGGCACCCCGACGCCTCGCGCCGCGGGGGGTGACGAGGAGGACGCCGAGGACGCCGAGTTCGACGCGAACGCCGAGGCGGAGACCGAGAAGGAAGAGCGCGACGACGAGCAGCCCACGCCGGCCGCGTCGGCCGCCGACCGGATGTCGCACGACAGCGTCCGCCAGTACCTCTCCCAGATCGGCCGCGTCCGCCTGCTCACCGCGGAGGAGGAGGTCGACCTCGCCAAGCGGGTCGAGGCCGGCCTGTTCGCCGCTGAGAAGCTCGCCGCCGACAACGGCCTGGTAGGTGACCTGCGTCGTGAGCTGGTGTGGGTCGAGCGCGACGGCGAGATCGCCAAGAGCCGTCTCGTCGAGGCGAACCTGCGGCTGGTCGTGTCGATCGCCCGCCGCTACGTCGGCCGGGGGATGCTTTTCCTGGATCTGATCCAGGAGGGGAACCTGGGTCTGATCAGGGCGGTCGAGAAGTT
>NZ_JADWYX010000173.1 GCF_016786355.1 Frankia sp. AgB1.9
TCCCGCCCCCCCCGCCCCCCGTGGCCGCGGGCGCCCCCCCCCCACGCCGGTTCCCCCCCCGGCGGGCGCTAAGCGCCCGCCGGGTGCTCAACCACAGGCCGCGGCCTTGATCTCGGTCTGCTGGGGGCGGGCCATCGGCTGCGCCGGGACGATCGGCTTCGCCGAGGTGGCTGGCTCGTCGGTGTTGACGGTGACGGTCAACGGCTGGCCTGGGGTCGGGAAGACCCACATCATGATCCGCGGGTGGCCGAGCTCGGTGCCGCGGGTGAAGTCGACGGCCTTGCCGTTGACCATGACGTTTACCAGCTTCGCGCCGTTGGTCAGGTAGACCGACAGCTGCAGCACGTCCTGGCCCTGCGGATAACTGCCGGGCGGAGCGTCGATCCGCTGCCAGACGAACCGGGGCAGGCCAGGCGGGGCCAGGTTCGTCAGCCCGATCTGGATCTGCCCGGGCCGCCGGCCGGCGGAGCAGGGCCCGAGGGTGTAGCTGACGTTGCGCTGCAGGTAGTACTCGAGCTTCGCGCCGGAGACGTTGTTGAGGACGACGCTGGCGTACGGCGCTGTTCCCTGGTACATCTCGCCGGTCAGCCCGCCCTTGCGCAGGATGGTCATCTCGGACGCGATCGGCGTCCAGATCTGCAGGTGACCGCCCTTGGCTGCCGTGTTCAGCTCGGTGACCAGCGGCTTCGGCTTGACGTCGCTGCTCAGCGCCGTGTGGAACGCGGTGTCCGCGACCTCCTTCAGGAAGTCCTTCCGTGCGGTCCGCTCGTCGGAGTTGGTCGTGCTGTCGTGGAAGTCGGCGTAGGCGTCCACCTCGACTAGCTTGGCGACCGAGTCGCCGTCGACCTTCGTCCCGTCGGAGAGCGTGATCGGCCCGGTCGCCCGGACCAGGTCGGCGAGCATCTCCGGGTCGACGCCGATGACGCCGTCGATGTGCGTGCCGGTCTGGCGCTCGTACATCGTCGCCCAGGTCTGACCGGCATACGGGAAGTTCGGGCTGGAGTTGCCGTTCGACCACAGCGAGCCCGGGAAGAGGGAGCCGTAGTTCGCGTTGTACTCGGGCCCGAAGTCGACGACGGGCTTCTTGAAGTTCTTCAGCTCGTCGTTCGAGCCGGTGTGCACCAGGGTGATCTTGCCGTGGTCGGCGGTCAGGATGCCGTAGACGCCGATCAGGCCGCCGGTGGACTTGATCTCCGCATTGTTCTGGAACGCCAGGAAGTAGGTGCGCGTCCCGTTGGCGCCGAGCATCTCCGGGCCGACGGTGAGCGCGTCGGCCATGCCGGAGAGCAGCTTGTCCAGCTTGGCAATCTTGGTGACGGCCTGGGTGCGGGCGGTCGCGACCGGGCCGACGAGGTGGGCCGACGGCAGGCTCTGCATCCGCTTGTCGACGGTGGCGACGCCCGCGGCGGCGCGCAACAGCGTCGGGCGGTCCTTAACCAGGGTCGGCACGTCGATCGTGCTGTCCTTGATCAGGCTGTCCGGGCTGATCGTGTCCGAGACCGAGACCATGTCGGTCAGCGGGCCGTCCGCGAGGTCGGCGAGCGATAACACCAGCTGGCGGGAGGTCCTGAGGTTCGGCCCGGCGAACGGGATGTAGGACGCCGCCCACCAGACCGGCCCGGCGGAGTGCGAGCGGGCGGCGTGGGCGGAGTCGATGACGCGCGAGAGCCGGGCCTTGGCCGTCGGGATGTCGCCGGACGTCGCGGCGTCCTGCACGGCGGTGAGGTCGTTGGACGTGCTGGCCAGGTCGGACTTCACCTTCATCACCTGGTAGGCCAGCACGGCCCCGCACGCGATCAGCAGCACGGCGACGCCGCCGACCACCAGCGGCCAGCGCCGGCGGGACCCCGGCCTGCGGCGCCGGGCGCCGCCGATCCGACGGCCCCCCAGTCCATCCGGGCCGTCCGGGCCCTCCGGACCGTCTGGCCCTCCCGGGGCCGTGGCGCCATCAGCGGCCGCCGCGGCGCGCCTGGAGCCGGACGGCTTCCAGCCGCCGTCCGATTCCCCGAACGGCGAATCAGGGCCGTCCGCGCCCGCGTCCGGCGCGGTCGCGCCCGCCGCCCCGAAACCTGCGGCGGTGGCCTCCTGGCCCGTGACGGCACGGCCGCGAACAGTGTGCCGGCGACTACTGGGGCGCCGGATCACCGTCGTGGTCGACGGGTCCGCCGCGCCGGCCAGGCTGACCTGCGGCTTCACCCACCGCCGCGGCCCATTCGGGTCCTCGGTTGGTGGGTCGGGGAACTCTCTGGCGTCCATACGAGACCTCGGGGCTAGCCGTGCGCGGCGCTGGCCGGGGATACGACCCGCGCTGGCCTGCCCGCTCCAGACACGATCATTTCTCCCCGATCTTCCCGAAGCCGGCAGGTGCACCCATGTTGGCACATGTAGGCAGGTGGTAAGCCCGCGGCGGACCCCTGCCAGCACCGCCGGTGCCCGCGACATGACGGGATGGCCGGACCACCTGCGCATCTACGGCCGTTGATTCACCTGGGGGTGATCGGAGCTGACAAGGAGTGTCAGGTTGGGCTTTTGAAACGGCTCGTGGGCGACGGTCGGTGTCTACGGCCGCGCCGGGCGTCCGTCAGAGCTACGTGAGCGTCGCGAGGCCGCCCAGAGCCGCGCCCGCGGCAGGTCGGGGCGAAGGCTGACGAAAGCGATCCAACGGCAGCGGAGTGGACACGGCTAGGCTGGGCCCGTGAAGGGCATCATTCTTGCCGGCGGAACGGGTTCGCGGCTGTATCCGATCACCCGGGCGGTGTCGAAACAGCTGATGCCGGTCTACGACAAGCCGATGATCTACTACCCACTTTCCACCCTGATGGCCGCCGGTATCCGGGAAATTCTGGTCATCACGACGCCAGCCGACCAGGAGCAGTTCCAACGCCTGCTGGGGGACGGCAGCTGGCTGGGCTGCCGCTTCGAGTACGCGGTGCAGGCCGAGCCGCGAGGGCTCGCCGAGGCCTTCATCGTCGGCGCGGACTTCGTCGGCACCGACAAGGTCTGCCTCATCCTCGGTGACAACATCTTCTACGGGGTCGGGCTGGGCGAGCAGCTCAAGGGCTACACCGACCCGGTGGGCGGCATCGTCTTCGCGTACCACGTCTCGGATCCGGAGCGGTACGGCGTCGTCGAGTTCGACGTCGACCGGCGCGCGGTCTCGATCGAGGAGAAGCCGGCGAAGCCGAAGTCGAGCTTCGCCGTGACCGGGCTGTACTTCTACGACAACGACGTGCTGGAGATCGCGGCCCAGACGCAGCCGAGCGCCCGAGGCGAGCTGGAGATCACCGCCGTCAACCAGGCGTATCTCGACCGCGGCCGGCTGGGCGTGCACCTGCTGGACCGCGGAACGGCCTGGCTGGACACCGGGACGTTCAACTCGCTGATGCAGGCGGCCCAGTTCGTCCAGGTGATCGAGGAACGCCAAGGCCTGAAGATCGGCTGTGTCGAGGAGGTCGCCTGGCGGGAGGGCTTCATCACCGACGCCCAACTCGCCGAGCTGCTGCGACCGCTCTCCAAGAGCGGCTACGGCACCTACCTCGAAGGCCTCCTCAACGACGACGCGTAGCCCGGAACGGCCCGCACTTCGCGCGGTCGCACCTTGATCGTCGTTTTGGCCCGCTGGCGGTTGTGATCTGACGTCGATCGCGACCATGGGCGGACCAAAACGACGATCATCGTCTTTCTGACCAGCCGGAACGGCCGGTCGGCACCGCGCGGGCCCGTTCCGGCCGGCCCGCGGTCAGTGGCCGCGGTTGCGGAGGACCGAGAGGATGAACTGCGGGTTGCCGACGAGGTAGCGCTTCCAGAGCCGCTTGGGCTCGCTCACCAGCCGGAAGATCCACTCGACGCCGTAGTCGCCCATCCAGCGTGGGGCGCGCGGCTTCAGGCCGGCCAGGAAGTCGAAGGCCGCGCCGACCGCGAGGAACACCGCGGGAATCTCGGCGGCGAGCCGCTCGACCTCCCAGTCCTGCTTGGGCGTACCGAGCCCGACCCAGACCAGGTCCGCGCCGGACGCGATGATCCGCAGCCGCTGCTCGGCTCGCTCCTCGGGGGTCAGCTCCCGGAACGGGGGGCTTTCCACTCCGGCGATCTGGACGCCAGGGTAGGCCTTGCGCACCGACCGCTCGAGGGCCTCGAGGACCTCCGGCGTGGAGCCCAGAAAATAGTGCTTCACGTCATGATCACGGCCGGCGGACAGCACCGCCTGGAAGAGGTCCGGGCCGCTGATCTTCTGGCTGTTCGCCCCGGACAGCCGGGTCCGCTGGCGGGTCAGCCGGGCGACCGGCCAACCGTCCGGGAAGTTGAACCGGGCCGTGTTGAGCGTGCTCTTCAGCCTGGCGTCGCGGTCTGCCAGCGCGAGGGTGTACGCGTTGCAGAGGTGGATCGCCGCGCCGGTGCCGGTACCGAGCACCTCGTCGTCGCCCTTGCCTGGAATACCGATGACCGCAGCGACGGCGTCCTCAAACGAGCAGGCCGTGATACGTACGCCGCAGCAACTGGCTTCCCGGATCACGGGGGCGGAGCGACGCGTGCCGGTCGCCGTCCTCGGCTCGGTGCCCCCTTCCAGCACAGCGACACTCCTTACTCGTTGCCCCCGCGACATGGCACCCGTCATAAATATCAGGCGGCGCGGCTCACACACACCGACACCAACAAAGGACCAGTGACCTCACAGGAAACACATAGCCCAAAAGGATCGTGTCGGATGCGGCACTTGTCGCCTAGTCCGACGTCGGTTTGGGCCGATTCCCGCTCAGTCGCGCACTTCGTACCAGGATAACAGTGTGGTCGCGGGGCACCAACACCTGCGGACCGGCCCGACGGACTGGCCGAAGGTGCTCTTCGGTTGGCGACTCGGAGGGTGCCCAAGGTGAGTTCGTTGGCCGCCAGTGGGACGTCAAGGGGACGCCACGTGACGGCCGACTTACCCAATAACAATTGGTCCGCAGACCTACCGGTCGACGCGCACGAGGCGACCGGACCGCTCGTCCTCGAGCAGCTGGATGTCTCCGTCAACCATGATCTGAACCAGTTCTTCGAAGTTCACCTCGGGCTTCCACCCCAGGTTGGTCCTGATCTTGCTGGCGTCGCCCATCAGCGCGTCGACCTCGGCCGGGCGGGTGTACTTCGGATCAAACCGAACGTAGTCCTCCCAGTTCAGCCCGACATGGCCGAACGCAACCTGGCAGAACTCCCTGACCGAATACGTGGTGCCGGTCGCGACCACGTAGTCGTCCGGGTCCGGCGCCTGCAGCATCATCCACATCGCATTGACGTACTCGGGCGCGTACCCCCAGTCGCGGGTCGCGTCGAGATTGCCGAGATACAGCTCCTTCTGGAGCCCGGCCTGAATGCGCGCAACCGCACGAGTGATCTTCCGCGTGACGAACGTCTCGCCGCGGCGGGGGCTCTCGTGGTTGAACAGGATTCCGTTCGAGACGTACATCCCGTACGACTCGCGGTGGTTGACCGCCGACCAGTACGCGTAGACCTTCGCGCAGGCATACGGGCTACGCGGGTGGAACGGCGTCTCCTCGTTCTGGGGCGGCGGCGTCGAGCCGAACATCTCCGACGAGGACGCCTGGTACACGCGGATGTCCAGGTTGCTCGCGCGCACCGCCTCCAGGACGCGCAGCGCGCCCACACCGGTCACGTTCGCCGTGTAGAGCGGGGTGTCATAGGAGACCCGCACGTGACTCTGCGCGCCGAGGTTGTACACCTCGCTCGGCCCGGTCTCCCGGAGAATGTTCACCAGGCTCAGGCCGTCGTCCAGGTCCGCGTGGTGCAGCACCAGCTTGCGCCCGTCTTCGTGCGGGTCCTGGTACAGGTGATCGATACGCGCGGTGTTGAAGCTGGACGAGCGACGAACGAGGCCGTGGACCTCGTAACCCTTCTGCAACAAAAGCTCGCAGAGGTAGGAGCCATCCTGCCCCGTGACGCCCGTAACAAGCGCGACTTTAGTCATGTCGTCCCCGATCAAACGGCTTCTGAAAACAATAGCACCGGTGTCGCCGCTGACCTCGGGCTGGCGGGCGGGATGGTCATGCTCGCCCAATGAAGGGTCCCGGCCCGCCCATAATCAACACCGCACGCGTGATAGCCCCGACAGTGGCTGCGCCCACAGAGGTCCCGCCTCGCGCCCCGGGAGCCGGCGACCGGCCCCTCGTGGGCCGCCGCCGGCACGGACAGTGGCTGGACGCCCGCCATGTGACGTGGTTCTCGCCCCGGCTACGCGTCCACGGTCACGCGACCGCGGGCGACCTGCCCGGAGCTCTTCCACCACGCGAACGTCGACTCGATTCCATCACGCAGCGAGATGCTCGGCTTCCAGCCCAGCCCCTCCAGCTTGCTGACGTCCAGCAGCTTGCGCGGGGTGCCGTCCGGCTTCGCCGGGTCGAAATTGATCGTGCCGGTGAAACCGACGACGTCGGCGACCAGCTCAGCCAGTTCCCGAATCGTTACGTCCGTGCCCGTCCCAACATTGATCGGAGCCGGGTCGTCGTACTTTTCGAGAATCGTGGCGCAGGCGTCGGCGAGATCGTCGACGTGGATGAACTCCCGGCGCGGAGTACCCGAACCCCACAGGGTCACCTCGCTGTCTCCCCGTTCGGTCGCGAGATGGAAACGGTGGATGAGCGCAGGCAGCACGTGGGAAGTTTCAAGGTCGAAGTTGTCGCCCGGCCCATAGACGTTCGTCGGCATGGCGGACACGTAATGCGCGCCATATTCCCGACGGTAGGACTGGATCTGCGTGATCCCGGCGATCTTCGCGATCGCGTAGGCCTCGTTGGTCGGCTCGAGCGGGCCGGTCAGCAGCGCGTCCTCGGTGATCGGCTGAGCCGCGAACTTCGGGTAGATGCAGCTGGAGCCGAGGAAGAGCAGCTTCTCGGTGCCCGCGCGCCAGGCCGACGAGATGACATTCAGCTGGATGTGCAGGTTGTTCTCGAGGAACTCGACCGGCTGGGTCGCGTTGGCCATGATTCCGCCGACCTTGGCGGCCGCCAGAACAACCGCCCCGGGGCGCACCTCGTCGAAGAACCGGGAGACCGCGACGGTGTCGGTCAGGTCAAGCTCTTCCCGGCCGCGGGTGATCACGTCGACCCCGGCGCCGCGCAGCCGCCGGGTGATCGCGCTCCCGACCAGTCCCCGGTGCCCCGCGACGAAGACCGATCCATGGTCAAGTAGTCCCGACAAGATGATGTCTCCCCCACTGGACGCGGCGGCCGAGGTGGCAATAGATCCGGCTGTGCAATCGGGCCAAGTGCGGAACCCGTGGATGCAGGCCAGGTACGGGCCTCATGGTCGCACACGGGTGCGAGTGCGAACGAGGGGGGATCGTACAGGACTAACGGTCACTCCTCGTGCGCGTTGCGCGTCCGCAAGCGGGGAGATTTGGCTCGGCTTCTACTGCGTTGTCGAACTGGACACAGGCCATTGTCGATTGATGGATGGTCTTCGACTCATAACGCGACGCGTCGTGACAACGCGAGCGCTCTCCGGCGTTTTTCGGAGCGGGCAGCCGAGAGCCACCCGTCGGCCGCGCGAAGCCGACGGGCCAGCCGCGTTTCCGGGATCTGACCGGGACCTGGCGCCGGGCACGCCTGTCGAGGACGGCGCCAAAGTGCCCCGAGTTTGGCTCGGATTTCCGGGAGACGCTGTCGTCATCCCGACAACGCGCGGTCCGGGACACCCACGGCCCTCGCGACGGCGGCATCGCCATCGGCGTCACGAGGGCCGGCGCGGGGCGAGCGACTCAGACGAGGGCGGCCAGCCGGTCGAAGACCGGAATGAGTCGTTCGACATAGCGCTCCGGTCGGCTCACCTCGTCCAGCCGAGTCTCGTCCAGCGGAAGACCGCGGTCGGCGGCGTGCTTGCGCAACGTCTCCCGGAACGGCACGCCGGTCTGCCAGGTCTCCATCGCGGCTGCCTGGGTGATGGCGTAGGCGTCCTCGCGGGAAAGCCCGGTCTCGACCAACTCCAGCAGCACGGCAGACGTGTAGACCAGCCCACCGGTGGCGTCCAGGTTCGCCCGCATCCGGTCGGCGTCGACGACCAGGCCGGTCACCAGGCGGGTCGTCAGGTTCAGCAGGTAGTCGACCCCGATCGAGGCGTCGGGCAGCGCGATCCGCTCGGTCGAGGAATGTGAGATGTCGCGCTCGTGCCAGAGCGGCACTCCCTCGAGGATCGGCACGTACTGCGCCCGGACGATCCTGGCGAGGCCCGCGATCCGCTCCGACATGATCGGGTTCTTCTTGTGGGGCATCGCGGACGAGCCCTTCTGGCCCTTCCCGAACGGCTCGGACAGCTCGCGCACCTCCGTGCGCTGGCCGTGCCGCACCTCCAGCGCCACCGTCTCGCACAGCGTCGCGAGCCCCGCGAGCGCCGCGACCCAGCTGGCGACCCCGTCGCGCAGCACGACCTGGGTGGCGACCGGGGCCGCCGTCAGGCCGAGCTTCTCGGCGACGTACTGCTCGACGTCCGGCTCGATGTTCGAGTAAGTGCCGACCGCGCCGGAGATCTTGGCGACGGCGATGTCGGCGCGCGCGGCCCGCAGCCGGTCCCGGCACCGGGCCATGCCGAACGCGAGGTCCGCGACCCGGTGGCCGAACACGGTCGGCTCGCCGTGGATGCCGTGCGTGCGCCCGACCCGCAGCGTCGTCCGGTGGGCCAGGCCCAGGTCGCGCAGCGCCGCGACGAGCCGGTCCGCCTTGGCCAGCACGATGTCGGTCGCCTCGACGAGCTGGCAGGCGAGCGCGGTGTCGAGCAGGTCCGAGGACGTCATGCCGAAGTGCACGTAGGCGGCGGCGGAACGCGGCTCGGTCTGGTCGGCCCAGGCGGTCAGGAACGCGATCACGTCGTGCTGGGTGACGGCCTCGATCTCGGCGACGGCGGCCGGCGTCGGCGCGGGCGCCCGGCGGACCGGCTCCACCGACTCCGCCGGAACCCGCCCGGCGGCGGCATGCGCCTCCAGGACCAGGACCTCGACCTCGCACCACAGCTCGTACTTGCGGGCCTCCGACCAGACCCGGCCTATCTCCGGGAGGGTGTACCTCTCGATCACGCGGAGGCCCCGGCGCGGGCGAGACCGTCGGCCGCGGCCTTCTCGAAGTCGTCCTTGTAGGTCGCGAGCTTCGCGGCCAGGTCAGGGTCGGAGACGGCCAGGATCTGGACGGCGAGCACCGCCGCGTTGGTCGCGTTGTTCAGCCCGACGGTGGCCACGGCGACGCCCGGCGGCATCTGCGCGATGGCGAGCAGCGAGTCCATCCCGTCGAGGGCGCCGCCGGAGATCGGGACGCCGATGACCGGCAGCGTGGTGAGCGCGGCGACGGTACCCGGCAGGGCCGCGGCGAGCCCCGCGCCGGCGATGACCACGGCGACGCCCCGGTCGCGCAGCCCATCCACCCAGTCGGCCAGAGTGCGCGGCGCGCGGTGCGCGGAGAGAACCGCCTCCTCGAACTCGACGCCGAACCGGCCGAGGGTCGCGCCGGCCTTGCTCATGGTCGCCGCGTCGGACGCGGAGCCGTAGACGACCGCGACCTTGGGCCGGCTGGGGGTGCTGGTGGGGGACATGCTGTTCACTTCTCCTCGTCGTCGGGGAGCTGGGTCGGACCGGCCCGGCGGACGTCCGCCGCGTGCCGCAGCCTGGCTGGGTCGCCGATGTCGGTCCGGTACTGGGCACCGGGCAGCGAGATCCGACTGATGGCCTCGTAGGCCGATCCTCGCGCGGACTCCAGGTTGGAACCGATCGCCGTGACGGACAACACCCGGCCGCCCGCGGAGACGACGGTTCCCTCGTCGTCGCGCCTGGTGCCGGCGTGCAGGACGTCGACGCCCGCCAGCTTCCCCGCGGCGGCCAGCCCGCGGATCGGGTCGCCGAGCCGGGGCGTGCCCGGGTAGCCGGCGGCGGCCATCACGACGGTGATCGCTGCTCCGGAGCGCCACACCGGCGCGCGCCGGCCGGTCAGCACGTCGGTCAGCGGGGTGGTCAGCAGCGCGAGGATCGCCTGGGTCTCGGGGTCGCCGAACCGGACGTTGAACTCCACCACCCGGGGCCCGTGCGCCGTCAGCGCGAGACCCGCGTACAGCAGGCCGGTGAACGGGGTGCCCCGCCGGGCCAGCTCGGCGACCGTGGGGCGGATCACCGTCGCGACGATGTCCGCGGACAGGCCGCGCGACGCCCAGGGCAGCGGGGTGTAGGCGCCCATCCCGCCGGTGTTCGGCCCGGTGTCGCCGTCGCCGATCCGCTTGTGGTCCTGCGCCGGCAGCAGCGGGAGCACCGTGCCGTCCTCGGCGACCACCGCGAACAGGGAGACCTCCGGGCCGTCGAGGTACTCCTCGAGCACCACCCGGTCGTCCGGCCCGCGCAGGCAGTGGCGGACGGCGGCGACCGCGGCGTCCCGGTCGTCGGTGACCGTCACGCCCTTGCCCGCGGCGAGACCGTCGTACTTGACGACGTAGGGCGGGCCGAAGGCGTCCAGGTCGGCGAGTGCCGGCTCCACCTCGTCGTGGTCGCGGGACGCGGCCGTCGGGACGCCGGCCGCGCGCATCACGTCCTTGGCGAAGGCCTTGCTGCCCTCCAGCCTCGCCGCGGCGCCTGACGGCCCGAAGACCGGCAGCCCGCGGGCACGCAGCTCGTCGGCGACGCCGGCGACCAGTGGGACCTCGGGCCCGACGATGGTCAGCTCGGCGCGCACCTCCTCGGCGAGCGCGGCGACGGCGTCCGGGTCGGCGACGTCCAGCGGCCGGGGCTCGGCGATGTCCGCGGTGCCCGCGTTGCCGGGGGCGCAGACGATCGAGCCGACCCGCGGGTCGCGGGTCAGCGCCCGGCACAGCGCGTGCTCCCGCCCGCCCGAGCCGACGACGAGAACCTTCATGCCCACGACGTCACCCCGTCACGGCCGGACCCCGGCTGGCATCCGGGAGGTCGCGGGCTGCCCTGGCCGTCGTGGCGCGTCATCGGTCCGTCGGTCCTTTGCCTGTCGCGGTGTCCCGGGGGATGGGTTGGCCCGGGTTCCGTCGACGAGCGAGGCCCGGCCCGGCCGCACCTTACCCGCCCGGGCCACCAGCCATGCGGCAAAGACCAGCCATGCCGCAAAGACCAGCCATGCCGCAAAGGCGGTCGCTCTCGACGTACCGCGTCAGAGTCCCACGCCCGCCCGCCACAGCAGGCTGGCCATGCCGTCCACGAGATGCAGGGCGCACCGGCGGGCGTCGACCTCCGCCATGCCCTCGACGATCGACGGGGCGTCCACCGGCCAGACCCGGACCTGCCGGCCGAGCCCGTCCAGCGGGGACGGGTCCTCCCGCCCCTCGAAGGTCCGTCCGCTGGGCTCGACGAACAGGTGCAGCGACCGCCCGGCCGACGGGAAGCTCTCGCACCGCCAGTACAGCAGCGGCCAGGCCGTGAGCTGGTTGCGGCCGTGCCAGCGGGTGGGGGCCGGGTCGCCGCCGGCGGAGTCCCGGCCGCGGCGGCGGGTCCGGCTCGGCGAGTCACCGTCGGCGCGCCCCCGGCGGCCGGCCCGGTCGGGGCCGGTCCGGTGGGCCTGGTCGCCTTCGGCGCCTCGCCGGCCGAGGGGACGGGTCGTCGGTCCCTCGGCCAGGTCCGGCAGGCCGATCCGGGTGGCTCGGACCACGCTGGGCCGGCCGCGGCGCGGCGCGGCGGTCAGCGACGGATCGCCGGGGGGATCCGTCGGCAGCGCCGCGCGAGGCCGCCCCTCGCCGCGGTGGCGGGCCAGCCGTGGCACGTCGCGCACCACCCGCAACGTCACCGGCGGGACCAGCTCGGCCTCGGCGCACAGCTCGAGGAACGCGGCCAGCTGCGCCTCGACGTGCGCGGCGATCGCCGCCGAACGCTCCCGGCGCAGTGTCTCCACCCGCTGCGCGCTGCGCACCCAGTGGCTGCCGCGCAGCAGGACGTCGGTGAGCGCGTCGGGCAGCGCCTCGCCGCTCGGCGAGAAGCCCACCTTCCAGGCGTCGGCGTCCCGAGCCGGATCGACGCCCCCAAGCCGGTGCGAGCCCCGGGTGGCCCGGTAGTCCCCCGCCGCGGAGCGCCGCCACGGCCGGTCGTCGGCCGCGGCGAGCTCGCCAAGTTGGGCCGGGCCTCGACGGACCACGACCGCGCCCGTGACGGTGTCGCCAGACGCCGGCGGGGGCTCGGCGGCCGGGCCGAACCCGGCGTTGGACGGCGGCCCCGGCTGATCGGGTGCCGGCGCGAAGCTGTCCTCCCTGCGAGCCTCCGGTGGCCCCGGTGGCTCGGCCCGGGGTGCGGACGACTCCTCAAACGGGCGGGCGACCAACCGATCCACCTCCCGGCAACTACTCAACGTGACCAATGAAGCGTCACGCGTCGCGGCCAAGTACGCAAGGCGGTCGGCCGGAACCGGCGCTTGCGCGCCTGCGGCCGCTCCGCCGCTTCGGGCGCATAGCGCCCTCGCCAACGTGGATCGAGGTGGGCGGAAGAGTTACGGGCGTGGGCTGATCCAGGGTCTGGAGCTGGGTCGCCTTACGTCGTCCCGTCGCCGGTCTCGCGCAGGTGGCCCTAGAGGAGGTCGCGTAGGACCAGGGTCTGGTCTCGGCCGGGGCCTACGCCGATGGCCGAGATCGGGGCGCCGGACATCTCCTCGAGGGCTCGCACGTAGGCGCGGGCCTCCGGTGGGAGCTGATCGAACGACGTCGCCTCGGAGATGTCCTCGTGCCAGCCGGGGAACTCCTCGTAGATCGGCTTGGCGTGGTGGAACTCGGTCTGGGTCATCGGCATCTCGGACATCCGGGTGCCACCGACGTCATAGGCCACGCACACCGGAACCGTGTCGAAGCCGGACAGCACGTCCAGCTTCGTCAGGAACAGGTCGGTCAGGCCGTTGACCCGCACGGCGTACCGGGCGATCACCGCGTCGTACCAGCCGGTGCGCCGGGCGCGGCCGGTGGTGACGCCGAACTCGCCGCCGATTCGGCGCAGCTCGTCGCCGACCTTGTCGTCCAGCTCGGTCGGGAACGGGCCGGAGCCCACCCGGGTCGTGTACGCCTTGATGATCCCGATGACCCGGCTGATCCTCGTCGGCCCGATGCCCGAGCCGGTGGCCGCGCCGCCGGCGGTCGGGTTCGACGAGGTGACGAACGGGTACGTGCCGTGGTCGACGTCCAGCAGGGTGCCCTGTGAGCCCTCCAGCAGGACCACCTTGCCCGCCTGCAGCGCGGTGTCGAGGACCAGGCCGGTGTCGGCGATGTGCGGCCCGAGCTGGCTCGCGTACTCCAGGTACTCGGCGACGACGGCGTCGACCTCGATCTTGCGGCGGTTGTAGACCTTGGCGAGCACCTGGTTCTTCTCTCGCAGCGCGAGCTCCAGCTTCTGGCGCAGGATGCCCGGGTCGAGCAGGTCCTGCACCCGGATGCCGGTACGGGCGACCTTGTCGCCGTAGGCCGGGCCGATGCCGCGGCCCGTCGTGCCGATCCGGGCCTTGCCGAGGTAACGCTCAGTGACCCGGTCGAGTGCCCGATGGTGGGGCATGATCAGGTGCGCACTGGCGCTGATCAGCAACCGGGAGGTGTCGATGCCCCGCGCGCGCAGCCCGGCCATCTCGGCCAGCAGCACGCCAGGGTCGATCACGACACCGTTCCCGATCACGGGGACGCATTCAGGGCGCAGGATTCCGCTGGGGATGAGGTGGAGGGCGTACTTCTCGGCGCCGATGACTACGGTGTGACCCGCATTGTTGCCACCCTGGTAGCGCACGACGTAGTCCACGGCGCCGCCCAGCAGGTCGGTCGCCTTTCCCTTACCCTCGTCGCCCCACTGGGCTCCGATCAGGACAAGCGCAGGCACGTGGCGAGACTCTACTAAGAATCGAGCTGGTCGAGCTCACGCTTCTGATCGCCGCGACGTGCGCCGACGCCAGGACCGCTGTCCCAGATGCACCTGGGACAGTCGAACGGGCCGCCCGAACGGGCCGCGCGAGGCCGGCGTCAGGGCGCGAGCGGGCCGAGCTGGCCCGGTGCGGTCGGGTCGCAGTCGACCAGGAAGGCGCGGATCCGCGTGACCTCCTCGGTCTCGCCGATCGCGTCGGCGGACCGGCCGAGCGCGGCCAGCGCGCGCAGGAAACCGCGGTTCGGCTCATGCGACCAGGGGACCGGCCCGTGCCCGCGCCAGCCGGACCGGCGCAGCACGTCCAGCCCGCGGTGGTAGCCCGTGCGTGCGTAGGCGTATGCCTCGACGGCGCGGCCGCCCTCCAGCGCGCCCTCGGCGAGGGCCGCCCAGGCGGCGCTGGACGCGGGGAACTCGGCCGCGACGTCGACGGCGGCCTTGCCGGCGGCCAGCGCGGTGGCACCGGGCTCGGTCGGCAGCAGCGTCGCCGGCGGCCCACCAAGCAGGTCCGGCCGGCTGGAGGGAGAGGTCATGGGCCAACCGTAGTGGACCCGGGGCCTGGTTAGCCCGTGACCGTCGCGTTCCAGAGGTTCTCGCCGACCACGCCAGGCTGGCCGTCGCTCACCTTGGTGAGGTACGAGTACAGCGCGGCGACGCCCTGGGACTGGGCGCCGAACTTGCCGTCGACCGCGAGGGCGAAGCCCTGGTCGTGCATCTGGTTCTGCCAGACGTAGGCGTCGGCACGGACCTTGTTCGCGTCGACCGCGGAGATCGTGCCGTGGAAGCCCGAGGACTGGACCTCCGCCTTGGCCTTGTCGAGCGTCATGGCCGGCTCAGCCGGCGCCAGCGCCTGCTGCAGTGAGTCGCCGGAGGCCGACGACGAGACCCCGATGGGCCCGTTGCTGGACAGGCCGAGCTTGCGCGAGCAGGCGGGCCACGGCGACCAGCCGCGCGAGTTGTAGAGCCGGTAGGCCGCCTCGTCCTGAACGGCGGGGGCTGCCTGGTCCGGCCGGCCCGAGTAGCCGAGGCCCTGCCAGGTCCGCACGTCGAACTGGTAAGCGCCGTAGAAGCCGTTACCGGTGTTGATCGAGTAGTTGCCGCCGGACTCGCACTGGCGCAGGCGGGCGAAGTCGTCCGGGGTCGCGGCTCCGGCGGGCATCGCGGTGACCGCGAGGCCGCTGCCGACGAGCGCGGTGACCGCGCCGGTGGTGCGCAGCACCCGAACGGTCGTGGACGGGCCCTGCTGCTGGGCGCGGTGACGGCCCCCGGTTCTGCGCTCGGCGGGCCGGAGTTGGCCCGTCTGCTCAGACGGCATGTCCGATCCTTCCCTGCGCCTACGGGGTGAGCTGTCGGGTTCGGGCTGGGAATGCCCGGCCGGCGCCCCGTGCTCTCGCGAGCCCGGTTGACCGGCTACACCCCAAGGACGCGGCTGTTGCCGGGTCCGAAAGTGGGTCCCCCGCTCCTGCCGAACGGATCAGCGCCCTTGGATCAGGGACGGTGTACATGCGGGTGGGGCAGGATTCGGCGTCCGCCCGCACGACTCGCCCAGGACAGACGAGTAGCTCCGGACTGTAGCGAGTCCGGCGTCAGGGCCGCAAACCGGGCTCCTCTTGACATCGGGGGCCGAGTCGGTCATCTGGCGCATGGGCTGGGCTGATCGGGTCGTAGGCGCTTGGGCCAGGGCCTGACTGGGCCAGGCCCTGTGACTGGGCCAGGCCCTGTGACTGGGCCAGGGTCCGGGGGCCCCGGGGCGCCCCGGGGGGGGGGGGGGCCCC
>NZ_JADWYX010000174.1 GCF_016786355.1 Frankia sp. AgB1.9
GGCCGGGGGGGGCCGGCCCCCCGCCCCGCCCCCCCCGGGGCGGGGGGCGCGGCGCCGGCTCGCCGGCGCCGCGGGCCGGCGGCGCGCGCGGACCGCCGGCCGCCGCGGCGCCGACTCGGGCCGGCTGGCCGCCGGCGGTCGCGGGCCCCACGCGCAGGGCAGCAGGCAGCACCGCTCCCCCGGAGGCACCCGGCGCCGCGGCGGCCGGCAGCGCGCCCACCGCGACCGGCGGGATGCCGCCGGCCGGGCCGTTCGCCTGCGGCCCCGAGATCGCCCCGGTGTCATGGACCACCGACGGCAGGGTCGCCGGCGGCAGGCCACCCGGCAGCGCCGCCGGCCGGCCCACGCCGAAGATCGCCTGGTAGATCGACTTCACGACGGGGGCGGCGTACATCGCGCCCTGGCCGGAGTCGGGAACGGAGACGACGACGACGTACTGCGGGTCGTTCACCGGGGCGAACGAGGCGAACCACGAGGTGTCCTTATGGCCCTCGACCTCGGCGGTACCGGTCTTGCCGCCGATCGGGATGATGTTGCTTGGCCAGTCGGCGAACACGCCGGTGCCGGTGCCGCCGGGCTCTGTCGTGACGCCGTGCAGGGCCTCGCGGATGTAGCCGAGCACGTCCGGCGGCACGTCGACCTTGCTCTTGACCACCGGGGCGAACCGCTTCACGACCGTGCCGTCCGACGAGACGATCGCCTTGGCCAGCTGCGGCTCGTAGACGGTCCCGCCGTTGGCCACGGAGGCGTAGGCGACGGCCAGCTGCAACGGGCTCACCGAGAGGTACTGGCCCTGCCCGATGGCGAACTGGGCCGCCGCGCCGCCGTTGTACAGGTAGCCGTCAACACAGGCCTCGGCGGCGTACTGCTGGTAGCGCTTGGCCGTCGCCGGGTCCTTCTCCTCGGGGTAGCCGTTCTTGGCCCGGCGGCAGTAGGAGTCCTTCAGCTCGCTCCAGACCTGCTGGGCCTGCGCCCGGTCGACGACCGCGCCCGAGCTCTCCCCCGGCAGGTCGATGCCGGACTTCGACCCGAAGCCCATCTCCTTGGCCATCTTCACGAAGTTCTCGGCGGCCGGCTGGTAGGGGCCCTTGCCGTTGCGCAGGCCGCCGTCGCGCAGCCACTCGTCGTAGGCGAACTGGTCGAAGATCACGTCACAGGAGATGACCAGCGCCTGGTGCAGCGTGATCGGCCCGGCGGACTCGCCCTCGAAGTTGTGGAAGGTCTGGCTGCCGATCTGCAGCGTCGGCGAGCATGGGAACTTCTGGTCCGGCTTGGCGCCCAGCAGGCCCATCGCGGTGGCGGTCGAGACGATCTTGAACGTCGAGCCGGCCGGACCGGTGCCCTGGTAGGCCCGGGACAGCAGCGGGATGCCGTTCGCCGGGTCGGACAGCGACTGGTAGTCCTGCTGGGAGATGCCCCCGACGAACACCGACGGGTCGTAGGACGGCAGACTGGCCAGGGCGACCACGCCGCCGGTCTTGACGTTGAGCACCACCGCCGAGGCCGTCCGGGCCTTCGCGTCGCCCGGCAGCTTGTCCAGCGTGGCCCGCAGGGCCTGCTCTGCCGCCGTCTGGACGCCCTGGTCGAGGTTGAGGACCAGGTTGTCGCCCGCCACCGGCGCCGTGTTCGACGCGGTGCCCGAGACCCGGCCGAACCGGTCGACCTCGAGGGCCTGGACGCCGTCGACGCCGCGCAGGGCCGTGTCGTAGACCGACTCCAGGCCGGCGACCCCGACCAGGCTGTTGAGGTGGTAGGTCCCGTCGGAGCTGGGCTTCCCGTCCTTCTTCAGCTGCGCGGTCTGCTGGTCGAGCTGGCTCTGGCTGACCGGGGCCAGGTAGCCGAGCTCGTGCGCGGCGAGCGGGCCGTACGGGTACTCGCGAACGGCCTCCAGGTCGGCGGTGATGCCGGGGAACCGGTCAGGATGCTCGATGATCGCGAGCGCCTGCTGCGGAGTGGCGTCCTTCGCGATCGGGACCGGCTGGTAGGGCGAGCCGGTCCAGCACGGCTGCGGCACCTTCGGCCCGCAGAACCGGATCTTCTTCTCGATGTCGGCGACGGACATGCCGATGACCGAGGACAGCTGCTCGAACACCGCCTTGCCGCCGTCACGCTGGCGGTCGGTGGTCGAGCGGTTCACCGAGATGACCAGCGAGGTGCGGTTGCGAACCAGGGCCGCGCCCTGGTCGTCGAGGATCATCCCGCGCGGCGCGGGGGTCACCACCTCGCGCACCCGGTTGTCCTCGGCGACCCGCCGGTAGTGCGCCCCGTCTAGCACCTGCAGCACCCACAGCCGGGCGCCCAGCGTCACCAGCAGGGAGACGGCGAGAACGCGCAGGATCACCAGGCGCAGACGAACTCCGTCGTTCATCGGCGCCCCACCCGCTTGGTCCTGCGCACCGCGGCGGTGAAGGCGGGGAACAGGAACGGGGTGAGCAGCGCGGCGTACAGCGCCGCCGCCAGCGCCCGCACGACCGTGTGGCCGGGGCTGGACAGCCCGTCGGCGCCGAGCAGGGCCGCCACCGCGACGTCCGCGACGATGCCGACGGCCACGGCGCCGGAGACGGCGGCCAGCGCGATGACGGCGGACCGCTCGGTCGCGTCGGCGACCAGCCCGACGAGGTAGCCCACCAGCAGGAACACCAGCGTCGTCTGGCCGAGCACGTGGGTGGAAAGCAGGTCACCGAACAGGCCGGTGACGAAGCCGAGGATCGCGCCGTTGACCGGGCCGAGGACGAGCGCGGCGGTGGCGAGCAGCATCAGCACCAGATCCGGGCCCCCGCCGGGCAGCGGCAGCCGGGCGATCACGCTGACCTGGGCGATCACGGCCACCAGCAGCACGAACGTCACCGCCGCGAAGGTAGGCGGGTGGATCGTGTCCGCGTCGCTGTCCGGCTCCCACAGCTGGACGGTCACGGCGTCACCGTGCCCCGGCCGGCGTGCCGGCCGCGCTGGGGGCGGACGGATTCGCGGTGGGAGCGCCGTTCGGCGGGTTGGCGGCCTGCGCGGCGGGAGCCTGCGCCGCCGGGACCGCCCGCGGCGGCAGCACCCGGTCGCCGGGGTCGGTCGCCGGCTTGCCGACCACGATGCCGACCAGGTCGAGGGAGCCGACCGAGACGAACGGCTTCACCTCGGCCGTGCGGGACAGGCCGCTGACCTCGGTCACCTTGGTCACCTCGCCGATCGGCACCCCGGCGACGTAGTCCAGGCTGCCGAACGTGACCAGCCGCTGGCCTGGCTTCACCTGGTACGAGGCGTCGTAGAGCGTGAAGACCAGCTTGTCGGGGCCGGAGCCACCGGCTACGGCGCCGAGCAGCTGGGTGCCCTCCAGCCGGGCGCCGATCCGGCTGCGCGGGTCGCAGAAGAGCCGGACGACCGCGGTGTGCTCGGTCATCGACACGACCGTGCCGACCAGGCCGCTGGAGTTGATGACGATCTTGTCGATGGCCAGTCCGTCGGCCCTGCCAGCGTTGACGGTGACGGTCCAGTCGGTGCCGCTGACGTCGCCGATCGCGACCACCCGGGCCGGCACGATCGTGTACTGGCCCTTGTCGGCGAGCAGCCGCAGTGCCGAGAGCTGGCCGGCCAGCTGAGTGACCGCGCCCTGGTCGGCGAGCTGGCGGCGCAGGGCCGCGTTCTGCTGCTCCAGCCGGTCGGCGCGGTCGTGGTACCGGTTCGGGTGCGCGAGTGACGACAGGGTCCGCCCGACCGGCCGCGTCACCGCGGTCACGCCACCCTCGACCCCACCGACGACGCCGTGCAGGAACCCGCGCGGCCCGCCGCTACTCTCCCCGGTCCGGTAGTCGATCGTGATCAGCAGGAAGGTGAGGACGAGCAGCACCGCGACGACCACCCGGGACCGCCTGAGGTCACGACCCACGACGACCCCTCACTCCCCTCACCCGACGCGCTGCCGGGATGGTGCCCTACCCTCGGCCGCCGGGCGACCGCGAGCCCCGGGCGCCCCCCAGCCCGGTCATCCCCCGTGACGAATCGCCGCCGCCGCACGCCATTCGGAGGCAAGGCTCCCGACGATCGCGGCAAGCGTTCGCCGGCACGGACGAACCGCGCCGCGCGAGCGTTCCCGGTCCGCACCGATTTCGAGGAACCGTTGTCCGGTCGGCGCCGAAATGCCCGCGAAATCCGGTCGGACCCAACGGCGACGCGGCGAACCCAGCTCGCGAACTACTAACGCCGGGGCTCCGAGATGAGGACCTGCTGAAGGGCCTCGAACTCCTCGACGCATTTGCCCGAGCCCATGGCTACGGAGTGCAGCGGATTGTCCGCGATGTGGATCGGCATGCCGGTCTCGTTGCGCAGCCGTTCGTCCAGGCCGCGCAGCAGCGCGCCGCCGCCGGTGAGCACGATCCCGCGGTCCATCACGTCGCCGGCGAGCTCCGGGGGGCAGCGGTCGAGGGTCACCTTGACCGCGTCGATGATCGAGTTGACCGGCTCCTCGATGGCCTTGCGGATCTCCTCGGCCGTCACGACGATCGTCTTCGGCAGCCCGGTGACGAGGTCGCGGCCACGGATCTCCGCGCTCGGCTCGTCGGGCAGCTTGTACGCCGAGCCGATCGCCATCTTGATCTCCTCGGAGGTGCGCTCGCCGAGCATCAGCGAGTACTCCTTCTTCACGTAGGAGATGATCGCGGTGTCCAGCTCGTCGCCGGCGATCCTGATCGACTGGCTGGTCACGATGCCGCCGAGCGAGATCACCGCAACCTCGGTGGTGCCGCCACCGATGTCGACGACCATGTTGCCGGTCGGCTCATGAACCGGCAGGCCAGCGCCGATGGCGGCGGCCATCGGCTCCTCGATGATGTAGACGCGCCGGGCGCCGGCCTCGTAGCCGGCGTCCTTCACGGCGCGCTGCTCCACGCCGGTGATGCCGCTCGGCACACAGACCACCAGCCGGGGTTTGGCGAAGTGCCGGCGCCGGTGCACCTTCTGGATGAAGTAGCGCAGCATCCGCTCGGTGGTCTCGAAGTCGGCGATCACGCCGTCCTTGAGCGGGCGGACCGCGACGACGTTGCCCGGCGTCCTGCCGATCATGCGCTTGGCGTCGGTCCCGACGGCGAGGATGCCCGTGGTGGTGGTGTTGATCGCCACGACGCTCGGCTCGTTGAGCACGATGCCCCGGCCGCGCACGTAGACGAGCGTGTTGGCGGTGCCGAGATCGACCGCCATGTCACGGCCGAGGAAGGACAGGGAACTGGACATCGTCGGGCCGACCTTCCCGGAGATGCGGTCTGGGTGCCGTGGGCCGGGTCCGGGCATGCCGGGCCCGCCTGAACCGGCCCCGCGACCTCGAACACGATCAGGGTTCTTCAGGCTCAGGGGTGTTCACGGGCCGCGATCCACGCCGGATACGCCCGGCGCGACGGAATCGCGACGACTAGCAGACTGCAGGGTTTCATGAGCAACGTGCGAGGACTGCAGCGAGTTTCCACCACCGGAGTGCTGGTAACCCGATTGCCCGGTTTTCTCGACGGTCCGGCATTGACGGACCTGGTGGTCCGGCGACCGGGATGACCGAGTGACCGGGGTGAGCAAGCCACCGGTTCTTCGAGTGACCGGGATGACCGGCCCGCTCTCGGCGGTGACAGCGAAAGCCTAGACCGCCCCACCGACAGGCCGCCGGCCCGCCGGGACCGTGTCACCCATGGTGCCGACGGTGCATCCCGCCCGGCGCCGTCCGAGGCACGCATCTGACCCAGACCGGGACCGGCCCGGCCCGCCTGGCACACCTCGCCACGTCCCCCGGCCAACAGGCCGCGCGTACCCCGTCGAACCGTCCGGCCGGCGGCGCCAGCAGCCACGCCGACGCGGCCGCGCGCTCACCCCCGGAATGTGAAACGCCCGCCCGGAGAGTCCGGGCGGGCGTCCAGGCTTCGGGCTCGGTCAGCCCTTCGGCTCGGTCAGTCCTTCAGGCCGGGGAAGAACAGGTCGATCTCCCGGGCGGCCGACTCGGGCGAGTCCGAGCCGTGGACCAGGTTCTGGCCGATCTCCAGGGCGTAGTCGCCGCGGATCGAGCCGGGCACGGCCTTCACCGGGTCGGTGGCGCCGATCAGGCCACGAGTGCCCTCGATCGCGCGCGGGCCCTCGACGACCAGGGCGACCAGCGGGCCGGAGGTGATGAACTCGACCAGCTCGCCGAAGAACGGCTTGCTGGCGTGCTCGCCGTAGTGGGTCTCGGCGGTCGCCTTCTCCAGCGTGCGCAGCTCGGCGGCGACCAGGGTCAGGCCCTTGCGCTCGAGCCGGCCGATGACCTCCCCGACAAGGCCGCGGCTGACGCCGTCGGGCTTGACCAGGACGAGGGTGCGCTCAGCGGACACTGGACTCCTTTGTTCGTGTCTTGGACGGTGTCGTGGGTGGAACGGTCTTAAGTGGCAGGTGCCGCGTCATGGGTGGCAGGTGCCGCCCGCCGCGAGCGCGGACAGGGTCGACATAACCCACGCTGCTTGGCGCCAACTTACCCTGTCCGCCCTTGCCGCCGATCCGCCACCACCGGCCGTCAGTGAGCCAGGCCGTCAGTGGGCCAGCAGGTGGCGTGCCTCGCCGACGATGGTGAGCGAGCCCGCCACCACCACGCCACCGCCGCCCAGCTCGGCGTCCTCCTCGACCAGCCGCACCGCCGCGTCGATCGCGTCGTCCAGCCGGGGCGCGACCTCGACCCGGTCGGCGCCGAACACCTCGACCGCGACCGCCCCCAGCTCGTCGGCCGATCGAGCCCGCGGCGAGGAGCTCTGCGTGATGACGATCGAGTCGAACGCCGGCTCCAGCACGCTGAGCATCGCGTGGGCGTCCTTGTCCGCGAGCACCCCGACCACGCCGACCAGCGTGTCGAACTGGAACCCGTCGGCCAGCGCCGCGACCAGCGCCTGCGTGCCGGCGACGTTGTGCGCGCCGTCGAGGACGATCGTCGGCGACCGGCGGACCACCTCGAGCCGCCCCGGCGACGACGTTGACGCGAACCCGGCCCGGACCAGCTCCAGGTCCAGCGGATTCGCCCCGCCACCCAGGAACGCCTCGACCGCGACCAGCGCGCAGGCCGCGTTGTGCGCCTGGTGCTCACCGTGCAGCGGCAGGAAGATCTCGTCGTAGTCGCCGCCCAGGCCGCGCAGCGTCAGCAGCTGGCCGCCCACGGCGACCTTCCGGCGCGCCACCCCGAACTCCAGGCCCTCGCGCACCAGCGTCGTGCCCAGCTCCTCGGCCCGCGCGGCGAGCACCCTGGCGGCGCCGAGCGGCTGCTGGCCCAGCACGGCCAGTGCGTCCGGCCGCAGGATGCCGGCCTTCTCGGTCGCGATCTCCTCCACGGTCGAGCCGAGCTCCCGATGGTCCAGCGAGATCGGCGTCACGACCTGGACGAGACTGTCGACGACGTTGGTGGCGTCCCAGGTCCCGCCGAGCCCGACCTCGATCACCCCGACGTCGACAGGCGCGTCCGCGAACGCCGAGAAGGCCATCGCGGTCAGCAGTTCGAAGAACGTGACCCGCTCGGCGTGCCGGCCGTCGACCAGCTCGACGTACGGCGCGACATCGTCGTAGGCGCGGGCGAACACCTCAGCGCTCACCGGCCGCCCGTCGACGCTGATCCGCTCGGTGACGCTCTCCAGGTGTGGCGACGTGTACCGGCCCGGGCGCAGGCCGAAGCCGCCCAGCAGCGAGTCGATCATCCGGGCTGTCGACGTCTTGCCGTTGGTGCCGGTCAGGTGGATCACAGGGAAGGCCCGCTCGGGATGGCCCAGCAGGTCGACCAGGTCCCGAATCCGGTCCAGGTCCGGAATCATCTTGTGCGGAAAGCGTCCGGCCAGCGCCTTCTCGACCCGCGCCAGCTCGGCACCGGCCTCCCGGTCCAGCTCGACGCCAGCCTCTTCGGCCTCGTCAGGCTCGTCGGCCTCGTCGTTCTCCGGCCGCCAGCCGTCTCGTCCGTTGTCCGTCACTCCCGAAGATTATCCGCCGCCCAACCAGCCACCGCCCGACGCGAGCCAGGCGACCCAGGGCGGCAGGTCTCCCCGGGGTGAGGGCTGCCACGTCGGGTCCGTTTCCGGCGGGTCCGGGCTAGCGTGGGCAGCCGTGGGTGACTTCGAGAAGGCCACGGCGGCGACGGTCGACGAGTCCGGCCGATGGACCGCGGAGGTCGCGCCGGGCTGGGACATCGGCGGTCATCCGCACGGCGGCTACCTGCTGGCGCTGGCGGCGCGGATCGCGCTGGGCGTGACCGGTCGGGACCATCCGCTGTCGATCACCGCGCATTTCCTGCGCTCCCCCGACAACGCCCCGGTCACCGCGACGCCTTCGTTGCTGCGCGCCGGTCGGTCGACAGCGGTCGCCGCCGTCGACCTCTGCCAGGACGACCAGCCGATCATGGCGACGCTCACGACGACCGGCCGGGCGCCCGCCGCGTCGGTACCCGTCTTCCAACGGGAGAGCGCCCCGACACTGCCGGCGCCCGAGAACTGCGTCGACGTCGCCAGCCCGGACAACCCGTTCCGGCAGAACCTGCACGACAAGGTCGACGTGCGGCTCGATCCGGCGACGGTCGGCTGGGCGTTCGGCCAGCCGCGTCGCGCCGCCGAGATCCGGGGCTGGGTGCGGCCGCGGGACGGATCCGAGCCCGATGCGCTGTTCCTGCTGCTCGCCGCGGACGCGTTGCCACCGACGACGTTCGACTTCGGCCTGTTCGGCTGGGTGCCGACCGTCGAGCTGACCGCGCTGCTGCGCGGCGCGCCGGCCCCAGGCTGGCTGCGCGTCGTCCAGCGCTCCCAGCTGATCGACGACGGCTGGCTCGACGAGGACGTCGAAGTCTGGGATTCCACCAACCGCCTGGTAGCCCAGGCCCGCCAACTAGCCGGCTACCGCGCCCCCAAGCCATAGCGAGCCGACTCCCGTCCCCCAGCCCTGGGCCTTCGCGCCGCGCGCATCGTCCGTCGGACCCGGCGCGCGGCGGTGCGGGCAGCGGCGGTAATGGCGGGCGGCGGTGGCGGGCAGCGGTCGCAGCCAGCCGGGCTCGCGCCAGCGTCCGGTCGACGCCGCGCGCGGACTGGTGATCGCGGTTTCGGCCCTCTAGTGGTCGTGGTCCGCCCTGCAACACAACCACCAGAGGGCCAAAACAGCGATCTTGGCCCGGAAGTGGTGGCTGTTCGCTAGGCGAAGCAGCGCCCGACCCAAATTCCGACCCTGGACATGCGCTCGCCGAGGACCTCTCTCCGGACGCAGAACCACGTCGGGAAGGGCGTCCAGGGGGTGTGGGGGGGGGGGGGGGGCCCCCCCCCCCCCCGACATTGGGGGTTCCAGGCCGCAGGAAGGCCCCCGGGGGAAACTGAGGGAGGTCCGCCGCGCGGTAACCGGTCGACCACCCGAAGCGGAACCCGACCCAGATCCCGACCCTGGACAAGCGCCCACCACAGACATCTCCCCCAACGCAGAACCACGTTGGGGAGGGCGCTCAGCGCCCGACCCGGTTGATCGGTCAGCGGGCGCTCCGCGCCCGTTCTGACCGATCAACCTTTAGGGTTGAAAGGTGGTTATCCGGGTGCTCCTCGCTGAGGACGATGCGTTGCTGCGCCACGGCCTCGCGACGCTGATCGAACGGGCGGACGGGGTCGAGCTGGTCGGCGCCGTCACCGACCGTCCGTTGCTGGAGCAGGCCGTTCGCGACCTGTCCCCGGACGTGGTCGTCACCGACATCCGGATGCCGCCGACTCGGACCGACGAGGGCATCCAGGTCGCCGCCTGGCTGCGCCGGGACTACCCGCGGGTCGGCGTCGTCGTGCTCAGCCAGTTCGCCGAGGCCACCTACGCGCTGGCGCTGTTGGAGGGCGGCTCGTCTGGGCGGGCCTACCTGCTCAAGGAGCGGGTCGCCGGCCTGGAGGAGCTGCTACGCGCGATCCGGGCCGTGGCGGCCGGGGAGTCGGTGATCGACCCAGCCGTTGTAGAGGGGCTGGTGGCCGCCAACTCCCGGCGCAGCCACTCCGAGCTCGACCGGCTGACCCCCCGGGAGCGGGAGGTGCTCAGCCACATGGCGCAGGGCTGGAGCAACGCGGCGATCGCGGCCAGCCTGGTGCTGTCCGAGCGAGCAGTGGAGAAGCACAGCAACTCGATCTTCGCCAAGCTCGGCCTGACCGACGAGCCGGACCTGAACCGCCGGGTCAAGGCCGTCCTGCTCTACCTGCACTCCGGCCCCGAGCCGGGCGTCCCAACCCCGGCCCCCGCCCGCCACCAGCGCCCCAGCCGCTAACGCCGCCTCCGACACGACCGGCCCGTCCGCGGCGATGTCATGATCGCCGTTTCGGCCCTCGGATGGTCGTAGCAGTGCCTGTTTCGCAGCCACCAGAGGGCGGAAACAGCGATCATGGCGACGCCCTGGCCTCGGCAGGGCCGCGAAGGGCGCTCCGTGCCCGGTCCGGGCCGATCGCCGGGGAGGGTAGCCACACCCCCTGACCTGGATGGTCGCATCCTGGGTTCTGGCGCCGTGGGCGGCCAGACTGGACCACATGACCTCCCCCGCCTCCGTCTCGGTGCTCGTCGTCGATGACCAGCGACCCTTCCGGGCCGCGGTCCGCGCGGTGGTCCGACGCGCACCAGGATTCGTCCTGGCCGGCGAGGCGGAGTCGGGCGAGGCCGGCGTCGAGGCGGCCGAGGCGCTGCGCCCCGACCTCGTCCTGATGGACATCAACCTGCCCGGCATCGACGGCGTCGCCGCCGGCAGCCAGATCCGCGCCGCCGCGCCGACCACCGTCGTCGTCCTCTGCTCGACCTACGGCCAGACGGACCTGCCCGCGACCGTCGCCGAGAGCGGCATGGACTACCTGCACAAGGCCGACCTCGCTCCCGACGTCCTGCGCGACCTGTGGCACCGACGCGGTCCCGAGGCTCCGGTCTGACGGGACGGCGGGCCGTGGCCGTGCCCCGCGTCGGTTTAGGGAGCCGTTCAGGAAAACCACAGCCGGCTACGTGAACCTGATGACATGACTACGCACGAGCCGGCGTCACGGGCCGTCGACGGGAGCGTGCCGGACCAGCGCACCGACCCGGACGAGGCGACGCCCACCACCACCGGTGACCTGGCCGCCATCGCGGAAACGCCCAGTGCCGCTGCCTCGGCCACCACCGGCCTCGACGTGGTCGGAGGCCAAGCGCCCCAGGCGGACACGTCGGCCTGGGCAGCCCCGGCCGGTGGGCGGGACGGCGTAGGCGGGAGCTGGGCCGCGGTGGACGGTCTGGCGACTGGCGTCGCCGCGGATCAGCGCGCCGGTGCCGTCGTGCTCGCGCCCGATGGGCCGCTGGAGCCGGCGGACGGCCAGCGCCAGGACGACGCCGGCCGCTTGCCCGACCCGCCCGGTACCGACGACCCGGCGGACGGGGCCGACGGCGGCGGCCCGGGACGGCGTGGGTTCCTGGCCCGGCTGGCGTGGGGCCACCAGGACGATCCGCGTTGGGCCCGGCCGGGACTGTGGCTGCTGCTCGTGGCCACGGCGCTGCTCTACCTCTGGGGCCTGGGCCGCTCGGGCTGGGCGAACGACTTCTACTCGGCGGCGGCGCAGGCCGGGTCCGCGAGCTGGAAGGCCTTCTTCTACGGCTCGTCCGACGCCGGCAACGCGATCACCGTCGACAAGCCGCCGGTGGCCATGTGGCTGATGAGCCTGTCGGTTCGGATCTTCGGGCTGAGCTCGTGGTCGATCCTGGTGCCGGAGGCGCTGTGCGGGGTCGCCTCCGTTGGGCTGCTGTACGCGACGGTGCGGCGGGCGTTCAACCCGGCGGCGGGGCTGATCGCCGGGGCGGTGCTCGCGACGACGCCGGTCGCGGTCCTGATGTTCCGCTTCAACAACCCGGACGCGCTGCTGGTGCTGCTGCTCGTCGGCGCCGCCTACGCGACCCTGCGCGCCGTCGAACGGGCCAGCGCCCGGTGGCTTGTGCTGGCCGGGGTGCTGGTCGGCTTCGGGTTCCTGACCAAGATGCTGCAGGCCTTCCTGATCGTGCCGGTGCTCGCGCTGGTGTACCTGGTCGCGGCGCCGACCACCTGGTGGCGGCGGGTTCGTGACGTCCTGGCGTCCGGGCTCGCGCTGGCGGTGTCCGGCGGCTGGTTCGTCGCCGTCGTCGCGCTGGTGCCGGCGTCCGACCGCCCGTACATCGGCGGCTCGCAGCACAACAGCCTGTGGGAGCTGACCTTCGGTTACAACGGCCTCGGGCGACTGACCGGCAACGAGACCGGCAGCGTCGGCGGCGGCGGAGCCCGCGCCGGCGCGACGGCAGGCGGGCAGACCTTCGGCCCGCCGTCGCAGGGCGGCGGCTGGGGCCAGACCGGCTGGGGCCGGATGTTCAACTCCGAGATCGGCGGCCAGGTCGCCTGGCTGCTGCCGGCGGCGCTCGCGCTGCTGATCGCGGGCCTGGTCGTGACGGCCCGCCGTGGGCGAACCGACCGGGCCAGGGCGGCGTTCCTGGTCTGGGGCGGCTGGCTCGTGGTGACCGGCGCCGTCTTCAGCCAGATGCAGGGGATCTTCCACCCGTACTACACCGTCGCGCTCGCCCCGGCGATCGGCGCGCTGGTCGGGATGGGCGCCGTGACGTTGTGGGAGCACCGGTCCCACCCGGCCGCGTCGCTGACGCTGGCAGCGGTCACGGCGGGGACGACGTGGTGGTGCGCCCGGCTGCTCGGCCGTACGTCCGGCTGGCACACCTGGCTGCGTCCGACGGTGCTCGTCGTCGGGTTCGCCGCGGCGGTGCTGCTCATCGGGCTGCCCCGGCTGACGGCCCGGGCCGGGCTCGCCGTGGCCGGCCTCGCGCTCGTCGTCGGGCTGGCCGGCCCGACCAGCTATGCGCTCGCGACGGCCGACGCCCCGCACACGGGCGCCATCCCGAGCGCCGGCCCGACGGCCGCGGCCACCCGGCCCGGCGGAGGACCGGGCGGCTTCGGTGGCTTCGGGCAGGGGCGCGGGCAGGGCCAAGGGCGCGGCCTCGGCCAGGGCGGCACGAACGGCTTCCCCGGCTTCGGCGCCGCGGGTGGCGCGCCGACGCTTCCTGGCGGAGGTACGGCCGGCCAGGGCGGCACGGGTCAGGGCGGCACTGGCAGCCAGGGCGGTACTGGTCAGGGCGGCGGCCGTTTCGGTGGACTCGCGGGCGGCATGGGTGGCGGCATGGGTGGTCTGCTCGGCGGGACGACGCCGGGCGCGGATCTGACAGCGGCGATCAAGAAGAACGCCTCCGCCTACCGCTGGGCGGCCGCGACGGTCGGATCGGAGAACGCGGCGGGCTACCAGCTGGCCACCCGCGCGCCGGTCATGGCGATCGGTGGCTTCAACGGCACCGACCCGTCGCCGACGCTGGCCCAGTTCCAGCAGTACGTCGCCGCCGGCAAGATCCATTACTTCATCGGTGGCGGCCTTTCCGGGGCCGGAAACGGTGGGAGCCAGTCGGCGGCGGCGATCGCCGCCTGGGTGCAGCAGAACTTCACCGCGGCCACCGTCGACGGCGTCACCGTCTACGACCTCACCGCCACGGCTACGGCCACCACCTCCGCGACCACCACCACGGCCAGAGCCACCTGACCTGGGTCCGCGCGGCCCGGCGGCATTCCTCACCTGTTGAGGCGACCGCCGGGCCGTGCGGACGTCCGGCCGGGGCGGGGAGCGCTCCGGGGCGGGTAGGTGGGGTGTTGGTTTCGAGCTCGATTTCTGACGCGAAGCCGATGGGTCGCCCGCTGGTGGTATGAACGCGGTGCGTCCGGCTCGGCCGGGGGCCGCGAGTCTGCGACAATAACTACCGCGACGCACGGGGGCGTTGTCGCGGTCGTGACCGCGCAAGACGTAGGAAGCGGTAATCGGCGTGATCGTCGATCGGGCTATGGTGGCCGCCGCGCTTCCTGGCTACGAGCTGGGCGCCCAGGTCGGCCAGGGCGCGTTCGGCATGGTCCTGGCCGCGAAGAACCGGCTGCGACGGGACGTCGCCGTCAAGGTGATGCCGGGTGTCTCGGTGCGTGGGGCGCACGCCGAGAACGAGGCGCTCATGCTCGCCGAGGTGGACCATCCGCACGTCGTGAAAGTGCACGATTTCGTGCCCGCCGGCGAGATGGCGCTCATCGTGATGGAGCTCCTCTCGGGTGGCAGCCTGCGGTCCCGGATCGATGCCGGAGGAGCGGGGCCCGAGTGGGCCTGCGCTGTCGCTTTGGCGGTGGCCAGCGCATTGGAGTTCGCCCACGGCAGTGGCCTGCTGCACCGGGACGTGAAACCGGAGAACGTGCTGTTCGCCGCGGACGGCCGGTTGAAGCTCACCGACTTCGGAATCGCGAAGGCGTTCCAGGACACCGCCGCCTTCACGAACACGATCACCGGCACGCCGCGCTATATGGCCCCGGAGCAGTTTCTCGCCGGTGAGCTGCGCCGGACGGTCGACGTGTACGCACTCGGCATCGTCACCTACGAGGTCCTGACCGGAAAGGCTCCGTCGGGCGGCCGTTCCAACACCTACGAGACGCTGCGAGAGTTTCACCTGTACACGCCGCCGCGGCCGTTGGACGGAGTCGCGCCGCAGGTCGGCCAGGTCGTGCTCCGGGCACTGGCGAAGGAGCCGGAACGCCGCCAGCAGACGGCCCGCCAGTTCGCCCTTGAGCTCGCCAGCGCTGCCGCGAGCGCACTCGGGCCCGGCTGGCTCGGCCGGGCGGGGATCGAGGTCGTGCTCGACCTCGAGGTCCGGGATGCCGCCGCGCGGCCCAAGCTCGGCGCGGCCGTTCCGATCCGGCCCGCGTCCTCCCGGGTCCCCGTCAGGCCGGCCGCGTCCATCCCGGTGCCCCCGGCCGGCTCTTCGTCGCCCGTGCCCGTGGCTGTGCCCGCCTCGGCCCGCCTGGTCCCGCTGCCGCCGCCGGGCTCGCCCGCCCCGCCGCCGGCCGCGCCACCGCACGCGGTACCGGATACCGCCGTGCCTCCAGCCGAAGCCGCACCGATCTCCGGCCGGGCTCCGGCCGAAGCCGGACCGATCGGTGACGGAGTTCCGGCCGACGCCGAGCCCATCTCCGGCCGAGCTCCGGCGGAGGCCGGACCGATCCCGGACCGGGCTCCGGTGCCGCGCGCGCAGGACTCAGCGGTGGACGTGGCGCGCCGCCCGGCGACTCCGGCCCGACGGCAGGTGCCTCTCGCGCCGCAGGCACGAGCGCGCGAGCCCGCGCCGGTGGTGGCGCCCCCGGGCGGCCTGCGACCGATGCCCGCCCCGCCCGTGCCCGGTGCCGCCGTCGGCCGGCTGGCGCCGGTGCCGGTGGAGCGCCGCCGGCCAGCCGGGGGCGCCGGACCGGTGCCGCCAGCACCCTCGACCGTGGTGCCGAGTGCGGCGCCCCCGACCGCGGTGCCGCCGAGCGCTGGGCCCCCGAGCGCCGGGCCCCCGAGCGGCGTGCCGTCGACCGTGGTGCCACCGGCCGAGGCGGCGGCCCAGCCGCCGCCGGTCCCGGCCGCTCGGCCGGCGGTCGACTGGTCGCGAGCGGCGCCTCCGATGGCGGGCCTGCCGACGTTGGCCACGGAACCGTCCGCGGGCGCGCGGTCGCGGCCGGCCCTCGGGACCCCGTCCGGCCGGCCCACCGCGCCCCCCCGCGCC
>NZ_JADWYX010000175.1:0-7694 GCF_016786355.1 Frankia sp. AgB1.9
CGTAGCAGTGGGGTGGGGAGCAGGCCGCGTTCGAGCCGGGCGTTCTCCTCGGCTCGCAGCTGCGACTCGTGCAGGTCGCGGGCGGCCTGCTCGGCGGCGCGGCGCTCGATGGCGTAGCGCACCGCCCGGACCAGGCCCTTGCCGTCGCTCTCGCCTTTGACCAGGTAGTCCTGGGCGCCGGCCGCCATGGCTTCGACGCCGCGGTGTTCGTCGGCCAGGCCGGTCAGGACGACGATCGCGGCGTCCGGGGCGATGGCGCGCAGGGTTTCCAGGGCGGACAGGCCGTGGCTGTCCGGCAGCCCGAGGTCGAGCAGGATGCACCGGGCCCCGGCGGCCTTGACGCGAGCCTCGGCGATGCTGACCGCCCGTAGCAGCCGGATCGGGGCCGAGGTCTCCTGGAGCAGTTCCTCTACGAGGAAGGCGTCGCCGTCGTCGTCCTCGACGAGCAGGACGGGCCAGACGGTCTGGCCAGGCTCGGCCGCCGCATGTGCCGGCAGCTCGGCCACGCTCTGCATGGGGCTCGGTCGTCCTTTCGGTGCTCCGTCCGATCTGTCCGGGTATCGGTCGCGATCGGACTTTCGGCCAGGTTCCTACCGGCCTGGGCTGGTAGGACAGCATGACACGCGGTAGTGCATGTCGTTCCTGCCCTGCGGGAAGATTACGTCCACCGCCCGCTCGGCCAGACCCGGACGATCACGAAACCGTCGCCGGCCGCGGCGCCCCGACGGATCTAAGGGTTTGCCAGGCCGTGGCACGGCCGAGAGGATCCGCTCATGGGGCATCTGGAAGTGGCGCACGTCGAGTACTACCTGCCGGACGGGCGGGTGCTGTTCTCGGACACGTCCTTCCGGGTGGGAGAAGGCGCGAAGACCGCCCTGGTGGGCGCGAACGGGGCCGGCAAGACGACGCTGCTGCGGCTGCTGTCGGGCGAGCTGAAGCCGCACGGCGGGACGGTCGTCGTCAGCGGCGGGCTCGGCGTGATGCAGCAGTTCGTCGGGTCGGTGCGCGACGAGCGTACGGTCCGTGACCTGCTGGTCTCGGTGGCCGAGCCGCGGGTCCGGGAGGTGGCGGGCCAGGTCGACGCGGCCGAGCTGGCCATGATGGAGCGCGACGACGAGCCGGCGCAGCTGCAGTACGCGCAGGCGCTGAGCGACTGGGCCGAGGTCGGCGGCTACGACGCCGAGACCGTCTGGGACACGTGCACGATGGCCGCGCTCGGCACGCCGTACGAGCGGGCGCAGTGGCGCGAGGTCAGGACGCTGTCCGGCGGGGAGCAGAAACGCCTCGTCCTGGAGGCGCTGCTGCGCGGGCCGGACGGGGTGCTGCTCCTCGACGAGCCCGACAACTATCTCGACGTGCCGGGTAAGCGCTGGCTCGAAGAACAGCTGAAGACGACGCGCAAGACGGTGTTGTTCGTCTCGCACGACCGGGAGCTGCTGTCCCGCGCCGCCGAGAAGATCGTCAGTGTCGAGCCGAGCCCGGCCGGCTCCGACGTGTGGGTGCACGGCGCAAGCTTCGAGACGTACCACGAGGCCCGTCAGCAGCGTTTCGAACGGTTCGAGGAGCTGGGCCGGCGCTGGGACGAGAAGCACGCCCAGCTGAAGCGGCTCGTCGCCGACCTGCAGCAGTACGCCGCTCGCAGCCCCGACATGGCGTCGCGCTATCACGCCGCGAAGACCAGGCTGCGCAAGTTCGAGGAGATCGGCCCGCCGCCGGAGCCGCCGCGCCGGCAGGACATCCGGATGCGGCTGCGGGGCGGCCGGACCGGAGTGCGCGCGCTGACGTGCGCCGGGCTGGAGCTGACCGGGCTGATGCGCCCGTTCGACCTGGAGGTGTTCTACGGCGAACGGGTCGCGGTCCTCGGCTCGAACGGCTCCGGGAAGTCGCACCTGCTGCGGCTGCTCGCCGGCCAGCCCGTCGCGCACACCGGCCAGTGGAAGCTGGGGGCACGCGTCGTGCCGGGGCACTTCGCGCAGACCCACGCCCATCCGGAGCTCGCCGGCCACACCCTCGTCGACATTCTCTGGAAGGACCACGCCAAGAACCGCGGCGGCGCGATGAGCATGCTGCGCCGCTACGAGCTCGAACCGCAGGGCGACCTGCCGTTCGAGAAGCTGTCGGGCGGCCAGCAGGCGCGGTTCCAGATCCTGTTGCTGGAACTGGCCGGCAGCACCGCCCTGCTGCTCGACGAGCCGACCGACAACCTCGACCTGGAATCCGCCGAGGCGCTGCAGACGGCGCTGGAGTCGTTCGAGGGCACCGTCCTCGCGGTCACCCACGACCGCTGGTTCGCGCGTACCTTCGACCGGTTCCTGGCGTTCGGCATGGACGGTCAGGTCAGGGAGACCGCTGAGCCGGTCTGGGACGAGGGCCGGGTCGAGCGCAGTCGGTGACCTACGCGGTGACCTACGAGGTGGGCTCGACCTGGGCCAGGAACCGGTTGGCCACGGCCTGCTTGGCGTAGCCCGCTGGGTCCCGGACACAGTCGGGGCACCAGTGCCCGGCGGTGAGGACGAGGCGGGGGCTGCCGGTGAACTCGTGCCCGTCGGCGCACCGCCAGCGCAGCGGTGCCGTGACGTCGCCCGCCGGCAGGTTCTCGGACAGCAGCTCGCCGCCGCGGAAGGCGGCGGCGGCGGCGAAGTCGTCGTCGGTCCAGGCAGCCGAATCCTTCGACTCGTCATAGCCGTGGTCGAGCAGGCGGGGAGTACGGTCCGGCGTCGGGATCTGGAAGGTGGACCAGTCGCCGATCGCCTCCCAGTCCGCGCGGGAACCGAAATACGCCCGAATGCGCGCGTCGTCGTCGGCCCGGATCCACGCCATGCTTCCCCGCGGCTGCCGGGTGAGCGGGCCGATCACGAGATTCTTCACGACCGCCGCCGGGATCCTCCCCGCCAGGCGCACCGATCGCGGACACGCCCCGACGGCCCGGGCCAGCGCGTCGTCGACCGTGTCGCGCCGGAACGGAACGAGGCTCTCCAGGTCGTCGGAGTCGGTGTACCACTGGCCGTGGAAGTTGCGGGTGGCGAACCAGTTGCGGTCATACCAGCGCCGGATGTCCGTCACCCCGAGGGTGGTGCCCAGCCGGACCTGCATCTCCCAGTTGGTCAGCCGCCAGGCGGCGCCGCCACCGATGTTGTAGACCCGGCCCCAGAAGTGCTCGGGCACGCCGTCCTCGCAGATGTTGGCGAGCAGCCGGGCCGAGTCCTCGGCGGTCGCCCACTCCATCACGCCGGCGAACGGCACGTGGGTCATGATCGCGTCGCGGATCTCCAGCATTCCGGAGTGGAAGATCCCGGTCTGGCGCAGCCACACCCAGCGCGGCAGCCCGGACTCGACCAGGGCCCGCTCAGCGATGATCTTGCTCTGTCCGTATTCGTCGAACTGGGAGACCCGAAGCGGGTCGCCGACCCGGCCCCAGTGATAGGGCGGGTTCCGGTCGCCGGTCTCGGCCACCGAACCGATCATGACGACGCTGATCGCGCCGGGATCGGCCTGGGCCTGAACCGCCCTGATGATGTTCCGGGTCCCGCCGACGTTCACCCGGTGGGTGAGCTCCGGCTGGTCGTCGGCCTGCGGGGAGACGATGGCGCCGACGTGCAGGACGTAGTCGCTGCCGCGCACACATCGTTCGACGGCGTCGTAGTCCGTCAGGTCACCCCAGACGACCCGCAGGTTCGGCAGGTCGGCGAACTCCGCGATGGCGGCGCGCTCGCCCCGGGTCGGCAGCACCAGGGCCACGACGTCGAACCGGTCCGCCCTTGCGGCGAACTCGCGCAGGACCCGGCGGCCCCAGTTGCCGGTCGCGCCGGTCAGGAACACCCGCCGTCTTCGGCTCATCCCAGCCCGCTTTCCCCGCTCGCCCAGCGACCTCGCGAAGCGGCTCCGCGCCCTCGGCGACCGTGCCGCCGCCGGCCTTTCCCGGGGACACCTTCGCACGCGGACCGCCCCTCAGGGGCGCCCACCGCCCCGACCGCCACGGTGTCCAGGCGCGAACCGGGCCGCCCGCGATCCATGGCCAGGTGACGGAACAACCGTGACGCTGGCGCTGAAACTCCTGCTCGCACCGCTGCTGGTCGTGGCGTCCTCCCTCGCCGGACGGCGGTGGGGGCCGGCGCTGGCGGGCACGTTGGTCGCGTTGCCGGTCGTCGCCGGCCCGATCCTGCTCATCACCGACCTCCAGCACGGCCGGCAGTTCGCCGCCCAGGCCGCGAACGCCGCACTGCTCGGACTGGTGACGCTCGCCCTGTTCGCCGTCGTGTTCGCCTACGAGTCCCGGACGCTGGGGTGGAAAAGCAGCCTGGCGCTCGGCTGGTGCGCGAGCCTCACCGCCGACCTCGCCCTGTCGTCGCTCGTGGTACCGCCGCCGATCGGACTTCTTCTCGCGCTGTTGGCGACGGGTACCGCCGTCGCGGTGATGCCGGCGGCGCACCCCGTCAACGGAGGGCCGACCCTGCCCGCGCCGCCGAGGTGGGATCTTCCTGGCCGGGCGCTCGCGACGGCTTTTCTCGTTCTTTCGCTCACGGGAGCCGCCGCCACCCTCGGCCCCCGCCTCACCGGCGTGCTCGCGCCGTTTCCCATCGCCACGAGCGTTGTCGCGGCCTTCACGCTGGCCCAGGCCGGCCACCCGCCGACGGCCACACTGCTGCGCGGCGTGCTGCGTGGCCTGACTGGTTTCGCGACGTTCTGCTTCCTGGTCGCGGAGCTCGTCGGCCCGGCCGGCACGTTTCTGGCTTTCTCCGCGGCGCTCGTGGCCGCCGTCCTGGTCCAGCTCGTCGTCACCCAGGCAGCGGCACGAGTCGGCAGGCGCGTTGATAGGTACCGCGGATAGCGGGCGTCCGAAACCGGCGTACCTGCGCTGTTGTGATCTTCGAGGCTGGTCTCGGGGGTCGGATGGCCTACGCAACCGGCGATCTTCGGCTCGTCTCGGCGCCCTCGGGGGTCATGATCGCGGACTGCGCACCGATGTCTCAGGTGGTACAGGTTTCTCGGTCGCGGTCGGGCCGTAGGTTTGATCGCATGGTGGGTCGTCCGTTGCGGTATGTGGCGTATCTGCGTCGGTCGGTCGACCAGACGGGCGAAGCGTTGGGCGTGGAGGCCCAACGGCAACTGATCTTGTCGTGGGCTGCCGTGCACGGTGTGACGGTCGCCGAGTTCTACTGCGACAACGGGATCACGGCGAGCCGTGACGATGTTGTCCGGCCGGACTATCAGCGGATGATCGCCGATATCGCGGACAGCGGCGACGTGCCGATGGTGCTGGTCGTGGAGGCTTCCCGGCTGAACCGGGAGGAAGTGGCCGTGGCCGCGTTCTCTCGGTTGATGCGCCAGGCTGCCGGTTCGGTCGTGGCGATCGACATCACGGGCGGCTCGACGGTCTATGACCTGGCGACCACGGCCGGTCGGGTGGCGTTTCGGGACAAGGCCACGGACGCAGTCAACGAGTCCGAGCAGATCACCGACCGGATGTTGCGTTGGCATGCCCGCAAGCGCGAGGCCCACGAGTGGTCCGGAGGCGGCCGTCCGTATGGGTGGCGCCGTACTGTCGGCCTGTCCCCGAACGGCAAGAAGATCATCGTGACGTGGGTGGTGGACGACCAGGCGGCCACGGTCGTGCGAGAGATCGCGCGGCGGCTCTCGGCGGGTGAGGCGACGGGGAAGATCTGCGCGGACCTGAACCGTCGGGAGATCCCTGGGCCGGGCAAGACCCATCACGAGCACGAGCCGACGTTGTGGTCGATGACCGTGCTGCGTCAGATGATGCGTAACCCGCGGCTTGCCGGCTGGTATGCCGAGCCGACGGGCCAGGGTGGCTGGTCACGGATCGAGCGCAAAGGCCAGTTTCCCGCTCTGCTGTCCGATGCCGAGTTCGACGCGGTCCAGGTCGCGTTGGACACCGCGAGCCGACGCCTCAGCACCGGGACGAAAGCCCGCCGGTTGCTGGCGGGGGTCGTCGTCTGCGCGGTGTGTCAGTCGAAGCTGCGCCCGGTCCCGTTGGGCGAGGGCTACCGGTACAACCACGCGCCGTTGACGATGTCGCGTAGGCGGACCGTGCGCGACTGCGAGGGGCCGACGTCGATCGACGGGGTAGCGCTGGAGGAAGCGATCCGCTGGGCGGTGGGCGACTATCTGGCCCGCCAGCCGTTGGAGCCCAAGGAGGACACCCCGGCGGGGCTGGTCGAGCAGCGGGCCGCGAAGGAACGCCGCCTCGACGAGTTGGCCGCCCAGGTCGCGGCTGAGGAGATGACGTTGGAGCTGGCCGGCCGCACCGAGAAGATCATTCTCGGGGAGATCGCGGAGCTTGATCGGAAGATCCGTGGTCAGCGTCGGGTCCGAGCGTCGCTCGCCGGCCCGGACGCGGCCCGCATCTGGGAGACCGCTGACACCACGACGCCAGGCGGGTTGACGGCCGCGCGCAAGGTGCTGACGGACGTGGTGGACCGCATCGAGATCACCCCGGGCAAGCAAGGCCGCCGCCCGTTCGACATCACCCGCGTCCGCATCCACTGGACCGACGAAGCCCCCGCCTGACCCGAGCAGGCAGCGACACCCCCGATCTCAGCGTCGGGGGTGTCGCGGCACGCGCCCGTTTTCCCCGCTCGCACCGGCCGCGAGGCTGGTCAGGACAGCGACGATCGACGCCGCTTTCGCGTCACTCGGCGCCGGGGCACGCGCGAGCTGCTCACCGACCCAACGCCGAACCGCCTCCACATCCGGCAGCGCAGACGCCCGCACGGGCAGCACCTCGGAGGCCACCGGCACGGCCAGGGCGCCATCCGGCGCCGCCGGCTCGACGTCCACCGCGCCCGCAGCGGGGGCCCACCCACCCACCCCACCCGCGTCCGCCGCGACAGCGTCGACCGACACCACAGGCACGGGCACGGGCACGGGCAGAGGGTCAACAGCGGGAGCGGCACCTACGGTGCTCATCTCCCCCACGGCCACCTGTCCGACAGGTTCGCCGGAGCCGGCCGGTTCGAGGTCGAACGGCAGCGCCCTCTCACCCGGCAGCGGACCACCCCGCCGCCTCACGACCCACCACCCGACGCGGGATCGCGGCCACGGCCGGCATAGCGCCAGGACCCGAGAACCACGGTCTGTGGGTCGCCGTCGAGCCGGCCGAACTCATCGACCGCCACGTAGCCGCCGGTGTCGTCGGTGGCGAACGGACGGCCGGTCAGGGCTGCCGCGAGCATCCGCGCCCACCGCCGCCGCACCGCACGGACCGCCCCGAACGTGGTCGAGTACCGCCGCGACTTCGATATCCAGTGGCCGCAGCAAAACGGCGAACTAGAGAGCGAATGGTGACTCAGATCACGTGGTGATTGCGGTTACCGGAGCGCTGTTACCTACGCAGGTGTACGTAGTGGCAACGTCTGACCTGAGCAGACTTAGCCTGTCGGCTGTAGGGCAAGCGGCTTCAGCGCGTTCGCCAGAGTTGCGCCGTCTTGTCGAAGCTTCCGGTGGCGAGGATGTGCCCGTCGGCCGTGAACGCCACCGACCACACGCCGGAGGTGTGGCCGGTGAGGGGTTGGCCGAGTTGGCGGGCGTTGGCCGGGTCGGTGACGTCCCACAGCCGAACCGTTCCGTCGAAGCTCCCGGTGGCAAGGGTGCAGCCGTCGGCCGTGAACGCCACCGACGCCACGGTGCTGGTGTGGCTGGTAAGCGGTTGGCCGATCGGTCGGGGCCACGTGGGG
>NZ_JADWYX010000175.1:7794-15357 GCF_016786355.1 Frankia sp. AgB1.9
TCGGTGACGTCCCACAGCCGCGCGGTCTGATCAGCGCTGCCGGTGGCGAGGGTGTGACCGTTCGCCGTGAACGCCACTGACGCCACGGTGCTGGTGTGGCTGGTAAGCGGTTGGCGGAATGGTCGGGGCCACGTGGGGTCGGTGACGTCCCACAGCCGCGCGGTCTGATCAGCGCTGCCGGTGGCGAGGGTGTGACCGTTCGCCGTGAACGCCACCGACATCACGGCGCTGGTGTGGCCGGTAAGCGGTTGGCCGATCTGTTCAGGTCGGGTGGGGTCGGTGACGTCCCACAGCCGCACGGTCCGGTCACCGCTGCCGGTGGCGAGGGTGTGACCGTTCGCCGTGAACGCCACCGACACCACCTCGCTGGTGTGGCCGGTGAGGGGTTGGCCGATCTGTTCAGGTCGGGTCGGGTCGGGTCGGGTCGGTGACGTCCCACAGCCGCGCGGTCTTGTCACTGCTGCCGGTGGCGAGGATGTGCCCGTCGGTCGTGAACGCCACCGACCACACGCCGGAGGTGTGGCCGGTGAGGGGTTGGCGGAACGGTCGGGGTCGGGTCGGGTCGGTGACGTCCCACAGCCGCACGGTCTTGTCATCGCTGCCGGTGGCGAGAGTGCGCCCATCCGCAGTGAACGCCACCGACTTCACCCTTTCTATATGGCCTGTGAGAGCAGCGCCGATCGGTCTGGGATTGGCGGGTGCTGGCGGCGGAAAGTGGGGCTCCTGGACCGGCGGGGCGTCTCGCACGGGTACTGGGAACTCGGGGGCGGTCGTGGGTTTGGCCCGGCCGGTGACGGTCCCGCTGATCTGGTCCAGCAGGTGTCGGTGGGCATCATGCGGGGTGCGGCCGTAAAGGTCGATGGACACAACCGCGCCGAGCAGACCCGGGCGGGGGCAGTCCTCTACCCGGATGGGAAGGAGCTTGCGCGCGAAGCCGGTGGGGTCGGCGGCCTGGGCGGCCTGCCACTCCTGGCGGCCGTAGACCGACGTCAGGTAGGCAGCCGACAGGATCGCGATCGTCCGTTCCGCGTGTCGCACCCCCTCATCCATCCTGAACTGCCAGTTCGACCCGGCGACGAAATCCCACGCCTGGATCAGGACGCGGTGCCCGGCGTCTTCCAACTGCCAGGCCACCCACTCCGCCCACGCCCGGTCCACCGAGGTGTAGGAGACGAAGAAGTCCCAGCCCTCCGCCTCCGGCGCAACCCCCGAAACGACCACACCACCGATCTTCCCACCACGCACGGATCACGCCATCCGCGCCGTCGGTCTGGTCCGGCCCGGGCTGGCGGCGTAGTCCTGGTGGGCGTTTGCGCTCGGATGGTGGCCGGCGGTTCGGGGTCTGGGTGGCGCGCATCTCGTGGTGCGGCGCCGGGCCGGTCTGCGGAATCCCGCTGCCCTTGTTTCGTGAGCGGGCCGCATTCTCATCCAATGATCGTTCAGATTGATATCGGGATATGGCCTTGGTTTTGATGTTGTCCACGGCGTTCCTGGGGGCCTTTGCGGCGATTTCCGTGGATCTTCACGGCCAATAGCCGGGTCCGGTGTTCCGCGAATCGGCTGCATTTCCTGGGCCGGTGGTTTAGAATGGTAGCAGTTCGACAATTGAATAGGCGGCCCGGGGTGGTGTTGGCGCACCAATCCCCGGGCCTTGATCCCAACCTTGCACGAACAAGGAGTGGAACCCATGGCGATTATTGCAGGTGGGGTGCGGGCTGTGTCCTTCACCCGTCACGGGGTTGGTGCGGCGCGGTTGGCGGTGCAGCGGGAGGTGTTCCGGGCTGCGTGCGCGGAGCGTGGCTGGGTGGCCGGTGGTGAGGTTTCCCAGATCGGTGCGGGTGGCGGTGAGGGTCGGGCGTGGGATGTGGTGCGGCGGCTGGTCCGGTCGCGTCGGTATGACGTGGTCGTGGTCGACGCGTTGGACACGATCGGCGCCACGGCGCGGGACATTGCCCGGGAGCTGGTGCTGCTGCGGCACGCGGGGGTGCGGCTGGTGGTCGCGGAGTTCGGCTGGGACACGGCGGTGGTGGGCTCGTTCGGCCCGGGGTTCGGCCAGTTCGGGGCGTCGGTGGCGCTGGCGGGGGCGGCGGCGTGAGCGACCGGGAGTTGGTCCGGGCTGTTCTGCTGCCGGACAACGGCTACGCCGTGGACGTGGAATTTGGCGCGACTCCTGGTGAGATCGCCACGGTCGTGGCGACGCTCCCGCCTGCGTCGTTCGTCAGTCACCTGCCGGTGGGCCGTCAGGGTGTGGCGTTGCTGTTCCGCCGGTTCCCGAAGGGTGTGCCTGACCCTGAGGCGGTGGCGGCCGGCGCGGAGATGGTGACGCTGCCGGGCGATGCGCCGGGGGGCTGGGTGCCGGACGTGTCCGGGCTGCCGGATCGGGGGATCGGTCCCTACCAGGCTGCGGCGGGGCTGTTGCTGACCGCGACGGATGACCCGGGGGCCTGCGCTCGGATCTTCGATCTGCTGCGGCGGGAGGAACCGGAAACGGTCGTCGCGCTGGCAAGCGTGGTGCGCCCTCGGGGCTGCCGCTGCGCGAACCCCTTCTAACCCGCCACAGGACCGGCTCGGTTCGGCCCAACGGTCAACGGCCGGCAGTCTCTCCCCCGTGGGACTGCCGGCCGTTGCCGTGTCCGGCTCCTGGTGGCCGGTAAAGCACTGCGCCGCGCGACGTGGGACTCTCCCTCGGCGCGCGGCGTTTCTTGCCTCTGGGCGCGACTGGCGGCCGGCTACGGGTCCGCTGCGCCCGTGTGAACCCACTGGGAGCGGCTGTCTTCGGCCCTCCCATTTTTTCGTCCCATCCCCCATGGGTGCCGAACTTAGCGGAATGGTGTCGGTGTCAAGGGTCGCCCGTAGGGTGATCGGCTTGCCGACGCCGTAGGCGCCCTTGATACCGGCGGCATTCCGTTAGACCATTGGCGCCGCCGGGGAATGGGCATCCCACAGATACCCGCCGTGCGACGCCGCGCTGGTCCATCCTCGCCGTGCGACGTCGACTCTCTGGCTGCGCCTGGTGCAGGCCGCTACGGGCGGTCTCGCGTGGACGTCCGGCGGATCGGATCGCGGGGTGCGCTGACGGAATCCGCGCGGTGGCCTTCCTCGTCTGTGGCGACGGGCCGACGCTCCGACACGCGCGGGCGGGTGGCAGCCCGACACGCGCGGGGGTGCCGGGCGCCCCGGCGCCCGGCGGGGCCCCCGTGCGTGGCGGGATGACGGGACCTGCCCGTGCGTGTCGCGTGCGGCGGCACGGCGCGGCGGCCGAAGGCCGCCCTTGAAACAGCACAGAAAGTTGGCGACGATCTTCGGTCCGTTCGGTCTGCTCGGTCCGTTCGCGGCTACGCTTGCCTTATCCATCGCGTGGTCTGGGCGGCTGGCGCCGAGTGTGCGACATGATCTGATCGGTGTGGCGGGCGACGGTGGTCGGTACGGCTCGTGCTGCGGGGGTGGCATGTGGGCAGGGGTCTGTCGTCGGTGGAGGTTGCAGCATTCGCCGACTCGTTTGCGGATGCGGATGCGGCTAGGCAGGTATTGAGAGCGGCTGGCCTGGCGGCAGGCCGGCATCCCTCATGGGGTGTGCGGGATGCGCTCGGGTTCTGGTCCGCAGTGTCATCACTGCTGGCGGATGGTGTGCTACCGGATGGTCGGGACCGGCTGCTGGCTGCGGCACGGGAGTGCTTCCCGAACAATGGAGTGTTTGTCGGTGGTGATGCGACGCCTGTAAGCGTCTCGGGAACCCTTGTTGCGGGCGAAGACGCGCGGGCCCGATCCGATAGCAGAGGCGGTCGCTCGTCAATCATCCTCGCTGCCGCATTCGGAGCATCTGGTGCGGTGTCCGCTGCAATTGTGGGCGTTATCTGGCTCGGCGGTGCCGAACACAAGGCGGCCGTTACGCCAACAGCAAGTGCTACCGCTTCGACGCGTCCAGCGGCGGCCTCTGAAGGGGGCGCGACGGCGCCTGTTGTGACGATCATCTCTGCCGATTTCAGACCCTCTACGACTGGCGACGGGAAGATTGTTGTATCGGGTGAATGCGCGCAGCTCCCGCAGTCGGTCTTTCGGATAGCGGTCCAGGTGGAGGCGGACGTTGAAACTCGTCCGGTTGCACGGCCATTCCTATCGCCGGTCGTGTTCCCGGACGCCTCGGGCAAGTGGGTGGCAACAATTGAGATCGGCGACTACGACAAGAACCTGGAGATACACGCAATCGCCGAGATCTCTAGGCGTATACTCGGTGGCGTTGCATCACGTTCAGTGTCAGGTCCTGTCGAAGTGTCGGCGCCTCGGCCAGAGACTTCCTCCACGTCGCCTCCCGGCTCCAAATAGGCAAGCGTGGCAGTTTAGGCGTCAGGCAGTCTTTGGTTATCGGTCACGCACGAAAAGGGCCGAGTTCTCGCGCGTCAGACGCTGGTTTCCGGAGACGGCAGCCGGGGGTTGGGTAGGCGGTCGGTGAGGTCGCGGGTGGTGGGGAGTCTGGCCCAGTCGGGGTTGCTGGTGAGCCGGTGGGTGATCGCGGCGGCGCGGTCGGTCGTGGCGCCGTGGTTGTTGCCTTCGGCAGCGGTGAGCGCGTCGCGGATGGCTAGGGCAGCTTGCTCGGGTTCGGGATGGCTGCGGTGGAGGAATGCGCGGGCGAGTGCCAGCTGGGTTCCGGCGATCTGGACGTGTCGGCCGGTGCCTTCGAGGAGGGCGAGTGAGGCTCGGGCGTGCTGTTCGGCCTGGTCGCCTCGTCCGAGGTAGCTGAGTGTGACGGCGCTGAAGGCTTCGTAGTGTTCTTCGTTGCCGGGTTCTATGCCCGGTCGTGGCGGCCCGGTCCAGATGTTGTCGCGCATGGTGTCCAGGGCGGTGAGGGCGCCGTCTGTATCGCCGGTCTGGGCGAGTGACCGCGCGAGCGAGCTGGCGAGCTGGGCGACCACGTAGGGATGCGCGCCGCGCTGGGCTCGGCGGGAGATGGTCGCGGCGGTGGAGAATTCACCGGCGAAGAACGCGACCGCGGCCCGCATTGCGTCGACTGATCCGGAGAGCAGGGTGTCGCCGGCGGAGTCGGCGTGCTGGGCGGCGAGGACGAAAAAGGTTAGCGCCGTGCGGTCGTCGCCCATGCTGAACGCGAGCCGTCCTCTGTAGAAGGCATATTGGCCGGCGACGAGTTCGAGGTCTTGGCGGACTCTGCTGGTTTTGCAGGCGCCGAGGAGGATTTCGGCGTCTTCCCAGCCTCGTTCGACGGGTTCGATCAGGGTGGCGTGGGGGGTGACGGCGTAGATCCTGGTCAGCTGGTGGATGCCGCGTTGGAGTTCGGCGAGGGTGAGTGGGTCGTCGCCGGAGGTGGCGAGGGCGCGTGAGATGCGGGCGGCGCGGTCTGCGGGGCCGAGGGTGGCGCCGGTGGCGGCCAGGAGGGCTCCGGCGCTGAGAAGGTCGCGGCGGTGCGTGCGGATCACCTCCTCGTCCGGACCGGCGGCGAAGCGTCCATCGTCACCCGGCGGGCAGGGATCAGTCACGCTGTCTCGGGTCGTGAGGGCCGTGTCACGGTCCGGCGGCGCACCCGGCGGCCTGAGCAGCATCCGGGCATCGGTGCCGAACATGGCTTCCAAGACGCGACGGGATGCGGGGAGCGGTCGGGCGCATTTGCCGGTGACCCATCGTTTGGCCTGGCTGAGGCTGATGGCGTGATCGCGGTCGCCCGGTAGGGAGCGTCGGGCGGTGTGGTTGAACCGCTCGGTGAACTCCTCGACGGTCCAGTGGCGTTCCTGGATGCGGCGGGCGAGCAGGGTGCGTTGCGCGGGCGCCACGGGCACGGGTGGCCCTCCTCGGGCAGGGACAGATCGGGTCAGAACCCATGATCCGACCGGCGCATCTCGCTATCACTGTCCCGGCACAAGGTGACACCAAACAGCCGGAAGGCGCCTCGAAGAAGGCACTATCCACGGCCTTGACACGGCTCAGGATGGCCGGTTTCGGCTCGCTTCCGGCGGGTGCCAGTGCGTCGATACGCGCGGCCGACAGTCTCCGTTCGCGGCTACTTTCCGAATCTTCTCGGTAGCGAATCGTTGCCGGAGTCGGTTCCGGTCGGGCTGGCGTCGACCCCCGGCCGGAGCCGGCCTGACATCGCCCGTGCGAACCGGGCGCTCGGCACGGCGGGGAGGTCCGGTGACGACGGCAGTGATCGAATGGAGTGGGGGCGTCGGTGCGGTGGTGGTGCCGGTGCTGGCGCCGCTGGGGCGTGACGGATTGGCGCTGACAAGACCGTTCGGGTCGGACCCGCGCGGGGCGGGGTCGGCGGGGGTGGCGTACATACCTCGGCCGCTGCTGGTGCGGTGGGCGCTGGAGATCGTGGCGACGTGTCCGGAGGTGGGCCCGGTCGCGGTCTGGCCGCACGGGGTGGCGGTCGAACAGACCGCGTTGGCGCTCGCGGTCGGCGGCCTGCTCGCGGCGGCCCGGCCGGTCGGCTCGGTGGCGCCTGTCGTGTGCGCGGCGCGTCCACCCATACGCCGCTCGCGCCCTACGGCGAGCTATGAGGTGCGGGCCGAGGTGGAAGGTCGGCGGGTGGATTTGGCGGTGTGGGAGGTGTTCCCGTTCGCGCGTCCGACCGCAGTCACGGGGCTGCCGGTAGGTAGGGCGGCGTGACGGCCACGATGCTACGCGGGTGCGACAACCCGGCGGACGGCTCGGCGGACGGGGGCCTGGTGGTGACGATGGCCGCTGAGGGTGGCGGCGAAACCGCCGTATCGGTGCCCCGCCTGACGGTGGATGTTCCGGTGAGGCGGGCCGGGGTCGTGTACCGCGACCGCGACCGCGACTGGGCGCGGGCCCTCGGGGCGACGGACGACGGGGTGCTGTTCCTGCCGATGGCGTGGTCGCATCGGTGGCGGGTCGCCCGGGAGATGGCGCGGTCGCCGGTGGCGATCTCGGCGGTGATCTGCCCGCCCGGGGCGTGGCCGGTACAGGTCGCGCCCGCGTTGGCGGTCGCGGACACGCTGCGCGCCGGACGCGGGGACCGGCGGGCAGTGGTGACATCCACGGCCCGGCCAATCCCGCAACGCCAACAGCTCGCTATCCCCCATGAGGTCGCCGTGACCAGCCGGGGCCGTGTCCAGGTCCGGGCCGTGTGGGAGATCACCGCGTGGTGGAACGCAGCCGACTGGTTGGCGGGCCTCTCGACGCGGCCGGTCGCGGCGTGAACAAGCAGGCAGCGCGCCTGGTGCTGCCTCGGTCGGGAGGTACGACCGGTTCGCGCTGACCTTCGGACCGCGCCTCAGTGTTCGTCGGGCGGGGGCATAGACACCGGCGTCTGTGCCACCGGTTTTGTGTGTTGGGCTGTATCGGCGGGTCTGGTCCGCGGTCGTCGCTGCACTTGGACCCGATCTCTACACGGAGCCGCCCGATGACGTATGCGTCGCGTGTGCTCGGCGGCGGCCGGCCCTCGTCGGCGTGCGGGCCGGTGTCCGCTTCCGGGCACTGATAATCGTGAGACACGGTGTGGTCTTGTCGGGTAATGTGGGTGTTGGCCGACTGGCGGAAGCCATAAACAAACCCAAAATTTGCCCTGACACCGGTCCGGGTGTTCACCATGGT
>NZ_JADWYX010000176.1 GCF_016786355.1 Frankia sp. AgB1.9
TTGTATATCTTCTCGGTGTGTGTTCCGTTGATGTGTTCAAGCCTGTCATTCGCCTCAATTCCGTTTATGCAATAGTTGAAGTCGGACCCCGTGCTGTACCCTAGTCCAGGGAATGTGGCACTTCGGGTTACAAGGAAACTGTATCCGGGGCGCCACATCCAGGATGACGTGAAGAAGGTTGGCCAACGTGGATTTTGGCCTGCATTTGGAAAGAAGATCCAGTTTTTGGTCTTCGCGTCAACTTTCTTGCATTCGATAATCAACCATACGAGTATTCGGTCGTCGAGGGCTGGGCTAACAGCAAGAATATCGATCGCGCCGTGGACGCCGACTGCTGGTCCGACGGTGGCAGGATGCGTGAACGGCACCTCGAGTGCGACGTCAAATTGGCCGTGGCTTGCAATCCGAGTTCCGCAATGGTGCTGGAATGGGTATCCAGTCTGGTTGACGAGCGCACGAATTTTTTCTTCGTTGCCGATCACTGTTGCCCCCGGTCTGGCTTCCAATACTAGAGTCACGACGCTCCGGCGAGCACGGCGCGCCAGCGCCGCGCGCAGCCGCCGCGCGGCGTGATCAATAGTACTTGATCTCAAAACGAGCAATTCGGCAGCGCACGACGGTGGCCCACTGTCCGGTCTCGGAGGATGCCTGACACTCACGTCCCACCGCGGGCTTGGCCCCGCCGTAGCCTCCTGGCGTGGGCGTTTACGAGGATCCGGCGGCGGTGTCCCACGTCCTGGCGGCCGAGGCGCTTACGGCTGCTCTGGCACACAGGCTCCACACGCTTGAGCCCAACGCGGTGTTGGTGGGGTTGGCGCTCCACGACGGCGATGCTGTCTTCGTAGAGCGGTGGTGCCGTCGGATCGCACGCGAGAGCGCTGACCTGCGGCTCGTCGCCACGGCATCGCTCTGTCTGGGGCACGTCGCTCGACGCTTCGGAGACCTGGAACCCGCGTCAGTCGCGCTCGTCCGCCAGCTCGCCGAGCGTCCGGACCTCGACAGCAGGGTCCTCACCGCTCTTGATGACGTGACGTTCTTCATTGCAGATCCGCCCGACTCTAGGGGGCCAAGGCAGGGCAGCTAAGCCAAGCGTCAACCATCACCGGGGAGAAAACGTCAAGCATCAGGTGGGACTAGACATCCTGGTCGCCCTGATCGCCCAATCCGCAGTGATGCGCCGCAGCAACCACAGCGACAGCGGTAGAACCCGTGCCATGGCGGACAATGGAGGAGCGGCGCGGCGGACCGGCCGACGCTGGCTGTGGATCATCGCCGGGGTCGCCGGCGCTGGCGCGGTCGCCGCGGTCATCGGGATCTGGCACCTACCCGCCCGGATGTACCCGGGGACCACCGACGGCGCGGTCCAAGCCCGGGCAGCGCTGCAGGGCGGCCTGCTGACTGCGGCCGCAGCACTCACCGCGGTCGCGGGTGCGCTAGTCGCGCTGGACGAGACCCGCCAAGCCAACACCGAAACCAAACGGGCCAACGAGGCCGCCGACGTCCGCGAGCGGGCGGCGAACCTGAACACCCACGTCCGCGAGTTGTACGTCGAGGCGGCGAAGCTGCTCAACGACCCCGACAACCTCGGGGTTCGCTTGGCCGGGATCTATGCGTTGGAGCGGATCGCGGTCGACTCGCCGGGTGATCAGCGGACGGTCGTGGAGGTGCTGTCGGCGTTCGTGCGGACGCGCAGCACCGACCCGGTCCCGCGCACCCCGCCGCTGGCGCCAGACATCCGCGCCGCCGTCCAGGTCCTCGGCCGGCTGCCCCGTCGAGACGACGTGCCCCGCGCCGACCTCGATGGTGCCGAGCTGACCGGGACCGCCAGCCTCGAGGGCCTCAACCTAACTGCCGCTGACCTCCACCTAACTGCCGCTGACCTCCACGCCGTCCACCTAGGAGAGGCGGATCTGACCAGCGCCCGGCTGCGCAGGGGGGACCTGTCCAGCGCCCAGCTCAGCGGGGCGAACTTGGCTAGCGCCCAGCTGAGCTGGGCGGACCTGTCCAGCGCCCAGCTCAGCGGGGCGAACCTGACCAGCGCCCAGCTCAGCGGGGCGAACCTGACCGACGCCCTGTTGCGCGGGGCGAACCTGACCGACGCCTTGCTGCGCGGGGCGGACTTGACCGGCGCCCATCTGGAGCGAGCTGACCTCACCGACGCTCGGGGGCTGTCGCAGGGGCAAGTGGATGTGGCGCACGGGGATGCGGACACGCGGTTGCCCGTGACGTTGGTGCGGCCTGCGTCGTGGCCAATGCCGCCGGCGAGCTGACGGCGGTCGCCCACTTTTCAGCATCGCCTGTTGATGTTTGGTGGTGACGCTGGGTGGTGAACGGGATTTGGCGCGAGAGGTTGTGGATCGAGATCTCGGCCTTCTCGACGTCGTCGAGGAGGATGGTCTCGCTGTAGCCGAGGGTCTTGGCGATGGACTGGCGCTCGTCGGGGCCGAGGTTGCCTAGGGCCTCAATGAGCCCGAGCGGGTTGCCTCCGTGGCCGTGCTCGTCGTTGAACACGCGGGCGACGTGTGCTGTGACCACTCGGCGTGCCTCCCCGGGTGTGGCGTTCCGGGGTCTGCGATGCCCGCCGCGGCAGGTGTTGTCCTGGGACTTGGCGGGTTCGGGGAATGTTGACGAGCGGCCATGATCCGTTAGATTGCGCGAGGCCGGCCCTCGGCCAGAAGGCGGCGATCTCCTCGCGCAGGTCGAGCGAGATCCCGCGGTAAGGCTCGGTGGCGAGCAGGATGCACACCGCGACTGCGGGAAGCGCGACTGCCAACATTTGCCCGTCGTCTTGATCGCTGTTTTCGCCCTCTGGTGGCTGCGATTCGGGCTCGACAACGACCATCGGAGGGCCGAAACGGCGATCATGGGGAGGTCGGGGCCTGGCGGGCCTTGTCGGAGGGGGCAATGGCCGGCAGGGTCGCCAGGGAATCGAGTTGGCGATCAGGGCACCGAGGTGGGGCAGCCCGCCATGGGGACATCGAGATCCACCGCGGAGGGTCAACCCGGGATGAGGCCTACGGGAGCCAGCGGATGTAGCCCGGGGCCGCGCGGACCTCGTCGATCCGCCGGGCGGCTTCGACGGCCGCCGCCTCGATGGCGGCCGCGTCGTCCTCGGTCCAGGGTCGGGGTTGCAGCGAGTGCACGGACAGCCAGCCAGCCACCGCGTCGGCGACGACGACCGGCGCGAGCATCTGGGCCCGCACGCCGTAGACGTCCATCAGGGGCCGGGGCGGCGCCGGGTCCATGGCGGTGAGGTCCGGTTGGACCAGGACCTGACGGGTGGCCATGATCCATTGTGCGGTCGCGGCTCCGCGCTGGTCGAGGGAGTTGTCCGTGCTCATCGCGCGGACCCCGGGCGCGGTGCTCTCCGCGGCGCAGGGAAAGTTCATCCCTGGCGTGTCGAGCCGGAGGGTGACGCGGTCGGCGTCCAGCCGCCGGCGGAGCGCGGTGACGATCTCGGCGGCGACGTCACCGGGGTCGTGAATCATGGTGCCTCCTGGAGGCCATCAGGGACGCGAACGCGTCGGCGTAGCCGAGCGGGCTGGCCTCCGTCAGCCGGGCCGCGTGCCACAGGGTCGCGACGATGCTGTCGACGATGAGCGCGGCCCCGGTCGTGGCCAGCAGGTTGGTGCAGACGACCATGACCGGTTGCTCACCCAGGGCGCGGACGTGTGGCGTCGGGTCGACGGCGGCGAAGTCGAGGTTGCGCGAGATCCCGAGGGCCCGGGACGCGGCGACCGTGCGGCCCGAGGATCGGACGGTGGCGAGGACGGCCTCGTGGACGTCGTCGGTGTAGGGCGTGAGCACGCTGACCGCCTGAGCCCCGACGTCGTCCAGCGCGGCGAACATCGCCTCACGCGAGCTCAGGACGGGCAGGCCGTCGTCCAGCCAGAACCGGGAGGTCCCGGCCCACACGGTCAGGTCGACCTCGGCGTCGGCGAGCAACTCGGTCGCCGCGATGATCCGCGCGGGCGCGAACTGGCGGTCGGCCTCGCGGTCGATCCGCTCGACGGCCAGGCGGGTGCACACGACCTCTAGCCCGAGGACCGCGCGCACGTCAGCGTCGGCGAGGAACCGCTCGATCGTCGGGTTGGAGGAAGGCACGACAAGCCCGACCCGCCTCACGCGGGACACGCCGGCTCCGCCCGCGGCCCCGGCGCCGCCTCCGCCCGCGCGTGCGACTCCACCTCCAGCGCCAACTCCGCCCGAGGCTCCGGCCCCAGCACCGGCTCCGCCCGCAGCTCCGGCCTCGGCGCCGCCTGCGGCCGCGGCTCCAGCTCCAGCGCGCCCGCCGGCTCCGGTGAGGGGGCTCGGCGGTCGTAGCGGCGGGCCAGCGCGGCGCAGACCATCAGCTGCAGCTGGTGGTAGAGCATCGCGGGCAGGACGATCAGGCTGACGTCGCGGTGCGCGAACAGCACGGTGGCCATCGGGATCCCCGTGGCGATGGACTTCTTCGACCCGCAGAAGGTCACCACGATGCGGTCCTCGATCGGGAAGCCCAGCCGGCGGGATCCGTACGTCGTCGCCGTGAGCACGACCGCGAGGATCACCGCGTCCACGCCGATCACGCACAGCACCCGCCCGACGGTGACCTGCCCCCAGACGCCGGCGACGACGCCCGCGCTGAACGCCGAGTAGACGACGATCAGCACGGAGCCCCGGTCGACCAGGCCGGTCGCGGCGCGGTGGCGTTCGAGCGTCGCGCCGATCCAGGGCCTGGCGAGCTGGCCGAGCGCGAAGGGCGCCAGCAGCTGTGCGGCGATCCGCAGGACGGAGCCGGCGGAGACGTCCACCCGCGAGCCGAGCAGCAACGCCGCCAGCAGCGGGGTGACGACGACCCCGGCGAGGTTGGACACCGTGGCCGCGCAGATCGCGGCGGGGACGTTGCCGCGCCCGATGGCCGTGAAGGCGATCGAGCTCTGGACCGTCGAGGGCAGCAGGCACAGGAACAGCACGCCGAAGTACAGCCCCGGGGGCAGCACGGTCGGCTCCAGCACCCGCGCGGCCAGCCCGATCACGGGGAACAGGGCGAAGGTCGCGAGGAAGACGGTCAGGTGCAGGCGCCAGGACCGCAGGCCGTCCCACGCCGCCCGCGGCGCCAGCCGGGCCCCGTAGAGGAAGAACAGCAGCGCGACCACGGCGTCCGCCAGGTCGCCGACGACGTGTGACGCCTCCCCGCGCGCGGGGAGCAGGCTCGCCAACGCCACGGTCCCGAGGATCGCGACCAGGAAGCGGTCGACCCGGCCCAGCGCGGCCCGCCAGCGCCAGCCCCCCGGGACGGGCCGCGGCGCGCCTGTCGTCGTCACGCGGCCCACTCTAGCCTTTTGTCTACAAAAAACCGACCGCTCCCGATTGGCGATCATGGCCCGGACATGGACCGATACGCGTGGACACGCGACCGCGACGCTCGGGACATCGGCCCGCAACATCCTCGCCTCAGACTTTTGTCTACAAAAGCCATTCAAGCCGAGGTGGGTACCCAAATGATCGACTCCACGGACGACGTCCTCGCGCAGCGCGGCTTCTCGCGTCGCCAGGTGCTGCGGACCGGCACCGCGCTCGGCGTGGGCGGGGCGCTGGCCTCCTTCCTGGCGGCCTGCGGGTCCTCGTCCAGCTCGGGCTCGTCCGGCGCCGCCTCCGGCGGGCTGACGTCGGTGGCGCTGCAGTTCTGTTACCTGAAGAACGTCCAGTTCGCGGGCAGTTTCTTCGCCACCACGAAGGGCTACTACAAGGCCGCCGGCCTCAACGTGACGCTGCTGGCGGGCGGGCCGAGCCTCGCGCCCGAGCCGATCGTCGTCTCGGGCAAGGCGCTCGCCGGCATCAGCCACACGGCCGAGGTGATCGGCGCGATCAACAACGGCGCCGACATCAAGGTCATCGGGGCCGGCTTCCAGAAGAACCCCACGTGCATCGCGTCGCTCGCGTCGAAGCCGATCAAGACGCCGACCGACATGTACGGCAAGAAGATCGGTATCAGCGACACGAACGCGCCGATCTGGAACTCGTTCGTGAAGGCCAACAACCTCGACGTCTCGAAGATCACGGTGGTCACGGTCGGCTTCGACGTCACCTCGCTCGCCTCGGGCGAGATCGACGGGCTCATGGCGTTCGCCGCGAACGAGCCGGCGATCCTGAAGACCAAGGGCGTCGACACCTACGTGCTGCTGCTGAGCGACTTCCACTACCCGCTGATGGAGGACCTCTACATCGCGCGGACCTCGGACCTCGCCGACGCCACGAAGAAGAAGGCGCTCGTCGGCCTCATGAAGGGCGAATCCCTCGGCTGGGCCGACGTAGTGGCCGACCCCGACGGAGCGGCCAACCTGGCCGTCACGAACTTCGGCAAGGACCTCAAGCTCGACGCGGCCCAGCAGAAGGTCGACGCCGGCCTGCAGAACGCGTTCGTCGCCGACGCGGACACCAAGGCGCACGGGCTGTTCTGGATGACCGACGAGAAGATCGCCGGCACCATCGCGTCGCTGGGCCTCGGCGGGGTCAAGGCGTCGAAGGACATGTTCACCAACGAGGTGCTCCAGGAGGTCTACCAGGGCGGGAGCGTCCCGGCGTGACCAGCGTCGCCGAGCGGGAGGTGGCCACGGCCGCGCTCGATCCGGCGCCGGGACCGGGCGCGGGAGGGCCCGCCCCGGCGGCCGGGCTGCGGCTGTCGGGGGTCTCGAAGGTCTACGGGCACCGCGGCCGTGAGGTGCACGCCCTGGAGTCGATCGACCTGGACGTCCCGGCCGGCAGCTTCACGGCGCTGCTGGGGCCGTCGGGCTGCGGCAAGTCCACGATCCTTCGGATGATCGCCGACCTGGAGGCGCCGACGACCGGGACCATCCTGGCCGGCGGCGCCGCGCCCGGCGAGATCCGGCGGCGCCACCAGATGGGCGTCGCCTTCCAGGACCCGGCTCTGCTGCCGTGGCGCAGCGTGCGCAGGAACATCCGGATGCCGCTGGAGCTCGCCGGCCAGTCCGACGACGACGCGATCGCCGGGCTGATCGAGCTCGTCGGCCTGACCGGTTTCGAGACGAGCCGGCCGTCCCAGCTGTCCGGCGGCATGCGCCAGCGGGTGGCGATCGCCCGGGCGCTGGTGCTGCGGCCCGCGCTCCTGCTGCTGGACGAGCCGTTCGGCGCGCTCGACGAGATGATGCGCCAGCGGCTCAACATCGAGCTGCAGCGCATCTGGATGGAACGCGCGACGACGACCGTGCTCGTCACCCACTCGATCGCCGAGGCGGTGTTCCTCGCGGACACCGTCGTCGTGATGAGCCCTCGCCCCGGCCGGATCCTCGAGCGGTTCACGGTGCCGTTCGGGCGGCCGCGCCAGCCGGCCCTGCTGAGCTCACCGGAGTTCCACGCGGCCTGCGACCATCTCAGCGCGGTGCTGTTCTCCGGCGGGGTGCGGGCCTGATGGCGGGCGTCGACGTGGTCGTGGCCCGGCCCGCGCTCAGCCCGCGCGCCCAGCACCGGCTGTGGTCGGCCGCCGTCGCGCTCGCGGCGCTCGGGCTGTGGCAGCTGCTCGCGGTGACCGTGTTCTCCGGCCATTTCGTCGTGCCCGCGCCGACGTCCGTCGTCGCGCAGGCCTTCCGCGACGACCTGTACCTCAGCGACCTCGGCGTGACCCTGAACCTTGCCTGGAAGGGCTGGCTGATCGGCAACGGCGCCGCGTTGCTGCTCGCCGCGATCTGCCTCGTCGTCCCGGCCGCCGAGGGCGGGCTGATGACGGTGGGCGTCGCGACCTACTGCGTCCCGACGATCGCGATCGGCCCGCTGCTCGTCGTGGCCTACAGTCCGGACGGCGCCAAGATCGTGATGAGCGCGCTGTCGTGCTTCTTCATCACGCTCGTCGCGGCCGTCGCGGGCCTGCGGGCGGCGTCACCGGCGACCCTCGACGCGGTCAGCGCCTTCGGCGGCGGCCGCTGGCAGCAGCTGGTGAAGGTCCGGCTGCGCTCCAGCATCCCCCTGCTCGCCAGCGGCCTGTCGATCTCCGCGCCGGCCGCGATCCTCGGGGTCATGATCGGGGACTACCTCGGCGGCGACCGCGGGATGGGCGTCGTCATGCTCCAGGCCCAGCAGCAGCTCGCGGTCGAGCGGACCTGGGCCATCGCGCTGGTCAGCACGCTCGCCTGCGGCCTGGCGTTCGGGCTCACGGCGCTGGGGGCCGCTCGGCTCGGCGCCGACGTCGAGGCGCCGCTGGACGGCGGGTTCACCCCCACCCGGCGGCGCCACCACGGGCCGGCGCGGCTCGGGCTCGGCGTCGCGAAGGTCGCCGGGGCCGTCCTGTTCGGCCTGCTCGTCTGGGAGATCCTCATCTTCTTCAGCGGCCTGTCGTCGTACTTCGTCAAGTCGCCCGGCGACGTGTGGCACTACCTCGCCACCGGCCCGGACGCCGGCCATGCCCGCCACGTCGTGCTCAAGGCCCTGGGCCAGACGATGGTCGACGCCGGTTCCGGCTGGGTCGCGGGCACGGTGGCGGCGCTGCTCGCCGCGGCCGCGCTCACGCTGTTCCCGGCCGTCGGCTCGGCCGTCATGCCGTTCGTCATCGTGCTGCGGTCGGTGCCGCTGATCGCGATGTGCCCGCTCATCGGCCTGGTCTTCGGCCGGGGGCTGGTCGGCGTGACGGTCATCGCCGGCGTCGTCACGTTCGTGCCGTCGCTGGTCACGATCGTGGACGGCCTGCGCGCGGTCCCCAGCTCCGCCACCGACGTCGTGCACTGCTTCGGCGGCGACGCTCGCCACGCGCTGGGGAAGGTCCGGCTGCCGTTCTCGGCGCCGGCCCTGTTCGCCGCCGCGAAGATCTCGATGCCGGGCGCGGTGCTGGGCTCGGTCCTCGCCGAGTGGCTCATCACCGGGCACGGGCTCGGCTACGCGATGGCCTACGACGTCATCAGCAGCAACTACATCAACCTGTGGGCGTCGATCACGGTGATCCTGATCGTCTCCCTCGGCCTGTACCTGGTAGTGGGCGCCCTGGAGAGCGCCGCCCGCGAACGCATCCGATGACCACCTCGCCCCGGCACGGCCGGTCGGCATCGCTTCCCAGACCATGATCGCGACTTTGGCCCTCCGGTGGTTGCAATCGGGCCCGATTCACGACCACCAGAGGGCGAAAACGGCGATCACTCCGCCGGGCCACCTCCGCCGGGCCACCTCGCGGGGCCACCTCGCGGGGCCAGGACTGCCCAGCACTACCACGAGGAGCGCAGCGTGCCCCATCCCGACGCATCCCCATCCCTCAGTTCGGCCCTGTCCCCCAGCCCGGCCCGGTATCCCAGGGCGTCGATGCACGTCGTCCCGATGCTGGCGCCCAACGACACGGCGGCCTTCCGAGCGTTGTTCTCCTCCGGCGGGGTCGACCCCGCGTCGGTCGTCGCGCTCATCGCCAAGTCGGAGGGCTCCGGGCTGCACAACGACTACGCGCGGGTGTTCGCCGACGTGTCGCTGCGGACCGCGTTGGCCGAGGCGCGCGGCTGCCCGGTCGAGGACCTGGCCGACTCCGTGACCGTCGCCGTGTCGGGCGGCTCCCCCGGCGTCATCTCGCCGCACGTCACCGTCGTCACCCAGGAATGGGTGCCTGACCTGCCCGCCGGCCTGCCGGGGGTGGGCCTGGTCGTGGGCCGCGGCCACACCGAGCCGATCCTGCCCGAGGACATCGGGCGCTGCGCCCAGGTCGACAAGGTCGCGGACGCCGTCGCGGCGGCCATGCTGGACGCGGGCGTGACGGACCCGGCGGACGTCCACCTGGTCATGGTCAAGGGACCGGCACTGTCCTCCCGGGCGGTCGCCGACGCGCTGTCCCGGGGCCAGACCGTCGTCACCGGGGACTACGGGATCGGCCCGATGGGCTCCATGTGCTGGTCGAACGACGCCTCCGCGCTGGGGGTCGCCGTCGCCCTCGGTGAGGTGAAACGAGACCTCGTCGCGGACGATAGGATCCGCAGTGATTGGGACCTGTTCTCCGCGGTGGCCGCGACGTCGTCCGGTGGGGAGAAACGCGGTGGTGAGGTACTGCTGCTGGCCAACAGCGCCCAGTCAGCCAGCGAGCTGCGGATAGGGCACGGAATCACGAGGGACATGGCGGACACCGAGGGCATCAAGACGGCGATTCGGACCGCGGGGGTGGATTTCGACTGTTGCCTCTCGCCGGCCCAGCAGGCCCAGGTCGTTCAGGTCTTCGGCAAGTTCGTGCTGCCCGGCAGCGACGTTCTGCGCGGCCAGCACATCACGGCCCTGGACGACCACGAGGCGCACCACGTCGCGAAAGCGGTGGGCGGCGCGCTGGTCGTCAGCATCACCGGGCAGCCGATGTCCTTCATCTCCGGCGGAGAGCGGAACTCCCACATGGGGCCACCCGGCGGCAATCCCGTGGCGGCCGTGGTCCGGCGGCTGCCCGCATGAGTGCCTCGACCTCCCATAACCCAGGGTCGGACAACGTCAGGTCGTCGGACAACGTCAGGTCGTCGGACAACGTCAGGTCAGAGGACGGGGCCGACACCCGGATCGAGCAGCTCAGCCTCGTCGACCATGCCATCGCCAAGATCCGTGATCTTCTCCTGACCGGGACGATCGCGCCCGGCGAACGGGTCCGCGAGGAGTGGCTGACCGAACGCCTCGGCATCAGCCGGCCGCCGCTGCGCGAGGCGATGCAGGTGCTGGTGCACCAGGGCCTGCTCCAACGCCTGCCGCGCCGGGGCGTCCGCGCGGTCAACCTGACCGACAGCGACATCTGGGAGATCTACTCGCTGCGGGCCGTGCTGGATCGCTTCGCCCTGGAGCTCGGCGTCCCGGTGATGTCCCCCGACCTGCTGACGCCGATGCGGACGGCCGTCGCCGCGATGCGCGCCGCGGTGAAGGCCGACGACCGGGCCCGCTACGTCGAGGCGAACAGAGCCTTCCACCTGGCGATGATCGCCCTGGGCGGGAACAGCCGCCTGACCAGCAGCTACGAGAACCTGATGAACCAGATGCAGCTCGTCATGAGCGTCAACCTGGCCCGGGAGTCGGGCACGGACCGGCTGGCCGGCGTGCGCCGCCACGAGGAGCTGCTGGCCGCGATCGAGAGCGGCGACCTGAACAGGGCACTCGCCGCGCTAGAGGCGCACGGCGAGCTCCGCTACTTCAAGCACTGAGCCGCCCTTACAGGCGGACCTGCCGCGAGGTGCCAAGGGCCGGGCCTGGGACGGTTCCGGGGCTCACGGTGTCTCCTGAAGCGCGGACGTCTGTGTCGTCGGTGCGGTGATCGCGGTCGCAGTGTCGAGGACGTCGTATTCCTGGACGGTGATGTCCTTCAGCGCCGGGTTGGCGAACAGCCCCTGAAACAGGTCGGTCTCGCGTGAACGATCGGCGTCGCGCCGCGAGGCGAACAGGTACACGCCGCCGAAGGTGGCGGAGACTGTGTCGCTGAGCCACCATTTGCCGAGCAGGCCCGGCCAGGCAGTGAACTCCGGGGCGATCTGCACCGCGTGGGCGTTGTAGGACTCGACCGGGATCGTCAGCCCGAAAGTGACAATACGGATGCGCATGGCGGCGACTCCCTTTCTGGGTGGATTCGCAGCCGACGATAGGAAGCCGGCGTGGGGCGGCGCATCGGCGGAACGCTCCATCCGCGGATGGAGCGCCGAATGGAGCGTCCTGCCGATGCGGGCAGCGCCGTCACGCGCCTACCGTCGCCGGACATGTTCGCCAGCCAGTTGGCCGCGGACGACGACCCGACCGCGCGCACCCAGGAGCAGCCCATGCCCGCCACCGACTCCCTTGAACTCGACGAAGCCCGGCTGGGCGAGTTCGTTCACCGCTTCATCACCGACCTGGGAGCGGCGCACCACGCCGTCACGGTCGTCGTCGGCGACCGGCTCGGGCTCTACCGCGCCCTGGCCGGCACCGGACCGGCGACCGCAGCCGAGGTCGCCGACGCCGCGCGATGCGACGAGCGCTACACGACGGAATGGCTCAACGCGCAGGCCGCGTCGGGCTATTGCGAGTTCGACCCGGCGACCGGCCGCTACCATCTCACGCCGGAACAGATCGCCTGCCTGGCTGATGAGAACTCACCGGTGTTCCTCACGGCGGGGATGCTGCTGGCCGCATCGCTGTTCAAGGACGAGGAGCGGCTTACCGAGGCGATCCGCAGTGGGGCCGGCGTCGGGTGGGGCGAGCATCATCACGATCTCTATGTCGGCGTGGAGCGGTTCTTCCGCGCTGGCTATGCCGCGAATCTGGTGTCCAGCTGGGTCCCCGCGCTCGACGGCGTCGAGGAGAAGCTGCGCGCGGGCGCGCTGGTGGCGGATGTCGGCTGCGGGCACGGTGCGTCGACGATCCTGCTCGCCCAGGCCTACCCGAACTCCACGATCGTCGGCTTCGACAACCACGCGCCGTCGATCGACGCGGCTCGTGCCGCCGCGAGGACGGCGGGTGTGGCCGACCGCGCGCGGTTCGAGGTCGCGTCGGCCCAGGACTTCCCCGGCGAGGAGTACGCGCTGGTCTGCGTCTTCGACGCGCTGCACGACATGGGTGATCCTGTCGGCGCTGCACGCCACATCCGTGCGTCGATCGCCGGCGACGGAACATGGTTGCTGGTCGAGCCGATGGCCGGCGACAGCGTGGCTGCCAACCTGAACCCGATCGGCCGGCTGTTCTACTCGGCGTCCACCCTGGTCTGCACGCCGGCAGCGCGGTCGCAGCCCGGTGGATGGGCGCTCGGAGCCCAGGCCACCGACGCGCAGCTGCGCGGCGTCGCCGAGCGGGGCGGCTTCACCCGGTTCCGGCGTGCCGTCGACACGCCGGTGAACCGGATCATCGAGATCCGTCCCTGACCTAAGGTCGACGGGGGGCCGGCCGGCGAGGCGCCCGGCCGGACCGCGAGGACGCCCACGGCCGCCGGACAGCAAAGAACTACTGAGGCGCTGCACTAGCATGCCGGCATGAGCCAGCCGCTCCCGCGGGGGTCCGTCTCCGATCGCCTGGCGGCCGCCGCGGCGGTGGCCCTGGTGGGCCGGGCCGAGGAACGAGCACGCCTGGCCGCGCTGCTCGCCCCGCACGGACCGGCGGCCGTGTTCGTGCACGGACCCGGCGGGATCGGCAAGACCGCTCTCGTCACCGGCACGCTGGCGTCGACGTCGCTGACCTGCGTGAGTCTCGACGGGCGCCAGCTGGAGCCGACGGCACCCGGGGCGCTGGCCGCGCTTGGCGCGGCGCTGGGAGGTCCCACCCCGTCGACCGTCGCGGCCGCGGAGCGGGTGGCCGCCGCCGGGGTCGACGTCCTGGTGATCGACAGCTTCGAGCGGCTCAACCTGCTCGACGGCTGGATTCGCAACGAACTGATCGCCGGCCTCCCGGCCACGGTCACCACCCTGCTGGTCGGCCGCCGCGGGCCGAACTCGGCCTGGCGCACGGCTCCTGGGTGGCGCTCGCTTCTCGGCGAACTGCTGGTCGGGCCGTTGACCTCCGAGGACGTCGACAAGCTCCTGGCCGCCCGCGGGGTCGAGGGCGACGACGCCGCGCGGATCCGGGGGTTCGCGCGGGGACATCCGCTGGCCGTCGTGATGGCGTGCGAGGCACTGGCCCGCCGGCCCGGCTTACCCCTCGGCTCCGGTGCGCCGGCCGAGGTGGTCGAGGACCTGTTCGCGGTCATACTCGACGGCCTCTCGCCACCCGAGCGAGCCGTAGCCGAGGCGGCGTCGGTCCTGCGCCGGGCGACGCTGCCGCTGCTCGCCGCGGTCGTCGACGAGCCGGACGCCGAGCAGGCCTGGCGGACACTACGCGGACTTCCGTTCGCGGTGACGACCGCTACCGGCGTCGAGCTCGCCGGGTTGGCGGCCCCCGTGCTCCTGGAGGCCCTTGAGCTGCGCGACCCGGTCCGGGTCCGGACGATCAGGACGGCCGCCGCCCGGGCCATCCTCGATTCCCTCGCCCAGGGCCCGGATTGGGAGGGCACCGCCGATCTGCTGCATCTCGTCCAGAACCCGATGATCCGCAATGCGTACGCACCGCCGGGGATGCTGGCGCACCCGGCCGAGCAGGCCCGCGGCGACGACCGCGCCGAGATCGTCGCCATCGCCGCCCGGTTCGGCGGGCAGGTGACCGCCAGGCTCGCCGAACTGTGGTGGCAGGCTCGACGGGACGCCTTCGCCGTGGTCCGTGCGGCCGACGGTGGCGTCGCCGCGTTCTCGGTCACCGCCGCCGTTGACGACGTGGCCGAGCCGGTGCGCGCGGACCCGCTGGTCCAGGCGGTCGCGGACCATCTGCTGGACGACCCGATGCCCCCTGATGCCCATGCCGTGGTGTTCCGTTGGGCGCTGGGTAACCGGCACGGCGAGCGGCCCACCCCCGAGGTGGCGGCGCTGGTCACGGACCTCAAGCGGACCTATCTGCAGATGCGAGCGACGCTGCGCCGCGTGTACACGGCCGTCATCGACTGGCCGGCCGCGGCACCAGTGCTGCGGGTGATGGGATTCGACCTGCTGACCGAGGTCGGCGTCGGTGAGCAGCGGCACGTGCTCGCGTGCCTCGACTTCGGCCCCGGCGGTGTTGACGCGTGGATCGGCCGACACGTCCTTGCCGAACAGGCCGGTCCGGTCGGTCACCGGCCATTGCCTCCCGTCGAACACGCCGACCCGGACGCGGACCCAGGCGTGCTGCCTGCGGCGAACCGGCCCGTTGTGTTCAGCCTGACCGCGCGGGAGCAAGAGGTGCTGGCCCTGCTCGCCGAGGGGTTGACCAACGCGCAACTGGCCGCGGAGCTGTTTATCAGCGAGCGCACCGCCAACCGGCATGTAAGCAACATCTACACCAAGCTCGGCGTGCACAACCGCACCCAGGCGGCCCGAGCCGCCGTCGCCGCCGGCCTGACCGGCTAGCACCGAGCTCGCCTTACCCAGCCGTCCCCGCGCGCTGGACGCGGCAGTCGAGCTGGAGGGCCGGCGCGGACGCCAGCGTCGCGAGGAAGTCCTCCGGGTCGCGATAGGGCCGGTCGGGCACCAGCTGGCCGGCGACCGGGAAGACGGCGCCCTCGGTGGCGAACGGATACGGGTCGAGGGCGAGCGCGAACGCCCCGACCGAGCGGCAGGTGAGCACGCCCTGGCCGCCACCAAGAGCCGGCAGCGGCGCGATCGTGCCGTCGGCGCCGTGCCGGAAGGCGAACTGGAGCGACAGCCGGTCCCAGACCTGGAGCAGCAGGTAGTGCTGGCGGACGACCGGGTCGTCGAACGCGGGCGCCGGCGTCGGGTGGCCGCGCACCGCGCCGAGCAGGTCGCGCTGGAGCCGGTCCATCTCGGCGAGGAACTCGGTCACCAGGGCCTGCTCGTGGGCGGTCA
>NZ_JADWYX010000177.1 GCF_016786355.1 Frankia sp. AgB1.9
CGCATTTTTTTTAACCCCCCCGGGCCCGGCGCGGCGCCCCCCGCCCCGGGCCGGCCACCGTCGTCTTACGGGCCGTTCCTAGCCCAGGCCGTAGCGGCGCATCATGAGGCGTTCGACGGCCCGGTTCGACAGCAGGCGGCGGGCCTGGAGCAGGTAGGGCTCTGTCCTGCCGACCGCGTGGATGGGGGCCGGGTCCGGGTCGCGGGCGACGGCGAGAATGCGGGCGGCGACGTCGGCCGGATCGCCGGCCAGGTCGTCCCCCTTGGCGGTCGCCTTCTGCACGGACGCGAACCCGGCCGCGTACGGAGAGCCTGGCCCCGGCCCGCTGCCCTTTCGGTTCACCCGTACACCGGTCTTGTAGTAGGCCGGCTCGACCAGGCAGATTCGAATGCCGAGCGGGCCGAGCTCCTGGCGGGCCGCCAGTGTGAATCCCCGCAGCGCCGCCTTCGACGCGACATAGGCCGACCGGTAGCCGACCGGGAACTCCGCCAGCAGCGAGGCGACGTTCACGACGTGGCCGCGCCCCCGAACTCGCATCGCCGGCAGGAATCGCTGGGTGAGCGCGACCGTACCGACGACGTTCACCGCGAACACGTGGGTGAGCGTGTCGGCGTCGGTCTCCTCGAAGGAACCGACCCAGCTTTCGCCGGCATTGTTGACGAGCAGGTCGATCGTGCCCGCGAGCCGGTCCAGGGCCGCCGCCGCTGCGGCTTCGATACTCGCCGCGTCACCCAGTTCAAGGCTCACGTAGTGGACGCCGTCGATCGGGTCGGCGAGCGATTTCGGATCCCGGCAGGTGCCCACGACCCGGTAACCGGCGGCGCTCAGCGCGATCGCCGTCGCCCGGCCGATCCCGCTGGACGCCCCGGTCACCAGCGCGCCGGGCGCGGTCGCGTTGGCGCCCGGCGTCTCACTGTTCTTCGTCATCTCGACCGAACGCTAGCCACGAAGACGCTTGCGCACCACCCGGAACAGCAGGTACAGCAGGACGAGGATCACCAGCACGACGATGAGCCCGATGGCGACGTGGCCACCGTTCCGCTGGTGCTTCTTGGCCGCCGCCAGCGGCGTCGCGGCCGAGGCGGCGCTCGCCGGCACCAACGCCAACGCACCCGCCGCCGCCACCACGTACCAGGCCCGGGTGGCGAGCCGCGTGAGGCGACCCACCGGGCGGCTGCTCACGAGGCGCCCACCAGCGAGGCGAGAAAGCCAACGGTCCCTGCTCATCGCCACTCCCGCGCGCTCGTGTTCCGTACCCGTCGACAACGAAACCCCCCATTACCCGACGCCCAGCCAACCCGAAACGTTGGCCGCCGACCTCCGCCCACCATCCGGCGGAATGTCGTTGGATTGGCCGTGATCGTAGCGGGGTGCCCCAGAAGTCCTTTCCGCGGGCCGCCCGCCGATCCGGGCCGTCACCCGGACGTCACGAGGCTGTCGGTAGGCGTTCCCGACGCGGGCCGCGGCTGCCCGCGCCGGCCCGCTATCGGGCGTTCCGGGTCGGAATCACTATGTCGCCGGGACGGCGCTGGCCGCCGTGGCCACGCGGATCGCCTGCAGTCTGGTGGTGGGCGAACGGCCGATGAGGTCCCGCAGGTCGTGGCGGTCGGTGAACAGCTCGCCGCGGGCCAGGCCGGCGTCGGCGTCGGCGAGCACGTCCGCGAAGTCGGCGGGCAGCCCCGCGCCGGCCAAGGTGGCGGCATACGCGTCGGTCGGCAGGTCGCGGTAGGCGACAGGCGTGCCGAGGACCTCGGCGAACGTCGCGGCGAGCTCCGTGAGAGTGAACGCCTCGCCGCCGAGTTCGTAGGTGGCGCCGGAGTGTCCTTCGCCCGTGAGGACGGCCGTGGCCGCGGCGGCGTAGTCAGCCCGACTGGCAGCGCTGACCCGGCCGTTCCCGGCAGCACCGAGGATCGCCGAGTGCTGGCGAATGACGGGAAGTTGGTCGGTGTAGTTCTCGAGGTACCAGCCGTTGCGCAGGATCACGTACGGGAGGTGACCGGTCCGCAGGTACTGCTCGGTGTCGCGGTGCTCCGTGGCGAGTCGCATCCGTGCGCTGTCCGCGTTGAGGATGCTGGTGTAGACGATCAGTGAGGCGCCGGCCGCTGCGGCGGCATCGATCGCCCGACGGTGACCGTCGTACCGCTGCCCGACGGTCGTCGTCGAGACCAGCAGGAGTCGTTCGGCGCCGCGGAACGCCTCGACGAGGCTGGCCGGACCGGTGAAGTCGGCCGTACGGATCGTGACGCCGGTCTGCTCGGCGACCAGCCCGAGCTTGGTCACATCGCGTCCGGTCGCGACGATCCGCCCGGCCGGCACCCCGGCGGCGAGGAGCTGATCGATGACGAGACGGCCGAGGTGCCCGGTCGCACCGGTGATCACAAGGGACACGATCTGCTCTTTTCGGTGGTGGAGGGTCTGTCCCCACCACTCAACGCAGGATGCTCTCCATTGGGAAGTACCTACCTCAAGGTGGGGTACTTACCGTACGGTGCGCTCTGCTATCGTCGCCACCGTGACCATCGAGGCGGGCGTGACCACCGACGCGCCGACGTGGGACCCGTACGCCCGAGGCTGCCCGTCCCGAGACCTGCTCGACCGCATTGGCGACAAATGGTCCGTCCTGATCTTGGCCGAGCTCGGCGATGGCCGCCCGCACCGCTTCGCCGCGATCCGCAACCGGATCGAGGGGATCAGCGAGAAGATGCTCACCCAGACGCTGCGTCACCTCGAACAGGACGGGCTCATCACCCGGACCGTCTACCCCGAGGTACCGCCCCGCGTCGAATACCAGCTCGCCGCCCTGGGTATCACCTTGCGCGCTCCGCTGGACGCCCTGTTGCACTGGTCCATCGCCCACGCGGCCGAGGTCGCGGCAGCCCGCGCCCGCTACGCCGAAGCCGCGACGCCGCGCGGGTGACGTCCAGATTCTTTCGCTGGCCTGTCGATTCGCTGCTGCTCTGCTCGTCACTGAGGTGTCAGCATCGAACGGATCGAGAGGACGTCTCATGCGCTACACGATCTTGCTGCACTACCCGGAGGCGATGGCGGCGGGCGAGCTCGACGAGGCCACCGTCCAGGCGGGCATGGCCGCCTTCCAGAAGTACGCCGCCGACCTCGATGCGGCGGGTCTCCTGATCTCCGCCGAGGTGCTCGCCGACTCCTCGGCGACCACGACCCTACGGAGCGTCGACGGCGAGTTCCGCATTCAGGACGGCCCCTTCGCGGACACCAAGGAACAGCTGGCCGGCACGTTCGTGATCGACGTCGCCGATCTGGATGCGGCGCTCGGGTGGGCGAAGCAGGCACCCTCGGTCGCGTGGGGGCCCGTCGAGGTACGGCCGGGGATGACCCACTGGCAGGACGGCGGGTGGCGGGCGCGGCAGTGACCAGCCCGGCTGTGAGCGTCCCCGACGAGGTTCGCGCCGCCGCCGAGGGCGCGGCGCGGACCTCCTACGGGCGGCTGGTCGCGCTGCTCGCCGCGCCGACCCGTGACATCGCCCTCGCGCAGGACGCGCTCGCCGATGCCTTCGAGCAGGCGCTGCGCACCTGGTCGGGCTCGGGTATCCCGGACAATCCCGAAGGGTGGCTGCTCACCGTGGCCCGCAACCGGCAGCGCGACGTGCTCAGGTCGGCGGCCCACCGCACGTCCCTGCCGCTGGACGCGGCCGTCGACGCGGACTCCGCGGCGGCCGTCGCGATCGATCCGTTCGCCGCCGTCGATCCGGAGACGATCCCCGACAAGCGGCTGGAACTGCTGTTCGCCTGCGCCCACCCCGCGATCGCGCCCGAGGCGCGGACCCCGCTCATGCTGCACACCGTGCTCGGCTTCGACGCGGCCAGCATCGCCACCGCGTTCCGGGCGCGGCCGGCCACGATGGCGCAGCGGCTGGTCCGGGCGAAGCGCCGCATCCGTGCCACCGGCATACCGTTCGCCATTCCGACCCGCGCGGACCTGCCCGAACGGCTCGGCTTCGTCCTCGAGGCGATCTATGGCGCCTACACGATCGACTGGGAGTCGCTCGGCGCGCCGGACGCCCAGGGCGCACCGGGTGAGTCGCTCGCCGCGGAGTCGCTTTATCTCGCCGTCACCGTCGCGGCGCTGCTGAAGACCGAGCCCGAAGCGTGGGGGCTCGCCGCCCTCATCGCCCTGTCGTCGTCCCGCGCTCCCGCGCGCTGGCCTGAGGGCGTATTCGTGCCCTTCGCCGACCAGGACCCGCGGCGCTGGGACGCGGCCCTCATCCGCGAGGGCGAGGCCTATCTACGCCGTGCTCATGCGCTCGGGTACCCGGCCGGCCGGTTCCAGCTCGAGGCCGCGATCCAGTCGGTACACGCCGACCGCCGACGGACCGGCGTGACCGACCGGGACGCCCTGCTCCGGCTCTACCGAGCCCTCGTCACCATCGCGCCGACCCAGGGCGCCCGCGACGCCCTCGCCGCCGTCGAGGACAACCTCGCCTGAACGGACCGTCCATCTTGCCGCGAGGCGCTGGACAGAGGGCCGGGTTGGCGGACGGTCGGCGCGAGAGGTACCGCCAGCCGTCAAGGGGTCGACGTCGGCGAAACGACACGGTTGTAGAGCCAGGCCACAGGATGCTCACAGGGAACACTCAGGCCGTTCCGCCAGGCTGCGGGGAAGCGGAAGCCGAACGGCAGAGGAGAGCACATGGCCGACGACCCATCGGACCACCGAGGAAGCACGCAGGGACGGCCTTCACTCCAGCGAATCGAACCAGACGCGGCCGTCCAGCCGGCGGCCTTCGACCTCGGCGCCGTGCCGAGCCGTCGACGGCTGCTCACCTTGCTTGGACTGGGGGCCGCGGCGGCCGGCCTCACGGCCTGCGGGGCAGGATCCGTGGCCCCGTCGACCGCGTCGACCGGCGCGGTGGCGAGCGCGTCCGCGTCCGCGTCGACCAGTGGCGGAGCCGACGAGATTCCCGAGGAGACCGCCGGGCCCTACCCGGGCGACGGGTCGAACGGCCCTGACGTGCTGGAGCAGAGCGGGATCGTCCGCAGCGACATCCGCTCCAGTTTCGGCACGGCCACCGGCTCCGCTCAGGGTGTTCCGATGACCCTGGAGCTGACCATCACCGACCTCGTGAACAGCGCTCCCTTCAAAGGAGCGGCAGTCTACGTGTGGCACTGCGACCGTGAGGGTCGTTACTCGCTTTACTCCAGCGGTGTTACGGACCAGAACTACCTGCGCGGCGTCCAGGTCGCCAGCACGGACGGCGTCGTGCGTTTCACCAGCATCTTTCCCGCCTGCTATTCAGGGCGCTGGCCGCACATCCATTTCGAGGTCTATCCCGACCAGGCCAGCATCACCGACAGCACCAAGGCCATCGCCACATCCCAGGTCGCGCTCCCCAAGAACACCTGCGACCAGGTCTACGCGCAGCCGGGCTACCAGCAGTCCGTCACGAACCTGGCCAGAGTCAGCCTCACCAGCGACAACGTCTTCGGCGACGACGGCGGCGTCCACGAACTGGGCACCGTGACCGGCAACACCACCAGTGGCTACACGGTCTCACTCGCCGTCGGCGTCGACACCACCACATCTCCCGGCGGCGGCCAGCTTCCCGGCGCGCCACGCGGCGGCTGAAGGTGAGGCCGCCGGGGCCGTCCCGATGGAAAAGGAAATGACGGGTCCGGGGTCATACCGATATCCTGCAATGCGAGATGAGAGAAGTCACAACCCACAAAGAGATCGACGCGAACGGCGGGCAGGGCTCGGTCGACCGGCGGACCGCTGATGGTGCCGGGAGGCGTGAGCTCCTGGCGAGTCAGACCGGCGAGACGGTGACGGTCTATCAGGCCTACTCGCCGGCGATCGCCGAGCCGGCGCTGCGGGCGGGGACGTTCGTCGAACCGTTCCGGGTCGGCCGGATGACGTGGGTGAAGCCATCGTTCCTGTGGATGATGTACCGCTGTGGTTGGGCGACGAAGCCGGATCAGGAGCGCGTCCTGGCGGTCGAGATCGGCCGGGATGATCTGCTGTGGGCCCTGGCCCGGGCGTGCCTGAGCTCGTTCGAACCCGGGCCGCACGCGGACGAGCAGTCCTGGCGGGCGGCGCTGGCGGCGGCGCCGGTGCGGGTCCAGTGGGACCCCGATCGTGACCTGCAGTTGCGCCCTACCGGCCGGCGCGCCATCCAGATCGGTCTTGGCCCGGAGGCCAGCCGGCGCTACGTGTCCTCCTGGATCCGCTCGATCCGTGACGTGACACCACTCGCCCACGAGATCCACGCCCGGGTCCAGGCTGATGACCTCGCGGGTGCCCGGGCTCTGCTGCCCGACGAGCGCCCGCTGCCGCTACCTCCGGAGATCGCTCATCGCCTGGGCGCCAGCCTGACGGGACGCGGTAGCGCTTAACCAGAATTCCGGCCGAAGTGAGATTCGCGGCCCCTTTTCTGTCTCGGTTTGTTTGCCTACGCTTCGAGTCCGCCCGCGTCGACGCCAATGCCTGTCGTGCGGGTGGGTTAGCGCTGCCATAAACTGTTTTATCGTCGACCAGCTGGGTTGTCATCGGTCATAGCTGCTCCCGCCGATTTCCGGATTATTCGCCAAAGATCTTTTCGCGTCGTCGACCTACGCTTGGCGTGCCCGGCGCAATCCCCGGAAAGGCGGTCGGCGGTTCACCCCGCGCCCGGCCACGTTGCCGCCGCGCATTCCTCCATCCCTTCATGGCCACGGGCCGCGCCCGCGACGGTCGACAGGAGACCACCTCATGGCAAGCCTGAGAATCCCCAAAGAAAGGGCCCATCGTCGGGCCGGACCGGCCGGGTCGGCCTACGGCCGAGGCAGTCGGAGCCGACGCTGGCGGTTAGTGCCGGCGGTGATCCTCGCCTGCCTGGGCATGGTGGCCGTGGCCTCCTGCGTCCCGGCCCTGCCGGGCGGCGGCGGGCCGGTGGCGACCACGCCACCGCCGGGACCGGCGGCGGACCTCTCGCAACGGCTGACCGGCGGGAACGGCGTGTACCTAGGTACGGCCGTCTCGCAGGATCTGGGCCAGCTCGGCTACACCCAGGACGAGTTCGCCGCGGCCGGGACCGCGACGGACTACAAGGCCGCCGGAACGCTCACCGGGGACGGCCTGTGGACGTTCCAGCCCAACACCACGGCCGCCTACCGGACCAGGGTGCTGGTGCGCCGTCCGGCGGACGCCGCGAAGTTCAGCGGCAACGTCATCGTCGAGTGGCTGAACGTCAGTGGTGGCGTCGATGCCGCGCCCGAGTGGGACAACATGTCCGAGGAGATCACCCGTAGCGGGGACGTCTGGGTCGGTGTGTCGGCCCAGCAGGTCGGCGTGATCGGCGGACAGGTGCTCGTCCAGGCCCCCGGACCCGGCTCGGACCAGGCCGGCAAAGGACTGAAGACGATCGACCCGGCCCGGTACGGCTCACTGACCCACCCCGGTGACGGCTACTCGTTCGACATGTTCACCCAGGTCGCCCGCGCGGTCCGTGCCGGCGCAGGCCTGGGCGGGCTGACGCCGCGGCACGTGATCGCCGCGGGCGAGTCCCAGTCGGCCTTCGCGATGGTGACCTACTACAACGGCGTCCAGCCGCTGACGGACGAGTTCGACGGCTTCTTCGTCCACAGCCGGGGCGCCGCGGGTCTCCCGCTGGTCGATCCCGGCAAGAGCGCTGACCTCTCCAGCGCGCTGATCGGAGGCACGACGACGACCTTCCGCACCGACGTGCCCGCGCCAGTCATGGACATCCAGACCGAGACGGACCTGACCAGCATTCTCGGCTCGGCGAAGGCGCGGCAGCCCGACAGCGACAGGTTCCGGCTGTGGGAGGTCCCCGGCACCGCGCACGCCGACGCCCACCTGCTCGGCGCCGCCGCCGCCTCGATCGACTGCGGCGTACCGATCAACAACGGCCCGATGCACATCGTGGCCAAGGCCGCGCTGCACGCGCTGAACGTCTGGGTGAACACGGGCCAGGTCCCCGTCACCGCACCCCGGATCACCATCCAGGACGGCCTGTTCCCCTCGGTTAGCCGGAACTCGGACGGCATCGCCCTCGGCGGCATCCGCACCCCGCCCGTGGACGTGCCCGTCGAGGTTCTCTCGGGTGACCCGGGCCCGAACCTGTCGGCGATCTGCCTGCTGCTCGGCTCGACCAAGCCGCTGTCGGCCGCGCGCATCGCCCAGCTCTACCCGGGCGGCGTCGCCGACTACCAGCAGCGCTACAACGCTGGCGCGGACGCGGCGATCAGGGCGGGCTTCGTCCTACCCGAGGACCGCGCCGCCCTGCTGGCCTACGCCGAGCCGGCCCGCGTCACCGGCTGACATCGGTGTTCGGGCGATCAGCCGGCCTCCGGCTGATCGCCCGGACGTCAGGCGAAGGAGAGCGCGCCGTAGGTGATGCAGAAACCCAGGGCGGTGATCGTCGTGAACGCGGTGACGAGAACCAGGGCCACGACAGTCGTGACCCGACCGTGGGCACGCGGACCGGTCGTCGACGGCGGCATGTACGACGTCGGCAGCGGGCCGCCACGACGAAAGGCCGGGTCGGGCCGGGCGGCGGGGTCGAGCGGTTGGTCGGGGTCGGCGGCGAGCGCGAGCGCGGCCAGCTCGTCGTCGGTGATGCCGCCCTCGACCAGCTCCACCAGCCCGGCGGCGGCGAAGCCACCGCGGTCAGTCCCGACGAACGACTGTCCTTGCGGATTCGCGCCCATCACTCGACGCTACGTCGTGGCCGTTGACAGCGCTAGCACGGAGCGGGCCTGCAAGACTCGATCGCATGCTTGATCACCTGGCGCTTCAGGTCTCCGACGTTCTGGCGAGCGCCTCGTTCTACGAGACCGTCCTTGCTCCGCTCGGTGGCAGTCGGCTGGTGCAGTTCGAGCGCGACACCGGCACCGTCGTCGGGTTCGGCGCCACCAGACCGACCTTCTGGCTCGGCCCCGTGACGACGACCGGGACCGCGCGGGAGGCACACATCGCCTTCGCCGCGCCAGACCGTGACGCTGTGCGCGCCTTCGAGACCGCCGCGGTCGCCGCCGGGGCGGAGGTGCTGCATACCGCCAGGCTCTGGCCGGAGTATCACCCGTCGTACTACGGCGCCTTCGTCCGCGACCCGGACGGGAACAACATCGAGGCCGTCTGCCGCACCCCAGAGGACGACGCACCGTCCAGGTGATGGCGCGGACGACCCTCGGTGATCGTTGCCGTTGTCTCCAGGCCGAGCCAGTGCGGATGCGCGCCGAAGACGAACAGCGAGCAGCGCGGGTCGCGGCGCAGGTTCTTCGTCCGGACCAGAGGCCCGGTGCCGGTGGCCCAGACCTTCCCGTCGAACGCGGCCACCTCGATCCGAGCCATATGAGCCGTGCCGTCGGGCCGCAGCGTGATCATTGCGGCGTCTGGGTGGCGCCAGACGAAGTCGAGTGCCTGTTCGTTGGCCACGGTCATTCCCCCTTCTCGGACAGCGCCGTTGTGGGCGTCGTCGGGTTTGGAACGATCGTGTCGGTTCAAGCCAGCTTGAACGCAACCACCAATTGAGGCGGGGCCGGTGGACGAGGAGCTCGTGCCGATCGACGAGGTCGCCCGTCGCGTCGGGCTGCGCGCGTCGGCGATCCGCTACTACGAGCAGCGCGGCCTGATCGCCCCGGCGGTGCAGTCCGCCGGGCGCCGCTGGTATTGCCCGGCCGAGATCCGCCGGCTGGCCGTCATCCGCTACTGGCAGAGATCCGCCCTCATGAGCCTCGACGACATCGCCGACCTGCTGGCCAGCCGTCCAGACCCCGCCTGGAAGCGGGTGATCGAGGCACAGATCGAGTCCCTACAGGTCAGGCCGATCGGCTCCTCGCGGCCCGCGCGCTGCTCGAACACACCCTCGACCACCACCGCGATGCACCGCCGGACGGTTGCCCCCACTACGAACAGCTCATCTGGACCAGCGAGGGGCCTGCGGACCACCATGACCACCAGCGATGAGCTGGTAATAGCCGTCGGCCCAGGACGAGGACACGCCTGGACCGCCGTCGATCTGCCCGACGGTCCCGCCGTGTGTTGACGCGCGGAGGCGCGGCTCAGGACCAGGCCACCGCCGACGGCCGCACCGAGATCCCGGGCGCCTGGCCTGCGCAGACGCCGATCATCCGGCTAGCTGGCCAAGCTACTGCACCTTGATCGAGAACTGCGCAGGGATAAAGGGGGCAAATTGGGGTGGCGAACGACGTTTTGCCTGCGCAGCGAGTGATCAAGGCATCCTTGATCACCGAATGCGCAGGGGGAACGGGCGCCCGGGGTGGTCGGTCCTCCCGACAAGATCAACGTGGATGAGGATCGTGTGCCACGGCTTGCCGCGGCCGGCGTTCGGGCTGCCCGCCGCGATGACGACGGCGGTACGGCACGTCCTGTCGCCCATGGCCGTGGGAATGCGTACACGCCGTCAGCACTGGAGCGGCTGCGTGGCAAAGGCGGCCCCGTGTTGCGGGCTCTCACGCGGCGGTTCGGGTTCGGCCCGGCCGCCGTACCGGAGACGGCCATCGACCGGCTGGAGGAAATGATCGCGGCGACGCCGGTTCCCCCGCTTGGCGCGTCCTTCCGACCATTCTCGACCATGATCGGTTAGAGGCGGTCGCGGCGCTACGGTCGCTGCCGACCTCGCTGCTCGTCGGAGACGCCGACGTCATGACGCCGATCGAACACAGCAGAGTTCTGGCCGACGCCCTGCCGGATGCCGAACTCGCCATCTAGAAAGGCGCCGGGCCCGCAGTGATCCTCGAACAGCCAGAGGCCGTCAACGCCCACCTACGGGCCCTCGTGCATCGGGCGCAGCACGCGACCCGCAGCCCCGACCGTGCCTCGCGACCGAAGACAGTCGACGCCCTTTGCCATGAACGTCGCCGATCGTGTTCGAGAACCGAACAGTCAGATCTGCTCACCGTCAGCGTCGCGACCGGCCATCTGTCGTTCGCGCCGAGGATTTTCAGGCGCAGGTCCCCGATTGGATGCCGCTGGGTAAGGACACTACCGTCCTTGCCTCCGGAGTCGTCGAGATCGCCATGGGCGCGACCCTGATCGGCCTGCCGTGCCACCTGCGTCTCGTCGGCGCGACCTGGCCGCCTTCGTGGTCGCGGCGTTCCCAACAACATCAGCAAATACACCGGCACCGCGACGGACTCGGCCTCGACGCCGACCATGAATGTGCGATCCGTCTGCTCCCTCCAGCGCCGCCATGGTCGGGGAGTTGTTGGGCGTAGGCCCGGCGTGGACGACCGTTCGGTCGGAACCCGGTGTCGGCGGGGCCGTGACGGTGACTCGGGGCATGCCGACCTTCGACCTGGCCTCAGCGTTTGACCAAGCCCCTGGAGGGCGCCGTTCAATGCGTCTGGATGCGTTCGCTCCAACCCGATCGTCCTAAGTCGCCGGCCAGTGGCAGACTGATGGCCATGCAGCCAACGGGTGGGGCGCAGAAACCACTGCACGACGACGAGATCATCGAGCTTGCGAAGGTATTCTACGACCGGACATCGGCACGGCACCTGCTCGACGAGGCAGGGCTCCCACCCGAACTCTTGCCAATCCAAGACGCGTCGTCAGAGCGGTTCTGGCGAGAGGTCAACCGCGAGCTGACGTTCGGTATTGTCGAGGACGGTCGTGCGCGAATACTCGCAGCCGCGCTACGCCGGTATCCCGCAAATATCGTCTTCCGTCGGTGGGTTAGTCGTCTCGGCGACGACTCCGGTGACCCGAGCAAGATAAACGCACCGATCTCCTGCTCCTCAATGGGAGGCCACCTCGAGGCCTTCGTCGTCGATGACGCTGGCCAGCTATGGCACCGTTGGCTCATTCAGGACCGGGGCTGGTCCGCTTGGAGCAACATGTGGCGACCCGGCGGCCAGGTTGCCGCCGTCGCTGCGGGATCCCACGACTACGGTCATCAGGAGGTCGCCGTAGCCATCGGCCGCGTCGTGCACCACCGGTGGTGGGACGGCGGCTGGTCCGACTGGCACGAAATGCCAGCTCTCGGAGCGACGATCAAGGACCTATCGTTTTCCTCGCATTCGTCTGGCGCCTGGGAGATCTTTGCCATCGACGATGCGGGACGGCTCCATCACCGCTGGTGGAACCGGGAAGCCGGCTGGTCCAACTGGCACCACATGGCTGGTCCCGGGAACAGAGCGCTGAGCGCGATCGCCGCGGGTTCACACTCCCCGGGGCAGCAGGAACTGGTTGCCGTCGCGGACGGCGAGCTCTGGCATCGTTGGTGGATACCCGGCCCCGGTTGGTCCGACTGGGGTCAACTGGGCGGGCTTGACATGCGAGCCACCGATGTGGCGGTGTCGTCACTGACAAAAGGACATTTCGAAATCTTCGCGGTCAGCGCCTCTGGCCGGCTGCGACACCGTTGGTACTGGCCGGACCCAAACTGGTCAGACTGGACGGACATGCCTACTCCCACCCAGTGGAACGCGGGCTCTGCCCCGGCCGGGACGGCGGCCACCGTCGCGGCGGGTTCCCACTCCGACCGCCACCAGGAAATCTTCACCCTGACCACCGATGGCAGGGTGTACCACGCGTGGAACTGGCTCAAGGACGATGGCCTGCCGAACTGGAAGTCGTCGTCCGAATGGTCCGCCTGGCACGAGATGCCACTGATCGGGTAATCGGGCGGTCGATCTCACTGCCACCCGCAGTGCCCGGGCCGTCGCGATCATTCTGCGTTTCCTACGACCGGGAACACAGTCGCCTCCGCGCTGCTCCGCGCGCGACGTTGGTGGTCTTGAGGACCATCTGAGGATCGTCGGGAAGTGCGATCGACGACACCCGGCGTGGCCCGACCCTCGCGTCGCGCCAGCGGGCCGCGCGGTTGGAAGCTGACGTCATGCCCGACATCCGCTGGACGGACTCCCCGCAGGAGCCCGACCAGAACACCGACGACCCGCGCCGAATCGCAACCCTCGACGACGGACGCCCGGACGCCTGGACGCAGCCGGCAGCCCGCGAATGAGCCTGGCGATACTCGCGCTGATCTCGGTCGCCGGACTCGCCGGTCCGCTGCTGGGACTGTCCCGGCGATGGGGGCTGCCCGTCGTCGTCGGCGAACTGGTCGCCGGGGTCGCGCTCGGGTCGACCGGCCTGGGTGTGCTGCACGCCACCGACCCGACGTTCACCTTCCTGGCCAACCTCGGCTTCGCGCTCGTCATGTTCGTCGCCGGCTCACACGTCCCGATCCGCGACCCCGCGCTACGCGAGGCGGTAGCTGTCGGCGCCCAGCGCGCGATCCTGGTCGGCGCGGCCGCGGTCCCGGTCGCGTTCGGCATCGCCCGGGGGTTCCACACCGGCCACGTCCCGCTCTACGTGGTACTGCTCGCCTCCTCATCCGCCGCCCTGATCCTGCCGATCATCGACACCCTGCACCTGACCGGAACCCCGATCCTGCGCCTGCTGCCCCAGGTCGCGATCGCGGACGCGGCATGCATCGTCGCGCTGCCACTCGCGATCGACCCAGGCCGGGCCGGCCGGTCCGCCCTCGGAGCACTCGCCGTCATCGGCTGTTCCGTCGTCCTCTACGCCGTCCTGCGCCTGGTCGAGCGCCGCGGCTGGCGGCGGCGGATGCACAAGCTGTCCGAGCGGCGCAGGTTCGCCTTGGAACTGCGGCTCAGCCTCGCCCTGCTGTTCGGCCTCGCTGCCCTCGCGCAGGCGACCCGCGTCTCGATCATGCTCGCCGGGTTCTGCTTCGGCCTGGCCGTCGCGGCCGTCGGGGAGCCGCGCAGGCTGGCCCGACAACTGTTCGCCCTGACGGAAGGATTCCTCGGTCCGGTCTTCTTCGTCTGGCTCGGCGCGTCCCTTGACCTCGCCGCCCTCGCCGACCGGCCTGCCCTGATCGGCCTCGGCGTCGCCCTCGGCCTCGGCGCCGCGCTCACTCACCTCGCCACGCGAGTGACCGGTCAGCCGGCTGCCCTCGGGGCACTCGCCAGCGCCCAGCTCGGTGTACCCGTCGCCGCAGCCACCCTCGGCACCCAGGCGCACCTGCTCGCCAACGGAGAACCCGCCGCGTTGATCCTCGGGGCCCTGATCACCATTGCCGTCGCCACCGCCGCCGCGCTTCTCGCCGCACGAACCGGACCGGTCACAACCCCCGACCCGACCGGGCCACCCGGATAGAAGGCGCGCCTCCCAACTTCGTCGTTGGCCTCTCGGCATCCGTCGGCCCGCCTTCCGCGATCTGCTCAACGAGCACGGAGGAGCTGGCAAAACCCCAGGCCAAGGTCGGTCGGACCGTTCTTTGCTGCGGATCGCGTCGATCACGAGGGCGCGATGGCCGCTGTGAGGCACCGACTGGCTTCGCATCGCCGACCTGGTCGGCCGGTACCAGAATCTTCCGCTCGGCACCGTCGACGCCTCCGTGATCGCGTGCGCGGAACGTCTCGGTATCGACGAGGTCGCGACGGTCGACAGACGCCACTTCACCGTCGTCAAGCCAAACCGGACGTTCAGCCTGCTGCCCTGAGGCCGTCTCCCCGGTGCACCAGCATCTGTTGATCTTCCAGTGATTCCGTCATCGAGGGAGCCTCGTCGGGGCTGGCGGGTGACGTCAGCGCCGATCATCCAGCGGCCAGGTGGTCTGGACGGTGCTCTCCATGCTGCCCGGCCCGGGTCTCGCAGCGGACGGGACTGCTTGCGGTGCGGAGCGGTCGGCGTCGGGGGCCGCTGGTTCGACATTGGAGTGCGCCGCTGGCGGGCGTCGCGTGGGTGGGGCGGTCCGGGCCGCGTCGCCTGGCGCCGGCCTTGGGCGGCCGTCGTGGGTGCCATCGCGATGGCCGGCGGGACACGGCGACCGCCATAATCGCCCGGAGCCCGGCGCGCCGCGGGTCGCCGCGAGTTCAACCCTTCAGCGTGCACGCCCCGGCATCACGGTGGCCCTCGCGCTGGCCCTGACGGAGGGCATCATGCGGGCCCTCACGGAGACCATCGCGCTGCGGTTGTTGGGATGTGCGGTTCGGTCGGGGTGACGGTCGCGGTGTTAGCGGCGGTGACATGCGCAGTGTCAGTGGCTCGCAGGCTGGAGGGTTGGCCTGTCGGCAGGTTGCTGGCGATCACTGATGGTTGTCGGGGGCGTCGAGCGTCCCGGGAGATGCCGTCTTCCGGGCCTGGTCGGGCGCCCCGACTGGCCGCCGGCTGGGCGGGTGCCCCGCCCGAGAGAGCTGGCCCGCCTACGCCACGGCCATCCGCGAACTGGTCGACCAAGCCGCCTTAGAGGGTGTCTCACGTGGCTGGTTGGATCTTGGTTCATGATCTGAGGTGTGAACGACCGCCTTGCCCTGCGGCTGGT
>NZ_JADWYX010000178.1 GCF_016786355.1 Frankia sp. AgB1.9
GGGCGCGCGGCGGCGGCCCCCCCCCCCCCCGGCTCCCAGGTCAGCCGCCCGTGTGGGAGCGGCGGCGGCTCGACGCGAGCGCGAGGCCCGCGGCGGCGAGGCCGACCACGCCGACCACGAGGCCGGCGATGCCCAGGCCGCGGGCGGTGTCGTCCGCCTTGGCCGTGGCGGGGGCCGCTGCCGGCGCAGGCGTCGCGGCGGTGGTGCTGGCCGTGCCGTCGCTCGCCGCGGTCAGGGTCACGGTGGGAGCCGGGTGCTCCGGCTCCGCCTGGCCGGCCTGGCTCTCGTCGATCCAACGAACAACCGAGCCGTCCGAGTACGTCTGCAGCGCCTTGAAGCTGACGGACTTCGCGTCGGTGGGCAGCGGGCCGGCCGAGACGACGAACGTGTCGAACTCACCGGGCTTGATGCCCGGCCCGGTGGCCGTCCAGGTGATCTCGTTGACGACCTGGACGATCTTGTTTCCGTCGTCGTCGGTGACCGGCCTGCTCGGGGCACCGGACTTGACCTCGTACGTCCAGCCCGCCTTCGGCTGTACGGCGACCGAGGCGATGGGGTCGGCGGACGGGAACTGCACGTCGAGCTTGGTCGTCGACGCGGTGTCGCTCTCGGACGGCACGTTGAACGAGAGCTGGACGTATCCGCCGGCCGGCGCGCTCTGGGGCGACACCGTTACGTGCGCCGAGGCCGGCAGCGCCATCGCGACGACGGCTACGGCGCCGATCGCGGTGACGCCGGCAACTCGGGCGAACCGGGGCATCTTTCGGGACATCGGGGACCTTCCACACAGGTGGACACGCAACAAGGAATGGGAGCCCTCCCCGCTCGACCGGAACCGGAGCGACACGGCGTCGCGGGCACGGCGGAGCGGGAGCGGCGGTGGGCCGCCCGCGGCACGCCACCGGGGTTCGCGCGGGCAGCGGTGTGCTGCCTGCGGCGGACGGGCGTGGTCTGGCGACCAGAAGGCAAGGCAGCGGCCAGATCAGCCGGATGACGCGCCCGGGTGCCGGGCGCGCGAACGACTGGTCAGACCGCGAGACGGGTGACGACCCGACCGGCCGGCGGCCCGCGCCGCCGGGCAGACCGGCCGACGGGCTGGGCGCGCGGCCGTACCGGCGGCGCGCTGGTCAGGTTCCGGTCGTCTGAGCGGCTACCGTTCGCCTCGTCGGCGGTGGCCGCCAGCACCAGCAGCCGGCGCAGCCGGGCGGCGGCCGCGGCCAGCGGACCGACGAGCCGGGCGGCGGCCCTGGGCAGCGTGGTGCGCAGCGCGGCGGCGGCCCACAGCAGCCTGTCGGCCCGGTGCAGCAGCAGACCGGTGGCGATGACGGCGGCCAGGTGGGCGAGGACCATGGCCGCGGCGCCCGCCCAGGTCGACCCGTCCAGCTCGACGAGGAGCTCGGTGGGCCGCAGCACGTGGTGGTGGTGCCCGGAGCCGCCGCCCGTCGGATGGTTGGCGAGCACGAAGGCCGCGTGCGCCAGGAGCTGCGAGCAGGTGAGCCAACCGAGCACGGCCGCCAGGCCCCGGCGTCGGCCGGCGAGCCCGTACGCCAGCCGGACGAACAGCGCTCCCGCCGCGAGGACCAGCCAGCCCGGAGGCGGGGCGGCGCCGGCCGCGGTGTGCGCCGCGACCGCGAGGCTCACCGACGCCCCGCCGGCCACGATTGCCCGGACCAGGCGTGTCGGCCCGGCGGCGGGCCCGCGGCTGGCGATCGGCAGCGCGCCTCGGACCGCCGGGAGGTCAGGTCGGGCCGTTCGGGCGCCGCGCAAGCCAGGCGGTCGCGGCGAGAGTGCCCGACCGGACGTCACGTCCGCGACTCTGCCACACCTCGACCAGGTGGCACGAACCCGCGTCGGCAGCACGACCGATTCCATTCCGGGTCAGGCAGGCGACCGCCGACCAGGGCGGCCGCGAGGACGAGCCCGGCCCGCGATCCGGGCTCGCTGGGAGCTGTCGGCACGGCGGGTAGCGTCGACGCACCGACAGAACTGCGCGCGAGGGAGCGGGGCTGATGGGCGTGTCGACCGGTCCTCGCGTGGCCGAGCTCTACCGCTACCCGGTCAAGGGCCTGACCGGCGAACCGCTCGACGAGGTGGCCCTCACCGCCGGCGACGGCGTCCCGGGGGACCGGATGTTCGCGCTCGCGCTACCGAGCACCGACTTCGACGAGGACCGTCCGGTCGCGCTGGGCAAGCGGCACTTCCTCATGCTGATGCGTGACGAGACGCTCGCCAGGGTGCGTACCGCCTACGACCCCCGGACCGGGGTGCTCACCGTCGACGAAGGCACTCGCCGCTGGTCGGCCGACCTCGCGACGGCACCCGGCCGCAGGTCCGTCGAGGAGTACTTCGGCGCGCTCGCCGCGGACACGGCCAGGACCTCCGGCGACGCGCTCCCGCGGCTGGTCACCGCGCGTGGCGGCCATCGGTTCACGGACGGGGGGCCGGACGGCCCGGAGGTGATGCGCGCCGTCTCGGTGCTCAACCTCGCCAGCGTGCGCGACTTCGCCGAGCGGGTCGGTCAGCCGGTCGACCCGCTGCGGTTCCGGGCCAACCTTCACCTCGACGGCATCCCGGCCTGGGCCGAGCGGGACTGGGCCGGTCAGGAGATCATCATCGGGTCTGTCCGGCTGCGGGTACTGAAGGGCATCCGGCGCTGTGCCGCGACCACGGTCAACCCGCGGACCGCCGAACGGGACCTCAAGGTGCTCAAGGAACTCCAGACCCATTACGGTCACACCGACTGCGGCAGCTACGCCACGGTGCTGACGGCCGGCACGGTCCGGCCCGGCGACCCGGTCGCCCTGCTCGGCGCCACGGGCTGAGCGCCGACCGGCCGGGGCTCGCTGCCGACGAGGAGTGGGAGGCGCCGTGCGTGTCGTCATCGCCGAGGACTCGGTGCTGCTACGGGAAGGGCTGTCCAGACTGCTGATCGACGCGGGCTGCGAGATCGTGGCCGCCGTCGGCGACGGGCCGGCGCTGGTTGGCGCGATCACCACGCACCGGCCGGACGTCTCGGTGGTGGACGTGCGGATGCCGCCGTCCCACCGGGACGAGGGCCTGCGGGCGGCGATCTCGGCCCGCGCCGAGGTGCCCGGCTCGCCCGTGCTGGTGCTGAGCCAGTACGTCGAGAAGCAGTACGCCGCCGAGCTGCTGGCCGACGGTGCCGGCTCGATCGGCTACCTGCTCAAGGACCGGGTGGCCGACGTCCGCGAGTTCGTCGACGCGGTCCGGCGGGTGGCCGGCGGTGGCACGGTGATGGATCCGGAGGTGGTCGCGCAGCTGCTGGTCCGCAGCCGCCGGGACGACCCGATGGCCACGCTGACCCCGCGCGAGCGCGAGGTGCTCCAGCTGATGGCGGAGGGGCGTTCCAACGCCGCGATCGCCGCGCACCTGGTGGTGAGCGCGGGTGCCGTCGAGAAGCACATCTCCAACGTCTTCGCCAAGCTGGGCCTGGAGGCCTCCGGCAGCGACCATCGCCGCGTGCTGGCGGTCCTGACCTACCTGCGCGAGTCCTGACCGGCCGACCCGCCGGCCGCCCGGCTACATGTTGGCCGTGCTGCCCGAGTCGAGCGTGCCGAAGACGGCCGGCGGGTGGGGCAGGTGGAGCGGCGGGGAGGCCGTGGTCACCGGCTGGGTCGTCCCGCTGGCCGGCGGCGGAGTCGTCTGCGCGGGCCGGGTCGGGACCGGGCTGGTCGGCGCCCCGCCGGTCGGCGACGGGGTGTGCGACGGGCGGGTCGGTGTCGCCGTCGGGCTCGTGGTCGCCGTGGGGCCGTGCGTCGTCGCGGGCGGCGAGACGACGGTGGCCGTCGGCGACGGGGTGACCGACGGCTGGGTGGGCGCGCCGGCGTCCGACGGCGGTGGCGGTGTCGTCGCGACGATCAGGTGATGGTCGACGACGGGCCTCGGCTGGCCGTGGGTGATGATCACCACGGGGGCCGCTGGCGCCGCCGGCGGGGTGAACCCGGGCGGTGTGGTCGGGGTGCCGTCGGTCGGCGCCGAGCTGACCACCAGCGAGGGCGCGACGATCGCCGCGTCGGGGAAGTTCTCGGCCGACAGGTTCGCCGACGGCGTGGGCCAGTTGAGCGCGGCGGTGATGCCGGCGACCGCGACCACCAGCGAGGCGGCGATCGCAATCGCCGGCCGGGTGCGCCAGTCGGAGCTGAGGCCTCGACCGTGGCGGATCTCCAGGTCGTCGATCGGGACGAGCGGCGCGCCCTGACCGTCCGCGTAGAACTGGTCGTCGACGTAGAACGGGTTCGCCGGGGCGAACGCCAGGACGTTCGCCGGAAGCTCGGTGTCAAGCGTCGGCGGGTCGACGTCGAGGTCGTCGGCACTCTCCGCCGCGACGCCCAGCGGCCGCTTGACCAGAGCCGCGGGCTGGTCGGCGCCGGCGGCGTGGCCGCCGAGGCTGGCCCCGCCGGCGACCGTGCCGTGGTCTGCAGTGGTACGGGCGGCGAGGTCGCTGACGGCAGGCCTGGCGGCCTTCGTGCCGTGCCCGGCCGACTTCCTGCTGAAGCGGCCAGCGGTCTTGGCGGAACGGGTGACGTTCGCCGCCGCGTCGAGGGTGACCTCGGCCAGGCTCTCCAGGGCGTGGCCCTGCGCCGAGCCCGCCCGTATCGCCTTGACGTCGTGCTCGGCCGCCTCGCTGGCCTCGTTCGGGCTGTGCCCGGCGGCCTCGTGCGATCCGGCGCCGACGGTCGCGTCCTCGGTGTCGACGGGGCCCGCGGCGGCGCCGACGGGCTCGGGTGCGCTCGCCGCGAGCGCACCCGCGGCGTCGGCGAGCCCGGCCCCGGTCGCCGGGACGTCGCCGCCATCCGCCGCCAGCGCGGCCGGGCCGGTCAGCGCCGCGGCGGCCTCGGTGGTCCGCGGGCGGGGGACGTTGCGGGCGGCGAGGTGCTCGTTGGCGGCGCGCTCGTGCGCGGCGGTGGTGGCGGCCCGGTCGAAGGTGCGGGCGAGGCCGGCGTGCAGGCTGGCGGGCGCGGGCACGACCGCGCCCTCGATCATCTCCTCGGCGCTGACGCCGTGCGGGACGGGCACGCTGCGCGCCTGCGGCGAGCCGGACCAGGCCAGGGCACTGCCGCGAGCGAGCTCGAGCAGCCAGGACCGCAGCCTGGACGGCTCGGAAAGCGGGTTCATCCGGGTACGGGCGACCAGCGCGAAAGCGGTGCCGGCGGCGGCCCGCGCCACGGTCGGATCACCGAGAACGACGAGGCACATCGAGAAGACGTCGTCTGCATACCGATCGTAAAGATCGTCGAACGCCTGACGGTCACCGCGACGCACTCGCGCCACCAGATCCGCGTCGCCGCCCATATCGCCCGCCGCTCCCGTCGCTTACTCGGACGCACCAATATTAGGAGCCTGCCGTTCGGTGAGGGTGAAGCTTGCGAAGATCGCCGTGTCGCGCGTTCGACAGCTCATCCGACTTGACGGCGATGGCAGCACTTGATCCATCGGGATCCAACTAGGTGACCCCCCGCTGACCTCGATGATTTCACGTGGTGGCAGCGTTCGTACAGCGGGTCTGGCCAGAATCCGAGGCCCCCGGGCGCCGGCGGTCGGGGGCCTGCGGGCTCGGGTGCGACCGGGCCGCGGCCGCCCAGGTTCCGGTGGACTGTCCGGATACCGGACCTGCCTCGCACATCCGTCCGTTTGGACCGGATTGCGCCTCCCAGCGACTCGATCATCGTGACGCCCTGCTCGTGGCGGACCACTTCCGTGTCGCGCTATACGTCGGTTGCGTCGAATCGTTACCGGAATGTTCTCACGGCGTTCCGGGCCGGCATTACCTGTGTATACGGTGTGGTACTGGTGGGTGAATCTGAAATCGCCGCCGCGGCTTTTCGACGAAATCACCGCCCCGGCCGTCCGCGCCGGTTGCGATGCGAGCCCGCGCCGGTGTGTCCGGGCCGGGACCCGCGGCCGGCGGCTCTGGACGTGCCGAGGCCCGGCCGGTCAGGTTCACCGGCCGGGCCTCGGCACGTCACGACTCGTCGGGCTACGAGGACGGCTGCTGCGCCAGGGTGACCTTGGCGGTCTGGCTCTGGCCGTTGCGGGTGTAGGTCACCGTCACCGACTCGCCGATCTCGTGGGCGCGGACCGCCGCGATCAGCGCGTCGACGTCGGACACGGTCCGGTCGCCGATCTTGGTGATGACGTCGCCCGACTGCAGGCCGGCCTGCTGTGCCGGGCCGCCGTTGACGAGGTTCTGGATCTGCGCACCCTTGCCGCCGATGCCGGTGCCCGTCGGGTCGTTGCCCGCGTCCTGCGCGTTGATCCCAAGGTACGGGTGGACCGCCTTGCCCGAGGTGATCAGCTGCTGGGCGATCTTCTGCGCGTAGTTGCTGGCGATGGCGAAGCCGACGCCGATGTTGCCGGACTGCTGCTGCTGGCCGCCGAACGGGCTGCTGCTGCCGCTGTCGACGGTGGCGATCGCGCTGTTGATCCCGACGATCTGGCCCTTGCTGTTGACCAGCGGGCCGCCGGAGTTGCCGGGGTTGATCGGGGCGTCCGTCTGGATGGCGTCGAGGACCGCGTTGGCGTCCTGGACCTGGCTGTCGCCGGTCCGCACCGGGCGGTGCACGGCGCTGACGATGCCGGACGTGACCGTGCCGGCCAGGCCGAGCGGGCTGCCGACGGCGACGACCAGCTCGCCGATCTGCAGCGCGTCCGAGTCGCCGAACGTCGCCGCGGTCAGGCCCGACTTGTCGATCTTGACAACGGCGAGGTCCGAGCTCGGGTCGGTGCCGACCACGGTCGCGTTGACGGTGTCTCCGGACTGCAGGGTGACCGTCAGCGAGCCGGCGGCTCCCGATGCACCGGACACCACGTGGTTGTTGGTCAGGATGTAGCCGTCGGCGCGGATGATGATGCCCGAGCCGGTGCCGGCCTCGTTGTTGCCGACCTCGGAGATCGTCACGACGCTCGGCAGGATGACCTGCGCGGCCTTGCTGACGGTGTTGTCGGCCGCCGGCGCCACCGGGTTCGAGTCGGTGGAGCGGGTCAGCCCGGAGCCGTTGACGACCTGGGTCGTCGAATGGTCGCTGTCGGCGACCAGGGCGCCGATCCCGCCGCCGACACCGCCGCTGACGAGCGCGAGCGCGACGGCCGCGGCGATCAGCTTGCGCCGGCCGCCCATCGGCCCAGAACGCGCGGATCCGGTGACGGGCCCGCCAGGCCCGCCGGGGCCACCCGGGCCACCGGAGTACAACCCGCCCGGCGGCGGGTACTGCGGCGCGGACCAGCTCTCGCCGGGCCGGCCTGCCCACGGAGACCCCGGCGGCGGGCCCCAGGGGCCGCCCTGGCCGGGGTTGGTCGGCGGGTTCGGCGCGTCCTGCGCCCGGAACGCCATGGGTACCCCGTTGGTCGGCGGATCGATGGGAAAGCCGCCGGTGGCCGGCGGGCCAGCGGGGGCCGCGCTGAATCCCGGGTTCTCCGGCGACGACAGCACTGAGCCGTCGGGCCGGGCCCAGGGCGAGCGGTACTCGGAGTCGTCCGAGGGATGACGAGCAGGGTCGAACGCGGTCTCCGACCCCTCCCGGGCGTCGAACGGCCGACCGCCCGGGTCGTTGCCGTCGACCGCGGTGGTGTTGAAGGTGGGACGCGTTGTCATGAGAGGCACTTTCCCGGCGGACCCTGAGCACTTGCTGAAGCCCGACCAACGTTTCCGCTAAGCGGTCTCAGGCAGCCTATCGGCTGCCCGACAACCATCTAGGCAGGATCGCTTGTCGGTCGTGGTCGCCGTGCGGACAGCCGCCGGGATGGTTCACCTTCCGGGGCCCGGCACGGAGGCCCCGGCGGTGACTCAGAGTCCCTTGGGGGGTTCGACGGCCTGACCGGTGGTGCCGCGGGCGGCGAGCAGGTCGCGGATCTCGACCAGCAGCAGGGCCTCGTCGGAGAGCACCGGGTCCGCCTGCGTGGGCGTCTCGCCACTGCGGCGCCGCTCGCTGATCTTGGCCAGCGGCATCACCACGAGGAAGTAGATCACGGCGGCGACGATCAGGAACGAGATCGCGTCGTTGATGAACAGTCCATAGGTGAAGGTGCTGTGGTGGATTCGGAAGGTCAGCCCCTGGAAGCTCGGCTTGCCGGCGATGGCGGCGATGAGCGGCGTCAGGATGTTGTCCACCAGCGATTTCACCAACGCGGTGAACGCGGTGCCGATGACGACAGCGACCGCCAGATCGATGATGTTGCCGCGCATCAGGAAGTTCTTGAAGCCTTGCAGGGTGTTGCGCATAGGTCCCCCTCTGGTTCGGTCCCCGGGCTCGCGGCGTCTCCGACCGGTCGCGAAGCTGGCTGGTACCTCGGTCTTGCTGGATTGGCGGTCTTGCTGGATCGGCCGCGTCGCCGCGCGCCGGTCGAGGCCGTCCGCTCGCCCGGCCGGCGGCCGACCGCGCCGAGGCCGATCCGCCGGGCGAGCAGGCGCCGACCGTTCGGGCCACCGTAGACGAAAGTCCCGAACCAGCGTTTGAGTGGTCCGAACGGAATGAATGGGAATTGGCGCCGCTATCGAACGGCAAAAGTCTCATCGCCACCAAATCGGGCATGCCGCGTCAACGGCCCACCAACCGCCGGCCGGATCGGCCTGGCGCTCGCCGCGTTCTTCGGTGACCGGTCGCGTCGAGGCGTGCCGAAGCGGTCACCCGGACGGGCGCGCCTGGTCGCGGTGTGTGTCGATCCCGGCGAATTCGACGGTATTGGCGCGGAATGCCGCCTTCTGGCGCGGGGTCTCCCGCAATGGGCGACCAACGGCGTGGTACACCGGTCTGAGGCAGCGCGCCGGACGGGGGCTTGCCGGATGACACCCGGAGGGAGGCTGCCTGGTGACGGACAGTCCGCGCCGACCGGGCCCGGTTGACCCACGCCGATCTCCGGCGGGCGGTCGGCCCGCCGATGAGCCAGGTGGCTATCGCCGGGACGACTACCGCGGCGATCGCCCGGATCCCCGCCGTGGCGGGCCGGCAGGTGACCCCCGGAATCCCGGCGGCCGCCGGGCGGACGACCAGAACCCGCGGAACGGCCAGGGCGGGCGCCAGCCGGGCCCGGCCGGCGACCATCCCGGCCGCGCGGCGAACTGGGACCCGAACCGGGGCGGACCCCCGCCGCGTCGCCCGGACGATCCCTACCGGCGTGATCAAGGCAATGCCGGCGGAACCCGGGCCAGTGACGACGACCCGTACCGGCCGGCCAGCCGCCCCCGGAACACCGGCGCGTACCCACCGGGCGCCCCGGACCGAACCGGCCAGGGCAGGGACCACCGCGACAGGCCGGCGGCCGGGCCGGATGGCCGCCCCGCGAACGGACGCGACGGCGACGACTCCAGACCGGGCTTCACGGGCCGCAAGGTGCTGGTGCCACCGGCCGGCGACGCGACCGGTCGCCGCGGCCCGGTAGCCGGCCGCCCGCCGGCCGAGGGTCCCGGCCCGGCTGGCGATCGCGCCCCCGTGGCCGGTCGCCGCCCGGCCGACCAGGCGACCGGAGGGCGCCGGCGAACCGGCGGCACCGGGCCTCGCGCGGCCGCGGCTGGCCCGGAGCCGTCCGCGCGCGACCGTTTCGGCGCGCCGCCCCCCGAGTCCCGCGCCGAGCAGACGATGCTCAGCCCACGCCCGCCGGGCGGAGCCGGCCGCGACACCGGCAGCCGCAACGCCCGTACCAGCGCCCCCGGGAACGGCAGGATCCCTGGGAGCGACAGTGCCCCGCAGCACGCCAGAGCCCCCGGGAACGGCAGTGCTCCTGGGAACGGCAGTGCTCCTGGGAACGGCAGTGCTCCTGGGAACGGCAGGGCCCCCGGGAACGGCACCGGCGGGAACGGCACCCGTGGCCGGTTCGGAAACCCTCCGGCGGAGTCCGTCAGCGAACAGACGATGATCAGCCGTCCTCGCCGGGGCGGCCCCTGGCTGGACGGCAGCGACGAGGCCCTCCTCGACGGCGCCGACGACCCGGCGACCGACCTCGGCCGCGACCGGGACTGGGATGACGAGCGCGGCCCCCGCGCGGACCGGGAGGGCCCCGCTGGCGGGCGGGATGCCCTCCGCGGTGGTACCGGCCCGCGTCGGGCCGGCGGCGGCCCGTCCGGACGCTTCGGGACGGAGGGCGGCTCGGGCCGGTTGGCGGCCTTCGCCGAGGCGGACGACAACGACGACGACGAGCTGGACGACGACGACGCGGAAGACTCCGAACGGCCCGACCTCGGCATGGCGCTGTTCTGGCGCCGGCTGGTGATCACGCTGGTCTGGCTCGGGTTCGCGCTGGGCCTCGGTGTCGGTGCCGGCGTCATCTGGGAGAAGATCCGCCCGAGCGCGGACGCGACGACGGCCGCCACGGCGAGCCTCACGCCGACGGTCAGTGCGCCCGCCGCGGCTCCGACGCCGACCAGAAGCGCCACGCCGGCCCCGGCCGTCCCGGCGGACTGGGCCGCCTACACGGCCACCGCGAGCAACGCGAAGTCGACCTTCTCGCACCCCGGCACCTGGACGGTCCACCCGGACAGCACAGCGGTCTTCTTCGTCGAGCCGAGTGGTCCCCGGATGGTCGGCGTCGCGCGCCGGGTCGGCCTGACCGACGGGGCGGCCGCCGTCTCGAAGGTGGACGCGCTGGAGTTCAACACCCTGGCCGGGCACGCGGTCACCGGCTCCGGCAACGTGAAGGACCCGGTCAGCGGCGCCACGGTGTGGGAGCTGACCGGCACGTACACCCGTCAGGGCCAGAAGGTGGCGTACATGATGCACTCGGTGGACGGGCCGGGCGCCGAGTACGTCCTCATCGTCCGGGTGCCGGCGGACTCCTCGTCCGAGCTGGACGGCCTGATGCGGTCGCTGCGGGCGTCCTTCCAGCCCGCGTCCTGAGGCGGCCGGTCAGCAGTCCTACCGGCTCGGGACCGGGTTGGCGCGGGCGCCGCTCAGGATGCGCCACACGACCGTCGCGGTGTCGAAGGCGGCCGGGCCGGTCGACGCGGGCCAGCCGTGGTCGACGTTCGGCAGGAAGTACTCGACCACCCGGGCGCTCGCGGCGCAGGTGGACTCGGTCCGCACGGCGTCGGTCGGGTTCGTCGCCGAGTCGAGCGGCACCGGCGTGATCGGCTCCGACCCGGCCTCCGTCCCCCCTGTTGATGCCGGGTCGCCGGAGGGCCGCGCCCCGGCCAGCGTGGCGCGGATCTGTGCCGGGGTCACCGCCGGGCTGCCGGTGCTGAGCGTCTCGCTCAGGCGGGGCGCTCCGTCCGGGCCGGTCGCAGTCACGTCGCCTGGGCTGGTGGCCGGCTCGCAGCGGTCCTCGGCCCGGAACGGCGCCAGGCTGTCCGTCGTCGAGGTGATCGGCGCGCCGAGATCGGACTGCCAGGGGGTCCCGGCGCCCGGCACGTGCTGGTCCTTGCCGCCATGGACGGAGACGACGGTCAGCGGGGTCTTCGGCTTGCAGCCGGGCTGTTCCAGGCTGCCTGCGACGACGGCGATCCCGGCGATGTCCTCGGGATGCTCGCAGGCGTAGCGGTAGGCCATCATGCCGCCGTTGGACAGCCCGACGATCAGGACTCTCGTCGGGTCGATCGGGTAGTTGGCCTCCAGGTGCTGGATCAGCGCGTGCAGGTACGCGACATCGTCGACGTCCTTGCTGGCTGCGTCGCCGCAGCAGCTGCCCGCGTCCCACGACCCTTCGATGCCGTCCGGGCTGACCATCGCGAAGCCGGCGGTCTGGGCCAGCTGGCTCAGCCCCCACCCCTCGGTCTCGGTCGCCGAGTGGAACAGGCTGTGCAGCGCGACCACCAGCGGGTACGGGCCGGCAGTGTCCGGCCCGGGCAGCACGAGGTGCAGCTGGGACGTGCGACCGGAGCGCTCGTCGGCGGCCGGGCCGGGCGCGGGGGGGGGGGGGGCGGCGGCGGCCCGGGGGGCGGGGGGCGGGCCGGCCGCGCCGCCGCCAGCGGACGGGTCGCCGGCCGGGAAGCCGCACCCGGCGGCGGTCAGGGCGGCGAACAGGAGGCTGACGAGCCAGACCGTGGCGGCCCGGCGGCGACGGACGGCCGACACATCGCCCATTTTGCCGTTTCCTTGGGCGGACCCGACGCCCGGTTGTCCATCATGGCCGTCAGTGGTCGCTTTGCCACGTCTCGACCGCCTTCCGGCGTGCCTGACCGGTGACGATCGAGGTCGTCTCCGCCACACGGGGTGGTGGCGGCGGCCGGTGGCAACGGGCGGCCCAGGCCGTTCGGCGGTGGTAAAGGCGCGCTGGTGGCGGGGTTGCGCGCGTCACTCGGTGACGGGCGGCGTCTGGCGTCCGGGCGGGCGCGAGAGGATGACACGGTGGGGAGGGGTTCGGCGAACTGTCGGGCGTGGCCGGCCCTTGTGCGGCACTCTGGGAGTGGAAATCAGCGCGGGCGCCGAGCCAGCCGACGGCGGACCGGCGCCGACACGTCGCAATGCGAAGCGCGACTGCCCCCAGGGTAGGTAGTCAGGAGACGCGACCGGAGCGAGCAATCGGCAATCCGGAGGGACAACTCTCGGTGGACGAGCTATCGGACATGGATCGTTCCCGCCTGCTCCTTGGGTGGCTGGCGGCGCGGCGCGCAGTGGACCACTGCCTGTCGGACCTGCTGGCCGCCGGACCGGCGGGCGAGCGGCGGGTCCGGGCCCAGCTGGCCCTGGTGGACGATCTGGAGAGCCGTGCTCAGGCGGCCTTCGACCGCTACCGCACGGCGGCGGAGAAGACGGCCGGCGCGCAGCAGGAGCGCCCCCACCTCAACGTCGTCCGCGGCGAACGCCCCTAGCGGTACCTAGCCACAGCCTTAGCTGGTGCAGCGGTCTCAAGCGGTAGGCGACCGCAGCCGGCGAGCGGCTAAGCGATACCCAGCCACGAAGCCAGCCCAGTACGACCTCGGCTCCGGACTTCCACGCCCCGATCGACAGGCATTCGGAGGGCGCCCTTGGCGCCCGACGGGCGGTCGGCCAGCTGGCGCTCCGCGCCCGTTCTGGACGTCCGCCGCGGTCGCGCCTCCGTACGCCCCCCTCCGAGCGTAGGGTCGGCGCGACCGCGGCCGGGTGGGACCGACGATGACGCGCGGAGCCCTCCAACTCACGCACGTTCGCGGTTCCCCGGTGGCGGAGGAGTCCCCACAACCTCCGCCTGGCCTTGGTTGCGTGGCTCAGGGCCCGCGACCGGCTCTGGGCATCTACCCGGCTGAGCCGGGCTAACCCTCCTACCTGCGAAGTTGAGTGTTCGCAGCCGTCAGCCGGGTCGCCGGTCGCGGCTTCAGCGGTCGAGAAAAGACCGCGGTTCCAGCCATCCAAGGGCTGAAACCGCGGTCATGACCGGCTGGGACTCAGGCGATGATGTCGACCGGAGTGCCGGTCGGAACCGTTCCGGCGAGCCGGGTGATCGCGTCGTTGCTGAGCCTGATGCACCCGTGCGACACGTCATGGCCCAGCAGCTGTGGCTCGTTGGTGCCGTGCAGGCCGATGACCGGCTTCGTGCCGTCGAACGACGCCAACGCGGTCGAGAAGCCACTCAGCCCGAATGCGTAGGGGCCGTACGGGCCACCCGGGTTCGGCGGCTTGAGCAGCTCGGCCAGGTAGAACCGTCCACCCGGCGTCGGGGTGTCCGAGGTGCCGATCGCGACCTTCTCGACGGCGATCACGCCGCCCGACTTGTACAGGGTCAGCGTGTGCTGGCCCCGCGAGACCACGATCCGGTACGGCGTGGTGCTCGCCGTCACCTGGTCGGTCTTGACCCAGCCGGTGCTGCCGTTGGGCTGGACCGGCAGGAGGACCTGCCACCAGCCGGGCAGCTTCGCGGTCACCAGGAAGACCAGCTTGGCGCCGTCCTGGTTCGGGTTGGCGAGGTGGAGCTTCACGGTCCCGGTGCTTCCGGCCGTGCTGGGCGCCGCGTAGACGGCGACCGAACTGCTGTTGGCGGTGAGGACCGTGCTGTCTACGCCGACCCCGGCCACGGCCGAGAGCTCGCTCTTCACGGTGTCTGGGATCTGGGTCGAGGTGGCGGACGAGGAGCCCTTGCCACCGCCGCATCCGGCCACGGCGACGACGGCGATGGCCGTCGTCGCCGCGACGCGGGCGAGCGAGGGTGAGAGACGCACGGTCAGCCGGTGAAGTGCGGGGTGCCCGGGACGGCCACGCCGGTGGCGGGCGGGGCGACCGGCAGCGCGATCGGCGGGATCTTCACCGAGGTGCCGCCGGGGCAGGTCGAGTAGCCGACGGCCGGGATCGCGACCAGCAGGGTGCTGGTCTTGGCGTCCCAGGGCGAGGCGATCACGGCGATCGAGTGGCTGTTCAGCGTCTGGGTCTCACCAGGGGCGATCATCGAGACGCCGCCACCGAGGTTGATGTCGAACCAGCCGAAGCCGAGCGCGGCCGTGCCGGTGTTCGTCACCGTCCAGATCGGGCCGTCCGGGCCGCACTTGGCCGTGATGATCAGCGGGTTCGGCACGAAGTCCTGGATGCCCGTGATCTGCTTGTCACAGGGCAGCTTGACCGGCGAGAACGAGTTGAAGGCGTCGCAGTCCTTCTTGATGTCCAGGTTGATCGGGCCGATACCCGGAATGACGATGACACCGGGCGACGGACTGGCCGACGTGCTCGGCGCCGCGGGGGCGCTGATCTCAGGGGTCTTCGTCGTCCCGAGCTCGCCCAGCCCACCGAGGATGCCGCAGGGCGCGGCGGTCGTCGTCTTGGCGGCCGTGGGGGTGGCCGGGCTCGCGGACTCGGTCGTGCCCGCGCTCGCCGATGCCTCGGTCGACGGCGTCGCGGCCGCTGCCGCTGCCGCGCTGGCCGTCGGTGACGGCGTGGTGCAGGAGGTCGAGGTCGGCGTCGGGGTCGGCGTGTCGGCCGCCCAGGCGGGGCTGGCGATGGCGACCATCGCGGCACCGAGCAGGCCGGCCGTGACGGCCCGCATTCTGGAGTTACGCATGGATCCGTTCTCCCTCGCAGGACGACGGGCCCACGGCGGTGATGATCCCCGCGGCCCCGGCTAGCCAGACTCGACGGGCATCCTTCACAGAAGCGCCGTCGCCGGCTGGAACGGTACCAACATCGCAAAGCGGATACCCGATCCGGGTGCCGGGCTAGCGCGCACGTTGGGTACGGGTTTCTTTTCGCAGCACTGAATCTGCTGACCAGCACGTATTGCCGGTGGCGGGCCGACGTCGCCACACGCGAAACGGCTGGGGCCGCGCCGCGGGGGGGGCCGGCCCCCCCCGGGGGGGTGGCCCGCCCCCCCCGGG
>NZ_JADWYX010000179.1 GCF_016786355.1 Frankia sp. AgB1.9
CCCCCCCCCCCCCCCGCCCCCCGGGGGGGGGGGGGGGGCGGGGGGCCCCCCCGGCCGGCCCCCGCGGGGGCGGGCGCCGGGGGCTTCCGCGTCTGGTGCCGACCGCACTGTCCGGCCCGATGAGGGCTGGGGGCTTCCCCGTCTGGTGCCGATCGCACTTCCCGGCTGTTGGCCGAGCTGCCCTACCGCCAAGGCGGCGCCGGGGCCGGGACGCGGCCGAGCTCGGAGGCGACCGGGCCGAACCGCTCGTCGCGCGCCTCCCACTGCTCGAACGACGTGGTGAGCTCGGCGCGGGTGCGCGCCACGAAGTTCCACCACATGACGATCGGCTCGCCGAACGGGACGCCGCCGAGCAGCAGCGCGCGGGCCGGCTCCCGCACGTCGAACGCCACCTCCGCGCGGCCGGCGCCGAGGTAGGCCAGTTGCCCCGGCCTGGCCGTCACCTCGCCGGCCGGGCCGTTCGCGACCAGCACCGCGCCCTCGGTGACGACCAGGGCGTACTCGAAGTCGGGCCGCAGCTGCAGCACGGTCCGCCCCGGCCGCAGCACCAGGTCGGCACCCATCAGCTCACTGTCCCGGCGGGCCGGGGAGGCCGTGCCGGCGAGCTCGCCGACCAGCACGGTGGCCACCGCGGCGCCGAGCTCGGCGCGCGGCAGCTCGCCGTGGTGCTCGAAGGCGGCCGGGCCGTCCCGGGTCGCCGCGGGCTGCGCCACCCACAGCTGGACGCCGTGCAGCGTGCCGCGGTGGTCGGTGCCCTCCTCGGCGTGGACGACGCCATGGCCGGCCGTCATCAGGTTGAGCTGACCCGGCCTGATGAGCTGCTCGGAGCCGAGGCTGTCGCGATGGCGGACCTCCCCGGCCATCAGCCAGGTGACGGTGTGCAGCCCGGTGTGCGGGTGCGGGCCGATGTCGATGCCGCGCGCCCCCGCGGCCGGTCCCACCACCAGCGGGCCCATGTGGTCGACGAAGCACCAGGCTCCGACGGTCCGCCGGGTCCGGATCGGCAGCGTCCGGCGCACCGGGATCTCACCGACGGTCTGCGCGCGGCCGTCGGTGAGCTGTACCTGCGGCGGCGGGTCCGTGCTGGCCGCGGGCTGGCCCAGGATGGTGTCCGCGCCGGTGACTGGGCCGCTCATCGTCCCCGCCCGCCCTTCTCGTCCCGCCCCCGGGCCGTCAGCCCGGGGGCATTCGTTGCAGGTGCAACCACTGGGCGACTCTGGTGCTTCCGGTCGGCGCCGCGGTCAGTGGCCGGTGAACTTCGCCTTGCCGGGGCCGTTCTCCTGGAAGGACTCCATGCCGACCTTCTGGTCCTGGGTGCCGAAGAGGCCGACGAACAGGCCGTTCTCCAGCCGCAGCGCCTCCGACAGGCCCATCTCCAGCCCGTCGTCGATCGCCCGCTTCGCGGCGGCGAGGGCGAGCGCCGGGCCGTCGACGAACCGCTTCGCCCGTCGGACCGCCTCGTCGTAGACGTCGGCGGCCGGGACGACCACGTCGGCCAGGCCGATCTCCAGTGCCTCCTGGGCACGCACCTGCCGGCCGGAGAACACCAGCTCCTTCGCCCTGGACGGGCCGACCAGCCTGGGCAGCCGCTGGGTGCCGCCCGCACCCGGGATCACGCCGAGCAGGATCTCGGGCTGCCCGACCTTGGCGTTGTCCGCGAAGATCCGGAAGTCGGCGCACAGGGCCAGCTCCAGCCCACCGCCGAGCGCGTAGCCGGTGACCGCGGCGAAGACCGGCTTCGGGATGCGCGCCACGAGCTCGAACGTCTGGGTGAGGTCGGTCGCCCACCCGGACATGGCGGCGACGTCCATGGGGGCCATCTCCTTGATGTCGGCGCCCGCCGCGAACACCCGCTCGCCGCCGTAGAGCACGACCGCGCGGATGTCGTCGCGCCGGGACGCCTCCAGCGCCACCACGCGCAGCTCCGCCGTGAGCTCCGCGTTGAGCGCGTTGACCTTCGGCCGATCCAGCCGGATCGTCCCCACACCGTCCGCGACCTCTAGCCGTACGACCGCCACCGGCCGACCTCCTCATCCCGCCATCACCCGCGCCCGTCGCCCGGGCCCGTCCGTGGAACATCGCACCCCGCCGCGGCACCTGCCGGCCGCCCCTGGGTGACGGATCTCACGATCTCATCGGGCCCGCCGTCGAGCGCGGGCCCTGTGGATCGCACATTGCTGTCCACAGGCGAGCCGTTCACCCGGAGGCGATCAGTCTGTTCCACTAGCGTCGCCGATGTGTCGTACACGTTCGACTCAGGTCTCACGCGCCCGGACCCGGCGCTGCCCCTCGTGCTGCCCGGTGCGCCGGTCCCGCTCGGGGTCACTCCCGACGCCGATGGCGTGAACGTCGCCGTCGTCGCGCCGGGTGCCGACGCCGTCGAGCTGTGCCTGCTGGACGCGGAGCACGGCGAGGTTCGGTATCGGCTGCCCGAGCGGTCTGGCGGCGTCTGGCACGGCTACGTCCGCGGGGTCCGGCCCGGTCAGCGTTACGGCCTGCGCGCCCATGGGCCGTACGACCCGGCCCGCGGCCTGCGCTACAACCCGGCGAAGCTGCTGCTGGACCCGTACGCCCGGCGGGTCGAGGGCACGCTGGTCCCGGATCAGGCGATCTTCGGCTACGCCGACGGCGACCCGTACGGCTATCTCGCGGACGGGACCGACTCGGCGCCCTACGTCCCGGTCGGCGTCGTCACCCCGGTACCGAGCACCGTCGCCGCTCGCCCGGTGCCCACCGCCCGGCGCGGAGGTGCCCCGACGGTCACCGACCCGACCCGCAACCGGCCCGGCACGCCCTGGCCCGACACGGTGATCTACGAGCTGCACGTCCGCGGCTTCACGAAGCTGCACCCCGCCCTGCCGCGGCACCTGCGGGGCACCTACGCGGGCCTGGCCCACCCGGCCGTCGTCGAGCACCTGGTCGGGCTCGGGGTGACCGCCGTCGAGCTGCTGCCGGTGCACGCCTTCGTCTCCGAGCCGGTCCTCACCGAACGCGGGCTCGGCAACTTCTGGGGCTACAACTCGCTGGGCTTCTTCGCCCCGCACCCGGGCTACGCGGCCACCGACGACCCGGTCACCGAGTTCCGCGCGATGGTCGCCGCGCTGCACGACGCCGGTCTCGAGGTGCTGCTGGACGTCGTCTACAACCACACAGCCGAACAGGACGAACGGGGCCCGACGCTGTCGATGCGAGGCCTCGACAACACCGCCTACTACCGGCTGGAGCCGACCGACGCCCGCCGCTACCGGGACGTCACCGGCTGCGGCAACACCCTGAACGTCACCTCGCCGCACGTGGTCCGGCTGATCTGCGACTCGCTGCGGTACTGGGTGACGGAGATGGGCGTCGACGGGTTCCGCTTCGACCTGGCCGCGGCGCTGGCCCGCAACCCGGACGCGTTCGACCCCGACGCACCGGTGCTGACCGCGATCGGCCAGGACCCGGTGCTGGCCCAGACGAAGCTGATCGCCGAGCCCTGGGACGTCGGCTGGGGTGGCTACCAGGTGGGCGCGTTCCCGCCGCCGTGGGCCGAGTGGAACGACCGGTTCCGCGCGACCGTCCGGGACACGTGGACGGCCCGGGCGGCGAGCGCCGCCGACCTCGGCTACCGGATCACCGCGTCGTCCGACCTGTTCGACCACGCCGGCCGGTCGCCGAGCGCGTCGGTGAACTTCGTCACCGCGCACGACGGCTTCACCCTCGCCGACCTGGTCTCCTACGAGCACAAGCACAACGAGGCGAACCTGGAGGACAACCACGACGGCGAGGGCCACAACCGCTCGTCCAACCACGGCGCCGAGGGGCCGACCGACGACCCCGCGATCCTGGAACGCCGCCGCCGGGTCCGCCGGGCGATGCTGAGCACGCTGCTGCTGTCGGCCGGGGTGCCGATGCTGGTCGCCGGCGACGAGCTCGGCCGCTCCCAGGGCGGCAACAACAACGCCTACTGCCAGGACAACCCGGTCTCCTGGCTCGGCTGGCCGCGGCGCAGGACCGGCCGCGGCCGGTGGCCGCGGCGCTCGGACCGCCCGGCCGACGACGGGCCCGGTCCACGGGCCGGCGGCGAGGCGGCCACCGACCCCAGGACCGGCGCGGCCGACCAGCGGAGTACGCGCGCCCCGGCGCCCGACCCGGCCGGCGACGACCCCGGCCTGCCCGACCTGGTCGCCTGCCTGCTGGCGCTGCGCCGCGCCTCGCCCGCGCTGCGCCGCCCGCGGTTCTTCCACGGCGGCCAGTCGACCGTCGCGCATCGGGCCGACATGACCTGGTTCCTCGCCGACGGCGCCCAGATGTCCGACGCCGACTGGAACGCGCCGGACCCGGCCACCGTCGTCGCGTTCATCGCGGGGGACAGCCTCGACTGGCTCGGCCCGGACGGGACGCCGGCCAGTGGCGACAGCCTCCTGCTCGTCCTGCACCCCGGCGGCGAGGACCTGGACGTCCGTCTGCCCGGTGACCCGTGGGCCACCCGGTACGACCTGCTCCTCGACTCGACCGCCCCCGACCTCGACGGGGCCCGCGCAGCCATCGGCGACCCGCGCCGCCCGCTGGCGACCTACCCGGCCGGCGCGACCCTGCGTGCCCCCTGGTCGTCGCTCCTGGTGCTGCGCGCCCAGCGGTAGGGCGGTCGGCCGGAACCGGGCGCGGAGCGCCCTTCGGCCGCCCCGCCGGATCGGGCGCTGGGCGCCCTCTCCAACCTGGTTCGGGCCTGGCGCCGAAATGTGGGAGCCAGCGCCGATCCAGGGTCAGGGGGAGACCAGCCTCAGGGCCGGCGCAGCGCCAGGGTGGCGATGATCGGGAGGTGGTCGCTGCCGTCGTTGCCGCCGCGGTGGTAGCCGGTGATCGCGAACGCCGGCGAGGCGAGCACGTGGTCGATCCGGATGACCGGCGGCAGGGTCAGATCGGCCGGCCAGGTCGGCTGCCACCCGGCGCCGGTGACGTCATGGGCGTCCCTGACCCCGGAGTCCAGCAGGTGGCGGAACGGGCGGTGATCCCGGGTCGCGTTGAAGTCGCCGGCCAGCACGACCGGCAGCGGGGAGCTCCGCACGTCGGCGGCGAGCTGGTCCAGCTGGGTGCGCCAACGCTTCGTGTAGGCCGTGGTCGTCGGCGAGATCGTGTGGACGGCGAACAGTTCGAACCGCTGGCCGTCGCCGACGGTGACCGTCATCCGGGCCATCGGTTCGCCGCCGACCACGGGCGCGCTGACGGCCGACAGCGGGAACTTGGAGTAGACGGCGTACCCGAACGCCCCCAGGTCCTTGTGCACCACGTGGTACGGGTAGGGCTTCAGCGCGCCGGAGCCGTCGACGCCCGCGAACGTCAGCGGGGAGACCTCCTCCAGCACGACGATGTCCGGGTGCTGGGCCGCGATCTGCGGGGCGAGATCCTGAGCCTGGGCGTTCGAGTACTGGAGGTTCGCGGCGAGCAGGCGGACCGAGACGGCGCCGGCGGGGACATCGTCGGGGCCGCTCGGCCAGAGCTCCGGCACCGTCCAGAACAGGTGCAGCCCGATCAGCGGCACGGCGGCGAGCATCAGCAGGTTGCGGCGCAGCCCGAAGCCGACCGCCAGTGCGGCGTACGCGGGCAGGTACACCAGCGGCGTCAGCGCGTTCACCACCGAGTACGGGTAGGCCAGCGCGTCGTCGAGGTGCGTCAGGCGGCCCAGCGCGAGCAGCGCCAGGACGGCCAGCACGAGCCACGTCAGCCAGCCGAGCACCATGCGGCCCGTATGCGGCCGCCGGCCGTCGTCCTCGGCGCCGAGCGCGGTCCCGTCGGCCGTCCGGTCATTCGCCACGTCGGCGGCTGTCTTGCCGGGGCTCTCCCCCGAAGTCACCACGTGACCAGAGTGCCCGTTTCGCGCGGCTCCATGACACTCGGCCCCCGCGCCGCGCCGACGAGATCACTGTCACACCCGTCCGGCCCGACGGGCCTCCGGGCGAAGGCTCAGTCGAGTGGGCCGGGCCTGCGGGACGTCGGGAAGCGATCGACGATCTGGGCCGCGTCGGCGCGCCATTCCTGGACGTCCGCCGAGGCGGCCCGGTAGGGCGCGAAGGCGCTGTCCAGCTCGCGCAGCTTGTCGGTGACCCGGACCGACGACACCGGCCCGGCGTACTCGACGGCACGCTGGCCGGCATCCAGCGCGGCCTCCAGGTCGGGGGACTGGCTGCGCAGGTAGGCGATCGCGAGGTCCGCCTCGGCGTAGCTGCGGGTCCTGGCGCGGCTCGCGTCCTGCAGCACCCGGGCCTCGACCAGATGCTCGGCGGCCCGCTCCGGCCGGTCCAGCAGCAGATAGCAGTGGCCGACGCACTCGGCGACGTCGCCCGCGTTGTAGTGCGCGGCCCAGGCCGGCTCGTCGGCGTCCGCGCCGCGCCCGATGGCCCGCTCCATCGCGTTCAGCGCCCCGACGCAGCCCGCCTCGTCCTTTGCCTGCGCACAGGCCCAGGCGTGCTTGTCGTACAGCATCGCCTCGACCGTCGGCGCGGCCTTGCGGTGCGCGCGGTCGACGGCCGCCCGCGCCATCGACAGGCCCTGGCGCTCGTAGCCGAGCCGCGCGGCCTGGTCGCTCATCGCGGCCAGCACCCGCCCGGCCAACTGGGCGTCGTCGGCGTGCTCGGCGAGGCTGAGCGCCTGGATGTAGTAGCGCTGCGCGAGCGCCTGCCGGTCGCTGTCCTGCGCGAGCCAGCCGCCGAACTGGGTGAGCTCGGCCAGCGCACCGCACAGGTCGGCGTCGGGGTTGTCGCGCATCGCGGCCCGGGTGCGGTCGTGCAGGAAGGTCACCACCTGGGACCGGATCTCCCCGCTGCCGAACCGCGCGTCCAGCCGCCGGAAGGTCTCCGTCATGTCCCTGATCATGGCGGCGCTGCTGGTCGAGACCTCGGTGCTCAGCTGCATGGCCCGCCGGACGACACCGGTGATGCTCGACAGCACCGGCTCGGCGAACGCGCTGGCGACGAAGGCCGGGCCGTCCTGGAGCATGTCGCGACGTCGCATGTCCCTACCCGTGAGCCCGGCCAGCGTCCTGACGGTCTCGACCGGGGCGTCCGCGACGTTCAGTCCGAGGTCCTCGCGCCCGTAGTGCTCGCCGCGCCAGCCGAGGTCGGCCGGCAGCACCGGGTAGCCCACCAGCGCCGACACCTCGGCGGCCGCCAGCTCGGCCACCATCGGGTCCCGGGGCCGCATCCCCCGCCGCCAGTGCCCCACGGTCGTGCGCGCCAGGCCGAGCTCGATCCGCCGCAGGTGGCGAGCCCGGCTGTTGACCTGCTTGGCGAACCGGGTGTCAGACATACCCGTCTCACGCAGCAGGCGGTCGAACACGGTTGATGCTGCAGGGTCGTCGTTGGCAGGCGTGGAGCTGGACATCGAACCCCCGGGATCGAATCCTGTTACTGAAAGTGGGAGAGCCGTCGCCTGACGCGTATCCAGGGCCAGAAAGTAGTGGACTCGTGACTTCTCTCCGAGAGAGTGTGCATAGTCCCAAGCGAATGCACAGGCTCGGGTAGCCGCGTGTCGCGGTTCCTGCTCGGTTCTGTGACGACAACGCCCCTCTGGTTGCCCCACAAACGGACATCCAGTCGCGAAAGGTGCACTAATTGAGCTCGGCACCGGTCGCCCGCAGGTGCCGTCCGGCGCGGCCGAGCAGGGCCACCGGGACTGGCACTGAGGTGTGTAAGACCGCTCACCTTGGCGGTCACCGCGACCCCTGAACCGGTAAAGCGGGATTACGCACTCGTGTGCGTTGGCGGGTCGGGTCCGATGGCGATCTGTGATCCGAAATCGGCCCGCCACACCCCGACCGACCGGCCGCCGCCCGGCCGGGTGGGTCGCCGGGAGGGCAGGAGTGCCCATCTGGTAAGGCATTGTGAGTTATGCGGCTAGCGTCACGCCGCCGATCATCGGGCATGTCGCGGCGACCGATGACACCATGTCAAGAGCACTGGACACCTGATTGTGTTGGCTACGGAGGCCCCAAGGCGTGAACATCGTCGTTACCGTCAAGCAGGTTCCTGATACCTGGGCGGAGAAGAAGCTCGACGCCGCGGACAAGACGGTCGACCGCGTCAGCGTCGACAACGTCATGAACGAGATGGACGAGTACGGGGTCGAAGAGGCCCTCAAGATCAAGGAAGCGCACGGCGGTGAGGTCACCGTCGTCACGATGGGCCCGGCGAAGGCTGTCGAGACGATCCGCAAGGCCCTCTCGATGGGCGCGGACAAGGCGGTTCACCTGACCGACGACTCGCTGCACGGCTCGGACGCGCTGCAGACGTCCGCCGCGCTGGCGAAGGTCATCGCGACGCTCAACCCGGATCTCGTCATCACGGCGACCGAGGCCTCTGACGCGCGCGGTGGCGTGATGGGTGCGCTTCTGGCCGAGCGGCTCGGGCTCCCGCAGCTCACCCAGGCCCGCAAGGTGACTGTCGACCCGGGTGCCAGCAAGGTCACCGTCGAGCGGCTGGCCGACAACGGCTACGCCCTCGTCGAGGCGAGCCTGCCGGCCGTCGTCGGCGTCGTCGAGAAGATCAACCAGCCGCGGTATCCCTCCTTCAAGGGCATCATGGCCGCGAAGAAGAAGCCGCTGACCACGCTGTCGGCGGGCGATGCCGGGCTCGACGGCGGGTCGGTCGGCCTCGCGGGGGCGGGCTCGACGGTCGTCGACTTCAAGCCGGCGCCACCGCGGCAGAGCGGCACCATCGTCAAGGACGAGGGTGACGGCGGAACGAAGATCGCCGACTTCCTCGCGGCGCAGAAGCTCATCTGAGGGGTATCGAGAGAAATGGCAGAGGTACTCGTTCTCGTCGAGCATGCCGACGGTGAGCCCAAAAAGGTCACCGGCGAGCTGCTGACGCTGGCCCGCTCGCTCGGTGAGCCGGCCGCTGTGTTCACCGGCGGCGCCGGCACCTACGCGAAGGCCAAGGCATATCTGGCCGAGTACGGCGCCGCCAAGGTCTACGTCGTCGAGTCCGACGACGTGGCCGACTACGTCGCGGCCCCGGTCGCCGAGGTGCTCGCCAAGCTGGTCGCCGACGCGGCGCCGACGGCCGTGCTGGTCGCCGCGACGTCCGACTCCCGTGAGGTCGCCGCACGGGTCGCCGCGAAGACCGACTCCGGCCTGATCTGGGACGCGGTCGCGGTCGACTCGGACCTCACCGCCACCCAGGGCGTCTTCGGTGGCTCCACGATCGTGCATTCCAAGATCACCAAGGGCACCCCGGTGATCGTGGTCCGCCCGAACTCGACCGCCCCGGTCGCCGCCCCCGGCTCACCCGCCGAGGTCACCGTCGACATCGCGATCTCCGACGCCGCCAAGGGCGCGAAGATCGTCGACCGGGTGGCCGAGGCCAAGTCCGGCCGGCCGGACCTCACCGAGGCGCAGGTCGTCGTCTCCGGTGGCCGTGGTCTCGGTGCCGCCGAGCACTTCGCCCTGGTGGAGAAGCTCGCCGACACCCTCGGCGCCGCGGTCGGCGCCTCCCGCGCCGCGACCGACGCCGGCTGGTACCCGCACCAGAACCAGGTCGGCCAGACCGGCAAGACCGTGTCGCCGCAGCTCTACATCGCGGTCGGCATCTCCGGCGCCATTCAGCACCGGGCCGGCATGCAGACCTCGAAGACCATCGTCGCCATCAACAAGGACCCCGAGGCGCCGATCTTCGAGTTCGCCGACTACGGCCTGGTGGGCGACCTGTTCAACGTCGTCCCGCAGCTGACTGACGAGGTCGAGAAGCGCAAGGGCTGATCGCTGGGCCTGTCCTGACGGCCGGGTGACCGCTCCTCAAAGGGGTGGGACCCGGCCGTCCTGCTGCCCGGGGCCCAGGCTCGGCTCGCGGGATTCCGGAAATCGGGGTCGGCGGGCGGTGCCGGCGGCGATGATGGAGCGATCGAACGCCACCGCGGCACGCGGCATCCGGCCCAACCCGCGGGCGACGCCGACGTCGCGTATGTGCGTTCCCCATCCGCGGAGGTGGGCCGTGCGGACCTTCGATCTCGACGCCTTCGACGCCTTCGACCCACACGAACGGCCCGGTGAGCAGCTACTGCCCTGGGAGATGTGGGAACGGGAGCGCCCGTGGCGTGAGGACTCCGCTCCCGTCGCCGGGACCCGGCCGGCGCCGCCCCCTGGCACCTCCGGGGAGCCGCGATCAGGCCCGATCGCGCCTGCGTAGTGGCCAGATGGTCAAAGATTGCCGTCGGCAACCTCGGTGGATCCGCCAAGATGCGCGATGATGACGCCTCGGCGCTATCCGGATCCAGGACCGAGGAAGAGGACGACTGAGCACGATGGCGGCGGACGGTAGTACGGGCACGTATACGGTGACGAGCTCCACCGAGCGGGTGACGGTGACCGCCGGCCCGGTGACCACGACGACGACCACCAAGGTCACGATGACGGCCGAGGGACTCGGTGCAGGACGTCATCGCGCGGCCCTGGCGCTCGACATCGGCGGTACCAAGCTCGCCGCGGGTGTCGTCGACGCCACGGGCTCCGTACTCGGCCGGGCTCGTCGGCCGATGCCGAAGACCCTCGATCCCGAGGTGACGTTCGCGGCGGCCGTCGACTGCCTGCACGCCGCCCTCGGCGACGCCGGACTCGGCGGCCGGTACGACTACGCCGGCCTCGCCGGTCTCGGCGTCGGCTGCGGTGGGCCGATGCAGTGGCCGTCCGGCGAGGTCTCGCCCCTGAACATCCCGTCCTGGCGCGACTTCCCGCTGCGGGCCCGGCTGCGGGACGCGTTCGGCGAGATCGGGGTGCTCGTGCACAACGACGCCGTCGCGCTGGCCGTGGGCGAGCACTGGACCGGCACCGGGCGCGACGCCCGCAACCTGCTCGCGGTGACCGTCTCCACCGGCGTCGGCGGCGGTCTGATCCTCGACGGCCGGCTCTACCACGGCCGGTCCGGCAACGCCGGGCATGTCGGCCATCTCGTCGTCGACCCGGCCGGGCCCGACTGCGTCTGTGGTGGTGTGGGCTGCCTCGAGGCGATCGCCTCCGGTCCGCGCACGGTCGCCTGGGCCCTGGACGAGGGCTGGCGGCCGGAGCCGGCCGCGTCCGGCTCGGCTGCGCCGAGCGCTTCGGGCTCGACAGGGGGCGACCCGTCGGCTGGGTCGGACTCGGCCCAGGCCGGTGCGGTCGGGAGCGGCGCCGACCGGGACGGGGAGCCGGTCGCCGACGGCTACGCCCTCGCGGCCTCGGCCGCCGCCGGGGACAAGATCGCGCGGGCGGCGCTCACCCGGGCGGGCGACGCCGTCGGTGTCGGGCTGGCGTCTTGCGCGGCCACCTTCGACCTCGACCTGGCCACCGTCGCCGGGGGATTCTCCCAGTCCGGCCCGATCTTCTGGGACGCACTGCGGGCCGCCTTCGACCGGCACGCCGGTATGGAGTTCGCCCGCGCCGTCCGGGTCGAGCCCAGCTCGGCCCCGGCCGATGTCGCCCTGCGCGGTGCCGCCGCCTTCATCCTCGCCCCCGACCGGTACGCCTGGGTCGGCTGACCCGGCCGCGCCCTGGCTCCATCCGAGGACCGCGGGCCAGGACGCGGCGCGCGACCGGTGGGGTCAGCCCACCCGGACGGACCGGTCAGCGAGGGTGACGACGTCGCCGCGGCTCAGCTGGCGGCCGCGGCGGGTCTCGACCTCGTTGTTCACCTTCACGAGGCCTTCGGCCAGGAGCGGCTTGAGGTCACCGCCCGACTCGACCAGGTCCGCCAGCTTCAGAAACTGGCCCAGCCTGATCATCTCGTCCCTGATCTTGATCTCGCGCACCGCACCAGCATGCCGTACCCGGACCGCGGCCGGCGGTTCGCGGTTCGTGGACCGGGTCTGGATCAACCGGCGGCGGGCCGATGGGTCGACAGGTGACGGAAGGGCCACGCGTGCGGCTCGCGGCGCAGGAGGCCGGCCGGCGGGTCCGGGAGCCGGGCGGCAGGGCCGGCGAACCGCGCGATGACGACCACCCGCTCGTCGGAGGCGTCGAAGACCTCGACCCGCAGGCAGCCGGGTCGCGTGAGCAACTCGGGCACCGCGCGCTCCCGTACCCATGCCAGCAGTTCCGGCAGCCGAGCCGGAGCGGCCCGGACCTCCCACATCAACGTGTCGTGGGGGCGAGTGCTGGCCTCGTTTGTGTCCGTCATTGGGTGAGCTCGCTCACCTGGCCGTGTCCGATGGTCATGTGGTCCTTCTTCCGCTCCCGGCGCGTCTGCGCACGATCAACCGGTGAAGCCGCCGTCGACGGGGATGACCGCGCCGGTCAGGCCACCGGCGGCGGGGGAGCAGAGGAACGCCGCGGCGGCGGCGACCTCGGTGGGGTCGAGCAGGCGGCGCAGGTAGGCGTGCTGGGCGAACTCGCCTGGATCCGTGAGGCCGTACACGGTCGCGGTTTCGGCGAGCATCGTCGTGTCCATCGAGCCGGGGCAGACGACGTTGGCGGTGACGGTCGTGCCGGCCAGATCAGCCGCGATGCTGCGGACCAGACCAATCACCCCGTGTTTCGACGCCGCATAGGCGGCAAGGCGAGCGAGCGGGCGGGTACCGGCCGCTGAGCTCACCGCGACGAACCGTCCGGCTGGCGCGCGCAGCAGCGCCGGAATGGTCGCGCGGGCGGTGGTGAGAACGCCGGTCAGATTGACGTCGATCAGCAGCCGCCACGCGTCGTCGTCGGTCTCCCAACCAGGGGGGCCGCCGGCGATCACGCCGGCCGCGGCGACGACGGCGTCCAGCCGGCCGAACCGGTCCAGCGCCAGGCGCACGGCGGCATCCAGCTCGGCCTGGCTCCGGACATCCGCGCGCACCGCCACCGCCGCTCGGCATCCGGCGGCCGTCTCGTCCAGCTGCGCCCGGGTCGCGAACGGATAGGGACGCATGCGGTCGCCAGCCGCGGGGCCCGGAGCGTCAGCGGGGTCGGCGTCAGGGGGGGAGCCGGCGTTCTCGTCGACGGCGGGTCTGGTCTCGAGGCCGGCGCTGTCCACCGCGATGTCGACCAGGACGAGCCGATAGCCGGCGGCGTCGAGTGCTCTGGCCACGGCCGCGCCGAGGCCGCGCGCCGCTCCGGTGATCAGAGCAACCGGCGCGTCGTCGGCTGGTTCCTGGCCCGCCGCTGGTTCTTGGCCCACTGCTGGTTCTTGGCTCAGTGCTGGTTCTTGGCCCGCTGCCTGGTCGGGGGTGCTCGGCGCCGTCATCGGTCCCTCCGTATGTCGGGGTGCCTGGAGCTCAGGCGCGCTGCGGGCCAGGACTGGATGGTGCCGACTGCGTCGGAGACGAGCACGTCCAGCAACGCGGCGCCTTCCGCGGCGCTCGCCCCGGTCGGGTCGCCGAGCACGCCGGACGGGCTGAGAGGCAGGACACCAAGCCCGACCAGATCGGAAAGCGTCGGGCTCGGGCCGCGAGTCGCCGCCTCCGGACGGACCAGCTCCGGTGCCAGGTGCAGCATCAGTGACGTCTCCGCGCGACCCGCATGAAGGTCGCCGGCGGCGCGCGGGACGCCCACGGCGGAGGCGAGCGCCGCCCGGGGCGCCCAGACGAGCACCCTTCGGCCCTCCGCGGTCAGCAGGCGGACCGCCCCCCTCAACGCGGTCGCGTTCCCGCCGTGGCCGTTGACCAGCACCACGCCGGCAGCCGTGTCGTCCGCGGACCGCACAAGCTCGACGAGGGCCATCTCGAGGGCGGCCGTGCCGAGGGAGAGGGTGCCAGGGAAGCCAGCATGTTCGCCGCTCGCGCCATAGCCGAGGGCCGGCGCGACCATTGCCCCCGGCAGCCGCGCCGCCACCGCCGCCGCGACGGCCACCGCGATCCGGGTGTCGGTGTCCAACGGAAGGTGCGGCCCGTGCTGCTCGGTGCTGCCCAGGGGAAGCAGGACGATCGGCAGCGGGCCGTCGATCTCGGGCCAGCGCAGCTCGCCGAGCTGGCGGGAGGGCGAGTTGGTCATCCCTGCCAGCATGCCGGGACCACGGGTCTGGCGCGCTGTCGCTTCGATCAGGCGCCTCGCTGTCTCTGGACTCTCGCTGTCCCCGGACTCTCGGCCCCCGCCGCGGCGGGAAGCTGCCCCGGCTGGCTCGTCGTAACCAGCGTGGGCCATGCTCCGGGCGGAGCCGGCGGCTGGCGTGGCGGCGGCCGAGCCAGGGGAGTGGCGGGCGTCACGGCCGGAGCCTCGACATCGGCCGCGAGTCTGTGTACAGTTAGCGACCGCTGCTCCTTACGGCGCACTGCGCTGGCAGGGCTCGGATCGGCACGGCAGTCGGGCGGTGACACCCCCGGTGACGGATCGACCGAAGCTTGGGAGTATGGTTCTGACGAAGCCCCGGTAGTGAAGCCCGCAAAGCGGGCCCTCACCTTCCGTTGGGCAAACTCAGCACTTGGAGACGCCTCCGGCCTTTTGGTCTGGATTTGGCTTCTTCGCTGTGGATAGGGCAAGAAGTGGCGGTCGCCGACGCAAGTCGGGGCGATTTGACACCTAGCAAGAAGGCTCGCTAACCTGAAAAGCGAAAGTTCGGGCGGCTCTCCAGAAGGGCCACGAACTTCCGCCGAAGGATCTGGCGAGCTGGTGAGAGCGCAAAACACCTCACACCGAGGAAATTTGACAGACTCTCACCGGAAACAGTACGGTAACACCGGACAACGAGCCGCCAGAGCGATCTGGGGGCCACGGTCCAGAGCGATACCCGGTGAGTCCGGGTCACTTCGTGAAAGCCGCGCGAGCGGTGGCAGCGAGCGTGTCCGCTCCTTGAGAACTCAACAGCGTGCCATAGAAGTCAGTGCCATAAAACCCCGTCTGTGGGTGGCGCTGGTCTG
>NZ_JADWYX010000017.1 GCF_016786355.1 Frankia sp. AgB1.9
GCCTGATAGCATACGCTCTTACACGTCTCTCCTGGCCCGGCAAGGCAGGTATTTGAGTAGGATCGGATACTCGTGCCACCAGAAGCATCCACGGTTCGTTACTCGCGACTAGTTGTTCAATCGGCCGTTCTTCACTCATGATCATTCTCGTTTATTTTCTTGTAGTCTGCCTCCGCCTCCATCTCGATCAAGATCCTCAAATAGTTCAACATGTTTTGCTTACCTTCTTCAGTCAGGGATATTCGTTCATCGGGCAGTAGCTTCCTCCGAACCAGTTTCCCTAGCTTCTTCTTACGTCCTATAGGCCCCTCCTATCGTTCTCTTATTGGTTTTATTCTGCGGGTCTCACCGAAGTCTCTGGGTGACCGGATCAGACCAAGATCCCCCGAGGATGCCGCGTACGCCGTGGCAGGAGCTCCAACTCCTCGAGGCGGCGGCGCATGGCGTCGAACGACACACCGAAGAACCAGGCGAGCAAGGCGACCTCGTGAATGTTGCGGTCACGCCACAGTTGCTCTACCCAGGGTCGGGGCATGAGTACCGAGGCCGCGAAGGTATCGGCTGTGCCTTCCGCAGCCTTGTGGGCTTGGCGTGTAGGAGCATCCGGGATCATGCGCAGACCCTCGGTCTCCACCTCGGGGTGGTCGAGGATGTGCTTTAGCTCGTGCATCATCGTCCAGCGTCGCCAAACCAGCGGCTCCAGGCCGTTCAGCAGCATGAGCCAGGTGCCGTTAACGAAGGAGAGGTCAGCCGGGCGCGTCAGCGCGAGGGTTTCGTGGACAACAAGGCGCGGCAGGTTCTCAATAATTGCTTCCGGGACGGGCGGTCTCGTGATGCCGCTTGCTTCGAGCAGAACGCGAGCTTGACGCTGCGCTGCCTCGCGCGCTTCTTCTGGGCTGCGAGCAGGGCCGGTCGGTGCCAACTCGCGTAGTCGAACGATGATGTTCTTCATACCGATGGTCTCCCTCATTTTAGCTATCGTTATAGTTTGGCCCACCTCTCGGTCATGGCCTCGTAGATTTCCTCTAGCTGCCGGGCTTGCTCCTTGGTCAGCCCGTACTTATCGCACAGGTAGACCTCCAGCTCCGGCAGAGTTTCAGGCAGGAGGTAGCCCGCGAGCGCGAAATAGTCGCTGGCCGGCACATCGTAGGCTTTCGCCAAGCGAAGCAGGTAAATTGGATCAGGCCGGCCCACTTCGGCCTGCTCCAGGCGCGACAAGGTAACGACCGGTACGTCGCTGATCTTTTCCACCTGGCGAGTGGTCATGCCGCGTGCGGCACGATGACCGCGAAGCAGGCCCGCTAGCTTTTGTAGGTTCTTTTCTTGCATTCTCTGTGTACTCCTACTTTTTCACTATCTACCTCCTGTTCCACAATTGCAATTCAAAACTGAGATCCAAAACTGAGAAAGAGTCTTCTAGGAAGCTGGGAGGCGGGATCGATACACGAGTCTGCATCGATCCCGCCTCAGGTGGATAAGATTGCCGTACGCCGCCTACGACAGCGGCGCTGGCGGCGAGACCGGAGCCGGCTCCGGCACTCTGAACGGCACGACCCGCACGTCCTCGACGTCCGGCTCACGCTGCGCCAACCGCTTGGCGTAGACGTAGGCGATCAGGACGTCGTCGAACGTGCGTCGGCTGCCGTTCCAACGCTTGGCTCCGGCGCGCTTCTTCTGGACTCGGAAGGCCTTGGCCTCGGTCCACAGCTCGACGTATCGGGCCGGGATGGTGGTGTCCAGGCTCAGACCGTTGAGCGGTCCGACCACCATGGCGTCACCGGCCACGAAGTCTTGGCCGCGGAAGAAGCGGTTGTGGACTGAGGCGAGCACGGTGGCCCGAGGATTGGGCCGGAGCCCCTGGATCTTTCCCTCCTCGTTCAGGTACATCGTGCCGTTCGGCCGGTACAGCTCGACCGGCTCGATGTTGCCTCCCACCAGGTCCTGGAAGGACTGGAGGTTCTCGGCCGGCACCGCCACGAGCCGGAGCGGCGCATCGGAATCCGCCGGAATGCACAGCGCGGTTATGATCGTCACCGCGTACACCACCTTCATGGACCATCGGCGCATTGCCTGAGACGGCGGTCCGGTTCCGTCCCAGGCCACCGGCCTGCGCGCACGGGGCGCGAGACGGTGGCCTGAGGCCGAAAGGTGAGGTGGTGGACCCGGTAGGAACGGACGTGTGCCGCCCCTACCGGGTCGATCGAACAGGTGCCGCCCGCCTACCGCGTCCGGGCCGGCTTGGCGCCCTCCGCCGGTGGCGGACCGGCCTCTGTGCCCAGAAGAGCCTGGATGGCCTGGCGACGCTCGGCAGCGGCGCGCTCGGCGTCGGCCACCGCCCTGGCGGCCCGCTCGGCGAAGTCGGCTTCGCCGCGCTTGGCCTCGACGTACAGCTCCACGGCCCGGAGCAGTCCGGTGCCCATGGGTATGTCCTCAAGGCCGCAAATCAGCTCAAACTGGGCGTGAACACCCGGTGGCAACTTAACGGCCAATGTCTTGTGGCCGCCGTTCCTGGGTTCCGTCATGGCGGAGGTCCTCCTCGGTGCGGTGCGGCCGGCGATCCCCCGTTGGGATCACTGCGGCCGCATGACATCGGCGAGGACGCCGAACCCGAGGAGTTATGCGGCCTTGGTCCTTGAGGTGGCGGCAGGCTGCCGGCCTGCGCGGGCGCGACGGATGCGCGCCATGGCCATGGCGGCGTACTCAGGGCTCAGCTCGATGCCGATCCAGTCACGGCCGTGGGCTTCCGCAGCCAGCGCGACCGTGCCTGCGCCCGCGAAGGGATCAAGGAGGATGCCGGGTCGCCACGCGGCCTTACAGGTGCAGGCGGGCTGTAGCTCGCGCGTGGCGGCGCTTGCCGTGGTGGCTGGACTCCCCGTCCGGCGCCAGGGCTGGCCGCAACTCACGCACACGCGCTCCGGACAGGTGGCAAGGAGCGGCCGCTCGGCGAGGGCGAGGGGGAAGGTCGCGAAGTGGGCTTCGCGAAAGTTGGCAGTCCCGAGGGTCCAGACGTCGCCCGGGTTCCGCCCCCAGGGATGTCCGACGCGGCCGGCTACCTTCAACCGCGCCAAGCCGTTGTTGAGGTTGGTACGGCGAAGCGTTCCGAGGTGGGCGGCTGCCGACGGCGGCGGGTACACCCGGCCCGCGGCCTGAGCCTGCTTCGGCTGCTGGCTTCGGTGGGGCATGCGGATGGAATGAAGATCAAAGTAATAGGTCGTGGAGCGGGTAAGGAAGTAGATCAGTTCGTAGGTGTTGCTCAGGCGGGTACGGGCGCTCGACGGCATGGGGTTGGACTTAGCCCAGACGACCTTGTTGCGGATGATCCAGCCGTCGCCCTCAAGCGTGATCGCGAGTCGTTCCGGCCCGAGCAGGAGGCTGCCCTTGGCCGCGCCTTCGCGCTGGTGCCGGGCGTACCCGTCGGCGATGTTGAGCCACACCGAGCCGGTCGGGGTGAGGACACGGGCGACTTCGGCCATGACCGCCCGCAGGTCCGATACCCAGCCATCGACGTTAGCCTCCAACCCGAGCTGGCCGCTCGCGCCGTAGTCACGCAGGCCCCAGTACGGCGGGCTCGTGATCACGCAGTCGACCGAGGCCGCCGGCAGCTCGGCCAGACGCGTCCGCGCGTCGCCAACAAGGATGGTGCGGGTCCAGGGCGCTGCCCTGCGCACCATCTTCAAGCCGCGACTCCTTCGCTGGTCAACGGACCCGGACCACCGCCGATGAGAAGCGTCACAGCCCCCTCGTACAGCCCAACACCGAACAGCCTCCGTCCCGCTCGGGGACCGGTCGCTATGGCCTGTATGAGCCGGGCGGCATGCTGTGGGCTCTTGGCAAGGAAGATCACCTTCGGAAACACGCCACCGTGCTGGGTCTGCTCCCGCCCGGTCAAGTAGTAGGCGTAGTAGGCCTCGGCCTTGCGGCGGATGGTGGCGGCAGACTCGTTGTCGAAGTCTGCCTCGACGAAGAACACGTCGAAATAGTCGACCCCGTCCAGCCGGATGAAGGCGTCGGCCCATAGGGTCACCGGCTGCCCGAAGGGGCCGGCGAAGCGGCGCTCGGCCTCTGGAATGAAAGCGCTCAAGGTGATGAGCCGGGCGCGATGGACCTCGGAGAGGCCCACGTACAGCTCGGTCACCGCCAGAATGTGGTCCTGGAATCGAGTGGACACCGACCACGGCGACCGCGCCGGCGAGCCGGGGCGGGCCAGTCGCATACCTGCCGAGGTGAGTTGATAAAGGCTGCCGTCACTGCCCGCGCGCTTCCCGCCGATCTGGCGCTCCAGGCGGGCGATGAGCTGTAAGTCCTGGAGGCGAGCCAGCGTCCGGCGGGCGGAGCGCGGATCTACCGCCGGTAGGTGGAGCCGACGGAGTTGGCCTCCTCGGGCCAGCCGGAAGGTCGCCAGGGTCCGAAGGATGGCCCGGTCCCGCTCGTCGAGGCGGGCGGCGAGGCCCGCCAGGGCCGCAGCCGTCAGCCGAGGCGACGAAGCAACTACAGACGCCAAAGGGGTATGAGTCGCCGCCGCTGGGGCCAGATTTCCCGCCTCAGGCGCGCCCGTACTGGCCGTGCCACTCGACCCGATCGGACGACCGACCGGACGTCTCATATGGCCCTCCCGCGCCCTACGGGGCCATCCTCAGGGGGTTCCGGGACCGGGGCGAACCCCGCTTCGATCTCGGCCCGGTCCACGCCGTAGCGGCTCCGGGACAGGGCTGCGACCTCGGCAGCTCGGCCAGGGATCGGTTCAGGCAGCGGGCGGGTACGGATGGACACCGGGTCCGCGACACCGCCGCCGATAGACAACCGCGCGATGGCCTCGAACGGCGGCAAGGACATCAGTGCCTCTGGCGTCACGAGCGGCCCGAACTCTGGAGCCAGGATCTTGGCGTCGCCTGCCGATGCTTGGAAGCTGATCTTCGACCGCGCAGAGTTCAGCACAACGCTGCGCAGGGCTGGCGGGAACTGGGTCGGGCTCTGCGCGGCGAGCGACAGGCCTACGCCGTACTCCCGCGCAAGCACCAACATGTCGGCCAGGTCCACCGGCGAGTCCAGGAACCGTGGGGCCTCGTCGATGGTGACGAAGGCCGGCGGGCGGGCGCCTGGGTCCAGGCGGATGCGGCCCTGGATGGCGCCCCAAAGCCGGGCAACGAGAACACCCCCGAGCAGGTTGGTGACTTCGCTCCCGAGCGCGCCTTCCGCGAGGTTCACGAGCAGCACCTTGCGGCCGGAGAGCACCTCGCTCATCGAGAAGGTCGACCGAGGCGCGGCCAGCACCGTTCGGGCCATACGGCGGCTGATCAGGGGACGGAGCTTATTCGACGGAGCGGCCAACATCGCGGCACGTTCAGCCGCGCCTAGGGCCCCGAACCAGCTCCAGAAGGGTGCCAGGACGGGATCGTTCTGCACGCGGGCTACCGCCTGGAGGCGGAAGCGCTCGTCGGTCCACAGTCGGAAGAGATCCAGGATGGTCGTGTCCGGTACCCGCATGAGGGTGTGCAGGCTGGAGGTGAGTAGGTCTGTGCTGCGGGGGCCGAGATCGCCGTAACGGTGATGGAGGATGGCGACCAGGTTGTCGACTGTCAGCTCGGCATCGCCGCCGGGTTCGGTCGCGAGCAAGGGCAGGGGTACCGGACGCTCGTCCGTCGGGTCCACCACGATGCAGTCGGCAATGCGGTGGGCTGGGATGCGCTCCAGGAGGCGAGCCACCAAGCCGCCCTTGGGGTCGATGACGATCACTGATCGACCAGCTTCAAGATCGCTAAGGGCCAGCGACGCCAGGAGCGTCGATTTCCCCCCGCCGGTTGGGGCGACGCAAACCAGGTGCTCCATGGCCCCGCGTTCCGTGAGGGCCACGGGTCGCTGACTGCCGCTTGCCAGGCCGTCGCCAACGATGCGGCCACGGGAGCTCACCACGGCCGAGGCGGGCAGAAGCTGGCCGCCGCCGTAGCTGACACCCGGAAGCATCGGGCCGCCGATCTGGATACCGGCCATGGCGGCGGCCTCCGCCGCGTTGAGCAGCACTGGCACCTCGCCAGTCGGTGTCGCCGCTCGGTCGAGGCGCATCACGCCGCCGCGGCCCCGGTCCTGCGGGATGAGGCGGATACCGGGAGCGCTGAGGCTGCCGGCCACACGGCCAAGGCGGGATAGCAGTGCCCGCGTCTTCGCGCGGGTGGCAGCATGCGCGCCTATCCTGACGGCGGCCGTCAGGAGCGGTTCTTCGGCCTTCGCCTTGGCCGCGCGTCTGGCCTCGGCGTCCGGCCGCGGCGGCTCCGATGCAAACAGCGGCAGGACGTACCGCCGCCAGCCGGTCAGGGCCGCGACGTCGGCCGCCTCGATGAGGCCATTGCCGCCGGCGGGCGCCAGCACGAGTTGCCACACCAGCATCTCGTCCGGAGCCAAGGGCCACAGAGCGGCGAGGATCGAGGCCGCTACCTGTTCAGGCTGGTCCAGCCGTAGTGGCCGGAAGGGGTGCGTCGCACGGAGTTCCCATACGCCGGATGCCTGGTACGCCGGAGCCGACGCGGGCTCCAGCCGGACCCCAGGAATCGCGGCCTGCATCTGGCGGATGTGGTCGTCCGCCGCCCGAGCCGGGAACCGGACCTGATGGCTGATGCCGGAGCTGCGACCGATGACTTCCACGGCGACGCTGTCGTGGCCGCTCCAGCGGGAGCGGTGCAGGCCGGTGAGGCTCCGCATCCAGGCGACCAGCTCCTCGGCGGTTACTTGCCGCCCGAAGGTCGCGGTGAAGCTGAGGCGCTGCTGGTCGTAGCGAAGCTGATCACGGCGGCGGTGCTCCAGCGTGGCACCGAGTCCTGTGCCCGCAGCCGCGAGCGTTCCGAGCGTGAGAAGGGCCGCGAGGCGGTCCAGCTCAGTCTCGAAGTCCAGCCTCCTCTTGGCTGTTTGTTCGCTTGAGCGCTCGCACGAGCCGCGCTGTGCGGCGCGGGCGGCGACCCTTGCGTTGCTGTTCCTGAGCGAGGTCCAGCAGCACATCGGCCAGCTGGCTCACATCGAGTTCCTTGCGGATAGCTTTGATTCGAAGATTTCCTATAACACCCTCCTTTCGCCGTTCCAAATTTGCAACAAAACACCCGAAGTCGGTAGCATATTGTTTACACTTGGCTCGATTTTGTTCCAAAATTGGAACAAGGTCAAGGCTATTTTTCACACTCGCATGCCATTGGAGCGCGAGAAGGGTCAGGCGCCCCCCGTACAGCGCCTGACCCTTCTGCTCAGACCGAGCGGTCTAATAACGCGACCGCTAAACCGTGATGTTCTCGTACCGCAGGAGTCGATCACCTCCCCCTCGACAACGAGCACGATCAGAAACCAATATGAATTTGTGTAACCACAAGCAGGCAGTACAATAGCAGGACGAGAACGCCTACCTCGACCACACCGCGAAAACTCAGATGCTTTCGCAACCCTCCCCTGTGCCTAAAAATCGCGAGGGCTAACCCTAGAATAAGGACCAGAAGTCCGACAGCTAGATAAGGGATAATGGTGGATGCAATGGGCATTGGTATCCACTATGAGGGCAAATAGCCGTATCGTCAAACGGCGGCTCGAACCAGCCGCGCAAAAGCGGCCTGTCCGTCCCTGTTTGGGTGAAAGCTCTCTTGCGTCCGTCCACCCGGGACGTTAATAACGAGGCGGTTCATCCACATCTGATTTCCGCTACAGATTTCGTGACCACTGAAGGCACCAAACGTGTCAACGTAGCGGAAACCAGCCTTCGTGGCCGCCTGCGCTATGACACCGTCCAGCTTTGCTATCTCGCTATTGATCCAAATCATATCGGACCGCGCGAACTGAAAGGTCGCCGGGGCCGGGGAGGCGGGAAGGCCCGTCGTAGTCGAGCAAAGCTGAGGCGGATTAGCTGGAAAAAAGCGAGGGTAGCCTAGAACGAGGACTTCGGCGGCTGGCGCCTTCTGCCGGATTGAGGCATAGAGATCGGGAAGATTGTCGGTTGCCCGACCGGTACCAATCGATAGATTGTTGATCTCACTATCGACAGCACCCGCCCACACCGATTGGCAGGTCCTCTCCAGGACAAGACGTTTAACACAGTAGTCCATTACGTCGGCAAAGCTTGCATTGTTACCCCCAATGCTGAGAGTAACGAGCTTCGTGTCGGTCGTGAGCCAAGCGAGTTGCTCGATCTCGGCGCCATTCGCCGGTATCCCGCGGCTGGCTGGATGATTCGAGCCGAATGATCGGTAGAAATCCTGGACGAGGGCTCCGCTGCAGGCGTGGAATTGGAACCGAGTGACGGAAAGCGCCGTAGCGACGATGGGCCCGTAGGCAGCAGCCGACCGGTGACAGCGATTGTCGGTCTGGTCGGTGCCCGAGAGATACTGGGTACCACCCCCTACAATGGCAGGAGCACCCTCTCCGCTGGAAAACGAATCGCCGAGGGCGACGTACTTCTGGTCAACTCCAACGGTACGACACCCCAGTTGAGGGTTCTCCGTGTTTCCCAGGTATCCGTCGTTGATGGCAAACACGCAGACCGTATGAAAACCCGAGCCCGGATAGCTCACTGCGCCGTCGAAGCCGTGTCCCGCCCCGTACTCCGGATAGAGCTGGCCAATATCACTGCGAGACTGGCCGGCGCTGAGACCGCCAATGAGTTTTCCATCTATGTACACGTGCACGGGTATTGCGCGAGCGGTATCAGGATCAAGGGCCCAACCCGCTACACGGATGGTTGTGGGTCCTTGCTGTACCAGATCGAAGCTTCCGGTGGGCACGTGGCTAAAGTTGATCGTTTTACATCCCACGCTCGGGTTGCCCGAGCCGGCGCCTACATTAATGCCATAGACACAGACCGTTTGTGTTCCGCTCGTACCCCAGGGCAGTTGCCCATCGAAACCGTGATTCGGACCGTACTGGGGATACGCAGCACCGATGTCCGGCCGGCTTCTTCCAGCATTCATGGCCCCCAGCAAGGTCCCGCCGATGTACGTGTGTACGTCGATCGCTCCGGTCCCGGCATTGGGATCGAGCGCCCAGCCGCCGACACGGATACCGCCCGGGACTTCGTGGACAAGATCCAGACTACCGATCGGGTCATCAGTATTGGCGGCCAGGCGAATGTCCGGAAGTACTGACGGCATCGACAGCATCAATGCGGTCACGCCTGCAGCGGCGACTCCCAAAGTCCAGGAGAACCTAGATCGTCTCGATCTGAATCGTGAAAGCATGATGCCTTTCCTCGGAGGAGGCAAGCGGCAGACTTCTTGATCAACGCGACCCTACCGCGGTACTCCGAACCACCACACGTCACCAATCCAGCGCTCGCCCTGTCATGTGAACGCGTGACAAGGTAGCGAGCAGAAGCCGGCTACGGCTGGAGCCCATCCTCCGCGACCCGTCGCGCAAGCTCCAGCTTCGTCTGTGCCGGACGTCCCACCGCGCGGTACTTCTCTTTGACCCGCCGCAAGTAGGTGCCGACGGTTGCTTCACTGACCGCCATCCGCCCGGCCACCTGGGCGAGCGTCATTCCGCTGGCGTAGTGGGACACTGCGCTGCGCTCCTGCTCGCTGAGCTTCGGTCGTGCCGGCAGCCGGTCAGTCACCCAAGCGAAGGCGAGATCTCTGGAGAACGCCGTGCCGCCGGCTGCCACTTCGCGGACCGCTCGCTCAAGCTCATGCGGTTCGGCGTTCTTGGTCACGTACCCCTCGGCGCCGGCCGCGACAGTGGCCCGGATCTCGTCGTGGTCGACAACCCCCGACACTATGAGCACCCGGAAGCCTGCCTTGACCAGTGTCCGTACGTTATCAGACGGCTCCGATCCGTCAGCGAGCCGCAGGTCAAGGAGCACGACGTCGACCGGGCCGGTTCGCTCGAAGAATTCACGCACCGTCCGGGCAGTGCCTACGACGTGGAAGTCTTCGATGTCATCCAGGCACCGAGCGAAGGACAGCGCCACGAGCCGCTGGTCATCCACCACCGCCAAGCGGATCATGCCGGCCACCGTAGCTCGACCATCGTGCCCTCGCCGGGCAAACTCGTGATCTCGGCGCTGCCCCCGACCCGAGCAAGACCATTCCGCAACGTTTGTGGCAGGCCAATGCCTGGCGCAACCGGCTCGGGCAACCCGGGACCGTGATCGACAATGGACACCGTGACCGCGTCACCCTCACCGAGAGCGGTGACCCACGCCGCCGAAGTCGTGTGCTTCGCGACGTTCGTGAGCGCTTCGCCGGTTGCCTTCATGATCGCGTCAACCACCTCGGGCGGGAGGTCGGCCGGCAGGCCGTGGTACTGATAGTCGATCGTCATGCCTTCGGCGCAGCGCTCGCGGATCAGCTCTGCGAGATCTGCACCGAGGCCGCCGCTCGGCCGGTCCGTGACGTTCCCCTGCATGAGATCCCGGAGGTACTGGGCGTTGCGGCCCGCGCGGGCTCGAACAGCTGGTTCGTTCAGCCGCAGGACCCCTCGGGCGACCAAGGTCAGGGTCGACAGCACATCGTCATGGATGCGACCGAACTGCTTGATCCGATCCACGCTGGCCGCCTGTAGTCGTTCCGCTGCCAGCGCCCGGCTCGTCGCCTCGTCTTGCCGGCGGCCGGAGCTCCGGACCATCCGTGAGGTCACCGCCGCGAAGACGATGTAGAGAAGGTACGAGCCGCCGTTGCCGATCGTGTCCGCGCTCGGTCCGGGGCTGATCGCAAAGCCTCGCGAAGCACCGCCGACATGGGCGACAGCCAGGGCGACGGCGGAGGCTAGCGCCCAGTCCAGGCGCAGCGCGAACGTCGCCCCGATGACCGTGTTCAGGGCGAAGGGAAACATCCAGTTTGTCCAGGTTTCGCCAGTGCCTGGCGGGCAGGCGGCACCCACGATGACGAGTCCCGCGACCGTGACCGCGACGTCAAGTGTCGCCAACCCCGGATCGGCATAGCTTCGACGTCGCCAGCTCATGTACAGAAGCCAGCCCGACCAGCCAGTTTCGGCGACGAGCACCCCGACGACCACGCTGAACGGGCGATACGAACCGCTCTCCGTACCCGCGACGACCGCGCCTTGGATGATGAAAGCCGTCCGAAGCAGGGCAAAGATGACGAAAATATGCCACTCAGCCTGAGCCTTGCCGCCGATGGTATCCGCCGGCCCTTCGAACCACCGAATCGCCGGATTCAGAAGGCGGCGGAGCCCGACCCAGCCACCGCCTTGGTCGCTCGCAAGAGTTGCCATCCTCGTAGCCCCCGCTCACCGAAGTCTGGATGATCGTAGAGGCTCCTGGCGGGCAGTGGTCGTACGGTCGGCCCGAAGGAGCAGTCCCAGAAGTTGCTGGAGCGCAGAGACAATGTCGGGATCACAAACCCCCTCCGATAGACCTTGGGCACCCGTGGACTGGCGGATCTATCGAGCGAGGTGTGATCGACGAGTGTCCAGCGGGTTCACCCGGGGCAGGCCCGCGAGCAGGCCGTTCAGGAACCGGCGCAGCCGGTGCCGAGACTCGACCCGGGCAAACTGGGCCTCGAGGTGCAGGGCGAATCCCTCGAACGCGTCGCGTAAGTAGTCAGGGTCTACGCTGTGGCCCATGGCCATCTTCGGTGGCCCCACCGTGTCCGGACCAACCGCGTTAGATCAGGCCAGCCCGGCTACCCAAGGCCAACTCACCAGCCACAACTGATCAAACATCTCCGGCCGGAGCACTAACCGGCCCATTCTGGTTGGGGTCGACCCAGATCTCGCGGCAAACCACGGCGAATGACGACCAGGCTATCCATGCCGGCGTCTCAGGCGTTTCAGAATTTCGCCTCCGGGAACCCCACAAAAGTACGCTGGCCGGCGACCATGTGGTCATCGGGCTGTGCGCGCGTGATCTGCGCGTGGACAGCTCAGGTCAACCTACAGCGCCTATTGGAGATCGTATGTGGAGACCTTCCTGGCCTCTAGCCGAGGCGGCTGACGGAATCAAGGACATCATTTTAGCCATGCCATCAAGGCGTTCCCTGTGGAAACAAGGAAGAAGGGAGGGATACTATCTGGCCGAGACTGAGATGCCGCATATCGATCCCGACAACGACATTAAGGTCAGTATCGAGCCGAGCAGGCTGAGATCCCAAAAAATGCGGCTACTCGTGAAAGACCAACGTAGCGCCGACGCTCGTGCCCGCGGCTGGTTCGGGCGCAGGTCGCTGAACCGACAGGCGTGGGTGCCGCAAAACATCCGTGACCATGCGGCGAGCTGGAGCTACGTGTCCGGTGTCCTCGTCGTAGGGGCGCCTCTGCGTGAGCCGCGAAGCGAGGGCCCCATCCTGGTCGGTCGAGCCAAAGCCGCGGGCGCGGAGAACGGAGGTGCCGCACCCTAGGCATTACAAGCCCGCTCGATGGGGTAGGCCCTTTCTCAATCAGGTCTGAGGAGGAGAGACACCCATGCGACGGAAAGGTTGCGCCGCCGGGTCGATGGAGGTGTCCCTACCACACCCGCGCCGACGATGGGCGGTATTCTGGCTGGCGTTCAGCCTCTGTGCCCTGGCGGGTTTCCTGGTGGGTGTGCCGGACGTAAGACACTTATGGTACGCGACCTCGAGCAAACAAGACTCGAAATGGTCGCACGTGCTGATGCTGTCGGGCGTGCTGGCCCTCGTTCTTTTCGTCCTCGCCCGCACCCGGGATCTGTGGCGGCGGATTGACGCTTATGCGGCGCGGTTCATCGACGTGCAGGAGCTGGTCGACGCGACCAGGCAGGCATCCGTGGATCTGTCGCTCAAAGACCTGACCGCTCGTTTTCGCAAGCACCTGTCCGAATGCAGCGTCGAGCTACCAGCGACCCTGCCAGCAGTGCCGCCCGCCACCCAGTTCCTCGATCTTCTCGGTGACGTCGACCTCAGCCCCAAGGAGCTCGGGAAGAGCATTCCTCGCCTGCTCGGCAGGCTGCGGCAAAAGCTCTCATACCGGATTAGCGGGGTCCTCCTCTACCGCGAGGAGCTCGCAGAACCATACGGCATCACGGTCACTATCACCAGCTTTGCCCCGTCAGGGACCCGCATGGCCACCCACTGGGGGCGAAGCTGGGACGAGGTGATACAGAGGGCAGGCTACTGGGTTGTCGGGGCACTGCTGCCGATAACTAAGCGAGGAAAACAGGCCCCCTGGCGCGACTGGCGTTACCGCGATTTCCCGCCCGAGCTGTTCGCCGCCTACCAGGAAGCGCAGAGCGCGTATCGCGAGCAGCAGTTCGAGCTGGCGCTCGGGCGGTACTACAAGGCGTTGTCTTATGACCCGAAGAACATTCACCTGCGTGCGCTGGTGGGCGCCGTGCGCGAGCGACTTAAGCAGAATCTGCACGCGCTCGATATCTACCAACGTACGCTGACTGTGCAGGCGGCGACAAAGAACTATGACGAGCGTCTGTGGTTCAGTCCTTGGTCGCACTGGTGCCGGCTGCGTGGCCGGCTGGCCTGCCTATTTCATCCCCGGGCGTATGCCGACCTGGTCGGCGTTCGTTACCGCAACGCCATCGTCCTCGCGACCTCGGAGATCACCGTCAAACAGTGGTGCAAGCCGGATGACGATACCGCCCGGGGCCAAGACCGAGAGAAGATCCGCGAGAGCCTCCAGCCGATGCTCGTCTCCCGTTACTGGCCTGTAGCCGTCGATTTCGCGCTGGGCGGCCTCGATCAGAACGCACGCGACCGGGCGGAGCGCGATGGCGAGGTCGAGCAGCTCACGAAGGAGTGGTTCGAGACGAAGTTGGAGAGGCGTACGGAGCCGAGCCTGCTGCGGGTGCTTTTCCAAAGGGCTGGCCTTCAAGAAATGGAGCTGCTCAGGCGAGACAATGGCTTTGTCCCGCGCGTGGTACGGTGGATCTTCTGCGGTCCCTTGACGCTTAGCGGGGCCGTGGGAGCAGGGTCGGGCCTCACCAGACCAGCGATCCGCATCAACCAAGTGTGGGCTCCGCTCAGATGGGCCTGGGCGAAGAAGGCTTACGAGACGGCGGGCGGCAATCTGCCACCCCGGGGCGCTGGGCAGGAGCGCCGTACTCGCCCGAAGCACTTTTTCGAACGGATGGAAGAAAAGGTTCCGTTCGAGACCGCGCCCGAGAAGCTCGTGCAGAAGATGGCGAGATGGTGGGGCAGGCGGACAGGCCGGCAGTGTTCCGCGAGATGGGGATGGCAAGAGCACTACAACGCGGCCTGCGTGCTCGCCGTGGCGATGAATTACTATACCCTGCCGTTCGTAGACTCAGATGCCACAAAGAAGCTGGACAAGCTGGCGGGGCTTGCGATAGCCCATCTGGAGCGAGCCGTCCAGGGCGACGACCAGATCTCGACAGGCGTCGAGATGGCCTGGATGATTAGTGAGGACTCCGATCTGGACCGCCTTCGCGACAACGAACAATTCGCGCGGTTCGAGCGGAGGATATATCTCTACACCTGGAACCAGAATCCATTCGACCGGCAGATGAAGTACTACGAAGAGCGCCTCCTCGGGGAGACGGCGGACCTGATGGCGCGCCACTGGCGTGAGCGTGGCGCGCGCGCCACTGTCGAAGCGGCCGAGGTGCACCGGTGGGTCCGGTCAGAGAAAGACGCGTGGGAACACCTTTACCATTTCGCGGCCGACGGAAAGCACTATGTCCCCGACCGGTTAAAGCTCATTCACAGTGGAACCGACGTTCTCTCCACCCGGGATTCTCGTTACCCGCCACGGCTTTTTGAGACCCGAGAATCGGAGGATCTCGCGGAGCTCACCTCGGGCGACCTGGCGGCCAGGTATCGCAGGTGCGCCGACGGCGCGGACTGGATCGACGAGAATCTGCAGGTGGTGGCCAACTGCGTCGGGGAGGACTCCACCCGCTCTCCAATCCGGCGGACCCGGGACTGGGTGACGGCCCTGGAGAACGACCAGCGTGCGGGCCTCAGAACGCTGACGCCGGACAAGCACGCCGAGATACAGCGCCTGTGCTTCAGGCTCGCCGCGGCCTGGGGCGACCTCGCTGCCTGGCCAACCGTGAGCCGGGGTGAGCGGCGTTTCCGCAAGTCACTGCGCCTAGTCCCGAAGCCGTCGTCGCGGTGGCGTACGTGAAGGCCGGGCTGAGTCCCGAGGAGCCGTCAGCGACGTTCGCATGCGCGTCTACCCTTTCAGGAAGACAGGGGGTACCCGGCGTACGCCTCGCCCAAGGCGCCCAGCGTCGTCGAGTAGCTCCGGAAAATCGAGGAGAGTTGGCAAGTCGACGTCGGAGAAGTCCTGGACCGTGCCCCTAGATGTGTACATGGCGATGTAGGCGGCCGCCCGGCAGTCGCCGCCGGGCTCGACGACGTGCACCCCGACCGGCCCGCCGAAGCCCACGCAATACAGTTTCACGCGGCACGCGGCGGCGGGGTGGCCTCGGCTCGGAGTTCCGGCGTTCACTAGTGGGACCAGAGCTGGCCGGACCCTCGGCGCTGTCGGCCCGGACGCGCACGATCCTCAGACTGCTTGATCAGCACCAGCTCCGGCCGTAGCCAGCTTCTGTTGGCTGTCTAACCTGATTCTTTCGGGCCTCTGGGATGGCGGTGCGCTCAAGCAGCGGGCGGGCTGGGGGCACTGCCGAGCAGGTCGGACCAGTCGAGGCAATAGCCGTCCCAGGGCCCGGCCCAGTCCCAACCGGTGCGGTCGCCTGGAGCATTCCGGGCCTGCTCGGCCAAACCGCGTAGAGCGTCCGGTAGGTCCGTGAGGCCGGCGATGATCACCGTCCCGTGGCGTTCGGCGGTGTGGGAGCGAGCCAGGAGGCTGGCCATCTCCCGGTCCGGGACGACCACGTGGCAGTAGGGCACGGCCATGCTGAGCGCGTCGATGTCGTGGACCGCGTTCATACTCCACGGCTTGGCGGCGCCGCGGAACAGCTCGACCTTCAGGTCGACGGCGATCCGCAGGGACGGGATCGCGTCGAGGAAGGCAGCCAGGCGTTGACGCGACAGCTTCGGACGGTCGGGGTTGATTCCAAGGTCACGGGTAAGGCTGATCCTGTACTCGCTGGTCAAGTTCTGGAACAAATCAAGATGCTCGCGGAGCAGCTCGCGGGCTTGGAGGCGAACGCGTAGTTCCGTCTTGCTGGCCGGGTGGGCAGCGAGTACGTCGACGTAGCTCGTCTCCCAGCTCAGCCTGTTCGCCACGATCTCAGTGATCACCTCGGGTCGATAGCCGTAGTGTTCCCGCAGGTAGCCGGCCTCGGCGTCGCTCGGGCCTGCCAAGACCATCAGTTCCGTTAGCTGGTTGGCTTTGCGGAGCGACCCCGGCATCCCCCCGATGGTTCCTAGGTCCACCACACCATCCGGGCCACGCAGGACCAGACGGCCCGGCTCGCCGACGAACGCCCAGCGGACGCCGGTGCCCAGGACGTCTGGAGCTTCGGGGCGGAACGCTGGCCGACCGACAGTCACGTGCATGGCGTGCAGCATCTGATGACGCAGCAAGATCTTCTGTTCCCGCAGGGTTCGGCAGTAGGAGATGGACGCCATGGTCCGAGCAAGGTCACGCCGCCACCGCAGTTTTGGGATCTTGCTCGTTTCGATGTGATGAGTCGCGGACAGGGGGAACGCCACGCCGTCTGCGGCGGCATCCTGAACCGCAGCCAGCACTTGAAGGTCGGAAGGCTCCTTCGGCTCGCCTTTGGAGGCCTTCGCCAGGCGGACCCACACCCACTGGTCCAGATACACGCACGGCCTCGCCGGATGCAGGTCCAGGAAGCTGGGGCCGACGGGTTCGCTCACGCCGACCATCGTTCCAGTAAGTCAGGTCTCCCGGCAAATATTTATCCTGACCTGTGCTGGGCCTTCATCGCCGTGGCTCGGGACGTCACCCAGGCGAAGGTTCGGGGATCTCCATTCTCCCTCGACCCGCAGCAGGACGACGGCGCACGACCGGACACCCGCAATGCTCGGCCATGAGCACTGGCTGAGGGCTGGGAGTTAGCTACCAAGAATTTGTCTCGGCCGACATGACGGAGGCTTGGCGAAAGGCGGTAGCTCTGTCGTGGATTAGTCCCTGCGGCCGCGTTCTCTGTATATACATTTTCATAAAACTGTTCGAGAAATTTATCGTTCATAACTGTCACTAATGGACTGAGCGGGTGGATGAGACTTGCACTCATCATGCTGGTGTCCTGAGGCTCAGTAAACTGATTACCCTCAGGCTTTCATCTGCGGTTTTTTGATTATCCGCAGGACGGCGATCTAACGCCGTTTCACCCAGATATATAATAACAAATCGGTAGGATGGCGGAGCATACGCCCCGCCATCCCCTCAAGCTGAGTTACCGCGCATGCGGTGGCGGATCGTGCCGACTATCACGTCCCTTGCTGACGTTCTGGTCGGTCCAGTGCTCGTTTACCCGGTTTCCTTCTTCGTCCAGGTCCCAGGATACACGAGTGCCATCTGCGTAGTATTGCGTAGCGTGGCCCTCTCGATCGCGAATACTATAGATGCCGCGCGCACCTCTGGGGCCTTCGCTACTGACAGAGCGATCGTACAGAACACCGCGCTGGCGATCCTCATAATCCGTAAAGTTCTGCGAACCATGCGGGTCGTATGGATCGCGTCTGTAGGTCACGTTTCCGGAAGACTCCATGGCATAGTGACCATGACCGGGGCCAGCGGGCTCGCCCACTCCACCGAAGTAGACGTTATAAGTTCCGTCGTGTGCGGTTGAAACCCATACATTGTCGAGGTACTGATTCGGCACGCCTGCCCGTTCAGCAATAGAGCGCTTGTCGTCCTTGCGACGCTGGCGTTCACCACGAACCGCTTCGAGTCGCCGCTTGAACGCATCCTTGGCCCGCTCGAAGTCGGACTTCGCACGCTTGAATTCGGCTTGCTTTTCTTCGTGCCTTGCCTTGGCGCGGTTATGCTCGATCCTTGCATGATCGAAAGTTGCCTTTGCCTGCTGGAAGGCGGGCTTTGTGGCCTCATGACGGTCCCTGGCGTCGCGAATTTCTTGGACGAGCTGTCGCCGTTCGGCCACACATTCCTGCGCTTCGGCCTTATATCCACGACCTTCCTCGGCATATGCGCTCGCAGATGCACCATCACGCGAATCATACGCAGACGAGGCGTTGTCGAAGGCGTCCTTCATGTTCTGAAACGCGGTCTCTTGCTGCGTGTTCAGGCTGTCGATACGAGGCCCGTTATTGTCGCGCACTCGCTGAAGGGCTTGCCACGCATCGTTCTGCACTTCATACGCCGCCTGCTTCGCGTCGTACGCGCGGTCCATCGCTTCACGCGCTGCTGAACGTCGTTCCCAAGCTTCGGTTTGCGTCTGGTACGTGCTCTGCTTGCGCTGAAATGCCTGGTCCTGCTCGATTTTAAGGCGATCGAGTTCAGTGTCTCGGGCCATGCAGTGTCACCTACTCGTGTGAAGGGGCGAGTTATTTTCATCGGGGTTCCCCCGATTGGTGATATATTAGAACGAATAGTTTAAAATGCAAGCATGAGCATTTAGTTGCCGTTTGTTGGCTATGACGGAAGCGCCTGTTCGATGGCGACCAATCCTCGGCTGGTGGTCTAAAATTCGAGGTCGCCTGAGGTATATGAATGGCTCTTGAATTTAAGAAATCTCGTAGACGCCAAGCAGGATTAGGTGCGACGCCAAAGAAGAGCTCGCCGGTTCGCGCGCACGCTCTTCGGCGGCAGCCTCCTTGTCTGCGACCACAATCCCAGACTTCTTTTCGGCTCCGCAGAGCGTAGCTCGGTTGTGCCGTATATTCATCGGTTATCCAATAGGTATCTAGCTGCCTCATCGAATAGCACGACTACAAATAGCCCTCGCTCACCACTCTTACGGGCGTAACTTTCGAGTTCCCGCCGACGCTCCCGATCGGGAACTGTCCACACCACGAGTGGCATGATCGGGCCATCGGTTTCCACGTCCCAGCTGTGATACACCTGCACGTACCGCCGAAATTTTCCTTTGATCTTCTCGTCGTGTTCGGTGGCGCGGTCGACCTCAATGAAGAAGTGGCCGCCACCCACGATGGCGTAGGCGTCGGGCGTGAACGGGGTGACGCAGATGCGGCGCGGCTTCTCCACCCAGTACGCCTCCGGGACCTGGACAGTCGCGAGTCTCACGTACAGCTCGGTGATGTCCAGGCGGTGCGGATCAGCCCGGCCCCGGTCCTTCGGCGGGGTGAAGACACCCTGGGCGGGATGGTCGAGCGGGTAGATTCCCCAAATGCGCCGCACGAGGCCCAAGCTCACGAGGCGCCGCTGATGTCGGTTGGCGCGTGTGCGCGCGCTCTCGGCGGTCCCCTGGTAGTGGAGGCGCTGGAGCTGGCTGCTCGTGATCTGGCCGAAGCGGGCCACGGACGAGAGCACGGACAGCTGCGTCACAGACAGGCGGGCGGCAGGGGTACTCATGGAGTACCTGTCCCGACCTGGGCGCGCCCGCTGAGCTGGCCAAATAGCCCGGTGAACCGTTCCATCCAGGGAATGGCTGACGGAAGGGCGCACGGAACAGGTAGACCGCCGGCCATCACGCTCGTCCCATCCTCGGCCGCGGCCCGTCTCCCGTGCCTGAGCGGTACCGCTCGCGGAACTCTGCTTCGACCTCTTCAACCGGGCGTCCGTACCGCGCCCTCGATGCCTCGACGATGGCTTCACCGCTACGGGTGGCTTCCGGCGGCGGCAGGGTAAGGCCGGTGGCCGTGGGCGCGTTGCCCGATTCAGTCATGAGGGACAACGCCACCTCGAACCTGCCAAGTGAGTCGAGGTCAGTGCCTTTTAGCGGCTTGAACGCCCGCTCCAGCTTGGCGCCGTCTTCGGGGTCGATCCGGAACGCAACCTTGGTGCGGGCATTGGCCCGAAAAGCCTTGGCCGTCTTCTCTGGGAGCTGCCCGAGGTGCTGGTGGGCCCCCACGAGGCCAAGCTGGTAGCTCCTGGCCTCGGCAAGCATGTCGTCCAGCGAGGTGGCCAGGCTCAGATAGTGCTGCATTTCATCGAGGATGAGCGCCACCGGATAGCGCTGAGCATGTGGCCGGAGTCGAATCTCACGCCAGATTTTATCGACCAGAAGGGAGCCCAGCATGGAGCCGTTTGCCTCACCCAGCTCATGCTCCGGCAGCGGTACGAGGATGATTTTGCGCTCGCGAACGGCCCGGCCGATGTCCAGCCCGTCGCGCTGGCCCACCATGTTCCGGATGGCCCGCGACCCGAGGAAGCCGTCCAGCTTGTTGATCACGGAGTCGAACGCGAAGTCACCGATGTCCTCCATCCGCCGCCAGAACTGGCGGATGTCGAGGTCTGTGGTCGCGTCCACCACCCGCGACCGGTAGGCCGGGTTCGTGAGCAGCTGCTTGGTGTCGTAGAGGGTGAGGCCGTTGACCGCCGAGGTGAGCACGGCGTAGCGGAGGATCTGCGCGAGCCTGGCACCCCAGGAGTCCGCGTACAGCGCCTTGAACAGGGAGACGACATGCGCCGCCGTCTGCTCCGGGTTTGGGCCAGCCAGCACGTTGAAGCCGATGGGGTAGGCCGTGTCGGTGGGGTCGAACCACACGACGTCTGCGGCCCGATGCTCCGGGACGCTGCGGAGCACGTCCCGGGCAAGATCTGCTTTGGGCTCGATGAGGATGACGCCGTGCCCCTCCTTCATCATGTGTATCGCCAAGTTGTGGAGGAAGGCGCTCTTGCCGACTCCTGTCCCGCCGATCACATGGCAATGGGTCATGAGCGCCTGCGGCGGCATTGCGATCAGCCGGTCTTCCATGCCCGGGTAGTTCGAACGCGCCAGCACGAGGCCAGCCCGCGGGATGCTCACGGCCGGCGCCAGACGTCGGGCGCGCCCACTGGGTAGGCCCGGCACATCAGGGCTGCCGAAGGGAAAGGCCAGGAGCACGGCAAGCTCCGGTGCGCTGTAGCCACTCCACCCAGCCACGACTCCGGACCGCTGCGCCAGGCGGCGACGGACGGCCGAGGCCGAGGCCGCTTGCTGGCGGAAGGAGACCCCGTAGCGCTCCATCGCCTTCAACCCGGATCGCAAGCGGTGCATGAGACGGTCCGCGTTTGGCCCTCGGCTGGCTAGGCGGCTGACGGCCCGGAAGTTGGGCTCGGCCAGCTTCTCTTTGGACTCAGGCTGATCCGACGCCCGATGACGGCCCGGGTACAGCACCCATTGGAGGATGAGTGCGTCCTGACTGGCCAGCGATGACAACTGGCTGAGGATGGTTCGGGCCGCAGCCTCGGGAGGGGCGAGGCGAAGCGCAGCAACCTCGTTGGTGAGCCCGACCTCGACAGCCCGGTCCCAGCGGCCTGCGGCCGGGTCGTCGCCGAGCTTCACGAGCGTGCCGCCGAGGTGGGTCCGGAACAGGCCTTCGACGTCTGCCTGCACATGGTCCGGGAAACTCACCAGGTGCTTGATGCCTCGGGCGTCGGCGTACACCTCGAACACCACGGCGTGCGGGCGCCCCAGCACCCCTGGCCTGGGCATCCCGTGCAGCGATCGAATGAACGCGAGGACTCGGTCGTGGGTGAGATCAGCCGGGAACGAAGCCTCGTAGACTCTCCGGCTTCGGTGGTAGTGGTTGCGCTGGTTGCTTCGCATCGCGGGCACGGCAGCGAGGAACACGAGCCCGCAGCCGACGAGGACCAGCGCCGATTGCATGTAATAGCGGCTCATGGCGGGTTAGAGGCCGCTGCGCCGGCGCACGAAGTAATAGATCACGGCTGCTGCCACCGCTCCTCCGACGGCAAATGGCAACAGCGGCATGAGTTCCTGGATAACGCTTTGTGCCACCATGAGCCCGAAGATCAAAGCGATGCATGTCTGGAATATGTTCTTGGCCCGACGATCGCCGCCACCGCCACTCATTTGCCCTCCCGTGGGATTCGTTTCAGATCCAGCCTTAGCCGGCTGGCGATAAGCTTGATGAGCCACGCGTGCAGGCGGTAGCTAATTTCTTCGCTGACCCAGACCACGAAGCGCGGAACCAGATCGCGTGAGACGCAAAATCCACACACAAAGCAGATGGCCGCCAACACGAGGGCGACAGTCATCGCCTGGTGCCGTAGTTGACCATGATCTCAACCATGATGTCCAGCGTTATCTTTCGGATTGCGGCTGAGGTCATCGCCTGCGAGATGTCATCGGCCGCGCCAAGGGAAGCCTGTGCCTGAGCTATCCGGACCTTCTGCTCTACCAGGCCACGCAGCTTGTCGACGTTGATGATCCGCTGCTCGGCCGTCATCAGCTCTATCTGCTCTTCAAGCTCTGCCTTGCGGCCACGCACGATGGCGTTGGCCTCTACCTCGCGGACGCGCCGCAGGAGCTGGCGACCCTGAGACGTTAGCCGGTCTACGCCAGGCGGCCGGTAAGGCTCTATCTCTCCCATGGCGACTACTCTCCATGGATAGAGCGGTCACTGCGGGTGGCGCTTAGGAGGTTTGGCAGCGTTCTGTCATCCGTCTGACATGAGACTTGCCAAGAGGACCACATGTTGGCTAAACAGTTAGGCAGTCCCTTCGGGGACCATCTCCGTACCAGCTAGTAACTCCAGACCGGGCCGTAAAAAGTCACGCCTTTGTGCGGGGCATCAACCAGGTCACACAGCTCCACGGCAGACCGGGCGTTCCGGTCTGGAGAGGGCTGGAGGAGATATGACTACTCAGTTTTCCGACGACGACTCGGTTGGCTCGATAGCTGACCAGTTGAAGGGGATGGTTGCGTATGGAGCCACCCTAAGCAAGATCTCCTCCATGCCGGGGCTTCTGAGGCTCACGGGCATGCCTGAGTCGTGCAGTCCGCAGGCAAAGGCGGTGGAGGCCCTCGGACTTATCCGAGCTGCCCTCGGCCGCCTGGAAGGTACTTACGGCATCCATAGACGCCCTGAGTCCTTCACTGCGGACCAGGTACGCCAGGCCCTCGTGTGGCTTCTGGTGCTCAACCGGCGGGCCGGTGGCCTCTCGGCTGGCAACCGTAGACACAAGGCCCTTGAGGCCCTGGGGACGCGGGGGCTGACCGTAGACACGTTCAGGCGGCCAGGGATGTATGAGTACTCCCTGATGCTGATCTTGGCACGTGAGCTGCTGGAAGGCCGGGCGGTGGCCATGGCGGCGTGACAGAGTGTACGGGGCAGTGACTTATAGTCACTGCCCCGTACCCATGTTGATGTATCTTCTGCGACCCGCGGTTCCGGGCGATGCTCGGCGCCGACCCGGCCGAGGCGGCGCAGGCGGCGGTACTGCAGTGGGCCACGACCTTCGGGCACGCCGTCACCTGGGATGACCTGGCCTGGCTGCGCTCGCTCACCGACCTGCCGCTGATCCTCAAGGGCATCCAGCATCCGGACGACGCCCGCCGGGCCCGCGACGCCGGCGCCGACGGGATCTACTGCTCGAACCACGGCGGGCGGCAGGCCAACGGCGGATTGCCCGCCCTCCAGTGCCTGCCGGGCGCGGTCGAGGCGGCGGGTGATCTGCCCGTGCTGTTCGACTCGGGCGTGCGGTCCGGTGCCGACGTCGTGAAGGCGCTCGCCCTCGGCGCGTCGGCGGTTGGGATCGGCCGTCCCTACGCCTACGGCCTGGCGCTCGGCGGTGTCGACGGCATCATCCACGTCCTGCGCACGCTGCTGGCCGAGGCCGACCTGATCATGGCGGTGGACGGCTACCCCACCCTCGCCGACCTGACCCCCGACGCACTGCGCCGCGTCGCCCTTCCGTAGCCGGGCCACGAGCCCCAAACATGATCGCTATTTTGGCCCTCAAGTGGTTACGAGAAGACCCGATTCACGACCGCGTGAGGGCGAAAACGGCGATCACTCCGCCGGCCGATCTTCGCGGGCGCGGCGCCAGGTCAGAAGTAGGGCCCGGACATCGGCCGCATCAGATGGTTCATCGCCTGTCGACGAAACTGTCGGTCGAACTCCGCCTCGTCCTCGGCCGCCGACGGCCAGAAGTAACCAAACCTGTCGACGCAGATTTTGGCGTGCGGGCGCCGGGCGCCGGCCAGGAAGAACGGCCAGGTCACCGCCCACATCACGGCAGAGGCCAGCAACGACCCGAGAAAGAAGGAGCCGAAGCCGCGGACGGACAGAGTCAGCAGCAGCGCCGTGCTGAACCACGAGGTGAACCACAGCATCAGTGCGTTCGCGACGACGGCGTAGGCCGCGGCCGGCGGAATCGTCACCCCCAACGGGACTCCGTAGAACGAGTACATGATGTTGATCTTCGCGAACAGCCAGCCCAACAGCGCGAACGTCAGGATCTCCCGCCACCAGGCGCCGGGCGCCAGTTCCGCCCCGCCGACGGCCAGAGTGACGAGCCACAGGGCGCCGGCGCAGCAGAGCACCACGCCGGCATGGCGCAACGAGGAAGAGGCCTGTCGCGGTCTGAAGAGCGTCCAGGCGACCGGCCGGAGCGTGGTCACGGTCGCGTAGGTCACGATCGCCACCACGACGAGCGTCCAGAAGTCCACGATGCGCAGCGGCAACCCGGCCTTTCGGCAAAGCCGTTCCGCCACCCACAGTTGCGGCAGGTACAACATGGCCGCCGCCGAGACGAGACCGAGCGGCGTCAGGACCAGCACCCAGGCGCCCCCACCCCGGCCCTGACGGGAGAGCGTGGTGGCACGCCGGCTGACAAGCCACTCCAGACTGGCTGGCACCCTGATCGCGAGCCAGCAGACGGCGCCGGCTAACAGCAGGGCGAGCGCCTGGCGACCTGCGGGGCCGTCCAGCCGAACACCGTCCACCAGCCTGGCGGATACCAGCACTCCGGCTCCGGCCAGGGCCAGCTGGACGGCGTCGTCAACTGCGTGCAGGAGCACACGCCGAATAGGGAACATGCCGCGACATATATCACCATCTTATGGCGCAGAAGAACGTTTTGGGGCTTTATTTAACGTTCGTGTGCATTCTCCAGATCGGGCGGGGCGGGCTAGGGAACGAGCGTTTCGCCATGGACGGTCACGGCGCGACCAACCCATTCCTCGGTGGTCATCGCGGTTACCACGTCCGACGCGGTGCTGGAGGCCACGGAGCGGGTCCCGCCGGCAAGGGTGACGACGGCGCACGCCCGTACCGGCCGCCCCTTCTCGCAGACCACGGTGAAGCCGGCCACCCGACCGGTGCCCGCACGGACGTCCTCGACGAGCGCGAGCGGCGTCTGGGCGGCTCGGACCTCGGCGGAGACGTCCTCGGCGCGGAAGCCGCCCGGCGGCGGGGCGGTGCTCCACAGCAGGCCGCCCTGCTTGGTGACCATGCCCGAGACACAGGTGACCAGCCCGTGGGCGCCCGGCTCGGCGGCCCGCAGCAGTTCGGCCATCTTCACCGTCGACTGGAAGGCGTAGTTGTTCAGCGGCCCGCCGGCGAAGGTCATGCCACCGGTGACGGTGAGGTCGGCCCGGCCGGCGAGGCCGAGCTCGCGCAGCTGCAGGCGGACCGCGGCCGGGAAACAGCTGTAGAGGTCGACGAGGTCGGCGTCGGCCGGCGCGACCCCGGTGACCTCCGTGAGCCGGCGGCCGACGGCGGCGAACCCGGGCGAGCGGGCCAGGTCGGGCCGCGCCGAGACCGGCGTCATGACGTTGGACTCGGCGGCCGCCACCGGGAAGACCCACCGGTCACGCGGCACCCCGAGCCGCAGGGCGGTCCGCGCCGAGCACAGCAGCAACGCCGCTCCCTGGTCGACCCCGGCCCGGGAGCAGTGCGAACGGGTGTAGGGCCAGGACATCATCGGGTTGCGTTCCGAAGCGGCGAGATCCGCCGGGGTGACCGGATTGCGCGCCCAGGCGTCCTCGTTGCCGGCGGCGACCCGGGAGAAGCCGGCCCACAGCTCGGCGACCTCGGCGGCGTGCGCGGCGAGGCCGAGGCCGCCCGCCGCCCGCAGCGCTGACTCCAGCACCGCGTACTGCCAGACCGGCAGGTACAGGCCGCGCCGCACCTCCAGCCGGTGCAGGATGTCGTCGCTCGGGACCAGGACCTCGTCTGGGCCGGCGTTGTCAGGACCAGGGTCGCCCCCCTCACCCCGACCCTCGACACCGAGCCGGCCCGCGGTCAGCCGGACCCCGCCGGCGCTGTGCGCCGCCTCGGCCCCGAGCACCAGCACGACCTCGGCCCGGCCGGCCGCGACATCCAGACAGCCCCGCGTCACGAGGGTCTGCTGCAGCACGCCGAGCTCGGCGACGACGGAATGGACCTTCGCCGCGCCGAACCGCGTGGCGATCTGACGGCCCGGGTTCGGGTCGTTCCAGGAGCCACGGGCGACGTACACCCGGTCGACGTGACCGAGCAGGCCCGGCACGCCCGCGTCGAGTGCCGCGGCCTCCGCGGCGGCCGCCATCAGTTCGATCGCGTCGGGCAGCCGGGCCGCGGCGGCGGCACCGACGAGAACGGGCGTGTCCGGCGGGACGCTCACGCGACCGGAGGCGCCGAAGCGGCGGTCTGTTTGGCCCAGGCGAGGTCGGCCTTCCCGGACGGCGTGCGCCGGACGGCGTCGACCAGCCGCAGGACCCGCGGCACCTTGTAACCGGCGACGTGGGCGCGGCAGTGGGTCTGCAGCTCGGCGAGCGTGGGCGTCCTGCCCGGCCGCGGCGCGACGACCGCGGCCACGGTCTCACCCCAGCGCTCGTGCGGCACACCGACGACAATCACGTCGTACACGTCCGGATGGCTCTTGAGCGCACTCTCGACCTCCTCGGGGAAAATCTTCTCCCCACCAGAGTTGATTGTGGCCGAGCCCCGGCCGAGCAACGTGATGCCGCCGTCGGCCTCCAGGCGGGCGAAGTCGCCGGGAACCGAGTAGCGCCGCCCGTCCGGGCCGACGCGGAACACCTGGGCGGACCGCACCGGGTCGCCCAGGTAGCCGATCGGGATGTTGCCCCGGCGGGCCAGCCGACCGATCTCGCCGACCGGCAGCGGCCGGAGGTTCTCGTCGACGACCAGCGCGTCGTCGATCGCCTTCACCCGGACGCCCTTCTCGGCGGCCACCTGGCCCTTCGCCGCGATGCTCACCCCGTGCGAGCCGGCCTCCGAGGCGCCGACCCCGTCCGTGATGATCACCCCGAGGCGTTCCATGAACGCCTCCTTGAGCACCGGCGAGAACAGCGCGGCACTCGACGACAGCGCGTACAGCGACGACAGGTCCAGCCCGGCGCGCTGGACGTCGTCCAGGGTGTCCAGCAGCGGCCGGGCCATCGCGTCCCCGGTGATCATGACCATGTTGACGCGCTCCGCCTCGACCAGCCGCCAGACCTCCACCGGGTCGAACGCGTCGACGAGGACCGTGCGCTGGCCCTTGCTCAGCCCGGTGTTCAGGCACCACTGGGTCGCTCCGTGCATGAGCGGCGCGATCGGCAGCGAGGTCAGGACCCCGGAGGCGCCCTTCTCGGTCAGCTCCCCCGGCTCGCGCGCCCGCTCCCCCGTCATCAGGTCGATACCGCCGCCGAGCGCGAAGATGACGTCCTCCTGCCGCCACAGCACGCCCTTGGGCAGCCCGGTCGTCCCGCCGGTGTAGAGCAGGTAGTGGTCGTCGCCGGAGCGGGGCTCGAAGTCCCGGTCGGGCCGGGACGCCGCGAGGGCGTCCTCGTAGCGGACCGCGCCGAGCGCCTCGGCGTCGGCCGCGGCGGGGTCGGTGCCGTCCTCCACGACGACGAGGTGGCGCAGGCTGGCGACCTTCGGCGCGACCTCGGCGACCCGGTCGGTGAACTGGCGCTGGAAGACCAGGGCGACAGGCGAGGCGTTGTCGAGCAGGTAGGCGAGCTCCTCGGCGACGTACCGGAAGTTCACGTTCACGCAGACCGCGCGGATCTTGTAGATCGCGACCATCGCCTCGACCCACTCGGCGACGTTGTAGGCGTAGATGGCGACATGCGCGCCGGGCGTCACCCCGGCGCCGCGTAAGTGGTGCGCCATCCGGTTCGCGCGTTCCTCCAGCTGGGGAAACGTGCGCCGGGCCGGGCCGGCGACGAGGGCGTCCCGGTCGGGAAAACGGTCGGCCGCGTGCTCGAAGAGGTCGGCGAGGTTGAATTCCATGGCTGCGCCTTCTCCGTCGTCGGTCAGCGTCCGGTGAAGCGGGGTATCTGCTTTTCGGCGAAGGCGCGCGGGCCGATCTTCGCGTCGTCCGAGAGGTAGACCCGCATGCCGATCTCGGACTCGATCCGGAAGGCCTCGTCCTCCGGCAGCGACTCGGTCTCGCGCAGGGTCCGCAGCACGGCCTGCACCGCGACCGGGCCGTTCGAGGCGATCACGTCGGCGATTTCCCGCGCCCTTGCGAGGGCGGTGCCGTCGGGGACCACGTAGTTGACCAGGCCGATCTCCTTGGCCTCGGCGGCGCCGAGGTGCCGGCCCGTCAGCAGCAGGTCGGCGGCGACCGCGTAGGGAACCTGGCGCCGCAGCTTCACCGCGGACCCGCCCAGCGGGAACAGCCCCCAGCGCACCTCGGAGACGCCGAACCGGGCCGACTCCCCCGCCACCCGGATATCGGTTCCCTGCAGAATCTCGGTGCCGCCCGCGATCGCCGGCCCCTCGACCGCCGCGATCAGCGGTTTGGTCAGCGTGAAGCCCTTCAGGACCCATTTCATGACGGACATGTCCATCGCGAGCCTGGTCCCGTCACCGCCGCCGGTAAATGCCTCACCGGGCGGCCGTCGCGACATCTGTTTCAGGTCGGCGCCGGCGCAGAAGGCGCCCCCGGCTCCCGTCAGGATCGCCACCCGGATCTCCGGGTCGGCGTTGACCTCGTCCCACGCCTTCTCCAGAATGCCGATCATCTCGGGAGTGACGGCATTGCGGACGTGCGGCCGGTTGAGCGTGACGGTCAGGACGTGCCCGTCCCGCTCGACGAGGGCAGGCGGCTGGGACTCGGTCACGAGCACTCCTGTCGACGAGTCGTCGGAACCCGAGCCGGAACCCGAGCCGGAACCCGAGGGCGGGGCCGTCACCGCGGCGGCCGGGGCAGGCCGAGTCCAAGCATCGCGATCATGTCGCGCTGGATCTCGTTCGTGCCGCCACCGAAGGTGAGCATCAGGATCTGCCGGTAGGCCCGCTCCAGCCGGCCGGCGAGCACCGCGCCCGGCGAGTCCCGGCCTTCGCCGGGGCCGGGTCGGGTCAGGTAGGCGTCGTCGTCCAGGCACTCCATCAGCAGCCGGTAGGCCTCGACGGCGAACTCGGTGCCGAAGATCTTCGTCGCGCTGGCCTGGGCCGGGCCGAGCCGCGCGCCGTGGTCGACGCCCCAGGCGATCTTCCAGTTGATCAGCTTGAGGAACTCGACCTTGGCGTGCACGGTCCCGAGGTTGGCCCGCACCAGCGGCCGATCGATGATCCGGCCGCCCTCCGGGGCCGGCGTCTCCTGCGCCCACCGGCGGGTCCACAGCAGCAGCTGCTGGATGCCGGCCGCCGAGCACAGCGCGACCCGCTCGTGGTTGAGCTGGCCAGTGATCAGCTTCCAGCCGCCGTTGACCTCGCCGACCAGCGCCTCGGCCGGGACGTGGACGTCGGTGTAGAAGGTCTGGCTGGTGATCCCGCCGGAGATCGTCGGGACCGGCGTCCAGGAGAAGCCCGGCGCGTCGGTCGGCACGCAGAACACCGACAGCCCGCGGTGGCGGGCCTGAGACTGGTCGGTGCGGACAGCGAGCCAGACGTAGTCGGCGACCTGGATGACCGAGGTCCACATCTTCTGACCGTTGATCACCCAGCCGTCGCCGTCCCGGTCGGCCCTGGTCCGCAGGCTCGCCAGGTCGGTCCCGGCGCCGGGCTCGGAGTAGCCGATCGAGAAGTGCAGCTCGCCGGCGAGGATCTTCGGCAGGAAGAAGTCCTTCTGGTCCTGGGTGCCGTACTCCATGATCGTCGGCCCGACGCTGTTCATCGTCAGCAACGGGATCGGAACGCCCGCGAGCGTCGCCTCGTCGCCGAAGACCAGCTGTTCGAGCATGGTCCGGCTCTGGCCGCCGTACTCGGCCGGCCAGCCGATCCCCAGCCAGCCGTCCTTGCCCATCTGGCGGATCACCCGGCAGTAGGCGCCGTCCTTGCCCAGCAGCGTCGACTCGCCGGTGGCGAGCTCGGCGCCGAGCTCCGGCGTGACCAGCTGGGCGAAGTAGTCCCGCAGCTCCTGGCGCAGCTGCTCCTGCTCCTGGCTGTAGGCGACGCGCATGGGCTCTCCCGTCGGCCGGCCCGGTCCCGTCGGCGGGTGGCGCCGCGACGCGGTCGACGCGGCGGAAACCACCTGATGGGCCGTCAGATTGTGCTGCCCGATGCTAGCGCGTGCGCTAGAACAAGTTCTAGCTTTGCAGTGCACCGCTGTCGACCGAGGAGCGTCCGCCATGGATTTCGCATACACCGAGGAACAGCGGGAACTGGCCGCCCTGGCGGGCCAGATCCTCGACCGGATGGTCACCCCCGAGCGGCTCACCGCGATCGAGGCCGACGTGCTCGCCGGCCACGGAGACGGCTTCGACCGGGAGCTGTGGGCCGAGCTCGCGAAGGCGAACCTGCTCGGCGTGGGCGTGCCGGAGGAGTTCGGCGGCCTCGGCTACGGCGTGTTCGAGGAGTGCCTCGTGCTGGAGGCGGCGGGCCGGGTGCTCGCGCCGGTGCCGCTGTGGGCGTCGGCGACGGCCGCCGCCGGCGCGATCGCCGCCCACGGCACGCCCGCGCAGCGCCAGACCTGGCTGCCGGCCATCGTCAGCGGCGAGAAGACCGTCACCGTCGCGCTCGCCGAACCGCGCGGCTCCGACGCGGCCACCCCCGCCACGACGGCCACCGGGACGCCCACGGGCTGGCGGCTGGACGGCGTGAAGACCGCGGTGCCGTTCGCGACCGTCGCCGACGCGTTCCTCGTCCCGGCCCGGACCGAGCACGGTGTCGCGGTTTTCCTGGTCGACCCGGCCGCCGCAGGGGTGAGCGTCGAGCGTCAGCTCACCACGGCGCGCGAGGTCGTCGGGCTGCTCACGCTCGACGGCGTTCTCGTCGACGAGGGCGCGCTGCTCGGCGGGCCCGGCGGCGCCACCGGCTCGGAGGTCGCCGCCGGCTCGGAGGTCGCCGTCGCGCTGCGCGACCGGGCGACGATCGGGCTGTGCGCGCTCCAGCTCGGCGTCACGGACCGGGCGATGCGCGCGGCCGCCGACTACACCACCAACCGGGTCCAGTTCGGCCGCCCGATCGGATCGTTCCAGGCCGTCGGCCACCGGCTGGCCGACTGCTTCATCGACGTCGAGGCGATCCGGCTGACCCTGTGGCAGGCGGCCTGGCGGTTCGCCGAAGGGCAGGACGCGACGGAGGCCGTCGCCACCGCCAAGTTCTGGGCCGCCGACGGAGGCCACCGGGTCGCCAGCGCCGTCGTCCACGTCCACGGCGGCATGGGCATCGCCGAGGAGTACTTCGTCCACCGCTACTTCCTGCACGCCAAGCGGCTCGAGTTCACCCTCGGCAACGCCGCCGAACAGGCCCGCCGCCTCGGCACCCTCCTCGCCGACACCCTGGCCCCGGCCCACGCCTGAACGGAACCCACGCCGCCCGCCGGCTGCCCTGGCAGGCCGTCCATTCCCGGTTTTCGTGCTCCCGGTGAACAAAACGTGACCCGGAGCGGGAAGGCACGGATGACAATGGGCCAGACGGCCGTTCGTTCTCGCCAGAGAGGCGGAAGACGTGCGCGACTGTACGGGGGCGAGCAGAAGAAAGCCGACGTCTCGCGAGTGCGGCCCAAATGTTCGTGGCCGCGGCGTCTTCACCCGGCCGGCCCCGGAGCCGGCCGGGAGGTCGGGCATTCGCGACCTCGACCACCGGCTCGGCGCATGACGTGGGGCACCTGCTGCTGCACAGTGCCGAGGTCCTGCCACTGGTCGGCCTCAGCGTCGCGGGTCTGCTGAACGGCGTCTTCCAGGCCCTCCTGTGGTTACGCAGACGGGCCGTCACCAGGGGGGACCGGAGTCGGCTGGGCGAACGTGAGTACGCGCTGTGGCGGCGCCTCGCCCAGCAGTCCGGGCATCCCATCGGGAAGGAAAGCCTGACCGCGGCGATCCGACGGACGAGGCAGGATCTCGCGGCCGCCATGGTCGAGGGGCTGTCGAAGGAGATCCAGGCGAGGCTCGACCGGCCCGCGTCGGGTGCCGTCGGCTTCGCCTGCCGTGAACTGCTGGAGTCGCCGGATCTCCTGCTGGAGACGGCGTTCGTCAGCCAGGACGCCGGCATCACGGTGCCGGCTCAAGGCCCCCTGCCGCCGACGGAGCCGTCCGGCCGCAAGGGCTTCCTGGTCGTCGGGCGGCCCGGAACGGGCAAGTCCGTGCTGTGCCGTGGCCTCGAGTCCGCCTGGCTCGCCGACGCCGACCCGACCAGGTGGCTGGTGACACTGGACGCGGTCGACTTCATCGCTGGCGCGTACCCATCGCCGTCGAGAGTAGGAGGGCGCGAGTGGCTGGTCGACATCCTGCAAAGAAGGGTCCTGGGCTCCTCGCTCTCGGTTTTCGAGCGACGCGTGCTGGATGATGCCCTCGACTCCACCCTGACGCTGGTCATCGACGGCCTCGACGAGATCGTCGGCCTGCTGGGCGCCGCGGACACCGACCGTTTCCTCGCCTCCTGGACCTTCTCCAAGGCCGAGGTCGTGACGGTTCGCAGCTCCTACTACGAGTCGGTTCTGCGGGGCAGCACCAGCGTGGACCGGCGACTCCACACCGTTTTCTCCCGGGCTCCCGACGAGTCCTGGATTCTGCGGTACATAGACGTCCTGTCCAACCGGCTGCTCGGCCCGGCCGACGCCGCGGCCCACGCCCAGACCGTCAAGGAGCTCTGGACCCGCGAGCCTGCGATCCGAGCCCTCGCCAGCAACCCGTTGCTGCTCACCATGCTGGTCTGGACCCACGGCTACGAAGGCGCCGACGGGGCCATCGACAGGTCCAGCGTGTACCGCCAGTTCGTCCGGCAGAGCCTGGAGCGGGAGGTCAGGGCCGGGCGCAACGCGGTGCCGTCGGAAATCCTGATCTCCGTCCTGTGCGAGCTGGCGTGGCTGAGGTTCCGAGGCTCGGCCGGCCTGGCGGGCAGGGGCACGCTCCAGCTGGCCGCGGCCCTCGCCGGGGTGCCGGAGGCCGGGCGGCGCGAGGTGGTCGACGCGCTGGAGACCTGCCCCCTGCTGACCTTGCGGGCGCGGCCGGCGGCGCTGGACGGGGAATACGACGCGGGCTTTTACCACAAGTCGTTCGAAGAATATTTCGTCGCCCGCTGGGTCGAGGACTGGATCCAGGGGACGACCGAGCGCGGCAGCGACTTCTTCGAGCAGATCGACGGCCCCGAGGTCGCCTTCTTCGTCAAGGAGTCGGTCTACCGTCTGGCGCACAATCCACCGCTGCGGCGCTTCGCCGCCCAACGACTGAAGGGGCTGCTGGAGAAGGCGCTCGCCGACCGCGGCCAGTCGACGGACGAGCGGTCTGCCCGGATCAGCAGCTTCGCCGCTGGGCGGATCGCCTACTACCTGGGCGCGATCGGGGATGAACCCAGCCGTGCCTGGCTCGAACGGCTGGTCTCCGAGCAGACCGACTTCTGGGTCCGTCGGTCCGGCGCGATCGGGCTGGCCTTCGGCGGCGCCCCGGCCTGCGTCAACGCGTTCATCGACGAGATGCGCGTCGGGATGGAGTCGGGGAACCTCGCGATGGCGCGCAAGAACATCGCGGTAGAGCTCGGTTTCTACGGCGACCAGGAGTTGGACCCGCTGGATCCCTCGGCCGACCGGGGCGGCGAGAGCTGCCGTCGCCTGGTGAGCCGGACGATCGCGGAACTGGGCATGGACGTCGAGGCCGCGAACTGGCGGATGATCCTGTTCGACCTCAACTACCTCGCCCGGCACCGAGAGGCCTCCGCCTCGTCGTTCGTGGCCGAGATCCGGCCGCATCGCGACGAACTCATGCGAGCGCTGCGGACGCTACGGGCCGATCCGCGCAAGGCCTGCCATCCCGAGATCTCGGAGCTCGAAGAAAGCCTTCTCGCCATCGGAGTCGGCTAGGGGCGTAGTCACGGCGTACGGCGATCGCCCCGGTGACGGACGTGTTTCGGTTACTTCGAGACGGGTCGGTGCCGGGTGGAACGCGGTTACGCTGGTCGAGTGACCTTGGCGGCGACGACCACAGCCGGCCCGGCCGCGCAGAACGACGCGGCCACGCGGCCGCGCCCGGACGGCGGGATTCCCGTCATCGACCTCGGGCCGTTCCTGGCCGGAGCGGACCCGGCGCCGGTGGTCGAGCGGATCGCCCGGGTCTGCACGTCGGTGAGCTTTCTGCAGGTCGTCGGGCATGGCATCGCGCCCGAGGCGTTCGACGCGGTCTACCGGGCGAACGACGCGCTGCTCGCGCTGCCCGACGTCGAGAAGGCCCGGCTCGGCTCCCCCGACGGTCACCCATGGCGCGGCCTGTCCACGATGCGTTCGCCGGACGGGGCACCGCTCGTGCACCGATTCCAGGTGTGCAACTACGAGGACGCGGCGACGGCGCTCGCCGCCGGGGTTCCGGCCCGGTATGGCGACTATTTCGCGCGGAACGTCTGGCCGGAGCAGGTCGAGGGCCTGCGGGCGTCCGTCCTGCGCTGCCTCGCCGAGATGAAGCGGGTCGGCGACGCGCTGATGGAGCTGTTCGCCAAGGCACTCGGGCTGCCGTCGGGGCATTTCGCGCCGATGCTCACCCATCCGGTGTCGGACCTGGCCGTGAACACCTACCCGGCGCAGCCCGCGCGTGACTCGACGGAGCCGTCGCTGACGTTCCGGGAGCACACCGACTCCGGCATGCTGACCGTGCTGCACCAGCGCGGCGACTACGCCGGCCTGCAGGTCCAGGACCTGGACGGCGCCTGGGTCACCGTACCCATCGACCCGGCCGCGCTGGTCATCAACATCGGCGACCTGATGTCCCGGTGGACCAACGACCGCTGGCCGTCGACCCGCCACCGCGTCGTCGCCGCCGCCGACACCACCTCGACCCGCGCCTCGATCGCCACCTTCCACCTGCCGAACGTCGACACGGTGATCGCCCCGCTGGAACCGTTCGTCGGCCCGGACGGCCCGCACTACGAGCCCGTCACCCCATACGTCTGGGAAGCGATGTTCCTCGCCAAATACCGCCCCCCGGACCCGAGCAGCCCCTGACCGCCTCCGGTCCACCTCGGAGCACACCGCCGAACCTTCACCCATGATCACGACTTCCCCCCGGGTTGGTCGTAGCGGAGCCCTGATCGCGTTACCTTGATCGCCGTCTTGGCCCTGTGGTGGTCGTGATGAGGACGTTCCGACGACCATCTCAGGGCCAAGGCGCGATCATGACCAGCGCGATGCCCGCCGCTGGTCAGGGGATGGAGACCGTGCGCTCGCCGGGCTCTGTGGTGGGCTGGGGGGTCCGGGGCGGCGGTCCGGCAGGCGGCAGGCCGTAAAGCGGTAGGCCAGCGAGCGATGGACTCGCGAGCGGTGGGCTCGCGAGCGGTGGGCTCGCGAGCGGTGGGCTCGAGAGCCGTGGGCTGGAGGGCGTCGGGCCCGGCGGCGGTGGCGGGGTCGGGGTGGCCAGGTGGCGGTGGACGAGGTTGGCCAGGTCCCAGTGGTGCGGGTCGGCGAAGAAGGAGCCGCGGTCGGTGGGGGTGACGGCCAGGTGCAGCTCGGCCACCGGGGCGCGTTCCCAGCCCAGGCAACGGGAGTCGTACAGGGCCAGCTGGGACGGCAGGCCCCAGTTGCTCGTCCGGTCAGCGGGGCGGGCCAGCACGACGGGCAGGTCCGACGGTCCGGGGCGGTAGGCGGCGTAGGCGCGCAACGCTGCGGTGTAGGTACTGATCGAGGCGAGCAGGTAGTCCTCGTAGCGAGCCGGGTCGCGGGCGCCGAGCGCTCGGGCGATGCGGGCGCCCTGCTCGGACAGCGGCACCCCGTGGTCGATGCCGCAACGGCAGGTGCCCTGCCAGAGGCACGGCAGGTGACGCATCCGGGCCAGCTCCCGGATCGCCAGCTGGGGGTTCGGCCGCGGCGGCGGCTGGCCCGGCCGCGGCAGGGCGGTGTCGAACAGGATCACGGGCGCGACCGGCTGGCCGATCCCGCGCAGCAGCCGGCCCAGCTCGTAGGCCAGGATGCCGCCGAAGCCGTAGCCGGCGAGCTGGAACGGCCCGCCCCACGGCTGGACGAGCAGCACGCCGGGCAGGAAGTAGGACGCCATCGCCCGGACGTCGTCCAGCGGTGGGCGGGCCCCGTCACGGCCCGGGAGATCCAGCCCGCGACACGGCATGGTGTCGATCAGCGCGCCGGCCAGGGGCTGTCCCGGATGCGGCGGGCCTTCCAGCCCGCCGACGAAGAACAGCGGCGGACGGCGGTCTCCCCGCCCGCCCAGGTGGGCCCGGCTCATCCGTCCGGCAGCACGTCGTGGGTCGGGGTGTGCCGGACGCCGAAGCTCATCGGGTCAGCCCTCCGGGGCCGGGCAGGGGATGCGGCGCATGTCAGGTCCTTGTCTGCAGGGGTGCCCGAGCGGCGCGCGCCTCCTCGGCGAGGGTGGCGTCGAGGGCGTGGCGGACAAGAGCGATCAGGGCGGACCGGGAGGTGGACCGGCTGCGGGCATCCAGGGTGAGCACGGGATGGTCGATGTCCAGCGCCCCCCGGACGTCCTCGACGGGGTGCACGATCGCGCCCTCGAACTGGTTGACGGCGACGACGAACGGCACCCGCCGGTCCTCGAAGTAGTCGATCGCGGCGAAGCTGTCCGACAGCCGCCGGGTGTCGGCGAGCACGATCGCGCCGACGGCACCGAGCGTCAGCTCGTCCCACATGAACCAGAAACGGTCCTGGCCGGGGGTGCCGAACAGGTAGAGCACGACGTCCTGGTCGGGCAGCGTGATCCGGCCGAAGTCCATCGCCACGGTCGTCGTCGTCTTTCCCGACACCTGGGAGGCGTCGTCGACGCCGAGGGCGGCCGCCGTCATGTGGGCCTCGGTGGTCAGCGGGGGAATCTCGCTGACCGCGCCGACGAAGGTGGTCTTCCCCACCCCGAAGCCCCCGGCGACAATGATCTTCAGAGGGGTGGTCGTGGGCTCCTGGACGCTTTCGGAGCCGAAAGGCGCGGGGCTAGAGCCGCTGAAGTCCATCGAGGACCTTTCGCAACAGGGTGGAGTCGGGGCGCCAGTCGGGGCGCTCGGGCCGGTGGACCGCGACGAGACCGTCGGCGGCCATGTCGGCGACCAGCACCTGCGCGACGCCCAGGGGCAGGTCCAGGTGCGCCGAGATCTCCGCGACCGATTGCAGGTGGCGGCACAGGAAGGCGATGTCACGCTGCTCGGGGGGCATGCCGGGCGGCGGGTTACGCGCGGTGCTGACGCCGCGGCTGGTGGTCGCCACCAGCGCGACCAGCTCCAGCGGCGCGGTGGGCCGGGTCCGCCCGCCGGTGACGGCGTACGGGCGGACGACCGGGCCCGCCTCGTCGTCGGGCAGTTCCTCGTCCCGGGTCACGGTGGCCTCTACGCGTGTGCGCGCATCGGCGGGGAGAGGACCTGCCCGGCACGGGTCACGAGCCGGGCCATCTCGAACGCGATGACCCCCGGATCCGCCGCCGGGCTCGCGGCGACCGCGAGGCAGGAGCCGTCGCCGATCGCGGAGACGAACAGGTAGCCGCTGTCCATCTCGACGATCGTCTGGCGGACGTCACCGCCGTCCATGTACCGCGACGCGCCGAGCGCGAGGGAGCGGAAGCCGGAGGCGACGGCGGCGATGTGGTCGCCGCCCTCCCGGGTCAGCGCGGCCGAGCGGGCCAGCTGCAGCCCGTCGGCGGACAGCGCGACGGCCCAGTGGATGTCGACGATGCGCCGCTCCAGGTCGTTGAGCAGGAAGTCGAGGTTACCGGTGGGTGGCATCGCCGTTCCTTTCGTCGTCGCGGGGCGACCCGGCGGGGAGCCCTTGTTGGAAGCCAGCGCGGAAGGCCGTGACGAGTCGGCGGGCCTTCTCCGGGTCGGAGCCGCCGGCCCTGGGCCGGCTTCCGGCGACACCAACGGGGGCATACCGGCCGCCGCGCAGCTCGGCGTTCAGGCTCTCGCCCCGGCTCCGTCGCGGTAGGTGCCCGACCCGCGGCTCGTCCTCCGGCCAGTCGTCCGGCACCGGCTCCTGCATCGACTCCGGCATCGGGGCGGCGGACCAGGCCACCGGCCGTTCGGGTCGCGGCGGCGCGACAGCGCGGGCCGGCAGCCCGGTCCGGCCCAGCTGCCAGGAGTGGGTGTCCGGGGCAGGGCCGCCGGCACGGGCGTCGTCTCGGTCCGGGTGGCGGACGGGTGGGGGCAGGAAGAAGCTGTCCCGGACCGCGGCCGGGACCAGCGGCCCGGTAGCCCGACGGCGGCCGAGGCCGTCGCCACCGCCGTCGTGGCCGTAGCCGCCGTCGTGGCCGTAGCCGCCGTCGTCGCCGTAGCCGCCGTCGTCGCCGGGGCTGGCAACGTGGCCGTAGTCGTAGCCGGCGTCGTGGCCGTAGTCGCTGTCGTGGGTGTACCGGGCATCGTGGCCGTACCCGGCGAAGTCGACCTCGCTGTCGGGATCAACGTGACCGCCGAGGTCAGCGCGAGGGTCACCGGGCGGCCCAGCGGCGACCGAGACGGCGACCGGCGGCTCGTCGTAGCCGGAGCCGACGACGTCGAGCCGGTCGAACGCATCCATCCGGGCAAGCGCTGCCCGCAGCGGTTCGTCGTCGGGTGGCCCAGCCGGGACGGGGGCGTCGGCCGCGGCGAGCACGCTCGCCGGCAGCGTCGCGACCGCGCAGACCCCGCCGTAGGCGCTGCGGGCCAGGGAGACGTCGATCCCGTGCCGGCGGGCGAGGTTCGCGACCACCCAGAGACCGAGCTTGTCCGCCTCCGACTCGGGGTGGAACGGCGGCGGGTCGGCCAGCCGCTCGTTGAGGCCGGCCATCGTGGCCGGCTCTATGCCGATGCCGCGGTCGGAGATCTCGACGACGATGCCCGCGCCGACCGAGCTGCCGGTCACGACGACCGGGGTCAGCTCGGGGGACATCTGGCAGGCGTTCTCGATGAGCTCGGCGAGCAGGTGGATGACGTCGCCGACCACCGGGCCGGCGATCCTGGTGTCGACGGTCGCGCTGGCCTCCACTCGGGTGTAGGCCTCGACCTCCGCCACGGCGGCCCGCATCGCGTCGATCAGCCTGACCGGCTGGCGGAACACCCGGCTGGGCTGTCCGCCGGACAGCGCGATCTGGCCCTCGACCTCCCGGCGCATCCGGGTGGCCAGGTGGTCGAGGCGGAACAGCCGCTCGAGCATCTCGGGGTCCTGCTGGTCCCGTTCCAGGACGGTGATCAGCCTGAGCTGGCGGTGGATCAGGTTCTGGCTGCGACGAGCCAGGTTGTGCATCGACGAGGACAGCGAGTTCTGCGCGGCCACCTCGGTCGCCGCCAGCACCGCGGCGGCGTAGACGGAGCGCAGCGCCCGGGAGACCTCCCCGATCTCGTCCTCGGTGATCAGGTCGTCCCGTCCGCCCACGTCGTCGGCGTCCACCGGTCGCCGGGCCCGCAGCGCCGCCGTGACCGAGGGCAGCCGCTGCTCGGCGACGGTGACCGCGTCCGCGCGCAGGACCCGCAGCTGCCGCACGAGCCGCCGTGTGATCACCATGGACACGGCGATCGCGAGCACCATGATCGCGGCCGCGCCGCCGCCGACGATCCCGGCGCGCAGCCGGGCGGCCGAGACCAGCGAGCTGCTCTGGTCGGCCAGGCTCACGTTGAGCTGCCCCTCGACGGCCCGCAGCTGGTCGATCTTCGAGTTGACGTTGCCGAGCCAGACGGCGGGCACGACGTCGATGGGTCTGCCGGCCGCGGCCTCGGCCAGGACCTGGTCGCGCAGGGCGGCGACCGGGCCGACGGTCGGACCGACGCGCTGGTCGTAGAGGCGGCGCTGGTCGTCGCTGGCGGCCGCCTCGAACTCGCCCAGCCAGGCCGCCTCGGCGCCGGTCGCGGTCCGGATGCGGCCGACGTTGTCGGGAATCTGGTCGTGCAGGAACAGGGTGAGCGAGACGTAGCCACGCTGTTGCGCGGTCTGCTCGGCCACGGCGCTGATCGCGGCCAGCGCGGTCGCCGTGCGCACGAGTGGCGAGGTCGCGGTGCCGAGGCCGATCTGGGCCGAGGTCACCCCCAGCCACGCGCCGACGATGTCGTTGTAGGCGTCCGAGATGGGGCCGATGGTGGCGGTCCGGGCGTCGACCTGGCCGCGCAGTGTGGGTAGCTGGCCCATCTGGCCCGCGGCGGCGGTCAGGGCGGTCCGCAGCCGCTGGTCGTCGGGTGCGCCGAGCGCGGCGGCCGTGACTTCGCGGTAGGCCACGTCGACCGGGCCACGCGCGGCCGCGGTGTCGCTCTGCATCGCTATGTAGCCGGAGGCGACGAACGACGACGTGGCGTAACGCTCCTGGGCGAGCGCGCGGACCAGCGAGTTCACCTTGACCGTCAGCTGGGCCGCGGTGCGGGTGCGCCCGGCCTCGTGCGCCGCGTGCACCTGGCCGACCACCAGGGCCACGCTCAGCCCGGCCACCGCCAGCAACGGCACGACCAGGGCGGCAGCGAGCCGATATCGGACCGGCCAGCGCTCCATCTTCCAACTCCCGTCCAGCGATCCGCCGTCTTTACGACAAAAGCCGCAAAAAGGACAGAGGCGCGCCGGGTCAGACCAGGGGCACGAGGGGTGGCCCCTTCCGTCAGGGTCAGTCGGGGGGTCGCGGCGGCCGGCACCATCCGCGGGGTTTTCTACGGACGGTGCCGGGTCCGTCCCGGCGCGTCGCAGAAAAGTAGCCCGATCTTGCCCTTCAGGGGAAGGTTTTGGGCGTGGCCAGCTTTAGCCACCTGTCCACATGTGGCCAACCCTCCGAAACCTTGCCGTAACAAAGGCCCGGACGCTGCAGACTCAGGCGGAGGACGTCGCACTCAATGGGCCTATTGGTGGTATTGATCACCCCGGACGGGACCAGATCGGGACAACTCACTCTTCCCTGCGTCACCACGCACGGGGCACGATTCCGCCACCCCTGTGCTACGCCGCCACGTAGCTGACGGACGACGGAAGCCGACGAACGACGCGAAGCACGGACGCCACGTTGACCAACCTCGATTTCCTGGGCCTCACCCCGTTCGGCCAGCAGGTCTACGAACAGGTGGCCTTACACCCGTATGCCGACACAGAGGGCATAGCCGGCTTTCTCGGCGCGGACGTCGCCGCGGTGGCCGCCGAACTGCGCGACCAGGCCAACCGTGGCCAGATCCGCTCCGTCGGTGGCGCCTGGCTGGCCGAGGACCTGACCCAGTGGCTCGACACCGAACACGCCCGTCAACAGGCCGAACAGGCGACGGCCGCGGCCGAACGGGCCCGGCAGCGGTCCCGTCTGCTGCGCAGCCGCCTTCCGGCCGCGCATCGCCAGGGCACCCGCAAGCTGGTCGCCAACGACGGCACCGAGCTCGTCACCCACGGGGAGGTGAGCATCCGGATCGCGGAGCTCGCCGAGCAGGCCACCGACACCCTGCGGTTCATGCTCGCCGGCAACGAGGGATTCGGGCCGAACCCTCATGTCATCCGGGCGTTCGTCGGCGCGGCCAAGCGCGGCGTGCGGCTGACCAGCGTCTGGACACCCGAATGCATCGCCGCCGCGCGCGGAGCGCCGAACGGCCGGCTACCACCGCTGGGCCAGGTGCACGCCAGCCGCGACGTCCCCTACCGCGCGGTCGTCGCCGACGGTCGGGCTGTCCTGGTCCAGCGCGAGCCCGATGATCCGAGCCTGGGTGCCCTCGTCATCACGCACCATCCGACGGTGGCGCTGTACGCCCACCTCATCGACGCGCTGTTCCGGGCTGGACAGCCACTGTCGCCGAACGTGCCCCCGCCGGCGGCCGACACGCTCGACCCGCAGCGTGAGTCCCAGATCCTGCACCTGATCGCGACCGGCGCGACGAACGACCTCATCGGCAAGAACCTCGGCGTCTCGACCCGCACCGTCCAGCGCGAGGTGAGCCGGCTGATGGAGCGCTACCAGGCGCGCAACCGGATCGAGCTGATCACCCTCACGACGGACCTGCCGGCCGAACAGGTCGGCGACGCCGTCGGCCACGAGAGCTGACGCCCTGTCGGCCGCGAGTCCCTTACGGCCGCGGGTCCCTATCGGCCGCGGGTCAGCGAGCGGGTCCGCTGGGCGCGGGCGACGAAGCGGCCGTCCAGGCGGGCGACCCGGATCGGGTGAGCGAAGCAGGCTGAGACGAGGTCCGTGGTCAGGACCTCGTCGATCGGGCCGGCCGCGACGGTCGCGCCCTCGCGCAGCAGGAGGGCATGGGTGGAGCTGGCCGGGATCTCCTCCAGGTGATGGGTGACCAGCACGCTCGCCAGGCCCGGATGCTCGGCGCGCAGGTCGTCGAGGCCGCTGAGCAGCTGTTCACGCGCGGCGACGTCGAGGCCGGTGGTCGGCTCGTCGAGCAGCAGCAGCCGCGGCCGGGGCATCAGCGCGCGGGCGATGAGGGCCCGGCCACGCTCGCCCTGCGAGAGCTCCGGCCAGTGGGCCGAGCGGATCGCGTCGATCCCGAGAAGGTCCAGCAGCTCGTCGGCGTCACGTTCCTGCTCTGCCGTCGGGGTCCAGCGGGGAACCAGTTCGATCGTGCTGGTCGCCCCGGTCAGGACCACCTGGCGGATCGTCAGCGGGGCGAGCAGCGGATGACGCGGGTTGACGTGGCCGATGGAGGCCCGCAACGCGCGGACGTCGACCTTCCCGAGCTGGTGGTCGAGGACACGCACGGTGCCGGACGTCGGGTGGCTGACCGCGCCGAGCAGCCCGAGCAGGGTGCTCTTGCCGGCACCGTTGGGGCCGAGCAGCGTCCAGTGCTCACCCGCGCGCACTGTCAGGTCGACACCGCGCAGCAGGTGACGCCCGCCGCGCACGAGGTCGACCCGGTCCGCTCGCAGCACCTCGGCGGCCGACTCCGGCATCTGCTCGCCCCTCCCGCTCCATGGTTCCCGCCGGCCGACCCTACCCAGCGGGCTGGCGGCCCTCTGGCCGTCAACGCGGCCTCTTAGCGGCTTGTGGTCAGGATCGCGGCGAGCGGTTCGTACTCTGGCCGCATGTATGTGCCCAGGGTGAACAAGGTCGAGGACGAAGCCCTGGTCCGGGGTTTCGTCGCCGAGTGCGGAGCCGCGACGCTCGTGACGGTCGGCCCGGACGGGAGTCCGGACGCGACGCTGCTGCCGGTCCTCTGGAAGTCCGACCAGGTCGTCGGCCACCTGGCCCGCGCCAACGACCACTGGCGCCGGATGCGGGACGACACCCCCGGGCTGGTCGTGGTGACCGGGCCGCAGGCCTACGTGTCGCCGTCCTGGTACCCGAGCAAGGCGCAGGACGGTCGGGTCGTGCCGACCTGGAACTACTCGGCGGCTCAGCTGCGCGGCACGATCACCGTGCACGACGACCCGGACTGGCTGCGCGGCCTCGTCACCCGGCTGACCGAGCGGCACGAGTCCGGACGGGCCGATCCGTGGGCGGTGGGGGATGCGCCCGAGCGGTTCATCGACGGCAACCTCCGGGCCATCGTCGGAGTCTGCCTGCACGTCACGTCCGTCGAGGCGAAGGCCAAATGGAGCCAGAACCGGTCCGACGCCGACCGGGCCGGCGTTCTCGCGGGCCTTACCGACCCGGCCGCCCAGGCCCGGATGAGGTCCGCCTCGCTGTGAGGACCGGTCCAGCGAATCCGCAGGCCGGCGCCGACCCTCGCCGACGCCGATTTCCCTACCAAGTTGGCGATCATCGGCGGCTGTACCCGGCCCACACCACGATGATCGTGGACTGGGTATGGAAACTGTCGGTCTGCGCCTGATTCGCGCCTTTTATCCATACCAGGTTCGCGATCATGGCCGGTCACGCGGCCTGGATCAGCCGAAGATCGCCGTCTTGGTATCGGATTGGGTCCGGCCACCCCGAAGAGATCATGGAGGGCCCGTTCACTCCCGGACGGGCCGCGCGGCCGCCGACCAGAGGGCGGGCGCAGGCGCCCTCTGCTCCGAGAGCAAGTGCTTACTAAGTTCTTGTCACGGCCTCGGGGCGGACCTAGTGTGTCCCGTGCCTCATCCGCCGCGGCCGCAGGCTGGCTGGCCGGCGGGCTGGGGCGGCGGGGCCGCCGAGCGACGTGAGGGGACACATCATGATCGAGGACAAGGTCGTCACCGCGTTGCAGCGGCACTGGGAGGACGGGTTCAACCAGTACGACCTCGACCTGGTGATGGAGCCCGTCGACCGCGACGTGGTGTTCAGCTCGCCGTTCGTCCCGCGGCTGACAGGCGACCCGGAGAAGGTGACCATCGAGGGCTACGACGCCTTCCGGTCCTACATCGACGACTCGATGCGCCGCGTCCCCGACATCCGCTACTCGATCGACGCGTCCTTCGTGAGCACCCAGACGGTTGTCTTCGTCTACACCTGCCGGTTCACCGACGGACAGGTGAAGACCGGCGCCGACTCCATCCGCCTCAACAGGGACGGGAAGATCGTCGAGTGGCGCTGCCACTACTCGTTCGACCCGGAAGCCCTGGACAGCCTCATCCAGGACTGACCACGGGGCTGGCATTCTTGGCCCATGCGCAGCGTGTACGAGGAAGCGGGCGGCGACGAGGGGCTGCGGCGCCTGGCGGATGCCTGGCATCGCCGGGTCATGGCCGATGAGGTCGTGAGCCACGCCTTCAGCCATGGATTCCGCCCTGACCACCTCGAACGGCTCGCCAGCTACTGGGCCGAGGCGCTCGGCGGGCCTACCTCGTACTCCGACCGGTACGGGGACGAGACCCTCGTTGTGCGGCTCCACAGCGGCAACGGCCCGCATGACGAGATGGACCGCCGAGCAATCGACTGCTTCGACGAGGCCCTGGCGGATGCCGGTCTGACCGCCGAGCCGCTCCGCCAGGTTCTGCGCGACTACTTCGCCTGGGCCACCACGACGACGATGAGCCGCTACCACGACTCCGGCGACGACGTCCCCGCCGGCCTGACGATCCCGCGCTGGTCGTGGGCCGGCCTCGTCTAGGACCCGGTACCGCGACCGCCTTGATCGCGGTTTGGGCCCTGGGATGGTCGTGCCGGGCGCGGTTCTACGACCACCCCAGGGCTCAAATGGCGATCATGGAGACCCGGAACCGGGCGAACGTCGCCGGAGACGGCACTGGCCGGCCCGTCGTCAGGGCTTCGCGTCGGACCAGCGGCTGATGACGGCGATGTCGGCGACGAACCGGACCGCGCTGCCGGCTGCCCAGTAGGCGGCGGTCGCGTCGAGAGCCCGGTGGGTGGCGGCGACGGCGGCCTCGGCGGTCGGGACCGGGACCTGGAGCAGCAGCTCGTCGTGCAGGCACAGGACGATCGTGCCGCCCAGCGGGATCAGCGCCTGGCGGACCGTCACGGCCCAGGCCTTGAACAGCTCGGCGGCCGCGCCCTGGACGACGGCGTTGCGGGCGAACCGGCCGTAGGCCGCCGCCGCGCGGCCGATGTCCCCGTCCGCGTCGGCCGGTAGCGCCCGCAGCGGGATCCGCCGGCCGCCGAACGTCCGCAGCGGCGCGGCGGGTGCGGCGCCGAGCGCGGCCGAGCGCCCGGCGGCGTCCGCCGCGTCGAGGTACGCGAGCGCGACGCCATAGGTCTCACGCATCTGGCGCAACGCCTGGCCGGCCGCGCCGGTGGTCTGGCCGTACATCGCGGCGAGGACCGCGACCTTGGCGGTCGGCCGGTCGACCCCGAGCCGGGCGGCGACCGGGGCGTACAGGTCGTCCTGCCGGGTCGCCCTGGTCAGCTCCGGGTCGCCGGAGACGACGGCGAGCACCCTCGGCTCGATCTGGCCCAGGTCGGCGCGCACGAACCGGTGGCCGGGCTCGGCCACGACGGGCGACCCGCATCTCGGCGGGCAGGTTGTGCAGCCCGGCGTCGGCCGTCATGCGGCCGGCCGCGCCGTCGCTGCCGTGCCACCGGCCGCGCAGCCGGCCGTCGGCCCCGACGTGGGTGGCGAGCCACCGATGCCCGTAGGTTGTCGCGATCCGCTCCGCCTTGCGCCAGGCGAGCAGCTCGTCGATGACCGGATGAGCGGCGCTGAGGGCACGCAGCCGGCCGGATCGCGTGTCGGGCACGTCGATCCCGACCGCCGCGAGCGCGGCCCGGACCGACGCCGGGTTACGCAGGTCGACCGATGAGCTCAGCTGGCGCAGGACCGGGGCGTCCCGGGCTCGCCTGGCCGCCGCCTCCCCCGCGTCGCCGACCGGCGGCGGGCCGATGATCTCGGTGATGGTCGCCGTCGCCGTCGGCCGGTCGACCGGCAGGCCGTCGCGTTCCAGCTCACGGGCCAGCACCTCGGCCGCGGACTCGGCGCGTGCCGTCAGCAGCGCCAGCGGCAGCCGCGCGGGCCTCCCCCGTGGGTCCGGCAGCGCGCTCAACGCCTGCTCCTGCGCCGCCATCGTGACCAGCGCGAGCCGCGCGAAGCGGGCCGCCCGCGCCAGCCGGACGTCTGGCCCACCGCCGGCGTCGGCGCCGGCGCCCAACGTCTCGTCGACCCAGCCGAGCCGAAGCTGCCCGTCTGGCCCGACCGGGTCGTCGACGTCGCCCGCGTCGTCCGGCTGCTCGACCATCGCCAGCAGGTCGAGCTGGCCGTCGCCGCGGGCCCGTTGGGGCGGCGGCGGAACCGGCAGGCCGCGGGTGGCCGCCCAGACAGCGCCCGGGTCGTCACGGTGCCCGCCCCGCAGGATCCGGTGCACGGCGGCGAGGTCCCAGCTCAGTGCCGGGCCACGTTGGTCGGACTCGCGCCACCCGCCAGCCAGCGGCGACCCGGCGCCGCGCGCCGACCACCACACCCAGCGCGGGCCGATCGCCCCCTCCACGTCGGTCAGCACCTCCGCCGGATCGCCGTATCCGGCCCAGCCACCCTCTCCGAACGCGAGCGCCACCCCGACACCTGGAACAGCGACCACCGCGACGGCCGTGCCCGGTCCTACGCCCTCCGCCCGCAGCGCGCTCGCAGGGCCACCCGGCAGACCTGGCCGGGCTGGCGAAGCTGCCCTGGCCGGACTGTCTGGCCGGGCTGGCCTGGCCGGCCGGGCCGGATCGTCAGCCGTCCAGGACGAGACCACACGGTCATGGTGCCCCACGCCACCGACATTTCAGGGCCGGCGACCAGCCAGAACGCTCCGGTCGTCCGGGCGCGGCCGTTTCGCGCGCCCCACCGACAGGTTCGGCCTCATTGACAAATAATTTTGTCGGGTCAACCATGGACGCATGCTCGACGTAGCGGTCATCGACAGTCCTGGCGCGGCGGAGGCCTCGCTGGACCCAATGCGGGCGCGGCTTCTGGCCGCGCTCGCGGAGCCGGGGTCGGCGACGAGCCTGGCCGCCAGGACCGGCCTCACCAGGCAGAAGGTGAACTACCACCTGCACGCGCTGGAGCAGCACGGGCTGGTGGAACTGGTCGAGGAGCGCCGCAAGGGGAACTGCACCGAACGGATACTCCAGGCGACCGCGAGTTCGTATGTCATCTCTCCCGCCGCGCTGGCGGACGTCGCCCCGGATCCAGACCGGGCGCGGGATGAGGGCTCGGCCCGCTGGATGCTGGCCCTTGCCGCCCGGCTGATCCACGAGGTGGGGCAGTTGCTCGCCGGCGCCACGGCCGCCCGTAAGCGGCTGGCCACCTTCGCGATCGACAGCGAGATCCGGTTCGCCACCGCGGCGGACCGGGCGGCGTTCGCGGGCGAGCTATCCGACGCGGTCACGGCGCTGGTGGCGAGGTACCACGACGAGACGGCCACCGGCGGCAGGCCGCATCGGCTCGTGATCGCTCTACATCCCAGCCTCAAACCCCCGGACGTCGACACCGCTCCGCCGCGCCATCCAAGCCCGCCCGAGCCCGGTCTCACCGAGGAGAGCTGACATGCCGAACGAGCCGACGAGCAACTTGCCCACCCCGGGCGGGCGCGAGTTCGCGATCGAACGCGAAACAGAGCTGCGGACCACGCCCGAGGACTACTGGGAGGCGGTGACCAACGGCAACGCGGCCTGGCTCTGGCCGATGGAGGCCCCTGAGCCGCGAGTCGGCGGGGCCGCCGCGTTCGGCGGCACCGTGCTGGCCTGGGAGCCGCCACATCACCTGATCATGCGCAGCGAGGGCCCGGAAGGCTGGTTCAACCAGCTTGAGCATCTGATCGAGGCTCGGGACGGTGGCACGACCTGGGTCCGGTACGTGCACAGCGGAGTCTTCGTCGACGACTGGGACAACCAGTACGACGGGGCGGGCAAGCACACCGACTTCTATCTGCACACGCTTGGCCAGTACCTGCGGTGCTACAACGGTCGGCCGGCCAAGTACGTCAGCATCGACGCTCCGGCCTCGTCGGTCACGCCGGACGGCTTCGACGCGCTGCGCCGCGCCGCCGGCCTCGCGGACGCGAAGGTCGGTGACCGGGTTCAGCTGACGATTCCCGGGCTTCCCGCGCTGGACGCGGCCGTCGACTACCTCACTCCACATTTCCTCGGGCTCCATACCGAGGACGCGATGTACCGGGTCTTCGGCCGCAACGCCTTCGGCGCCCCGGTGGCGGTCGCCGTCCATCTCTTCAGCCCGGGCGCGGACGAGCCAACCGTCGACAAGGCCCTGCACGCCTGGCTCGACGGCGTCTACGCCTGACGCTCGCCCCAACCTGACGCCCGTCGGCGTTTTCGGCGGCCGGCTCGCCGGACGGCGGGAGCGGCGCTTCGCGGGCCGGCCAGCCGCGGCCTCGCGACCGGCCCCCGGATGCGGACCTGTCCATCGGGGTGACAGGTCCGCCCGCGGCCCTCGTCGGCCCGTCCCCATGGGCTCGGCCACGGTCACGCGGTCGGCCGAGGTGGCCTGTCTACCAGCGGTTTCGCGACACCGGGCCGGGGTGACCGGACCTCGGAGCGAGCGTTGCCGAGACCTCCGCCTTGGCATTTTCCGGCCAGACCAGGTGGCTGCGGGCACCGACGAAGGGGTCCGGCCCACGCTATTCTCAGACCAGACGTGAATCTGCCGACTTGTTTGCGGCACGGCAGCGCGTCAACCGGCACTGCATCGCATCAACCGGCACAGCATCGCGTCAACCGGTGCCGGGTTTCGAGTCACTACGGGGGTGCGCGGTTGTCTGTCAAGTGCGCGGAGGCTGGTCCGTGATGGCCGGCGTATTCGGGCTCAACAGCGCTGCGGCCGTCGCGTTGTCGGGCGAGCTTGCCGCCATTCGAGCGTCATTGGCGTCGCTCGGGTCGGATATCGACGAGGCGCGCGGCATCACGGGCTCGACCGATGTCGAGGACGCACTGGAAAGATTCGTGCGCGACTCGTCGGACAGCCGGGGAAATCTCGACCAACTGCTGGCCAGGGCAATCGGGCTCGTGAACGGGCTGGTCGACGGCACTGCTGCCGTCGATACGAGTCTCGCGCAGGCGCTCGGCCCGGCCGGCGGACCCGCGTCCTCGACACCGGACGTCGCCGGTGGGCTGGGCAGTGCTCTCGGCCTGGCCGCGGCGGCGGGCGCGGCGTGAACGCGCTGGTGACGGGGCAGCGCGGGTTCAGCCTGCGGGTCCCGGACTCCTGGTTCGCGTTCGACGTGCGGCGCGCGACGCGGACCGGGGATCTGGCCCGGCTGGTCGACGCGCGCACGGCGGCCCAGCCGCGTCTGCGGCCGTACCGTTCCGCGCTGCTCAAGATGCTGCGCGAGGTGGCTGACCGGGCCGAACGGCGGGGCGCCGTGTACTGCGCGGCCGCGCCGGCGGACGACCCGGGCGGCGGCACGGTCGCCACGCTGCTGGTGTTCCAGACCGCCGGCGCCGACGATCCGACGGACAGCACCGTCGCCGCGATCGCCGGGGCGCTGACGGCCCGAGCGCCGACCCAGCCGGGTGGGCCGTGGCGCACCGTCGAGATCGTCAGCATCCCGGCCGGCGACGCGGTCCGGATCCGTGCCGTCGAGCCAGCCGCGCTCGACGGCGGCACGGCAGTCGACACCGTCACGATGCAGACCCTCATTCCGGTGCCCACCACAGATCACGAGGAATGGCAAGTCGGCGTGCTGAACATCGTCCTCACCAGCCCTCACGTTGGTCTCGCCGACCCGTTGCTCGACCTTTTCGAGGCCATCAGCGACACGCTTCAGTGGTCGGCTGGCGACCCCCCTGGCTAGTTCCACCGACCCCGACGCGATTTCCCTTCGACTGACCACGCCACAGACATCGTCCGTCTACCCGACGCCTCGGCCTTTACGACCTTTGACGGGCCGCCCCTGCCCTCTTCCGCCCTTTCTCGCGCCGATGGGAGATCCCTCGATGGCGAACATCCAGGTCGACTATGAGGCCATCCGTTCAACGGCGACCGCGCTGTCCCGCGCGCACACCGACATGGAAGGCCAGCTGACGACGCTCAAAGGCCTGATCGACAACCTGGTGACCAGCGGCTTCATCACCGATCAGGCCTCCGGCCGGTTCCATGAGGCGTATGTCAGCTGGGACACCGGAACCCGCCAGGCCATGAGCGGTCTGACCGGCATGAGCCGGTTCCTCACCGACGCCATCTCCCAGCACGAGCAGCTCGACGTGACCCTCGGTCAGGCCGCGGGCGGGTAGCCGACCGCCCGCGGGAGTGGGGAGCACCGGATGAGCAGCGACTGGCAGGTGCTGGGCCTCGACGCCGATCCGACACCGGGAGACCCTGAGGCCGTCCATGCGCTTGCCACCCGGTTGGGGCGCAACGCGACGACGGCCGACGACGGAACCCGACGGCTGCGCACGGTCGCGGCCGGGGGCGGCGACCTGGCGATGCGGGGCGACTACGCGGCCAGCTACACCGGCGCGTTCGACGATCTCCCGGGCCAGCTGGCCAAGCTTGCCCGTGCCTACCGCGACTGCGGCACGGCGCTGTCCGCCTACGCCACCACGCTCGGGCGCGCGAAGTCCCAGGCCGGCGCCGCGCTACGACAGGGCCTCGACGCCCATACCCGCTACCAGGGCGCGATCGCCCGGGTCCAGACGATGCTGCCGGCCGAGCGGGCGCTGCTGCTGTGGCCGAACGACGAGCTCAGCCCGGGCTCGATCGCGGCCGCGACCGCCGACCTGACGGTGCCGAACGTGGCCGACCAGGTGCGGGTGGTCGCCCGGCAGGGCGAGGACGCCCGCCACGACCGTGACCTCGCGGCCCGGTTGGCCCGGGACGCCGCCAGCCTGCGCGGCGGCGCGGCCAGGACCTGCGCCGACGGGATCGACACCGCGCTGCGGGACAGCGGGATCAAGAACCGGCCTTGGTACCTCAAGGCGTGGGACAGCACCCGCCACGTCGTCACCGAGCCGTTCACGTCCTGGCACAACTTCGTCGGGTTCTGCGCTGACGTCGCACTCGTCGTGGGCGTCGCGGCGATGGTGATCTCCGGTCCGGCCGGCTGGATCCTCGGTGCCGTCGTGTTGGGCGCGGGCGCCGTCGTGCTCACGGACGCGCTGCGCCGATATGGCCGCGGCCAGGCATCGCTCGGCGAGGTGCTGATAGACGCGGTCGGCGTCATCCCCGGTGGCCGAGGCGCGGCCGAGGGCGCGCGCGGGCTCGGTGAGGCCGCACGGGCCGTCCGCGCGGGCCGCGGCGGTTCGCGGATCGTGACCGCGGCCCTGCGCGCGGGACGGGCGCGGCCGCTGGCGACCCTTGGCCGCCGGCTCGGGACCGCCACGCCACGCGGCCTGGAGGAGGCCGGCCGGATCCGCGGTCCGCTGCGGCGCGCGGAGGTGTACGCGAAGGGGGCCTGGTGCCGGGTCACCGGCCGCGACCCGATCGACCTGGCCAGCGGCCAGATGATCCTCGACCAGGACGACGTCGAGCTACCCGGCGTCCTGTCGTGGACGCTGCGGCGCACCTATCAGTCGGGCTACACCGCCGGCCGCTGGTTCGGCGCCGGCTGGAGCTCCACGGTGGACCTGCGGTTGGAGGTCGACGCCGTCGGCGTCTGCTTCGCGGCGGCGGACGGGGTCACGCTCGCTTTCCCGCATCCGACGCCGGGCGGACCCCCCGTGCTGCCCGAGGCGGGGCCACGGCTGGAGCTGGCGCTCGACGAGGCCGGCCATTACACGATCCTGGACGCGGCCGCCGGCCACAGCTACCGGTTCGCGGTTCCCGCCGACGGCCAGCGCGAGGTGGCGTTGCCGCTGGCCGCGGTCGTCGACCGCAACGGCAACCGGATCGAGCTCGGCTACGACGCCGACGGCGACCTCGCCCAGCTCAGCCATTCCGGCGGCTACCAGCTCACCGTGCGGACCGACGGCCACCGGATCGTGGCCGTCGGCGCCGCAACGGCCGAGGGCGAGCAGACTCTGGTCCGCTACGGCTACGACGCGACCGGCCAGCTCACCCAGGTGATCAACTCGTCGGGCCGGGCGCTGCGGTTCGACTACGACCCCGACGGTCGGATCGTCCGCTGGCTCGATCGCAACGGCACCGAGTACCGCTACACCTACGACGCCACCGGCCGGGTCGTGCGTACCGCCGGCTCGGACGACTACCTCGCCGGAACACTCGCCTACGACGACGAACGCCACGTCACGACGGAGACGAACTCCCTGGGGCAGGTCACCGCGCACCACTTCACCGATCGGCTGCGCCCCGCGCGCCAGGTCGACCCGCTCGGCAGGGTGACCACCTTCGGCTGGGACCGCTTCGACAACCGGACGACTGTCACCGATCCCCTCGGCCGCACGGTGCGCTGCCGCTACGACGACGTCGGCAACCTCGTCGCGGTCGAGCGGCCGGATGGCACCCGAACCACGACGACCTGGAACGCGCAGCGCCGGCCGCTGGCATCCGTGGACGCCGACGGCGCCCGCTGGGAGCGCGAGTACGACATCCGCGGCAACCTGATCGCCGTCGTCGACCCGACCGGTGCCCGCACCGAACTCGTCCACGACGACCGTGGCCGGCTGATCGCGGTCACCGACGCCCTCGGCCAGCTGACCCAGGTCGAGACCGACGCCGCCGGCCTGCCGATCGCCGTGATCGACCCGGCCGGCGCGGTCACCACCTGGGACCGTGACGCCCTCGGCCGCGTGGTCGCGACGACCGACCCGCTCGGCGGCGTCACCCGCCTCTCCTGGACACCCGAGGGCAAGCTGGCCAGCCGCAGTTTCCCCGACGGGACCGCCGACGCCTACCGGTACGACCCGGAGGGAAACCTCGTCGAACAGGTCGATCCGGCCGGCTTCACCACCCGCACCGAGTACACCCATTTCGATCTTCCGACGGTGTGCACGAGCCCCAACGGCAGCCGGATGGCCTACGGCTACGACACCGAACTCCGGCTGACCAGCGTCACCAACCCGCAGGGACTGCGCTGGAGCTACGAGTACGACGCCGCCGGCCAGCTCGTCGCCGAGACCGACTTCAACGGCCGAACGATCCGCTACGGCTACGACGCCGCCAGCCAGCTGATCGAGCGGACAAACGGCGCTGGCGAGACCGTCACCTTCGCCCGGGACTCGTGTGGGGACATCGTCGCTAGATCCGGTCCGGGCGGCGTCACCACGTTCGCCTACGACGCCGGCGGCCGAGTCGTACGTGCCACCAGCCCGGACGCCGAGGTCGTCTTCGAGCGCGACGTCCTCGGCCGTGTCACCGCGGAGAGCTGCGACGGGCGCCGCCTGACGTCGCGATACGACCCGTTGGGCCACCGAACCCGGCGCACCACCCCGTCGGGCGCCGTCAGCGCCTGGGAACACGACGCCGCCGGCCGCCCGCTGACGCTGCGCACGGCCGGCCAGCTCCTGACGTTCACCCATGACGCGGCCGGGCACGAGCTCGAACGCCACCTCGCCCGCGACGCCCCCGGCGGCGCCGAGGTCCTGCTCGCCCAGCGGTGGGACGCGAGGGATCAGCTCCGCTCCCAGGCGCTGGTCGCCGGTCCGGCTGGCTTTGCCGGCCCGGGCCTCGCGGAGCCTGGGCAGCCGCCCGGCACCTCCAGGCTTCTGCAACGCCGCGACTTCACCTACACCTCGGACGGCTACCTCGCCGAGACCGACGATCTCCTGGCCGGCGTGCGCCACTTCGAGCTCGACGCGATGCGCCGCGTCACCGCCGTCCGGGGCGCCGCCTGGGCGGAGCGCTACGCCTACGACCCGGCCGGCAACCTCACGGGCGCCGCGTGGCCGGCGTCTGTCGACCCCGACACCGCCGACGAACAGGGCGAGCGCCGTTATGACGGCACGCTGATCCGTCAGGCTGGCACGACCCGCTACGAGCACGACGCGCAAGGCCGGGTAACCCTGCGCCAGCAGCTCCACGCCCCCGGGGAAACCGACGAGTGGCGGTACACCTGGGACGCCGACGATCGCCTGACCGCCGTCACCACCCCCGACGGCACCGTCTGGCAATACCGCTACGACGGCTTCGGCCGCCGCATTGCCAAACAACGTCTCAGCAGCGCCGGCGACATCATCGAACAGATCACCTTCGTCTGGGATGGCCTCGTACTCGCCGAACAGCACCACACGGTCCATACCGCGCAGGGCGAAACCGGCGGCCCGGCTACCGCGACAACGGTCACCACCTGGGACTGGGAACCCAACACGTTCCGACCTCTCACCCAGTCCGAACGCCACCCCACCGGCGGCCAAGCCCCTTCTGCGAGCTCTCGGCCAGACGACCCCGATCAGGCCTGGTACGACGCCCGGTTCCACGCCATCATCACCGACCTGATCGGCACCCCAACCGAGCTGGTCGACCCCGACGGGCGCCTAGCCTGGCACTCCCACTCGACGCTCTGGGGCGTCTCCCCACCATCCACCCCGACCACGACCGACTGCCCGCTACGCTTCCCCGGCCAGTACCACGACCCCGAAACCGGCCTCAACTACAACTTCCACCGCTATTACGACCCAGCGACAGCGCGTTACGGGACGTCCGACGCATTGGGACTCTCCCCTTCATCCAATCCTTGGACCTACGTAACGAACCCGCAAATTTGGCTGGACCCCTTCGGACTTGCTCCATGCAAGGATTTCCTCCACGCATTCGGCAACGCACAAGGACCTCGAGCCCCTCGTCTCGGGAAAGATTTCGACGTCAGCCCCGACGGCATGATAATTCCACAGGAACCCCCCGAGGTGAAAGGGGCCTCAACATTCGCAGACGTCACGAATGTGCCGGTGCGTGGAATATATCATTCCATACCCGCCGACACCCCGATGCCAGATGGGATCGGACTCATTCGAGATGGCAGAGATGCCGGCGGCATACACTTTCCGACCCACGCAAGCATATATCCAACAAAACCGATGAAACCAGAAGATTTTGTAGATAAATTCCTCGGGCTACCCTGGAAACGCGCCGGAAGAAAGAACTAGAATGGAACCCTGGGAAGACCTGGTGGAAGCCGAGAACGCGTTCATTGCTGCGAGGATGCGACTATTCAAGGTCGACATCAAATCCCAGCTTCGGCAGGCGCTCGGAACTCGGCGAGGGCGGGCTACCGCATTGCGGGTACTACACGAAGGTCCAGAATCACTAACGATGGACCTTATCGACGATGTCTTTGATGCGGCGATCGGCGCCACCGATGACATCCTATTTGCGCGGGACGCTCTTCGTCGCGTCGACCCGGGGTGGCTGGCTATCGCATTGCGCCCCCTCATCGCGAGACATTTCATGGAGCCGACAGAGCCAATCGATTGGCTCGACTACAGATGCGTGGCCGACCTCCTAGATGATCTCAAGCAGATCAACCTTCTCAACATCTTCATCAAGTGGGCATCAGAGGTCGATGACCCCGAGGTACAGGACGTTGTGGACGACTATCGCGACCTACCCGGCCAGGAGAACTCGGAGAGCCTGTAGCAACACACAGGCCAAGCCTCGACGAGTTCGCTGCGGTAGTGAACGTAGTCGAAGAATCGCTTCGACTGGTCGACATGATCTTGTGTCGCTGCCGGTGCGTCGAGACGTGCCGGGTTTAGGGGACAGCGCAGGTGGAACGGGAGCAGCGGCGTGGAGAGGATGACCAACCGGCGCGTTGGAGGAGGATCGCGACCTCTGCGGCGACATCGCAGGGGGTTTCGAAGATCGCGGCCGAGCCGTAGCGCAGTGGCTGGTCGCCGACCAGTATCGCCTCGTTGTCGGCGCGACGGTCACGCGTCTGCGCATGAGCTGGATGGGCTATCGCGCCGTCGAGTTCCACTCGAAGGCGGTACTCGCGGTAGAACACGTCGTCCCGCCGGTGGCCTCCTCTACGAGGTCGAGCAGCCTGGCGTTCGGCGGAAGGCAGAGCGTGGGCTCGCTCGACGTCACGCAGGTACCTGACTTCCAGCAACGAATGGCAGCCCAACTCGACGTCTTGCGCTGCGGCCGCCAGTGGGGCCCGCCAGCGCATCTTCGGCCGTACGTCCATCGTGCCTTTAAGACGCTCGGCGGTCGTGAGCCGGGCACCGACAGCTCGCGCCAACCAGCTGATCGCCTCGTCGAGATTCCGGGAACATTGGGTCAGGTCGACGACAGCCTCTTCGAATCGGCTCTGCGGCGGACTTTTCACCGGATGCCGGGCCAAAGTGCTTCGATGGCTCCGATGCATCCGAACTCCGGCGACCGGGCGAGGGCTACGCGGATGCGGCACAGTGACATGGATAATTGGACTTGGTCGGTCTACTAGCCCCGTCAATTCTGCCACCGTGTAGTGGCTGAGCATCGCTCCCTCGCCAGCCTGCAGCACGGCCGCCCAGAGCTGGGCTTCGCGGGGTAGCGGGCCACTAAACGTGGCATAAATCCCTGGGAAAACACACGACCAGCGACCCCCGGAAATATTGGCCCTAATATGACCCCGAGTGACCCCACTCCCGAGCGCCTGTTCCAGACTGATGATTCCGCATTGCAACCCGACCAGCTCCTCGACCATCCACCCAGAATGCTTGTCTTCCACCGCCGATACAACCAAGCAGGCCAATCTGTGGAAACCGCGCCCCCTGTGGACAGGCCGGCTTCGTGATCGGGTGGATTCGGGGTCGCCAGGGCTACCCCGAATCCACCCGATCACGAAAATGCCAGCCGGCGTTGCTCTGCGGTCGGTGGCCAGGTCGGTCACGCAGCCCATCCAATCGGTCGGCCAACAACCAGTCGCTCGGCCTAACCCGGCCGCTCGACCCAGAACCGGCCGTTCGGCCCAATTCGGCCGCCCGGCGCGTTCGATCGATCGGCCCACTGCGCCGGAGCCCGAGGTTCGTGTGGAGCGAGACCTCGAGTGCCGCATCTGACGAGGTCGGCCTCGTCCCTAGACCGGCAAGATCGCTGTTTTCGCCCTCGCGTGGCTGTAACTAGGACGGTTTTGTGACCACGTGAGAGCCAAAACGGCGATCAAGCCAGCGGCTGGCCTGGCCGGACCCGGCACTGGGAATTTTCCGCGCATTTCGGCCATGCGGGCGACGCCGCCCGTATTGACCAAGATCCAGATTGAGCTCAGTCCAGCGCTACTGGGTCAGGTTGCGAGCTGGATCAAGGTTGCGGTTCCGCGGATGGTGAGGTAGGCCCGGCCTGGCGGGGTGGGGAAGAGTTGGTCGGGTTCGAGGCGGAGGTTGTGTTCGCGGGCGGTGTGCGGGGAGGTCGGGGTTAGCAGGAGGAGGCCGCCGGACGTCCTGATCTCGTTGGTTACCTTGAGCAGGGACCGGCGCTGGCCGTTGAGGATGGGTGTGGCGTCGCCGCACAGGATGAGGGCTTTGTGGCCGGCTGCGGCTGGGCTAGCGGCTTCTTCGAGCAGGGTGCGGGCATCGGCGAAGTTGACGACCGTCGGCTCGATGGTGAGGTGGTCGCAGTCGTCCACGATCACGGCGAAACGGCTGTCGCCGAAGGTCTCGGCGGCTTCGCGGAGTTGAGTGTCCTTGACGTCGCCGGCGCGGACGAGGCGGATACCCGGGTCATCGTTGCCGAGAAGGGCAGGGAGCGGCGATCTTGGCGGCGCGACGACCAGAGCGCCGACGCCGAGACGGCGAAGGCCCTGGACGATGGTCGCGGCCGCGGTCGTGCGGCCCGAGCCGGGCGGGCCGGAGACGAGCAGGGCGTGCGGTCCCGGACCGAACAGGTCGAGACCGACGGTCGCCACGTCCTTTCCCCCGATGCCGAGCGGGAGCCAGGTCGGGGAGGGTGCGGGATGTAGCGCCGGAAGCTCGTCGGATCGCACTCGGGTCGGCATCGACGGAAATTGGCGCGGCAGTCCGAATGCCAACGGAGCGACCGCGGTCGGCGGCACGAATGCCCGCCGGTGGGTCGCCGACGCGAAGTCGGCCGGTGGACGGACGCCATCCGCGTTGACGGCCGGGCTGCTCTCGGAACCGCTGGCCATCCCGAGTTGTCGAGCGAAGCCGGCCCGGTCAGGCTCCGGCCTGCGGTCCGGGCCGCGGGCGTCGTCAACGGCAGGCCCGAGCCTGAGCTGGGTGACGTACTCGGTCAGGCGGGCCGCCGAGAGGTGGGAACGGGCCAGTTGGAGGTGGGTACCGGTCGCGGCGTCGACGGCCCGGCCGGGGAGGTCGGGCGGGCTCGCGGTGCCGGTCGGGTAGTGCAGTCGGCGCAGTTCCTCTTTGCCAAACGGCAGCAGAAGCCGGCGGGTGAACAAGGCCGCCGTTCGGCCGCCGGCGAGATCCTGGCCGCCGAGCAGGATGACGTGAACTCCGACCGGTGGTCCGGCCGCGATCACCTCGCGTAGTTCCTGCAACGGGGTCGTCTCTACGAAATTCGGGTCGGCCCGGTTCTCGAAGTACTCCCAGCCGTCGACGATCAGCACGATCCACGGCCGCCGCCCGCCCCCGCCTGGCCCAGCGGCCGTGGGCCCGCCCCCGGTGCCGCCATGGCCGGCCGGCCCCGCGCGGGTGGACAGCCGAGTGGTGACCTCTTCGAGCAGCCAGGCGGCCAGTCGGCGGATGCGGTCAGGTTCCGCGGTGGAGACGACGGCGCCGCAGTGTGGCAGCGCCCCGTAGGCGTCGAGGCCAGCCGGTTGTCGTTCGATGACGTAGACATGCGCCTCGTCGGGCCGAAACCGTGCGGCCATACCGGTGATGAGCGCGGCGGCGAGCGTGGTGCGGCCGCTTTGCGGTCCGCCCGCGGCCAGGAGCCGGTCGGTGCCGGCAAGGTCGAAGACCAGCGGCGGTTGTGCCTGAACGGCCGGCTCGTCGGCCAGGCCGACGGGGATCTCCGTAGCGCCGGCCGGTGTCGTCGCGGCGGCGGCCAGGTCGGCGATGGTCAGGTCAGCGGGCAACGGTGGCAGCAGCGGCCGGAACGGTGCCGGTAGGTCCGCCCGGGCCGCCGCCTCCTCGATGGCGCGGATAGTCAGCGTCTGGTCGGTGGCGGCGCCCCCGTGGTCGACCTTCTCCTCTGGCCGCGGCAGGCCGAGCGCGCCCCAGTCGACCACGCGGACCCGGGCAGGGGGCGCGCCGTCGGCGGGGGGCGGGTCGCCGAGGTAGCCAGACTGGAACGGCCGCGGCGCGCGGGTCTCGTCCTTGGTGAAGAGGATCATGCCGCGTCCGCGCAGGCGGCCCGGGATGGCCGCCGCATCGGGAACACCGAGGACCTCGACGCTGTCAGCCGGCTCGTTCTGCCGCAGGGTGATCCGCAGGTCGATGTTGTTCTTCAGCTCGGCGGAGAGCTTTCCCTGCAGCGACTGGGTCGCCAGTACCAGGTGCATGCCCAGCGATCGCCCCTTGCCAGCGACGTTGACCAACTCACGCAGAAAGTCTGGCGAGGTCTCCAGCACCCGGGCGAACTCGTCGAACACCAGCACAAGCCGCGGCAACGGCGCCGTCGGGCGGCCACTACGTCGGGCACGCCAGTACTCGTCGATCTCGCCGCCGTGCCGCGCGAGGAGCCGTTCCCGCCGGTGGACCTCGGCTCGGACCGAGGCGAGCACGCGCCGGGCGGCCGCCTGGTCGAACACGTCGGCCGGCGTCTCCCCGGTCGAGCGCAGCAGCGCGACCACATGGGGGCAGTTCTCGAAGGGCAGGAACGCGCTGCCGCCCTTGAAGTCGATGAGCACCAGGTTCAGCTCGTCCGGCGTGTTCGCCAGCAGCAGGGACGTCACCAGCGTCTGCAGCAGGATGCTCTTGCCCGCGCCGGTCGCGCCGCCGAGCATGGTGTGCGGTCCCTGGCCGGCAAGGTCGATGGTGACGGGCCCGTCGGCGTCGGCGCCGAGAACGACGCGGGTGGTCGGTCCCGGCGCGGCGGCCCACAGCTCGGCGACGGCGCCGGCGCTCGGCCGTTGGATGCCGACCAGGTCGAGGAGCCGGACCTGCCTGGGAATGCTTGCCGTTGTGCCGCCGAGGCTCAGCCGGTCCCGCATCGGCGCGATCGCGCGGGCGAGCTCCTCGGCCAGCTCGGTGTCGAGCCCCTCGGCGACACCGTGTAACGGCGGCTCGCCCCGCCCGCGTGTGAGCTCCAGGGCAAGGTGGTCGTCTACGACGCAGGTGCCGCGGCATTCGTTCGGCGCGGTCCGGTCGACCGCGAGAACGTAGACGCCCGCCTCGGGACCGTCGCGAAGGACCGCCTTCATCCCGGGCAGGTTGCGCAGGGCGAGCGCGCCGTCCAGCAGGACGACCACGTCCACCTCGTGGCGGACATTGGTGTTCCCGCGCCGTTCGGCCAGCCGGATCGAGATCAGCTCGCGCAGCTCGCGGACGCGGTCGGCCCGCGTGGACGCCGTGTTCCCGACCCAACAGGGGAGATCGCCGGCTTCGCTGTCGTAGGTGTGCGGCAGCCAGGTCGCCCAGGAAAGGTCGGCGTCGTCGGTCGAGGTGATGAGCACGAGGCGCAGGTCGTCGGGGCTGCGCAGCGTACCGAGCTGGATCAGCAGCCAGCGGGCCAGCGATCCCGCGGTGGCCGCCGACCCGACGATGCCGAGGACTCCGACGGCGCGCAGGTCGACCGTCAGCGGAATCCCGCGTAGCTCAGGCTCCTGGAAGCCGGCCCACCGCTCGCCGCGGATCACGAACGATGGCGCGGCGGTGCCGACGCCGAGCCGCAGGGACAGTCCATCTGGTGAGTCCGCGTTACGGGGCCACAGGTGCCGGCTGGCGCCGGTCGCCGCCAGTGTCACCTCGACGAGGTCTGGTGCCCGCGCCCGACGGGTCCGCTCCTCGTCGGCGATCCTTGCGCCGAGATCGCGGGCCACGCCGGCTGTGGCTTCTTCATAACGCCCGCGGTCCAGCCGGCGTTGGCGACGGTCGCTCACCTGGGTACCGATCACGCCCAGCGGGCCTAGCAGGCACATGAGCAGGACAAGCGTGCGGTGCGTGACCACGGCGAGCACCAGGCCCATCGCCACCGGAAGCAGCGCTGAGAGCCAGGTTCCCAGCCGGGAGGTGGGTGGCCGGGTCGGCGGAGCCGGCAGCACGATCTCGGCTGGGTGGACGGCCGGTGGGGAGATGAACGTCCGGTCGAAGTCGAGCCGGCCGTCACCACCCGGCTTCGTGGTCAGGCCGGCGGCCGGCAGCGGAACCCATTCGAGCCGGTCGGAACCGACCTGGAGCAGCGAGCCGGCCGACAGCGCGGCCGGTTCGGTCAGCCGTTCGCCATCGAGGAAGGTGCCGTTGAAGGAGCCGACGTCGACGGCCTCCGCTCGGCCCAGAACATCGATCTCGATCTCGACGTGCTCGCGGGAGGCCTGCTCGCAGTGCAGCACGAGGTCGGCGTCGCCGGTGCGGGCCGCCGTCCGCCGACCAGGCGGGAGCCAGGCGACGAGTCCCGTGTCGGGCCCGTCGAGGACCCGCAGCGCGCCGACAGCCCCCGGCTCCAGCGCGCGCTGGAGCGGGCCGGGCGCGCCGATGCTGACGGTCGCGCCCTGGAGCAGCGGGCTCTCCCCCACGGTGGCCGTCGGGTCGAGAAGCTGCTCGCCGACATAGCAGGGACGGCCGGCGGCGGGCAGCGGCAGCGCGGCCAGAACGGACGCGAGGGTGGTGGCGGGCTCCGCGGTGATCTCGACGTCACGGCTCGCGCCCGTGGACGCGTGTCGCACCGTCACCCTGATGATCACACCAGGCTCGCCTCCGAGACCCGTGCCGCACCATGACCTGCCGCCGCGGTGACCCGCCGGCGTCGCGACCCCATGTCGCCGTGACCCGCTGCCGTGACCAGTGATGTGACCCAGTGATGCGACCCAAAACCAGACCCGCGCACGACGCCGAACTGGTGATCTTCTGTGCGCTGTCAGACTAGCCGGAAATCGTCCCGCTCCGGGCGGGGTTGAACCGCTCCGCATGCGGCCGGCCGCCGGCCCGAGGCGGGTCGACGGCCGAGCCGAGAGCTTCCGTTCTCTTTATGCCCCAGCGGTTATGAGTCGTCGGCAGAGGCGGTCGGCCAGCTCGGTGCCGGGGGTGTCGATGCGGCCGAGGGGTCGGGCCCGCCCTGGTCGAGCCGGAAGGGCGGGCAGACGTCGGTCATCAGGGCCGCGTAGGCGATGACCCGGGCGCGGTCCCCACCGTCAGCCGTCGCGTTCTTCCGGCTCGGCCGCGCCATTGGCGCCCGCGGGCGAGAGCGACTCCGAACGGCGCGCGTCGGCCGGGCGCTGGTTACGACGGATCATGTCGACGATCTCGGTCACCGGGCCGACCGCGAGCAGCTCGTCGCCGGCCCGCAACCGGGTGTGGCGGCTGGGCCGCAGGTTGGGACGGACCGGTCCCGCGCCGTTCACCGCCGGAACGGGAGTCTTCCCGTTGGACCCGGCCCTGTGCGGCTCCGCCGCGGCCGGCGAGGCGGCCGCGGAGGCCGCCGCGGTGACGGCCAGGATGCGGGCCCCGGTGGCCAGCTCGGCGAGGGTCGGGCCGACCAGGGCGGCACCGGGCCGCACGACCATGCGAGCGACCAGGAACGGGGTGCGTTCGACGTAGAAGGTGCTGATGACGTCGTAACCGAGCGCCGCGCCGACGAAGTAGGGCGACGCGAGCGCCGCGGCACTGCGCACGGTGTGGATGTCGAAGCGACGCTCCACCTCCGAGGTCATCGACGAGTCGGCGACGCGCAGCACCACCCGCAACGCGGGCTCGTCGGGCCCGGCATCCGGGGTCGGGCCGGCCGCGACGCGGGCATGCCGCTGGTAGGACCGGCCGCCCGCCTTGCTGGCGGCGTGGCGGGCCGCAATCCGCTCGTCGCGCGCCTGGGCTAGCTCCTCATAGGCATCGCGCGCGGACAGCACGGTCTCCAGGTTGGCGACGCCGTCGCTGGTCAGAGCCGCGATCGCGGTCGCACGGCCGAGACCGGCCTGCAGCAGGGTGGTCCGCACCGTCGCGTCACCGATCACCACCGGCACGCCACGCTCACGCGCGACCGGCAGGAACCGGTTGTGCTCATCCCGCTCGATCACCACCACGGCCCGGCCGGCACGCAGTAGCCCTTCCATCGTCGCCGTGCCGATCTTGCCAAGCCCGCACAGCACCACATGGCCGCGCACGGTGCCGGCCCGGCCGCGACCGAGCGCCTTCTCCAGCTTCCGACTGATGATGACGTTGGTGATGAACGCGTAGATGACGGCGACCGAGAGGGCGCCGAACAGCATCAGAAGGATGCCGAAGGCCTGTAGCCAATGGCTCGCGTCGCCAAAGTTGAAGTCGCCGTAGCCGACCGTCGTCATCGTCTCGACCGTCAGATAAAGCGCGTCGAAGGCGTCGAAGTCGGCCGGGGCGTCCGGGTCGTTGGCGGCGTAGGTCAGTCTCAGCACGACGGTGCTCAGGACGACGAGCGTGAGCACGGCGCCGAGCGCCCAGCGGAACGGGCCGTCGAACTCGCCGCGGATGGTCGCGAGTAGCGCCCGGGCCCGGCCGAGGGGTCCCTGGCCCGCCTCACTCCGCAGGATGGGGTTGGACCCGGACCGTTCCTGCCGTTTACGCGCGACGGCGGCGATCTCGGCGAAGGTGCGGGCATCGTGCATGCCCGCGACCGTCAGTCCGCGGGCGTCGAACTCGGCGAGACGGCCCAGCATCGTCAGCTGGTCCCCCGGTGCCAGCGGGATGTCTCGCGGTGGGCAGAGGACCGGGTCCCGGTCGGCCGGCCGGCGCAACGCGATCGGGGTGAGGTCGCCGTAGCGGGCCCGGAACGCGTCCGCTTCGTCGACGACCGCGTCGACGACCGCGAAGACCTCCGGAGCTTCTTGGTCGTGGTTGGTCGCCGGATCCGCGAACAAGGTGAAGGCATGGACCACATCGGACCGGATACAGGCCTCGACAAAGCTCGGCCCGACCCGGTCCGCCATGTTGATGACCGTCGCGGCCGGGATCGCGGCGGCGAGCTGGTCGCCGAGCTGGGCGTTGTCGATGCTCACGACCAGGCGCCTGTTCGGCGCGACCTCGGCGGCGGCGATCGCGGTCTGCAGATTGTCCAGATCCAGGTCTCCGCAGGCGGCGACGGCCAGAGCCGTGTCGATGTCCGCCTCGCGCAGCGCCTCCGGGCTGTGCGCGCTCTCGGGGACCACTCGGACGCCGCTGCGTTCCAGCCGCCGGCGTGAGCCCGTCGGGTCGCGGTCGTCCACGACCACCACAGCGACCCCAGACGCCACCAGCTGCTCAGCCACCCGCGAACCCAGAGCGCTCAGCCCGCAGACGATGACGTGCCCCGACACCTTCGCCACGCCGTTCCTGCCTCCTTCGCTGAGGAGAGCGAACCACGACTGTCTGTCCACGGTGGAACGGGTCCGTTTCCCCGTTGGAACGGCCCGCTCGGGGCGAGGATCGGGGGCCCCGCGCCGTTGCCGGCGATAGACGGACCTATCCCCTCGGACGCGACGAGAGCCCCACCGAACCTCGATCGCCCCAACCCGGGTCCGCTCTCGATATATCGAGATATGCTCGTAACGGTCATCGAGGTCCGAGGAGCAACCATGACGACACCATCCGTTCGGGGCACCGCCGGCCGCCGAGGGCATCGCCCGCCGCCACGCCAGGTCGAGGTCGTGGGAGTCGAACGACTGACCCCGCGCCTGACGGCCATCCAGTTCAGCGGGGCGGGACTCGTGGGCTTCCCCACGCCGCCGCCGACCGCCCACATCAAGGTCTTTCTTCCCGACGAGACCGGCGCCCTCGCGCTTCCGCAGGCTGGTCCCGACGGTCTGGTCATGCCGGCCGGGAAACGCCCGACGATGCGCACCTACACGCCACGCCGCTACGACCCGGCGACCAACACCCTTGAGGTCCAGTTCGTGCTGCACGGGGAGGGCCCGGCGTCGACCTGGGCGCAGCGGGCGGCGGTCGGCGACCAGGTGGCCATCGCTGGTCCCGGCGGCCGGTTCGCCCTCGACGAGACCGTGCCGCACTGGTGGATCGGCGCTGACGAGAGCGCGATCCCCGCCGTGGCGACCCTGCTCGAGGCACTTCGTGACACCGCGACCGCCGAGGTCCACCTGGAGGTGGCCGGCGCGCAGGACGAGCTGCCGCTGCCCGCTCCGGCCGGTGCCACGGTCACCTGGCACCATCGACGCGTCGCCGACGCCTGGGGAGCCGAGCTCGCAGCGGCGGCGAGGTCCACGACCCTGCCTGCCGGCACGCAGGTCTGGGTTGCCTGCGAGTCGGGCGCCGTACGCCAGCTGCGGTCGTACTTCCTGACCGAGCGGCAGTGGCCCCGCACCGCCCTGACCTCCAGGGGCTACTGGCGTCTCGGCGCGGCCGACCACCCGGACCACGACTACGGCGAGGACTGACCTCCCGGGGCCTCCCGATCTTCGTCCAGCCCTGCGCAGCGGATTCGGCTTTGGCGGCGAGCAGGTGCTTTGGCGCCCAAGAGAAGTGTTCGCCGAAGGCCCTCCATTCGGCGAGCGGTGGCGCATATGCTCCGGATATCGGGCGATTCCGCCAAAGGTTTGTGTGACTCGACATGTGAGGCTGTCGTGTCAAGAGGGCGCCACCTGTCCCTGTCACCTTCCGAGCGCTCCGACGGTGCCGTCAGACTGCGCCGATCGAGACCGTTATGTCTGATCGCGGGCGTCGGCGCCCTGACGCTGGCGATGAGCGGCTGCACGGGCGGAGGCGGCGCGCCAACGCTGACGCCGTCGGTCTCGCCGTCGCCCACGGTGCGCCGCTCGCTGCCGCCGCCGACGGCGATGTCCCGCGAGGAGTTTCAGCAGGCGCTTTCGGCGGTCGACGCGGCACTTAAGCCTGGATTCGACGCAATCGGCGCCGCGCAGACTCCCACCGACCTGGCCAACGCGCTCGGCGCGGTACAGCTCAACCTGGACGCCCAGGCCGGAGTTCTCGGCAACCTGCGCCCGCCGAGGCCCGAGGTCGCCTCGACCGGCCAGGTGATCACCGCGATGCGCGACCTGTCCAACGACCTGGCGACCATCGCCACGGACACCAAGGACGCCTCGGTCTGCACCGGCGGCACCGGTCTGCCCCGGGCGTCCAACGTCGACGGTGCCCAGGAGTTCCGGTTGGCCTTCCTGGCCCTCACCACCGCCGACCCCGGCCATCCGTACACGTTCGGCACGTTCCTGCCGGCCGCCACGGCGGACCCGGCCCGCCGGCCGGGAACCGGACCGCTTCCCGGCGGCCGATCGAGTGGCTACGGCCATCTGACCGTCGAGAACCAGGGCACCGCCGACTCGGTGGTCAAGGTGATGTCCGGTGGCGACCTCATCCGCGCCCTGTACGTGCAGGCAGGCGGCTCGGCGACCGTCACCGGCATCCCAAACGGGACGTACGACGCCTACTACACGACCGGCACCGACTGGGACGACGGCAACCGCCGGTTCACCCGGGACTGCGCGTTCGACAAGTTCGACAATCCCGTGGAATACACGACCTCGTCGACCAGCACGACGATCGAGTACAGCGTCTGGACGCTGACCCTGCACACCAGCGATCTGTCGAACTCCGCCCCCACCAGCCCGATCGACGCCGGCGCGTTCCCGGCGTCGTGACCGCCCGGTCCGGGCCGGCTCCCGGGGCCAACGGCAGGGTTGAGTCAAACTGAAACGTGTTACATGATCCGTCTCATGGCGCGGGCGGTGATCGTGACGGACACGGCCGCCAGGAACGCGGTGCTCTCATCGGCGGCCGAGTGCTTCGTCCGGCTCGGGGTCAGCCGGACGACCGCCGCCGACATCGCCCGCGGCGCCGGGATCTCGCGGGCCACGCTCTACCGGCGCTACGGCGGGACCGTGGAGATCTTCCATGCCGTCCTGGCTCGGGAGTCCGAGCAGATGTCGGCCGACGCCGCCGACCTGCTCGCGTCGGTGACCGACCCGTCGTTACGGCTCGTCGAGGGCATGGTTTTCGCGATTCAAGAGGTTCAGCGCCGGCCGGTCCACGCGGCGCTGTTTTCGACCGGTGACGCGGCCTGGTCGGCACGACGAGCGATACGCGCGACGTCGCTGCGCCGGATCAGCGAGGACGCGATCCGCCCGCTCATCGACGTGACCGTCACAGGACTGGCCGAACCTGAGCTCGGCGACCTCGTGGACTGGATCCTGCGGCTGATCATCTCCTACGCGGCCGTCCCCGGCCCGGGTGACCTGGATGAGGCCACGATCCGCCGTCAGCTCAACCGGCTGCTGGTACCGGCCGTCACCGCGCTTCTCGGCAGGGCGACGCCCGAAGAGATCTGAGTCCGTCTGCCACGGACCGGGGAGGGAAAACCCAGATGAAGGCACTGCAGGTGCGGGAGCATGGCGACCCGACAGACGTTCTCGCCGTGGCGACGGTCGAGTTACCGGTGCCCGGGCCCGGCGAGGTACGCATCCGGGTCGGGGCGGGTTCGCTCAACTTCAACGACATCGACCGCTGCCGCGGCAATCTGGTCACAGTTGCGACGCCACCGCCGTTCACGCTCGGAATGGACGTGTGCGGGGTGGTCGACGCGGCCGGGGAGGGCGCCGACGCGTGGGTCGGCCGACGCGTCGTCGCGATCACGAAGAACGCCCTGGGTGGCCTCGCCGAGTACGCGATCGCGCCGGCGGTATCGGTCTTCGAGGCGCCGCCGGGGCTCGACGACGCGGAAGCGACCGCCTTCCTGTTGCCGTTTCATACCGGCGCCCTCGCACTGCTGCATCGGGCCCAGCTGACCCCCGCCGAGACGTTGCTGATCCATGCCGGGGCCAGCGGGCTGGGGACCGCCGCCATCCAGCTCGGGCAGGCGATCGGGGCCCGGGTGTTCGTCACCGTCTCAAGTCCGGCGAAGGCCGAGGTCTGCGAACAGCTAGGCGCCGAGGTCGTCATCGACCACACGAAGGACGACTTCGCCGAAGCAGTCCTCAAGAACACCGACGACGTCGGGGCGGACGTCATCTACGACCTGTCCGGCGGCGCGTTCGTCGGCAAGTCCTGGACGTGCATCGCCCGCGACGGCCGCTACGTCCCGGTTGGCTTTGCCGACGACCCGGAGAACGGCATGGCCGGCCGACCGCTGCGCCTGGCCTGCATCGGCAATTTCTCGATCGTCGGGGTGATGCTCGCGTGGGTCGACCAGATCGACCCGGGAATGCGTCGGTTCGGTCTCAACCCGTTCGGCCGCGAGACGGCGGACGAGGTGCACGGCCAGCTCCTCGACCTGCTGGCCGCCGGTTCGATCCGGCCGTTCGTCGGCCGTCGCGTCACGATCGAGGAGGCGCCCGCGGCGCTCGGCGACCACCAGGCGCGCCGCTCCATCGGCCGCACCGTCGTAGAGCTCGGCGCCTGACGGCGATGGCTACCGAACCGACGAACGCCGTCGCCCCGACACCCGCGGCCACCAACCCGGCCGTCCCCGGCGTCTCCCCGGCTGTCGAGGCCGAGACGGCGGAAGCCGCGGCCGACCCAGGTCCGTTAGCCAACCCGGCCGGCGACCCTGCGAAAGCCGCGCCGGTCAGGGAGTACACCTGGCGAGACGCCGAACTGCGCAACCCGCCGCTTCGCCTGCTCAACGCGGTCGGCGCTGGACTTCGCCGGCTTCGGCTCGACCGGCCGGCGCTGTCGCCCGAGAAGGTCGTCGCCGCGGCCCAGGCCCGGGCCCGCGCGCAGTTCGGGGCCGATGACCTCGGCTCGGCCAGCTATCGCGAACCGCTTGAGCGTTACCTGGCGGCGGCCGCAGCAGAGGCCGACCTGACCACCTTCGGCCGTCTACTCGTTACCCGGATGCTGGCGAACGCCCTGGTCAACCGAATCGCCCTGCACGCCTGGACCACGGCGCACCCGGAAATCCGCTCCGAACAGATCGAAAGTCCGTGGATCATCGTCGGCCTGCCCCGCACGGGTACCAGCCTGCTGTCGATCCTGCTCGGACTCGACCCCCTTTCCCGCCCACTGCGGCAATGGGAGGCGGCCCATCCCATTCCGCCGCCGACGTTGGAGACCGCCGCCGAGGACCCGCGTATCGCGCAAAGCGCCCGAGAGCTCGGGCAGCTACTCAGGCTCAACCCCGCGCTGGGCGCGATGCACCCGTTCGGCGCGACCGTCGCAGAGGAGTGCATCGCGCTGTTCATGTACGACCTGCGCACCCTGGGGATCGAGACGCAGGCACATGTCCCGTCCTACGGCCGGTGGCTGGAGACGACGGACATGACCCCGGCCTACGCCCAGCACAAGCTGGCCCTGCAGGCCTTCCAGTCCGCGCAGCCGACCGGCCACTGGGTGCTCAAGTCACCGAACCACCTGTGGTGCCTGCCGACGTTGCTCGCGGCGTACCCGGATGCCCGGGTGATCTGGACCCATCGCGACCCGGCCCCCGTCGTCACCTCGCTGGCCAGCCTCAACAACGCCGCTCAGCGCCCGCTGACCAGTCGCACCGATCCGCGTCCGACAGCCGAGGAGTGGAAGGGAAAGGCTCGCCGGGCCATCAGCGCCGCGATGGCGTTCGACACCGACAACCCGCCTGGCTGGTGCGTCCACGTTCGCTACGACCAGCTCATGGCCGACCCGGTCGGCGCCGTCGCCAGTCTCTACGAACGCTCCGGCCTGACCGTCCACGAGCTGCATGCCCGCCGGATGCGGGCCTGGCTCGCCCAGGTCCCCCAGGACGCCCATGGCCGCCACCGTTACACCCCGACCGACTTTGGCTGGACCTACCCGCAGCTCACCACCGAGTTCGCCGACTACACGACCCGGTACGCCGTCCCCACCGAAACCTGACCGATGCGGAGCTGGACGCCGGCTGGCACCGCCCACGGGACCGATGCCGGTGGCGTCAGCCCTGCAGCCCATCGGCCGGTTCGTGCTCGGCGCTCCACTCCGGGTCGACAAGATCCGCGTAGTCGGGGTGCTTGCCGATCCAGGCGCTGATGAAGGGGCAGCGCGGCCAGACCTTCAGCTGCCGGGCCCGGGCCTCGTCGAGCACACCCCGGGCGAGGTCGCCCCCGACGCCCTGACCGGCGAACGCCGGAAGCGTCTCCGTGTGGTTGAACGCGATGATCCCCGCGTGCGCGGTGTAGGTGACGAACCCGGCCAGAACACCATCGATGTCCAGCTCGAACCGGTGCCGCGCGGTCACATCGGTCAACGTGCGCTTACCAGACATCGCTGTCGCTCCTCGGTGACGGGTGCCGCAACCCCACGCTCCTTTGTACAGGCCCGCTCCCGGCGCCCGGTCGATCACGGGCAGATCAACCTGAATTATCTAGATGAATCAAGCCCTGGTCGAGGCCGGCTCCAGCCCGTCCCACGGGCAGCCATGGCGCGCGCCCGCGAGGGCCGGACGATTCGCTCGACGTCAATACATCTAAATCTTAAGGTGGGGTCAGGGCCGGACGGCGACCGTTCGACCTGGGTGGGGCCGGGTGCCGGCCCCTGAAGACGGAGGTGGGCGATGACGTTCCGGGTCGTGCAGTGGACGACGGGCAATGTCGGACGGCAGTCGGTCGAGGCGATCGTGGCTCATCCCGACCTGGAGCTCGTCGGGTGCTTCGCGTGGTCGCCGGACAAGGCAGGGCGGGATGCCGGCGAGTTATCCGGCATCGCGCCGACGGGGGTGCTGGCGACCGGGGATGTCGACGCCCTGCTCGGCCTGAAGCCCGACTGCGTGGTCTACAACCCGATGTGGCCTGACGTCGACGAGATCGTCCGCATCCTGGAGTCGGGCGCCAACATCGTCAGCACGGCGGCCTTCATCACCGGTCACTCGCTTGGGGACGGGCGTCGCCGCATCGCCGAGGCGTGCGCGCGGGGGCAGTCCTCGATCTTTGGAAGTGGTATCAACCCGGGCTTCGCGGACCTGGTCGCGATCGTGTCGGCCAGCTGCTGCGACCGGGTGGACAAGGTCGTGGTCACGGAGACGGCGGACATCTCCGGCTACGACTCGCCGGCCACCGAGCTGCCGGTCGGGTTCGGGCGGCCGATGGACGATCCGGAGCTGCCGCGGATGACGGCCTCCGCGACGGCCGTCTTCGAGGACGCGGTGCGGCTGCTCGGCGACGCGCTCGGCGTCGAGTTCGACGAGGTGGTCTGCGAGGCCGAGTACGCGCGGACGACCCAGGACGTCGATCTAGGGTCGTGGCAGATCGCCGCCGACCACGTCGCCGGCATCGCGATCAGCTGGCAGGGGCGGATCGGTGGGCGCACGGTCGTCGACCTGCGGGTGCGCTGGCGCAAGGGCCAGACCCTCGACCCCGACTGGGAGATCAACACGGGGTACGTCATCGAGGTCCAGGGCCGCCCGACGATCCGCACGCAGATCGACATCGCACCGCCCGCCGACTTCGAGTGGAAGACCCTCGGGGACTTCATGGTGCTGGGAATGGTGATGACGGCGCTTCCCGCGCTGAACGCGATACCTGCCGTCGTTGCCGCGGCCCCGGGGATCGTCACCTACACCGACATCCCGCTCCCACTCCCCCGCGGCCGCGTCCGGATCTGATCGCCAGTCGTCATCGAACAGCTGACCGATGGCCGACGCTAAACTCGGCTGCGATGCGACTCATGCTGCTCCGCCACGGCCAGACTCGCTACAACGTCGCCGGCGCCCTGGACACCGCGCGTCCAGGGGCCGGGCTGACCCCGCTCGGGCACGCGCAGGCACAGGCCCTGCCGGCGGCCTTCGACGGTCAGCAGATCTCGGCGATCTACGCCTCGGTTCTCGTTCGCAGTCAGCTCACCGCGGCTCCCGTCGCCGAAGCCCGTGGGCTGACGGTCGGGGTGGAAGAGGGCGTCGAGGAGATCGTCGCGGGCGACCTCGAGCTGCGGGGCGACCAGGAGGCCATCGCCACCTACCTCGACGTTGTCAGCAGCTGGATCCACGGCGACCTGAACCGCGCGATGCCCGGCGGCGAGACCGGCCGTGTGTTCGCGGACCGGTATGACGCCGCCATCGCGAACGTCGCCGCAGCGCACGCCGACCAGGACGCCGTTCTGGTCGTCAGTCACGGCGCCGCGATCCGGGCCTGGGTCGGCATTCGGGCCGGCGGCGTCGGCTCCGTCGAGGATCTCTGGCTCGCGAACACCGGAATGGTCACCCTCGAGGGCGACCTGTCGACCGGCTGGAACCTAGCGCGGTGGCACTCCGAGCCGATGGGCGCGGCCTCACTTTCCGATGTGGCCGCGCACGATGTCACCGGCGCCCCGGTCCGCGAGGCCGTCGCGGAAAGCCGCGAGGCCGGGTAACCGGGGTACTGCGCGTCAGCGCAGCGGTGTTCTGTTCGAGACGTCAGCGTTCGCCTTCGGCGGCTGGTCGAGAGCGCGGTTCTGGCTCCGCACCGGTGATGTTGGTGGAAAGCTGGGGGCTGTGACGCGCGAAGGCGATGTGGACCGCGCGTTGGCCGGCGACGACGGCCGGCAGCCCGATTTCCTTGTCAACTACGTCGAGACGGTCGGCGCCGATCGGCTGTGGGCGGAGTGGATCGCCTGGCAGCTCGCGGCGGCCGGACTCTGGCCGCTGGTCGAGGCCTGGGACGCTGTGCCGGGCAGTTCGCGGGTCAGCTGGTTCGATCACGCGATTCAGGTCGCCCAGCGCACCCTCGTCGTCGTGTCCCCGGAGGCGCTGGCGGCGCGAGGCGCGGTCGCGACCTGGGAGGCGGCGTTCCGCTCCGACCCGGACGGATCGGGGCGGCGCCTCATACCGGTCAAGGTTCGACCGTCCACCTTGCCGGGCGTCCTCGGCGGCCTGGTCGCGATCGATCTGGCCGGGCTCGACGAGCAGGAAGCAGCCGAGACCTTGGCCGCCGGCGTCGAGGCGGCGATCAACGGTACGGCCCGCCCCCGCACCGAGCCGATGTTCCCGGGCACCGCCGACGCCCCGGCCGGGGCAGGACCGTCCTTTCCCGGGCCGCAACTGCCCGACAAGCTGGTCGAGCTGCTCAACCGGGTGACCGAGGCTTACCTGGAACGCTTTCCGGATGCCGCGGTGACCCGGGCCGTCAGCCCGGACGGCCTGCGCTATCTGGAGATCCTGGCCAGGGTCGACGGCGAGCCTCGACGCTGGACGGTCGGCGTCCACGCCGGAGACCTGGACGAGGCGGTGCTCGCCCGGTTCCTCGCCGAGGTCCACGCTCCTCGGCTGGAGACCGACGAACTCGCCGAGTCCGAGCTGGTTTACGACGGGGTGATCACCGACGGCCAGCTGCGGGTTCGGGCCCGACGACGCGGCGTCGAGGTGGCCAGTCTGCGCGCGGTCGAGCGGGGCTGGGACCCGGCCGAGTACCGCGCCCGGCAGGCCGCCCTGCTCGCGGCCGACCAGGTCTACCCGCCGGAGCTCTATGTGCCCCAGCGGTACGTGCGGTTCGACGAGCCACCAGGCAGCCCGGCACACGCCGACGTGTTCGGCGCGGTAGTGGACTGGCTCGACACCCGGGACGCACGCCTCGTCCTCGTCCTCGCCGACTTCGGGCACGGCAAGACGTTCTTGACCCGCGAGCTTGCCCGGCGGGTCCCGCTACTGCTGCCCCAGCTGACACCGATGCTGATCAGCCTGCAAACCTACGAGAAGAGCCACAACCTCGACACGGTGCTGGCTGTGCACCTGCAGGAGTCCGGCGAGGACAGCGTCTCGGCTCGGGCGGTGCGCCGCATGCTCGACCGGGGCCAGATCCTGCTGATCTTCGACGGCTTCGACGAACTGGCGATCCGGCTGACCTACGACGGCGCCGTCGAGCACCTCAACATGATCTTCTCGGCGGTGTCGGGCCGGGCGAAGGTGATCGTCACCAGCCGCACCCAGCATTTCGCCTCCGACGAGCAGTGGCGTGCCGCGCTGCGGGCGGAGGACCAACGGCGAAGCGGCCCGCCCGTCCGGCCGGGGCAGCCGTGGCTCACCGCCCTCGGCGCGCAGGTCCAGCTCTTCCCCGCCGCCCGCACGATCCGCCTGACCGGCTTCGACGAGGACCAGATCCTGGAGTTCCTCACCCGTCACTACGCTCACGCCGGCGAGACGGCCCCGGGCGGCGCCGCGCGGCGCCGCCTCGACCTGCTGGCCGGCGTCGCCGACCTGCGCGGGCTCTCCAGCACGCCGCGGATGCTCGCCTTCATCGCCGACCTGGCGGAAGTGGACCTGCTCGCGGCTCGGGCAACCGGCGGGCAGATGACCCAGGCAGACCTGTACCGGCTGCTCGTCGACCGCTGGCTCACGCTGGAGACAGGCCGACGACGCCCCACCCGCGGTTCCATGCCCACCCTCTCGACCAGCCAGCTCGCGATCGCCGCGCGAGCGGTCGCGTTGCGCCTCTGGACCAGCCGCGCCGATGGCCTCGACCTTGCCAGCCTCGCGACCGTCGTCGACCAGACGTTTCCTGAGCTGGGCCCTACGACGCTCGACCCGGCCCAGGCCGTCTTCACGATCGGCTCCGGCAGCCTGCTCATCCGCGACGAGGCCGACCGGTTCCGCTTCGTCCACTCGTCCGTCCTGGAGTACCTGGTCGCCGTCACCGCCGCCGACCAGATCACCGCGACGGGTGACAGCCCGGCGCTGCGTGAGCGCGAGATGTCGACGCTGATCGTCGACTTCCTCATCGGCGCCGCGAATCGGACGGCTCTGGAACGCTGGGCCCGCGCCATTCTGGGTGAGCGGTTCGCCCCGGAAGGGCGGGCCGCCGCCGCGGGCCTCCCGTCGGGCATCCAGGCGGAGCCACAGCGTGCGTCGCCCGGCGCCGCGGCGATCGTCGGCGCGCGCCCCGAACGCGGCGGCACGGCACGCGCGAACGCACTCGCCGTCGCCAGTCGCCTGGGACTGCGCGAACTACCTGTCGACCTGGCCGGCCAGGACCTGCGCGGCGTCGACCTGTCCGGCCGCGTGCTGCGCGGCGCGAACCTGCGCGGGGCCAACCTGTCTGGTGTCCGGCTCAGCGACGTCGATCTGACCGACGCGGATCTGACCGACGCGGATCTGACCAGCGCGTACCTCGTGCGGCCCCGCCTGCACCGGACCCGCCTGACCGGTAGCCGCTGGCGGGACGCGGCGCTGCTCGCTCCGGACCTGGACGAGCAGGCCCGCGCGGCAGCCGAGCTTGTGCCCGCCGCGATGACCGGTCGCGACCCGGTACGTGTCTGGCGACTACCGCCCGCCGAATCGCAGTGGAGCCGGGTCGAGGCGCTGGAGTGGTCACCGGACGGCACGATGCTCGCCATCGACAGGGCCACGGACACGGTGATAGCGACCGCCGACCTGCGGCCAGTCCAGGTGATGGCCGGCCACCCGGCGTTCACCCCCGACGGCTCGTTGCTCGCCGTCGACCTCGGTGCGGGCGTCATTCGCCGCTGGGACGCACGCGGCGGCGAACGGGTACGAAAGCTCGCCGGCTACGCCGGTCTGCTGTCGAGGTGGGCCCTCAGCCCCGATCGTGCCGTCCTCGCCACCGTCACCTACCCCAGGACCGCTAGCTGGCCCCGGGACCAGGACTACACGTTCCGCCTCTGGAACGCGGTCACCGGCGAACAGGCTCACCAGTCGACCGGCGTCCGGTTCTCCGCGATCGCCTTTACGCCCGACGGGCGGATGCTGGCGGGTGCCCGCGACAACGAGGCCATACAGCTCTGGGACACCGCCACCGGCAGGCAGGTCCGCCAGTTCGTGGACCTGCCTGGTTCGGTCGACGCGATGACGTTCAGCCCGAACGGCAGCGTTCTCGCGGTCACGGGCACCAACACCGTGGCGCTGTGGCGGGTCGCCGACGGCAGGCGGATCCGAACAGTCACCGTCGGCCGGCTGCTCGGCGCGGGAACGGTGAACGCGGTGGCGTTCTCCCCTGACGGAGGCGTACTCGCCGCCGTCAGCAACGATCGTTCCGTTCGGCTGTGGGACAGCGGCACCGGACGGCGACTGCGCAGGCTCACCGGTCACACCAACCGGGTGGGCGCTGCGGCCTTCACACCCGACGGCGGCACGCTCGCCACGGGCGACGTCGACGGCACCACCATCCTGTGGAACCCGGCAACGGGACGGAAGGTCCGACAACTGACCGGCCCTGGAGGCGTGGTCAACGCGGTCGCGTTCGCCCCCGACGGCAGAACACTTGCCACCGCGGGCGGGGATCGCACAATCCGTCTCTGGGACACCGCCACGGGCAGACAGGTCCGACAGCTTTCCGGACGCCTCGGCGCAGTGACCACCCTGGCTTTCGGCCCCGACGGCGCCACTCTCGTGTCCGGTGACCACGACGACGCCGTCATCCTGTGGAATGCGGCGACGGGTAGGAGGATTCGCGATTTCGACGGCGGAGTCGGTTGGGTGACCTCTGTGGCCGTCGCCCCGGACGGGAACACGATTGCCGCCAAGACGAACATCGGCCAGGTAAATCTCTGGAACGCCGACACGGGCAGTGTGATCCGCAGCATCTCCTTCACCGCCGTCGACACACCGGATCCGCTGGTGTTCACCTCCGACGGTCGGTTCGTGCTCAGAGGCTCGCGCTATCTGCAGGCAGCGGACGTGGCGACCGGCACGCGGGCGAATCTGCTGGCCGAGAGCACCGGCGAGGTACGGAAGGTGGCCTTCGCCTCCCGCGGCGACACCTTCGCCACCGCCGACGAGGACGACGGCGTCGTGTGGCTCTGGAGCGCAACGACCGCGAAGCGCATCCGCCGGCTTGCCGGGAAATCACGGGCCGTGAACAGGATGGCCCTCTCGCCTGACGGCGACACGCTGGCGATCGCGGACGGGGGTCCCGGCATCCAGCTCTGGCACACCGCCACCGGCGAGCAGGCCCACCAGCTCGCCCATCCCACCGGGATGGTGGAGTCGGTCGCCTTCAGCCCCGACGGCGGCACCGTCGCCACGGGCAGCCGGGACGGAACCGCCATTCTCTGGGACGTCGGCTCGGGCACCCGCGTCGCCACGCTCACTGGCCTCGCCGACGGCGCCTGGGCCGTCCTTCTGCCGGACGGGAGTTACAAACTGTCCGGCGACGCGGGCCAGGAACTGTGGTGGACGCTGGGGAAGCTGAGATTCTCGGCGGGCGAACTCGACCATCTCGACCCATCGATCCGGCGCCTCGCGCCCGATTCTCCGCTGCCGCGCCCGGTCACGAACACACCCGACGGCACGAAGAGCCGATCCACGCCACGGCGGCGCCGGAACAGTTGATCCAGCGGGCTCGATTTGAGCCCGAGCCATGGTGTCTGGTCAGGCGATGGCAGGGCGAGTGGAGTCGGCGTTGGGCTCGAAGAACTTCTTCATGAGATCGGTCGGCCAGTCAGTCGCGCGGTTGGCCGCCTTGTCGACGTGGGCAACGGTCATGACAGCCCGAGAGAGGGACGTACCCATGAAGTCAACCATTTCGCACTCGACGAACGCGTCGGGGCCGCGGAACTCGCGGACGAAGGACGTGATGTTGATCTCCTGATCGCCCCACACCGGCCGAAGGAAGTCGATCTCGATGCGCCGGACCCAGGTCATGAAGGGCAGCGTGGCCAGGGTCTTCAGATCCCAGCCGGCGTAGACCCGAAGACCTTCCATACGGTGGTCGACGTAGTACGTCGCGTATTGCCCCGTATTCACATGGTTGTACGGGTCGAGTTCCGAGAACTTGACCCGGTGCTTAGTCGTGTAGACGATCGGTTTCCCAGACATCCGACTCCCTTTCTCCGGAGCGCGTCCGCGTTCCCGGAGGCTGCCCGACGCACGGCCGTGTGTCGAGAACCCAACAAAGGTCCATTGGGTGCAGAACTGGGGTGCCGGCCAGCGGCCTCCTACATGAACGCGAGGCTAGGACCTTCTCGCTGGAAAAGCCACGCTCTTTTCAACCCCTGAACCACCCGCTTACCGTGGCCAGGGCTGCGCAACTCGTCACGCCGCCGCCCTGGCCCGGTCCATCGCGGCGCACGCCGCCTCCGCGTCGAGCGCCAGGCGGTCGACCACCCGCGAGGCCGTCGGATCCGAGGCCACCCGGCCGAACAGCCCGCCGGCTAGCCTCCAGGCTCTGGGAGGATGTGCTCGTATCGGCGGCCTGGTCACCTGGAGGTAATGACGGTGTCGGCGGCGGTCCTGAACATCGTGATCGGTCTCCTCACGAGTCTCATCAGCGGCGGGTCCGTGTGGGCTTGGCAGCGCGCGAACGGTGCCCGCGTGCTGCGACGGAAGGCGCTGTTCTTCGGACTGGAGCGTGGCGGCACCTGTCTTGTCATCCTGAACAACAAGTGGGACGCGCCGGGAAGTACCAGTCATCACGATGTGCACGCGATGATCGAGGTGGCGGTCCTGGCCAGCGAGGCCGCCTGTTCGGTCTCCGTCCAGTCTTCCACCGGATTCCGTGAAAGCAACGGGAACCGGACCGAGTTCTGCATAGGAGGCCCGGAGTCGAATTCCCGCACCGCTGGCCACGTGGCCGCCCAGCTGCCGGGCGTGACCGTTCATCCGTTTCATGCCACGAGGGCAGATTCGGCGGTCCTTACTGTCGGGGAGCAGCTGTTCGCGCTCGACCAGGGCCGACGGGAGTATGCCCTCGTCGCGAAGTTCGCCCCGACCGGTGCGAGCAGACCCGTCATTCTCATCTGCGGCCAGACCGCGATCGCCAACCGAGCCGCGATTCACTTTCTCAGGCAGAATTTCCGCGAGGTGTCGAGGGTCGTCGGGGCGATCGACCGGTTCTGCGTCATGATTCGAGTCGACGGGTCGGACACCTACGGCCACCAGGCCGCCGTCCTCGACCGTGATGTCACCGCTGACGCGTTCGCCGCTTGACCGTCCGGGCTGTCAAGGCTCGGTCGTGGCCGGGCGAGGCGGCCGCGTGGCCCGTCGACGAGCAGGGCGACCAGGCCGACGGCGACGCCCCGACGGCCGATTTCCACTCGGAGTCGCTGTGGAAATCGGCCGCCGGGACTCGCGGTCGCTCAGGCCGCGCGGTTCGCCGTGGCGTGCACGACCTGAACGATCCAGGCGTGGCCGACGACGACCTGAGCGAACTCGGTGACGTCGTGGCCGCCGTGCAGAAAACGGGCCGGGCGAGGAAAGACGATCGTTCCGTCTGTCGCCGCCGTCGCCCGGGCACGGTAACCCGCCCGCAGCGCCGCGTTGACCTCACGGTGCCTACCGACCCTGAGGATCGTTCCGGCGTCGCGAACAACCTGGTTCCGGAGCGCGTCGACCTTGGCTTCCGCTCGGGCCGCCTTCCTTCGTAGCCACTCCGCTTGACGCGCCCGGTATTCCAGATCGGACTCGATGTGCTGGAGCGCGTGCCGACCGATCAGGTTGTCGGGAACGAGCCTCGCGAAATGCGCCACCTGCTCGGACGGCGGCGCCTCCCGCAGGCTGGCGTCCCGGTCCACCTGGGCGCCAGCCCACCGGGTCAGCGGCCCGGTCTTGTCGGCGGCCCGGCGAGCCCAGACGAGCTGAGCGATGTCCTGAGCCCGGCGGCGCTCCTCGAAATCCGCCTCGAAATCGGTTTCCGCGACGTCAGCCAGTTCTGACGTGAGGGCACCGTCAAAGGCCGTGCGGCGGGCGATGACGAGCAGATCCCGCTGACGGGTGCGCTGACGCCGGTGAACCCGCCGCCGCTGCTCCCGCGCGTACGTGCGCGCGGTCGACGGCAGCACCGACTCGGCCATGTCCTTGACCTTCTCGCCGTGGTTCCGCATCGCGTGAGCACCTCCCGACCGCACCATTCCGGGGCGACGCCGCCGGTTCTCCCGGTGTCTTCTTTCTTCCCCGGCGCGGCACAGAATGCCCGAAAAGTCAGTATCCGTGCAAGGCATTTTGCGCCCTTGCGGTCGACTTGGGCGGCAGGCCCGCAGACCCTTTGACCTCGGCCCCGAGACGACACGCTCAGGCGCCTGGGAGCCGACTGCCGTAGCCAGACGGCCGGGGGCGGAACCCGGTGCTCGTGGATGAGACCGCACAGGCACAGTGCGGCTGTGGGAGGAGTGGTCCCGCTACCTGGCCGGCGAGGCATACCAGAACACCTGCCCCTACCAGCCGTCATTCTGAGGAGTCGGGCACGGCGTGAACCCGGCGGTCAGACGGCGGTGAAGGTGGTAGGCAGGGCGGTGAGGCCGCGAACCCACACAGCGGGCGTCCAGACGAGGTCGCGAGTCGGGATGGCCAACGTGATGTCAGGGAGACGGTCGAGGAGAACCTCGACGGCCGTCTCGGCGATCGCCTCGGCGAGATCCTCGGCGGGCATGGGGCATCGATGCTCGCCGAGGCCGAACGCCAGGTGGGCTTGGTTGCCGGCGGTGCCCGCACAGGCGTCGGGGCGGATCGTCGGGTCGGCGTTGGCTGCGGCGACGCCGAGAACGAGCATGTCGCCGGCCTGGATGCGCTGCGCGCCAAGCGAAGCGGACCGTACGGCCCAGCGGCCAGTGAAGTTCGCGACCGGCGGGTCCTCCCAGAGCACCTCGGCCATCGCCTGGCCGACACTGCGCCGTCCACCGGCGAGCGTCGTCGCGAACCGATCATCGGAGAGCAACAACCGCAACGTGTTCCCGATCCAGTACGCGGTCGGCTGCTGCCCGGCGCCAACCAGCACGAAGATGTCCTGAATCGCCTCCTCGTCCGTCAGCGCCGCCGGATGGGCGACCAGCCGGGAGATCACATCGCGCCCGGGTGCCGAGCGCCGCTGCGCGACGAGCCGACCTAGCAGCGCGCTGATCCGGCCGTGCGCGTCAAGTGCGTCCGGGCCCTGATCGAGGATCCGCACGAGGTCGAGCACGACCGCTGCCGTCTCGTGCGCCGGGATACCCAGAATCCCGGCAATCGCCCGCGCGGGCAGTACATGGGCGTACTGGTACATCAGCTCAGCCTCGCCGGTATCGGCGAACCGGTCGACCAACTCGTCCGCGATCCGCGCACACTGCGACCGCAGGTCGAACAGGTTGACCTCCGTGAGCACGTCGTGGATGGCACCGGAGCGACGGGCGTGCTCGGCGCCGCTCACCCACATCACCGAGTCGGCCTTGCCGACGGCTGGCAGCAGCGGCCATTCCGGTGGGACCAGGTCCCAGGCATTCCAGCGGGCGGAGTCTCGGTCGAAGAGCTCGCCGTGGCTGGCGACGAAATGCGCCTCCCGGTACCCGAGCACCAGCCAGGCCGGAACGTCGCTCTCGAGCAGGACTGGTGCTACGCCCCCGCGCTCGGTGCGCAACTGCCGGTACAGCGCAACGAGACTCTGGCTGACACCGGGGCCGTAGAGTCGAAAGGCGCCGGTATGCGCCGGGTAGCGCGCGGCAAGCACCCTGCTGCGGCGCGGCTCGCTGTAAGGCGCCGCGGGCTGCGTGCTGGACAGGTGGGTCATCGCTATCTCGGCCCCTTCGGGCATGTCTCCAGTTTCGTCCAACGGATCAGGTGAGGCAGACGCGCGGACAGGATGGGTCGCTCCGCCAGCCGACGCTGGCCGTCTCTGCCACATCCCGTCCATCGACAAGCCAGCGGGCCGAGTGCCGCAAAGGCTTACACCCTCTCACTGCGACCGGCAATGACGGCGATCGCCCCGTCGACGGGCATGGGGGCCGCCCCTTCCGCCCAGCGGTCAGCGCCGGTCCTGGCCCGAGGCGACCTGGTCGGACCGGCCGCGGCGGTCGTCGCCGGGGTCGCGGACGCTGTCGTGGTCTACCGGGCGTTCAAGGGGCGGTCCGGGCGCCCCTTCGGCCAACTGGCGCCGCAGACGCACGCCGCCCACTCGACGGATAGCGCTCCCGCACCTCGGCGACGATCCGCACAGCCCGCTCAAGCAACTCCGCCGCCGGGCTATCCGAGTTTACTCACCGCCGTGTCGACCACAACGGAAAGGCATCCTGGCCAGACTGAACCGACAGCAGGTATTCCCTCAGTTCCGGCGCCTCGATCCCGGGCGCCTTGATCGCTTCCGCGAGCCGTCGGCACGTGAGAAAGTCAATGCCTCGCCGTCGAGCATCGTCGATGTACGCGACCACTCTCGCCGTAAGCTCGGCACGACCCGGTCGCACATCTCCTAGAGACAGGCTTTCAAGCCTACGCCGTCCGTAGTCGATCTCGGATGTTCCCCGAGCGGCTCGAATCTTATCCTCGACCTCGGCCAAAGAGCGAGTGTCGGTGAGAAGCAGGGCTAGGAGGCTTCCCTCGTAAATTGGACGGAGATCGGCAACGTAGACGTCCGCGCTCTCATCCGTCAGTTCTACTGTCGCCCCTTCACCGCGCAACTCGACGGATCCGCGGTGGCCTTGTGCGGCAGCGGCTAGGAGCGCGGTGGCCTCCGTTGGGTGCCATTCGAGGATCTTGCTCACAGCCTCGACGTCGTGAGGGCCGAGGGGCGCTGCGCGTCGTCCGCCGAGGCCGCGAAGCCTATTTAGGACGGCGGAGGCGGCGAGTTCGCCGTCCAAGCCCGGCCCGGCTACGACCAACTCCGCGGGGACGCCGAGCCTCGTGCAGGCGGCGATGACCAGCATGTCGGCGAGAGGGCTCATGAGCTCGGGCTCGTCCCCTCGCGCGACCGCGTCTCCGCCGACGTCGACGAGCGACACCTTGTCGACGTCGGCGAATTCGATGATCTCCCTCACCTGTGCGCGGATCCCGATTGCTCCCTGGGCGGGGTCAAGAAGCAGGAGAGGCGTCTCGATCGATCCCGCGAGCCGAGGGAGGGTCGAACCGCTAGGCAGGTTCACAGCCGTGGACGACAGGATGCGGGCATTCAGGCTGCCGAACGGCTGAAGGCCGCTGAAGTCCGCAGCACTCCGCGGGCCAGGCAACGGGTCGACGCGTAGACGCTCCCAGGCATAGGTGAGAATCGCGACATCAACATCGGGGTGAGACGCCCGGCCGACCATCACGGCCCCCAGGGCGTCGCCGCCGCCGCCGGTGGCCACTACGTAGTGACACGATCAGACGCTACCGGAGAGCGCTTGGAAACAACCACCCAGACGTCATCGCGGCGGCGGACAATAAACGACTCGATGTCGACTTTGAACCTACCATACTTTAGCCCGATCGAACCCGCACCCGGACCCCTGGCCAGGCCCTCCGGCGAAAGCGCGTTTACCTGACGTCGACATCTGTAGGTGCAGAAACCGGGCAGGCTCCCTGGCGCGAAGAGCTGCACCGCCCGCTAACTAGCTCGATTGCGGTGATCGCCGATTTCGCGGCGACCACTTGCACGCGGGACTGCACATTGGGTGAGATCGAGTAGCTCCGCCGCGGACCGAAGCCTGTCGAACCGCCCCTGGCTGCTACGGCGCCCGGATGACCGGCGGAGGCTTCGCCGGCTGCGTCCTCGCACTCGTCAACGCCGACGTAGCCGAACGGTTTACCGACACCGTCATCCGCGCCTACCACACCACGACAGGCACAGACGCCGCCGTCCACCTCTCCCGGCCGGTCGCCGGAACGTCACTGCGGACGATACCTGTGTCCCCACTGCGCTGACACAACCCGCGCTACACCGCCTGCGCCACGGGGTCGCCACCTACCTCGTCAGCACCGGCAAGATCCTCAAAGCCCGAGCCCGCCTCAGCGACCGCGCCCCCGCCACCACCATGCACCACTACACCCATGCCACGCCGGGACGACCAGGACATCACCGACGACCTCCTCCTCAACCAACACCGAGCATGACCAGCAACGACCTCTGACCACGTCGTTCGCGGCAGTCCGCTGCAACGCCTCGGGGCCGCAGGGCCACCGGACGGGCTCCTCCGACGGACACCACCCCTCTCGACTTTCAGGACGGTCTCTCCTGGAAAATTCTAGGACGAGGTCTTCTGTAACTGGCTTGGCGCGTCTAGAGTGCCGTGACGGGAACGTGCTGGGTGCGACGGTGAGGAGAGCCGATGAGAGCCGCTGTGCTGCGGGAGGGGGTCGTGCAGGCGCGGGTCATCGACGACCCGGTTCCGGGGCCGGGCCAGCTGCTGGTCCGGTCACTCGCGTGCGGGATCTGCGCGTCGGACGTCCACTTCATGGATCACCTGGCGGCGGGCGTCGAGGACGACAGCGGGATGTCGACCTACGACCGCGAGGTGGACATCGTCATGGGCCACGAGTACTGCGCCGAGGTCGTCGACTACGGCCCCGGCACCGAGCGGCGCATCCCCGTCGGCACCCGGGTGAGCTCACTGCCGGTGCTGTCCACGACCAGCGGGCGGAAGATCATCGGGCAGAACCCGCAGACGCCCGGCGGCTTCGGTGAGTATCTCCTGCTCGACGAGGCCATCACCCGCGTCGCGGTCTCCGAGCTTCCGAGCGAGATCGTGTGCATCGCCGATGCGATCTCGGTCGGCTGGTCGGCCGCCTCCCGCGCGCAGGTGAGCGCGAAGGAGGTGCCCCTGGTCATCGGCTGCGGGGCGATCGCGTTGTCCGCGATCGCGCAGCTGAAGCGGCTGGGGGTCGGCCCGATCCTTGCCGTGGACTTCGTCGCCTCGCGGCGGGCGACCGCGCTGGCGATGGGCGCGGACGTGGTCATCGACCCCGCAGAGATCTCTCCCTACCAGGCCTGGCGTGACGTGGCCTATGGGCCGCCCGAGGCGATGAAGGAACTGATGGCGGTGGCTGGTCTGCCGGGCTGTGTGGTGTTCGAGTGCGTTGGCATTCCCGGAGTCCTCGATTCGATCATCAAGGGCTGTGAGCGCGGTACCCGGATCTTCTCCGTCGGTGGCCCGCCGGAGGGCGACCACCTGCACACCCTCACCGCCAAGCGGAAGGGCATCAGCATCCAGTTCGGCGGCGGCCCGTCGATGCAGCACTGGGACGAGGCATTTGAGGCGGTCTGCTCGGGCAGCCTCGACGTCACCCCGTTGCTGGGTCGGACCGTCGGTCTCGACGAGGTCGGCGACGCGTTGGACGCCTCCCGTGACGCCAACGGACCGGTCCGCATCGTCGTCGTTCCCTGAACCGCGTCCGCAAGCCGCGGCGCTGAGGAACGAGCGGCGACACGGTCGGACCGCACGCTGTCTGGAGGATCAATGAAGATCGGGTTCATCGGGCTGGGCAGCATGGGACTGCCGATGGCGCAGCGCCTCGCGGCGCAGGGTCACGACCTCACCCTCTACGCCCGGCGGGCGGCTTCGCTCGAACCGTTCGCGGGCACCGGCGTCACCATCGCGGCCACCCCGGCGCAGATGGGTGCGTCGCTCGACGCGGTCGGTATCTGCGTCTTCGATGCGGCAGGTGTGGAAGAGGTCCTGTTCGGGCCGGACGGCCTGGCCGGCACCCTGCGACCCGGAGCGGTCGTGCTCGTCCACAGCACGGTGGCACCGGCACAGATCCGCGCGATCGCCGAGCGGGCGGCGACGCACGGCCTGCGCGTCCTGGACGCGCCGGTGAGCGGGGGGCAGCCTCGGGCTCTGACAGGCGAGCTGACAATCATGATCGGCGGGGACGCGGAGACACTCGCGGACGTCACCGAACTGCTCGCGGCACTGTCCAACCATGTCGTGCGCCTCGGCGACGTCGGGGCAGGGTCGCACGCGAAGCTCATCAACAACACGATGTTCGCCGCGCAGATCGCGCTCGCGGACGACGCGATGATGGCCGGCGAGGCGCTCGGGGTCGACCCCGCGGGCCTCGCGGCGGTGCTGGCGACCAGCAGTTCGGCCTGCATAGCCTCCGGGGTGCGCCTGCGCGCCCCGTCCCTCGCCGGTCTCGCCGAGTCACCGGCGAACCTGACGCTCACCAAGGATGTGACGCTGATGGCCGACGTACTCGGCAACGCACCCGGCAAAGACCTCGTCGAGGTGGCGCAGCGTTTCGTCGCCGCCATGCGGGCACGCTGAATGTCGACGGATACGACCGTGCCGACCGCCGCGGGCCGGCTGGGCCTGGAGCACCAGACCGTCTTCGGACTACCGCCGGTCGAGTTCGTGCATCTCGCCGCTGATCTCGGCTGCAGGTACATAGCCGCGGTACTGACCGGCAACCCGGTCAACCCACACGGCTATGAGCCATTCTCGCTGCGCGACGACACCGCGCTACGCCGGCGGACGATCGCGGCGATGCGGGAACGCGACGTGTCGATCTCCCTCGGCGAAGGGTTCGTCGTCCGTCCCGGCAGCGACATGCGCGGCCACGCCGCCGATCTGGACGTGATGGCCGAGCTCGGCGTCGCGATGGTCAACACCGTGACCATGGACCCGGACCTCGACCGCAGCCACGACGAGTTCGCCACCCTCGCCGAGCTGGCCAGCGAACGCGGGATACAGACGACGATCGAATTCGCACCCTCGTTGACCATCAGCGATCTCGACGGCGCTCTGGCGGCCATCCGCCACGTCGCCCGCCCCGACTTCCGGCTCCTCATCGACACCATGCACCTGGCCCGCGCCGGACACACCCCGGAAGACCTCGCCGCCCTCGATCCTGCGCTGATCGCCTACGCACAGCTCAGCGACCACACGACCCACCAGCGCGGCACCGTCTACCGCGAGGACACGATCGACCGGATGGTTCCAGGCGAAGGCGAACTCCCACTCCGCGACATCCTCGCCGCACTCCCCACGGACATCGTCATCGGACTCGAAGTCCCCATGCTCTCCGCGGCCCAGGCCGGCGAGCCGACCGAACAACGCGCCCGCCGCTGCGTCCAGGCAGCACGCAACCTGCTAGCCGCCATGGACGCTGACCGGGTACCCAAGGGCTAACGGTGACAACAGCTATGGCAGGCAACATCGCCCAGAGCTGGCGGGAGGCTCGCGCAGGTTCTCGCTCACCGGCCACGTCGGGCCATTCGCGAGGTTCGTGATCGCCTGCCTGGCGATCTCGGCGGGCGTCGCGGCGCCGGGGGTCGGGTGAAGGTCGTCGGGGTTGGCCACGCCTCCGCGGCGGCCCGGCAGCCGGCGCAGAGCGGCAGTGTCGGTGGCTCCCAGATCCACGCTCAGGACGTCCACATCCGTGTCGCACAACTCTGCCCAGAGCGCCTCGATCATCACCAAGCCAAACGCCCTTGATGCGCCGTAGGCGACCGTCTCCGCGGCTCCGGCAGGTACGGCGACCGAAGATACGAGGACGATGCCTCCGCTCCCTCGGGCTGCCATGTGCCCAGCGAAGTGATGGCACAGTTGCATCGGCACCACACAGTTGCGGTGCACCATCGTCAGCGGGACATCCAGCGGGTTGTCGAGGAATGGCTGGTAGGCCAGGCCGGCGCCCGCGTAGTACATCAGCATCCCGACATCAAGGCCACCGGTCGCGTCGAGGATTTTCGCCATTGCGTACGGTCCGGAGAGGTCCAAAGCCATCGCACGGGTCTGGACGCCGGTGGCCGCCCGGATGCTGGCGGCTAGATGGTCCAGGGCGTTCTGCCGATGGTCGAGCAGCACCACGTTGAGCCCGCGTTCCGCCATGGCCCTCGCATACGCTGCGCTCACCCCTTCCGAAGCGCCGGCCACGAGCGCCCATGGACCATAGCGTTGCCAGAAGGCGACGTGATCAACGGCCACGAGCGGATTCTCCGATCAGCCGACCCGATGATTCGGAGGTGGCGTTTTCCCTATGCGCAACGGCGGTGAGCTCGCTCAGGCCATCTGACCGGGCCACCAAACTGCGGTTGCCATCGTCGGGCCGGCTCAACACAGGCAAAGCCCGGACGCTCATCCGACCGTGTCCGGGTCTGTCAGCGACGGGGTGGTGTGCCGACGGCCATGCCACCGTCGACCGCGAGGACCAGGCCGGTGACGTGGGCGGCGCGGTCGCTGGCGAGGTACAGCGCGGCCTCGGCGACGTCGCGGGTCTTGCCCTGGTGGGGCAGCGGCTGCAGGCGGGTCACGGTGGTCTTGTCGAAGGCGGCGTTGATGTCTGTGGAGATGTTGGCGGGGGCTATGCAGTTGGCCCTGATGCCGTGCTCGCCGACTTCGACCGCCAGGCACCGGGTGAACTGGATGACGCCGGCCTTGGCTGCCCGGTAAGGCAGCATCCCGATTCCGGGGGTGACCCCGGCGCCTGAGGCAATGTTGACGATCACGCCGCCGCCATGATCGACCATGTGCCGAGCGGCGCTGCGGCTGCAGGCCATGACCCCGTAGAGGTCGACGGCCACTACACGCTCGAAGTCACGCAGGTCGTCGTCGAGGAAGCGCCGCAGCCCGCCGGACACACCGGCGTTGTTGCACAGCACGTGAAGGTCGCCGAAAGTCCGGACCGTGAAGTCGACGAGTGCGTGCGCCTGCGCGGGCTCGGAGACGTCGGTCCTGCAGAAGGCGGCGCGCTCACCGAGCTCCGCGGCGACGGCCTGACCGCGGTCGTCGATGTCGGCTATGACGACCTTGGCGCCTTCCGCGACGAACCGCGTCGCGATCGCGAGGCCGATCCCGTTGGCGGCACCGGTCACGATCGCGACCTTGTCCGCGAGGTCTCCGGTCGGCGTCATGCCGGAGTGAATTCGATGTGCAGCTTCTGCAGGCCGCGCAGGATGTAGGTCGGGTGGTATCGGAAGCGCCGGGCCCCCGGGGGCCCGTGCTCAGCGTCGGATATCCGAATGTCGGTCGTGCGATCCAGCAGGCGCTCAAGGGTAATCCGGCCCTCGGCGCGGGCCAGCGGTGCGCCGGGGCAGTAGTGGGCTCCGTGACCGAAGGCAAGGTGCTCGCGGGCGTTGTCCCGGTCAGGGAGCAGTTCGTTGGGATGATCGAACTTGCGCGGGTCACGGTTCGCGGCACCGTTGAGGACCATCAGGGTGGTCCCGGCCGGCAGGTTTACATCACCCACAGTGACAGGTACTTTGCTGAGCCGAAAGTCGCCCTTGATCGGACTTTCGAACCGCAGGATCTCCTCGATGAACCCGGGGATCAGGTCCCGCCGGTGCCGTAGCTGTTGCTGAAGCTCCGCGTCCTCGGCGAGGACCTGGACGGCGGCAGCCAGCATGCGCACTGTCGTCTCCTGCCCTGCCGCGAACAGGTTGGCGGCCAGGCGCACCACGTCGATGACCTCGGGTGTCGTGCCGTCCTTGTACGTGGCCCTCGCCAGCCGAGTCAGGACGTCTTCGCGCGGGGACCGACGACGATCCTCGACGTAGGCGGTGAAGGCCTCGTACAGGAACTTCAGCGGGGTGTGGGCCAGCTGCGCACCATCGGTGTTGCCAAACCCGCCCTTGACCTGGCCGGTGCCGCGTCGGAACAGGTCGTGGTCCTCCTCGGGTACGCCGAGCAGGTCAGCGATGACCACCATGGAGAATGGCCCGGCGAAGTCAGCGATGAACTCGCACCGGGAGTCGTCCAGGAACTCGTCGAGGTACCGGTCGGCCAGCCCCCACATGGCCTCCTCGTTCTGCTTCAGCCGACCGGGCGACAGCAGGCGCATGAGCAGGGCGCGGTGCTGGGTGTGCTTGGGCGGGTCGAAGGTCGGTAGCTGGTCGCTGTAGGGAAGCCCGTCCCGGTGCGCCTCGATGAGCTCGGAGATGTCGTCACCCTCAAGTGGAACCGGGAAGCCGGGGAACGGACCGGTCACTGCTGTGCATGAGGAGAATCGGTCGCTGTCGCGATAGATCGCGAGGGCTTCGTCGAAGCCGGTGACCATCACCACGCCCTGGTGCGGCTCCCGCGACACGGGGCACCGCGCCCGCAGCGCGTCGTAGTACGGGTAAGGGTCTACCACCAGCTCCTGACTGGTAAAGAAGTCCGCTGCGTCGATGTCGTCCACGCCAGTCTCCGATTCAGCAAGCATCGTTCAGTCGCGAGACGCGGCGGCCTCGGCCTGTCGAGCGGACCGCCGCCCTACGCCGGCCCGAGGAAAGGGACGATGGGCGGCAGATCGAAGATCGTGCGGATGCCGGGTTCGGCAGCGACGAGGTAGGGGATCGTGTTCACGGCCGGGGTCGCTGTGTAACCCGCCAGGTGCTGGGAGTACCCCTCGTCGGTCGTCCCGTAGGTGACTCGCACCTGCATGGGCGCGTCGCCCTTGGTCGTGAACAGCCAGCCCTCGCCGCCCACGTTCCAGTCCTGGTCGAGATCCTGGGTGCAGAACCAGTGCGACCGGAAGGTCAGGAGCGGTTTGCCGTCGCGCATGCCCGCGACGGTGTTCCGCTGGGCGGCCATGGTGCCCGCCTCGATGACGTAGCCGTCCGAGAGCGTGTAAGGCTTGGTGGCGCGGGCGACCTGCGATCGCACCTCGAAGCCGTCGAGCGGCAGTCCGATCGCGTCGGCGAGAGCGGCGAGTGACTGCTGGTAGCCCACGAAGGCGGTTCCCATCCGCGCAGGGGAAAGCTCGGTGGTGGCGACCGGCGAGCCAAACCCCATCAACTTGATCATTTCGGGCCCCACCGAGGCCGGGATGTCGGCGTACTCGTCGATGGTGAGCTCGTCGAAGCGCCGCATGGGATACAGGAGCGTCAGCGGCATCGTGGTGGTGCTGTAGCCCGGGCTGCTGCCCGTGGCGTGGATCGAGGTCCGGCCGCGCTGGCACGCCTCCTCGATTAAGGCCCGGATGGCCGGATCCATCGCCGAGGCATAGAAGAACTCGTTGCGCGTGGTGATGACGTTGATCCCGGAGCTGAGCAGTCGGGTCAGGTCGTCGAGGTCGAAGCCCTCCTGCATATACAGCACACAGTCCGGCTGCAGCGCCACGACGTCCTCGATGTCGTGAGTAGCACGGATGCCGATCGGGTCGATCCCCGCCAGGACACCGGCGTCCTGACCCACCTTGCTCTCCGAGTGGACGTAGAGCCCCACGAGCTCCAGGTACGGGTGCTCGACGATTCCGCGGATGGCCTTCTGCCCCATCCGCCCCGCCGCCCACTGGACGACGCGGTACGTCTTGCCCGAGTGCTGACCGCCGTTCGACGCGCCCTTGGCCATCGAGGTCCTCTCGCCCGGTCGCCGCAGCCCACCCGGGCGTGCGGCTAGTTGATGTTAAAAATGACAGTAGCAGTCAAAACTCACCGACGTCCATGATTACTGGCCAGCTAGACTTTGGAGACCATCATGCCTGGCAGTACGGGAAGATCTCTGCCCGCCGGCCCGCCGCAGGTTGGCAACTGAGAGTGTTCCGAGTGTCATACGATGATATTTCGAGGTCGAAGAGGAGACGAGGCACCCGGTGGACGGCGAATCACGCGTGGAGGTCGGGGGGCGCAAGAGCGAGATGACCCGTCAGCGACTGCTCATCGCCGCGCACCACCGCTTCCGAACACACGGCTACGTCGCGACCACCGCGGCGGCGATCGCCGAGGACGCCGGCGTCACTGAGCGCACCTTCTTCCGCTACTTCCCGGCCAAGTCCGACGCGCTCGTCGACGAGTGGCGGCTCCGGCGCAAGCTCCTGAAGGACGTGCTCGCCACGTCGGAGGCGCCCGAGTTGCTGGAGGTGGCGCGCGCGGCCATGCGCGCGTTCACCGACCACCTGCGAGCGAGCATCGAAGACGGGCGTGACAGCGTTCTGCGCGTCCTCAACGAGCGTGAGGCCTCCACCGCGGTACTGGAGGTGCTCCTGGCGGTGGAGCATGACCTGACGTTGGCGCTCGCCCAGCGTGCCGGGCGGTCCTCCGAGGACTTCGAGGTGCGACTGGCGGCGTACGCGACGGTCGGGGTGTTCCGGGCGGCGCTGCGTGCGGTCGTCGCACTGGGCATGGCCAGCTACATCACCGCGCTCGTCGACGACGGGATGGAGCGGCTGAGGTCGCTGTACGCGGGCCTCGACCGGGCTCCGTTCGTCCCCGTCGACCGGCCGGGGACGCGCTGACGGCGGACCCGAGTCCACTGTTTGACAGTGGCTGACATTTCCGGCACTCTTCGGCGTCAACCACCGCATGCGTGGAACTCTCCCGAGGAGCTGCGACGTGACCTTGACCAGCGACGCCTTTGTCGATCAACTCAAGATCTGCGACGTCGATGCGCACGTGCTTGAGCCACCGGATCTCTGGACGTCCCGGATGTCGAAGAAGTGGGGCGACGAGGCGCCACACATCGTGAGGATCAACGACAGGGACACCTGGTTCATCGGCGACACCCGGGTCGGCACCGCCGTCGGCGGTCAGGCGCAGGCGGGGTGGAACGCGCCCTACCCCGACACGCCGCTCTACTACGAGGACGCGCATCCCGGCGCCTGGAAGGCCGCCGAGCGCCTCGCCTGGATGGATGAGAACGGTATCCACTCGCAGGTGCTGTACCCGAACATGATCGCGTTCCACACGGCCCGGCTGCTGACGTTGGAGCCAGAACTCCGGCTTCAGATCGTCCAGGCGTTCAACGACTTCTTGAGCGAGTTCTGCTCCGCGGCTCCGGATCGGCTCATCGCGCTCACCAACCTTCCGTGGTGGGATCTCGACGCGAGCATCGCGGAACTCGAGCGTTGCCACGCCCTCGGTCACCGGGGCCTCAACTTCGGCTGGCAGTTCGAGAAGGCTGGTCTACCGCCACTGCGCTCGGATCACTGGGAGCCGCTCCTGAGGCGGTGCGAAGAGATGGGCGTGTCCGTCAACTTCCACACGGCCTTCAACGAGTCCTTCTCCGAGGACCAGGGGCTCGTGGCCAACGCGGAATCGTTCAGCACGCTGGACCTGGCCAAGGTCTCCGCCCAGTCCATGCTGGCGAACGCCAACTGCATCTCAGAGCTGATCCTCGGTCGCCTCTGCGAGCGCTACCCAACCCTGAAGTTCGTCTCGGTGGAAAGTGGGATCGGCTACATCCCGTTCCTGCTCGATTCGCTCGACTGGCAGTGGAGCACTCTCGCCACCCACCTCGACTACCCGGACATGCTCCTGCCGTCGGAGTACTTTCGGCGACAGATCTACGCCACGTTCTGGTTCGACCCTCATGTGGGCGGACCGGCGGAGCTGTACCCGGACAATTTCATGTTCGAGACCGACTTCCCACACTCCACCTGTCTCGCGCCGGCGCCGGACTCCGTTGCCACGGGGCCACGAGAGACGATCAGCAGGAACCTGAGCGATCTACCAACAGATCTCGTGCGGAAGGTCCTGCACGGCAACGCTGCCCACGTCTACAACCTCTGATTCGAGGATCTACGTGCGACTGCTCATCACGGGCGTGAGCGACGACGGCCGATCCTGCGTCGTCGAGGACCGAACGCCGAGCGAAGTGCCCTTCGAAGGAAACGGGATCATCGTCGTGCAGGCGGCCAAGACGTCGTCGTCTCCACCTCCCCCACGGCCGCGGGGGCAGGGCCACCACATCAATGTCGAGGCGATCCCCGGCACCGCCGGCTGGAACTTCATCAAGTTCCCCGCGCAGACCACAACCGGGGTTCACAACACCGACAGCCTCGACTTCAACGTCATCCTTGAGGGGAGCGTCGACCTGATCCTCGATGATGGGCCGCATCGGCTCGGCCCCGGTGACGCGGCGGTCATCAACGGAGTCGACCACGGATGGCAGACGGGGGATTCCGCCTGCCGGATGAGCGTGGTCGTCATTGCCACGGCTCCGCTGGACTGATAACGCCTCACCAGGCGGACCACCGATAGAGAGCGGCCGCTTCATCGTAGCTCCATTCGGCGGCACCGAGGTCGATTCAGCCGGGGCCGGCGTAGTCGCTGCGACACGCCGGCACCGGCCTTTCCAGGCAATTTCGAATCCGACCCGAGACCTTCGCCGGCACGGCCGGCGACTCGAAGATTCGTCACGCGGGTTGTTCGCGGAACCGCGGAGCCCGGACCGGAGAGGCAAGGTCTGCCCGGACCGAGTCTTCCGTCACGCCATTTCCATATGGGGGAAGTACATGCGCTTACGCAGACCACGGATACCCTTAGGCTGGGCGATGACGATTCTCATCGCCGTCGCCACGAGTTGCGCACCATCTTCCAGCGGAAGCGCGGCGAACGCGTCCTGCGACTCACCCGGAGTCACGCCAAGCCAGGTCACGTTGGGGTTCGTCTACCCCAACTCAGGAATATCGGCCGCCGCGCTCTCCGCAGCCCGCGCCGGTCTCGACGCCAGAATCGGCCTCGCGAACGAACAGGGCGGCGTACACGGCCGAAAGATCACCTACCAGTGGCGAGACGACCAAGGATCCACCGGCGTCGCCGCGCTCGTGACCGAGGACCTCGTTCAAAACGAGAAGGTCTTCGGCCTGGTGACAGCAAGCGACTCCCTCGCGGCCGCGATGGACAACCTGACCAGACAGAACGTCCCCGTAACAGGAATCGCCGTCGAACCCGCCTGGGCTGGACGCAAGAACATGTTCTCCGCCATCTACTCCGCGTCGCAGCAGGTCCTCGGCCAGTACATCCGGTCCGCCCACGGCACGAAGGTCGCCATCATCACCGCAAGCCCCTCAGCGGCGACCACCGCGACCACGACAGCCTACGAGCAAGGCCTACGGGCCGCGGGCGTCAGCGCCGTCGAGGCGTTCCCCTACGTCTCCAGCACCGGCAGCCCCACACAGCTCGCCAGCAAGATCACCGAATTCGGTGCCGACGCGCTCCTGGGCATCATCGCGCCGAACGACTTCGCCGAGGTCGTACAGGCGACCCGCGCCGCGGGCGCGCACCTCGCGGTCAGCGTCGCACTCACTGGCTACGACCGCAGCCTGCTGGCATCCGACGGCCCCGCGCTCGCCGGAGTGTCCATACCCGTCCTCTTCCGCCCGTTCGAAGCAGGCGGACCAGCCATCGCCCGCTACCAGAACGCGATGGCCAGCTACGCCCCCGAGGCGGGAGCCACCGACCAGCAGTTCGCCATGTTCACCTACATCAGCACCGACCTGTTCCTACGCGGCCTTGATCTGGCCGGCCCCTGCCCCACCCGCGAAGCCTTCATCAAAGCGCTGCGCAGCGAGTCGTCCTACGACGCCGGCGGACTCATCGCACCCGTCGACCTGCGCGACTACACCGGCAAACCACTCGCCTGTAACGCCTTCGTCCAAGTAGCACCCGGCGGAGGCGACTTCATAGTCGTCCGCAACCGCGTCTGCGCCGACGGCAGCACCAGCTGACACCCAGTCCAGACAGGGTTTTGCCAGTCCCGGCCGCAGTCCGCCGGACAGGCAGGCCGGAGGGCGAGGGCTATCCCCGCATCGTGAGTCTTGATTCGTTGATAGGAGCCGGGTGTCCGGTAAGGCGTACCTGCTCAGTACGTCCACTGGGCGTCGATGAACCGGCGGACCTCGCGTTCGAGTTCACGGTCCTCGGGGGCGCTTGCGAAGAACCCTCCGTGCGGCGCCGCTTCCAGGACGTGCAACTCAGCGGAGACCCCCGCCGCTCGCAGCGCCCGGTGCATGCGAACGGTGTTGGACAGGAACAGGTCCCGCGTGCCGGTCGCGAGCAGCGTGGGAGGGAAGCCCGTTGAGAAGTCACCGAACAACGGGGACAGGTACGGGTCCGAAAGATCGTGACCGGCGGCGTAGAGCAGATTGGCCGGCATCAGACTCTCCGTCAGGACGGTGTCGACGCCAAGATTGGTCTGGAAGGAATCACCTGACTCGGTGAGGTCGAGTTCTGGTGTGAGCAGGACGACGCCAGCGGGCAGAGGGAGGCCTTCGTCGCGGGCTCGCAGGACAAGCGCGGCCGCAAGGTTGGCTCCGGCGGAACCGCCGCCTACGACGATGTCCTCGGGGCGATGATCCCGCAGCAGGCCGCGGTAGGCGACGACGCAGTCATCGAGGGGCGTCGGGTAGGGATAGTCCGGCGGCATCCGGTAGTCGACAGCCCAGGTCCGCGCGTGGACGCGGTCCGCCGTGGAGATGCCCATGGCCCGGCAGCAGTCGCCGCCACCCATGATCAGACCGCCGCCGTGGAGGTCGAGAAAGACGCGGCCGTCGTCCGGAGCGCCGCGCGGCGTGATGACGAAGACACCCACGCCGTCGACGTTGATGTCCTCCACTTCGGCGACGATGCGGGATGCCCGGGCGGCCAGGTGCGGCCGGATCGCCGCGTCCCTCGCCGCGATCATGGCTCGCCACGCCGCGATGTCCTCCAGCGGCGGGTACCCGGGTAGGTCCATGGGGCCCATCGCCAGTACGGCCTGGGCCTGGGCGCTCACTGACCCGGGAACCGGGATGTCACGCGCTGGCACATGGAGCGACAGCCGGATGTCCGTGCCGGTCATGCGGGGAACCTCCTCGTCGTGACTCGGCGGATAGCTCATGTCGTGGACATCGGACACGTCCCCGCCACGGGACTGTAGCGGCAGCTCAGGAGTTATAGAAGGGCCCGTCCTATAAAGAAGGTCGGGGCGGACCGGAGCTGACGTCCCCGTACGTACGGTCACCCAGCGGATTCGTTCATGTCGAACGCGGGGAGTACCTCGTGCTCGAAGAGGCGCAGGCTTGACCACGCGAGCGCGACGGGCATTCCACCGCACAGCGGATGGAGCTGAGCGAAGGGAAACGGCGCCGCTTGTTGTTCGGCCACGAGCTGGTCGGGGGTGAGGACCCGGTACTGTCCGGCTGCCCGTAGGTGGTCGATGTCGTCGACGGGGCGGTAGGGCGAGGCGACATGGTCCTGGGCTTGCCAGGCGCCGTAGGCGTTCGTCTCGTGCAGGAAGTACGGCGCCATCTGCTCCCAGCCCTTCTCCGGGTCCTCGGCGAGTGCCACGACCCGGGTCTCGCTGACCGGGCTCGGGCCGGGATCGGGCCGGCCGAGGGTGCGGACCTCGTCGCGGTAGAACTCCCAAACCTCGGGCACCGAGGGGATGAACCCGTCGGCGATGCGGGCGGCGCGCCGTGCGGCGGGTTCGCTGCTGCCGCCGAGTGAGATCGACGGGCCTCCCGGACGAGCTGGCGCCGGTGTGACGTGCACGGTGCGGCCGCGGTAGTCGAACGGCTTGCCGGCGAACGCCGCTTTCAGGGTGGTGACCGTCTCGGTGACGCGCTTCGCCCGCTCGTTCATCGGGATGCCAAACATGGCGAACTCTTCGTGGACGTAGCCGCCGGCGACGATGAGATCGACACGTCCCCGGCTCAGGTTGTCCAGGACGACCAGGTCTTCGGCCAGGCGCAGCGGGTCGTGGAACGGGGCGATGAGCGCGGCGATGAGGAAGCGGACGTTCGTCGTGCGGGCCGCCATCGCCGCGAGCATCGGTACCGGGCTGGGTAGGTAGCCGTCCGGCGAACCGTGGTGCTCGGAGACCGCGATGTTGACGCATCCGAGCCGGTCGGCCCACGCGGCCATGTCGAGGGCGGCCGTGTATCGATCGGCCATCGTGGTACCGGCGATGCGAGGATTTCGGAAGTCGAAGCGAAGTCCAAAAAACAGGCCCGAGGGGCTCATCAGTCTTCAGATTCCTTTCGCCCACAGAGCTGGGGGTATTAGCCCTCAGGACAAATGCCCATTCGGACACGGGGAGCGGGGCGAGGCGACCGCGTTCTCGCCTCGACGCGCCGTGCGCATGACCGGCGGGCCGACCGCGCTCACGCGGTTGATCCGCCGGTCCAGTGCGGTGAGGACGGGCCTCTCAGGACGAGGGTGAGACCGTCTTGCCTGGGATCACGGTGCCGCAGACCGGGTCGGCTCCGGGCACGAGCTTGAACGAGGAACCCTCCAGCTTCGTGACCCACACGCAGTTGTCTGCCCCGAGCACAATGTTGTCGCGGTCGTTGATGTCGAGCTTGTGGCTCCCGAATAGGCCCAGCGCAGTGAAGTCGTGAATGTTGGAGAACGCGGTGATCAGGGAGGCCTGGGTGGGCTGGGGACCAGCGTTCTTGAGGCCCCGCAGGAGCAGGCCGACGGATACATATCCGTTGTACTGGGCGACTGTCGGTTCTCCCGCCACGCCCGCGGCCTTGAGGTCACTCGCGAACTGCTTGGTGGCGGCTGTGTTCATCTCCACCGGCTCGTATCCGAGGGAGAAATAGACGTTCTGCGCGGCGTTCAGCGCCCCCGGTCCTGCCTGAAGAAGGTCACCGCCGTAGCCGGTAGGTAGCAGCGCCACTTTCAGGTTGACACCGTTCTGGCGAAGACTAGTGATCAATGCGAAAGCCGTGTTCGGATCTGTCGATCCGACGAACCCGTCGATCCCGGCGCTTTTCATCGCCAACGTCTCTGGCTCGACGTTGGTGCTCCCGAAGGGGAAGCTGGCGTTGAGGTAGCCGGGGGTGACACCGGCCGCCCGCGCCGACTCGGCTGACGCCTTGGCCGACTCCGACGAAGAAGGGGAGATCGAATATCCGAGGGAGGCGAGGCTGGTCACTCCCTGCATTTTGAAGAACTTCCCCATCGTGGTGGCGACGTTCGTCGTATGGAGCGCACCGAAGACCGAGAACATGTTCTTCGACGTGATCCACTCGGGTCCGTCGATGGCGCCACCCACCACCGGGACGCCATGGGCAGTGAGGTAACTCGACGCGGCGAACGTGAGCGCGGAGTAAGCGATCACGGCGAACACATGGTCCTGTGTGACAAGCTTCTGGGCCGCGGAGAGGGCCGTCGCGGGTGAGGTCATCGTGTCACCCACAACGTATTTGATCGTGTAGCCGTCGCGGGACGCGAGTACGGTCCCAGCCTTGACGCCGTCAACGCTGGTCTTGTTCCCCGATGCGGCGGGGCCGGTGCTGTCGGTTAAAACTCCGATCGTGTAGGTTCTGGTGCCGCTGGTGGCGCCCCCGTTCGCCTTGCCGGTCGACGCCGTCGACCGGCAACCGGTCGCGATGATGAGAACTGCTGCCACCAGGGCAAGCATTCTCTTCCGAGAATAGATCACGCTTGACCTCACCTTGCATAGTTGGTTATTGATCACCGATAGTTGGCCGTTTCAGGGCCGACTGGATTTGGATCCGGGTTCGGGCCATCGGATATCGGCCCCGCAGGGGCGACGCTTCGACGTACGCAGAAGGATTACTGGTCCGGCAGTACGGCATGTGGATGACCTAGCGCCGACGCGCCGTCTACGAATCCGCGCCGTTTGGACAGCCTTCCACCCTCCGAAATTTCCCTGCGACCGAGACAGCGATACTCGATCGCTACGCCGATCTCCGCTCCTCCGGGTCGGGCACGCCGCGGGCGAGACCCGTTCCTGCTCTGAGCTCCGGCGATGGGTGAGCCTGCTCGGCCCCGTCCGCCGTCAGGTTCACTGAAGGTCGCCGTCAAGATCCAGATCTAGTGAGCGGAACATCCAGGAGAGGATCTCGTAGGCGCCCACGGTGAAGATGACGTCCATGAGCTGCTGCGTGTCGAGGGTGGCGCTCAGGATCGTCCACGTGTCGTGGCTGATCTCGCCGTCGGCCACGAGCTCGTCGGTGGCGCGCAACAGCGCCGCTTCGAGGGGATCCCAGTGCGGCGCGTTAGGCCCCCAGGCGATTTGCCCGATCTCTTCGTCGCTCAGGCCGGCCTCCCGACCCATGCCGAGATGCTCGGCCCATGCGTAGGCGGACTGGCGCAGCTTCGCGACCCGGAGAATGAGGATCTCGCGCTGTCGCTGCGACAGGGTCGTCGCCAGCAGCATGTGGCCGTTGAACGTGAAGAACGCCCGCGCCAACCCTGGATGATGCGCGAACGTGCCCAGCATGTTCAGCGGTATCGGTCTGCCCTCCGGGCTCGGCGGCGGGTGACGCGGTGCCGGCGGCATCAGGGCGGCGAGCGCGCCGCGCATCTCTTTCGGCCACGCACGCGGTGGAATGGGGTCGACGCGGCTCATCTCGGATCGTCGTGTGCAGGAGTGCGCGGGCGTAATGCCATCTGGTCTCCTCGTGCTCGTGGGGGAAGGCGGGCCTTGCGGTAGATGCCATCCGGGACGCGTCCCGTGCCGAGCGGGGGCCAGCTCACCGCGACGGTCATCGCTCCTCGCCCTCGGGCGGTCGAGGCGCCACGGCGACCACGTGAGGGCGGCGTACTCGGCTTGATCACCCGTTACGGCGGTCCTGACAGCGGACACAGGCCACCGGACGATCCTCTCGCCTGCTCGGCCTGTCGTCGCTGACGTGGATCGGAGGGCCGGGCCACCTCCCGCGATCAGTCGATCGCCTATCTACCTTCCGTCGGCAGGTAACCTAGGATAGTCGCCACGACGGTGTCAATCCCGCCACTGCCAGGGCTCGGACGCCCGTCGCAGACGGCGCCGGACGCGTCGTGGAGGCCGACTGCCCGCGCAGTGCCCCGCTCGACGGACGATGGACACGTCCCCGCTCGACGCCCCGTTGCCGGCGTTCACCGCGAGATCCGGACCGTCGGCGCCTCTGGACCCGGGATGGCTCGACCACCTGCCATAGAATGAGCGCTCCCGGCAGGACTGAACGGAGATCACTCGCGGTGGACCATCAGGCGCGTAACCGGCGGCCGGGAGCAGATCGCAGGGCGCAGATCATGCAGGTTGCGGCCGACCTGTTCGAGGCCAATGCCTATCAAGGCACCTCTATGGAGGCCGTCGCCCAGCGGGTCGGAATCCGCAAGGCGTCGCTCTATTACTACTTCGCCAGCAAGGACGATCTCCTCGCGCAAATGCATTTGGAAACGATCGAGCCGATCTTCGAAGCCCATCGGCAGCGCCTGGACGCCCACATCCTCGGCTCACGAGATCTCCTGTTGGCGATGATGGCCGATCTGGTGTCGCTCGCGGAGTCCCACGGCATCCACATGCGGCAGGTGTTCGACCACTTCCAGGAGCTGCCCGAACCCGTCCGAACTAAGATCATCGATCAGCGCGACAACTATCGCGAAATGATCATCGACGTTCTCAACCAGGGGATCGCCGACGGCGTGTTCGCGACCAACGACGTGAACCTGACAGCCCTCGCGATCCTGGGCATGTGCAGTTGGACCTACCAGTGGTTCCGACCTGCGGGAGAACGCACCACCGCCGAGATCGCCCAGCACTTCTACGACCTCGTCATGAACGGCCTCAACACCGGCTGAGGCCTGTCGGGCGTCGTTCGACCGGCACCGTACTGAGGGTCGCTCAGCGTCGCTAATCTCAGGAACAACCTGCGGCCCAGTCTCGGGCGACCCGGATTCTCTGCGACCCCATGATGTGTGACATCGATGTCGGTGATCACCGCGAGGCATCGTGACACGGTGCCCCGAGCGGCCGGCGACACCCATGGCGCGTGAGGAACGTCCTCCCCCGCACCACGGGTCCCCGCCGGCGAGGCGACGGCAGTCTGCTCGGAGACGATCGATCGCCGCATCGCCGCATCGCCGCATCGCCGGCGAGCGAGGTAGCCCGTGGCGTTTCGTTGACACCGGTTCGAGTCCGACCCTAAGTTACCTACCGTCGGTTGGTAGGAGGGTGCGGGCGGGTGTCGAGGACGGAACTCGTCGCCGCGGTCTCCACCGCCCTCGCCGTGGACGCGTCCGTAGGCCACGCGACGCGGAAGGAATTCTCCTGGTCGAGACGAAGGTGCTGAGGCCGCATTCAGGCGTGACGCTGGTCTTGGAACTTGGCCCCGCCGGCACTACGGCCAGCGCGTTTCCCGGGCTTCGCCAACACCTCGGCGCTGCGCAAGGCCGAGGCCCGTGGGTTGCTGGGCGGCGCGATCGAGGGACCGCATCGCCCGGCCCTGACCCCGGCCGCCGGGTCGACCGACCGGAGGACATCACCGCGGCGTGCGCTTTCCTCAACTCGGACCAGGCTGGCCAAACCACGGGGCAGATCCTGGGCGTGCCCGCTCCGTGAGACAGGAGCCGTCCCTCTCCGGAGGGACTCAATGATCGGAGCGTTCCATCGTGAGCCTTGACGACCTCACCTTTGTCGAGCGCTACGGGCCGTGGGCGCTCGTGGCGGGGGCGTCGGAAGGAGTGGGTGCCGAGTACGCACGGGCCATGGCCCAGCGCGGACTCAACGTCGTGCTCCTCGCTCGCCGGCAGGACGAGCTTGACACGCTCGCCGCCGCGGTGCGCGCCGAAACCGGCGTGGAGACCCGGGCCGTCACCGTGGATCTCGCCGGAACGGACGCGATGACGAAGATCCTCGATGCGACCGCCGGCGTCGAGATCGGCATGATGATGTACTGCGCCGGTGCGGACCCGAACTACGCGTCGTTCCTCGCCAACCCGGTCGAGATCCCGCTGGCGCTGGTGCATCGCAACTGTCTCGTGCCGATGCAGATGTGCCACCAGTTCGCGGGCCCGATGGCAATCCGGGGAAGGGGCGCGATCGTGCTGGTCTCATCGGCCGCCGGACTCGCCGGAGCCCCGAACATGGTCGCCTACGGTGCCTCGAAAGCCTTCGACATGGTGATGGCCGAAGCACTGTGGGCGGAGCTCCACGACAGCGGAGTCGACGTCCTGAGCCTGGTGCTGGGGGTCACCGACACCCCGGCACTGCGCCGGCTCCTGACCCGTCGAGGCGCCCTGGCGGACCCCAGGGACCCGATCCCGATCGAGGGTGTCTCAACGGGGGCCGAAGTCGTCCGCGAAGCGATCGCGAATCTGTCGAACGGCCCCACCTGGCTTGTGGGAGACCATCTGCGCGAAAGCTCAAAGCTGCTACGGGCCCTGACCCGCAACGAAGCGGTCATGGCGATGATCCAGCAAAGCGGCGGCGCGATGGCCGCTCGACCCGATGCACAGGTGTCGGCATGAGGCCGCCGATGATCGACCACGACGCCCGTCAGGGCATCGCCGAGGTGCTGTTGCGATACGCAACCGGCATCGATCGGCGGGACTGGGCGCTGTTTCGCACCTGCTTCACCCTCGACTGCGAGGCCGACTATGGCACTGTCGGCGTCATGCACGGCGCGGGTGCCATCACTGAATGGATGGATCAGGCACACGCCGGATGTGGTTACACGATGCACCGCATCACCAACACGGTCGTCTCCCCGCACAGCGACGGCGCCGCCGCTCGCAGCTACGTCGACGCCATCGTCCTGGCCGCGGACAACCAGACCGGAACCCAGGTCGTCGGGTACTACGACGACGAACTAGTGAACACCACCGACGGGTGGAAGATCTCCAGACGCGTCTTCACCATGGTTCACCTCAAAGTAATCGGAGACGCCCGGGAATAACAGAATGATCGACAGACAAGGACCGCGTCCGCCTCCTCACCGAACACTCCGCCCTCCAGGACCATCGAACGCGAGATCGATCGAGTGACACAGTCCGTTCCGCAACCGCTGACGCGTGGGCCGGCGGGCGACGCGACGGCGACGGCGACGGCGACGGCGACGGCGACGGCGAAAGTCCATCCGATCGGCGGAGCCTGGGCAGTCCCATAGAAGAGTCCGAGCCCGATGGTCGCGGTGCTGCCGCAAGGAATCGCGCGGCGACCGACCAGACCGGGGTTGCCCTGGGGGTCAGGGCCGCGCTCCTCATGCTCGATGAACCGCGCCGCATGGTCAGGCGGCACTAGCAGTACCTGTTTGGCGGACACCCGGAACTCGACGAACTCGCCGGCGAGGAGCTTCTCGGCGATCTCGCCCATCGGGATCTGGCGTAGGTTCGGGGTGACCTTGCGGTCGATCCATTCGAGATCGGCAAACCCGGCCATGGCCACGCTACCTGGATCCCGCCTGGAGGCGGCCTCCGCGAAGGTACTCGTGAAGCGCAGCTGGGCGACGCCGTTGAGACTCTCCCCGTGGACGGGGGTCCACAGGCTCGCATAGCCGGCCCGGCGGGCGTCCTTCGCGCGCTGCAGGTGGTACGTCCGGGCCCGCTGGACCTCGCCCGCGATCGGTTGGACGGCTTTGCCTGGTACGACGAAGTCGTTCGACTTGCGCTTCTGCTGCCAGCCCTCGCCTCTGATGGTGAACGGGTGCTCGGTGTCGACGGCATAGCCGGCGTGGGCGTATCGCTTACAGAGCCACTCGATGATCGGCGTCTGGTCGCCGTCGACCACCTGGTGCTTGCAGGCGCCGTCCGCGCCCCGGAACCCCTTCGCCCTTGAAGTGGCGGGCGTAGCGACGCCCGGACTTCGGGTTGACCAGGACGAGCCCGGTTCCCGTGTCCTCGCAGAGCGGGACCAGGCAGCGGGCCGACGGACTGTCACGAGACGACACCCGCCGGTCGGTCTCGCCGTCGCCGACGCTCAGGCGCTCCCATAGCGCCAGACCGTCCGGTCGTCCGAGGTTGGCGCGGGAGAGATCCAGGATCTCGCCGGACACCAGCTGGATCCGTCGGTCGGCGTCCAGGAATGCGGCGCGTCGAGGGCGCGTGCTTCTCGATCGTGCCGCGGGTCGTGGTCGGGGCGCGGAGGCGAGCGGAGCAGTCCTGGCCGCTGGACCGGGTCGCGACTCGGCCCGAGGGCGTCGGTGAGGCGATTGGCTGTTCCCGACAACCGGGTCTCCGGCCACCTAGCGGCCGGGCCGACTGCCAGCACCGAGCAGGCCGGCTCGCCCGGTTCGCCGCAGCCCAGTGCCCGCGCACTTCGTCGACGGGGCCACGGCGTTCGCCGACCCGGTCCGTACGCTCTGGGCTTCGCCGCGCTCGCCACCGTCCCGGCACTGCCATTACTGATGCGCAGGAGCAACCGCTAGTACGACCGCCGCGGTCCGACATATCTGGCGGACCCGGTTCTCACTTGTTTCAAGCTCGCCTTATTGCGGACAGCTGTCGCTCGACACCCGTCGTACGAATCCGGAAGTGCGCCATCTGTTCGCTGACGCCGTATGCGGCAGCGATACCTGCGGCGTCTATTCCGCGTCGGAGCGCGCTGAGTAGTAGTGGCCGTGGGAGTAGGAGGCATCCGGCGAGCCAGTTTGCCTCTTGTTCTTCGTCTGGGTCGCAGGTGAAGAAGGCTATCTTGCCGACCGATCGCACTTCTTTTGGTGCGCGTCTAAGAATGATGTGCGATGTTTCATGGGCGACGTCGCTCTGTGTTCTCCCTGGTAGAGCCAGTGGGCTGTAGACGATGACGTGGCGATCTTCGAGGGTGAACGTACAGGCGGAGAAGGCTCCGGGTTGTAGCTCTTCGAGAGCTCTGAGTTTCGACAGGGTGGTGAGTTCGTCGGCTCGGCGCACCCATGCGCCGAGGTGCTTTGCGAGGTCCAGGGCGTCGAGTGGATCCGTCGGTCGTTTCCCCATTGCGGTGCGGATTTCTTGCGATATCTTTTCGGCTTCTGTTTTGAATCCGCGGCGCATCAGTCGTCTTCCGGGGCGTCGAGTATCGCTGACTGCATGTCACCGAGAATCTCGGCGAGAAGTGCGCCTGCGGCCGGCGTGAAGGTCTTGGCTGAACGGAGATGGATCGAGATTAATGGCCTTTCTTCGACAAGTCGGTGGTACATTTCCTCGACAATCTCGGCGATCTGGTCCGCTGCCTGGCCGGAAAGGCGCGGGTATCTTGGCTAGAGAGGCAGGGAACGGTGTACACCAGCGAGGAAGATCCAGAAGATTCTCGAACACGTCGTCGGCGCGCTTCCGTGATCTCAGTGCCTGTCCTGAATCTTGGTGGTGTGTACCGGTTGTGGTCCGTTCCTGATCTTGCCGGCGTGGTGGCGTGATCTA
>NZ_JADWYX010000180.1 GCF_016786355.1 Frankia sp. AgB1.9
GCCGCCCGTCCGTCCGGGTGGGTAGCTCGTGCATACCGCTGTGCCGCCCGTCTGGCTGGCCTGGTCGTGGTCGCCGGGGCGGGGGGGGCGGGGGCGGGGGGGGGGGCGCCCCGGGGGGGGGGGGGGCCCCCCGCCGGCCCGCGTGGTCGCGGGCCAGGATCACTGACTCTTCAGCTTGGCGGCGAGCTGCGCGGTGACGGCCGAGACCAGCGTCTCGTCGGGGGGACGGACGGCCGAGAAGAGGGCGACCTCGTTCTCGACCCGGCCCGCGCCGAGGAAGACCACGTCGAGGTAGACGCTCGTCCTGGTCCCGGACGCGGTGACCTGGCCGGTGTAGGCGACCCGGGCCAGCGCGCCCGCGGGAACCGGGGCGGTCCGCCAGGTGAGGCTCGCGATCGTGTTGTCCTGGCTGGTACCGGAGCCCGAGGACTGCCCCATCAGCTTCTTGATGCAGCCGTCGAGACGCGGGTCCTTGAGCTCCTGGAGGTGGGCGGCTCGCTGCGCGGTCGTGACGATCTCCGCGTTGGAGTCCACCGAGGTGAACCCGTCCTGGCTCGTCAGCGTCGGGCCGGTCGCCACCGCCGTGGGCGCGCCGACGTTCTGGCCCATGCAGCCGTCGATGTCCAGGAAGATCGCGTCGTCGTGGCTGGTCGGGTTCCCGGCGCCGGCGGACGACTGGTCCAGCTTGAAGCCGGCGGTCTCGGGACCCTGCGTGTAGACGAAGTCCATCGGGTCCAGCTTCGCCGTCGACACACTGGCCACGGACGGGGCCAGGGTGCTGGGCGGGGCGGTGCCGGCTGTGGAATCGCTCCCGGTCGAGCAGCCGGCGAGCGCGGCCGAGAACGCCAGCGCGACGGCCGCCACGGTCGTCTGGGACCTGCGGGAGGTGACGGGGATTGACAGCATGATCAGTCGACAGTCCTTGTTCCGCGAGGGAATCCGGACGTTCCGGACAGCGCTTGGACGACGACCATAGCGGTGTAGATGCTGCGGGTTCAACGGACCTGCCCCGCCATGGGTGGTTGTGAAGGCACCGAACCAGCGGTCGGCTACGGGACGTCCTCCGAGACGACGACCTCCGGCGCCAGCAGGTCGGCGGGCGGGGTCGGCGGGCGACTCAGGCGGCTGGGCCACCACATGACGCGGCCCAGGTCCAGGGCCAGCGCCGGCACCAGGATCGAGCGGACGACCAGCGTGTCCAGCAGCACCCCGAAGGCGACCAGGAAGCCGATCTCGGCGAGCTGTACCAGCGGGAAGATGAACAGCACCGAGAACGTCGCAGCCAGCACCACCCCGGCCGACGTGATCACTCCACCGGTGACGGCGAGGCCACGCAGCACGCCGGTACGGGCGTCGGTGTGCATCGCCTCCTCGCGCACGCGCGTCATCAGGAAGATGTTGTAGTCGACGCCGAGCGCCACCAGGAAGATGAACCCGAACAGCGGCAGCGACGGGTCGGCCCCCGCGAAGTGGAAGACCCCCCGGAACGCCAGGGCCGACACCCCGAGCGACGCCAGGAACGACAGCACCACCGTCAGGATCAGTACCAGCGGCGCGACCGCGGCCCGCAGCAGCAGGCCCAGGATCACCAGCACGACGACGAGCACCAGCGGGATGACCAGCTGCCGGTCCCGCATGGCGGCCTGGGCGATGTCGTGGTTCACCGCCGTCGTCCCGCCGACCAGGGCGTCGGCGCCCGGCACCGTACGGACCCTGGCCCGCAGCCGGTCGATCGTCGCGGCGGCCGCGGCGCTGTCCGGCGGGTCGCGCAGGACGACCAGGAACTGGGTGAGCCCGGCGCCCGTGCCGTCCACGACCGCGGTGGCGACGCCCGGGGTCGCGTCGACCACCTCGCCGAGCTTGGCCGCGCTGGCACTGGCGCCGATCACGAACGTGGGCGCGCTGGCACCCAGCGGGAAATGCGCCGCGATGCGTTCCTCGCCGATGATCGAGTCGATCGGGTGCCGAAACGCCCCGCGGTCGGTGAGCCCGATGTGGAACGTGACGATGCCCACCGTGAGGCCGGCGAGCACCGCGCTGGTGACCAGCCAGATCAGCCTGGGCCGGCGGGCGATCAGCAGACCGGCCCGGGCCCACGCGCCGACGACGTCCGGGTTGCCGGCGTCCTTGAGGCTCACGGCGACGGCCGGCGCGGCGATCCGGGGGACCTGCGGCCAGAACAGCCGGCGGCCGCAGATCACCAGCAGCGCGGGCAGCAGGGTGCCCATGGTCAGGAAGGCCACGGCGATGCCGACCGCGCCGACCGGGCCGAGGCCACGGTCGGAGTTCAGCTCGCCGAGCAGCAGGCAGAGCAGGCTGAGCACGACGGTGCCGGCCGAGGCGAGGACGGCGGGGCCGGCGCGCAGCAGCGCGACCCGCATCGCCTCGGTCGCGGCGGCGTGCCGGGTCAGCTCCTCGCGGTACCGGGCGATCAGCAGCAGGGCGTAGTCGGTGCCGGCGCCGAACACCAGGACGCGCAGGATGCCCGCGCTCTGCCCGTTGACGGTCAGGCCCCCGTGCCGGGCGAGCAGGTAGATGATCGCGGTCGCGGCCTGGTCGGCGGCTCCCACGGCGACCAGGGGCACCAGGCACAGGAACGGCCCGCGGTAGACCACCAGGAGGATCACCGCGACGACGGCCGCGGTGACGAAGAGCAATGGCGTCTCGACCCCGCGGAACGACGTGTACGTGTCCACGATGACGCCGGCCGGGCCGGTGACCGAGGTCTGTAGCCCGGGTGGGGCCAGCTTCCGCACGACGGCCCGCATCTGGTTGATCTCGTCGGCGAAAGCGTCCGCGTTCGCCGACTGAGCCACTGGGACGATCATCAGTGCGGCTCGGCCATCGGGCGCCGGTGCCGCCGGCGTGACAGGTGCGGCCGCGAAGGACGCCAGCTTCGCGCCCGTGGCTTTCATCGCCGCCTGGTCGGCGGCCGTCAGCGTTCCGGTCGGCCGGGTGAAGACGACGACCGCGGGGATCGCGTCGCCGCCCGGAAGCTGGCGTTGGGCGGCCAGCACCTGCGTCGACTCCGCGGCCGGCGGTAGGAAGGCCGCCGCGTCGTTGGTCTGCGCGTTGCCCAGCCGGCCGGCGAGGGGCGTGGCGACCAGCGCCAACGCGAGCCACAGCACGACCGCGACCCACCGTCCCCACCGCCCGATGGGCCATTCGGCGAGGCGCTCGAACCGGTGGCGGTGGCGGCGGGCCGCCTGCTGGGCCGACAGTGCGGAATCTCTCGACCACCGCATGCCCACGACCCCCCACCGAAGCGCCCCCCGCGCGGCCCGCTCTGCGCGACATCCCGACGTTTTCGCCCGCCTTCAGCCCCCTTGGACTCGCGCGACACGCCGACGGCCTGGCCCGATTCGATCGGGCCATGTGGTTGGCTGCCGGTCGAGGCCACCCGCCCGGCGCGCCCTCGTCGTCGTAGCCACGCAAGGCAACCTACGAGGTTCGACGGCGCGCGGATTGCGGTCGGCCGACTTCTGCTGGTTGGCGCCCGCGCCCGCGGCGGCCATCGACCCGGGTGCGCCATCTTGGCCGCATGAGGCGTTCGGCACCGTCGCCCCGCTTCGCCCGCTGTTCGGGTACCCGGAGACGGACGCGGCCGGCTGGCTCCCTACGCTTTGACTGGGACCAGTCTGTCCGGATCGACCGGTCCTGACGGGTTCGGCCGGCCTGGCCCGGTCGGCGGATGGGGATGGGAAACGGTCATATGCCCTCGACGGCACGCAGGATACGGTGCGCGATCACGCTTGGGGCAGCGGCCACCTTGGTGGTCGCGGCGGCGGGATGCGGGGTGCTCGGCGGCTCGAAGTCCCCGAGCGACAGCCCGACGCCCACGCCCGAGACCTCGACCGCGCCGGCCACCGCGAGCGCGGCGCCAGCCACCGTGCAGGCCGGTTCGTCGGTCTCGGCGCAGGCCAAGGACTTCGTCCTGACCACGAGCTCCGGGTTCAGCGGCTTCTCGGCCACCACCGGTGGCACTGCCTCCAGCGCCGGGACGTCACCGCTCGCCAAGCTCGCCTCCTGCCTGGGCGCGACCGGCTCCGCGGTGCGCGACGGGTCGATCGACCGGGCCGAGAGCACCCACCTCACCAATAAGATCACCGGCATCACGCTCTGGTCCGACGCGCAGGTCGTTCCGGCCGGCCAGCTCGACCGGGACACCGGGCTGCTGCGTGACCCGAACTTCACCGAATGCGTGACGTCGCAGACCCAGAAGGACGCCATGGCTGACCAGCAGGCGATCGGCAACCAGCTGATCGATCCCGAGGCGGTGACCAGGGACGCGCCGCTGCCGACCGGGGCGCTGGCGCGCACCTCCGTGGTCGTGCTCGGCGGCAGCTCGACGGGTGGCCAGATGCAGCTGTTCTACGACACGATCTACCTGGGGTCGGGCCAGGTAGAGGCGCAGCTGCACCTCGTCGGCACGATCGACCCGCCGAGCGAGGACCTGATCAGCGTCGCGGTCAAGCAGCTCACGGCCAAGCTCGGCTAAGCGGGCGCCGCCAGCCGGTCGGTTGGCGGCGCCGGTCGGGCTGGCGAGGCCGGTCGGGGGGCGGGCGCTGGTCAGGCAACCCGCCGGCTGGCGTAGGCGGTGGCAATGGCTGCCGCTACGGTCGCGTTCCCTCGGACGACCGCGAGGTTGACCTCCAGGCTCGCGCCGGCGGTCTCGCGGTGGAACGCGGCCAGCAGGAACGGGGTGACGGCCTTGCCGCGCAGCCCGGCCTGGCTGGCGGCGGCGAGGGCGTCCGCGAGCACCCGGTCGTGCAGGTCGCGGTCCAACGCAGCGCCCTCGGCGACCGGATGGGCCACGATGACCGCTCCGGGCGTGTCGAGCTCGTCGGCGGACGCCATCACCGCGGCGACCTGGCCTGCGTCCTCGACCCGCCAGTCCAGCTGGTGGCCGGTACCGGGCAGGTAGAAGCCGGGGAAGTCTGACGTCTGCCAACCGAGCACGGTGACGCCCAGCGTTTCCAGCCGCTCCAGGGTCGCGCCGACGTCGAGGATCGACTTCACCCCGGCGCAGACGACCGTGATCGGGGTGGCGGCCAGCGTCGGCAGGTCCGCCGACTCGTCATAGCTGAACCCGCCGCCGCCTCCGGTCTGGTCGCCGTCCCCATCGCCGCCGCGGTGGACCCCGCCGAGGCCTCCGGTCGCGAACACGCGGATGCCGGCTCTGGCGGCGAGCCAGGCGGTCGACGCGACGGTGGTGGCGCCGGTGTGGCCGAGAGCGATGGCCGGCGCGAGATCGCGCACCGACAGCTTGAGGACGGTGGCCGCTGGATCCGTGATCCTCTCGCGGGCCGCGTCGCCCAGACCGACGGTCGGCACCCCGTCGAGCACCGCGACCGTCGCGGGAACGGCACCCTGGTCGCGCACCAGCTGCTCCAGCTCCGCCGCGAACTCCCGGTTACGCGGCGCCGGAAGCCCGTGCGCGAGCAGGGTCGACTCCAACGCGACCACCGCCCGCCCTGCGGCCAGCGCCTCCTGAACCTCGGCGGACACCTCGATCTCCGGCATGCCCGCACGATAGGCCCCGACGCAGGGGTGATCCGGGCTGAGAGGTCCAGGTCACCTGCGGGGCCGTCGGGCGTGGCCCCCGCCCTCCGTCAGAGTGGCGACGGCCAACGGAACACAAATGCTGCCCGCACTTCATCGGGATTCTCAAAGAATCGGTAAGGGACTCGTGAACCAGTAAAGTGGTGGTAAGGATTGAAGTCTTTCTGATGACATACACTTTTGCTGCTGGAAGGTGTGGTCTGCGGCTAGCCTTCCCCGCATGGATTTTGGCGGAAGAAAACACTCGCCGCGTGGTGGACGGCATTTCATCAGAGTCATCATTCCCACTGGTTTCGCCGCGCTGGGCCTGGCGCTTGCCGCCTGCGGCAGCGCTGGTTCGTCCCCGTCCGCCGCGGCCGCGGGGCCCAAGCTGGACCCCTCCGCATACGTTCTCACGAGCGGGTCGGCGGCGACGAACGGCTACAAGGCCGAGCCGAACACCGACACCACCGAAAGCACGGCCTTCCAGGACCCGGTCCCGAAGTGCATGCACCTGTCCGGTGGCGACCTCGGCCCGGCCTCGACCGCCCACGCCAATGGCGACATGTTCAGCGACGACGACGGCACCGCGATCGAGTCGGGCGCCCGAGTGTTCGCGTCGGCCGACACCGTGACCAGGCACGTCGACCTCGTACACCGCGCCGACTTCCCGAACTGCCTGGCCCAGGCGGTGAAGGACGAGCTGGCCAAGTCGGGCGGCCTGGACGGCGCGACCGTGCGCAGTGCGACGGCGGTGCCGCCTCCGGCAGGCGTGACCGCTCTGACCAGGGTCGTCTTCAACGTCAGCGCGAGCGGCAGCACCGTGCAGGTGAACGTCGACCTGATCAGCATCTTCCACGGCCGGGTCGAGTCCGTGATCCTCGTCGTCAACCCACTCACGCAGGCCAGCACCGACACCCTGACCGCCCTGGCCAACCAGGTCGTAGGGAAGCTCGCCAACCAGTAACGATCCGGTTCGGCCGATGGCGCTTTCCGCGGATTTTCGGGCCAGCGAGGCGACGGGCCAACCGGGCGCCCTTCTCATCCAGGATCGGCGCCCGCGGAGCCGCCGCCCGCTGGCTTGATCGCCGTTTGGACCCTCCCGTGGTTGTAATCAGGGCGTTTCTACAACCACGGCAGGGCCCAAACGGCGATCACCGGCACTGAGGTGGCGGTGATCGACCACGGGCGACCCGGATTCACGGTGGGCGGATGGTGCGTCCAGACGCTCGCTGGCCTCCCAGCCGACGAGCGACCCGGGCGACTCCGCCGCGGCCGGCGAGAGCAGCACCAACGTCGTGATCGTGACCGGACTCCGGGCGGCGGCTAGGGAAACAGCCTGATCTCACACTTCGGGCCGGGCGCATTCGCAAGGGCTGTGTCCGCTGTGTACAGCGGACAGCCCAACGCCTCGGCTAGTGCGACATAGCAGGCGTCGTATGGCGTCAGGTTGTCGCGCAACATGTACGCCCGGCGCAACAGGGCCCTGCTTGGATAGCGGGTCAGTGGAAGAGTCGCCAGATCGTCGATGGCGACGCGGAACCCTTTGACGTCCAGCTTGCCCGTCTGCCACATCCTCCGCAGGGCGGAGACGGTCTCGACGTCAGCGATGTCGGGGGCCGAGGCGGCGGCGGCCTCGCGGAGCACAGCGCGAGCTCGCTCGCCTACGGAACCCGCCTCGCCCACTGCGTACACGAGTACCGATGCGTCAAGAATGATCATTGCCCCCTCCTCGGAGCAGGGCGGAGCCGGTCTCAACGATCCAGAAGTCAGGGGAAGCGGCGCTCGGCCTGGATCGACGCAACGACGTCCTCGATCTCGAACTGGCCGGCCACGTGCGACTCGATCAGGTCGAGGACCTCGTCCATGGTCGGCGTCGTAGCGAGCCGCGCAAGCTCGCAGGACAGAAACTGCTGCAGCGACTGACCCGCCGCCTTCGCCAGCTCCTGCAGGCGGCGGTGGACGTCCTCGGGCACATCCCGGATCACGACGGTCGTCATGCATGCATTGTGCATGCGCGACGAGCCCGCTGCCCGTTCATCGGCCCCGCCATTGGCGGTCGGCGCAACCTCGGCTGTCAGAAGCAGAGTCACTCGGAACCTCCATGCCGGGCAGTGTCGACAACCACCTTGTCCGTGACTGCCGTCGCCGAAACTGTCGCTATCAAAACTGTCGTAGCGATGACTGATGACTAAAACACTGTCTGGTTAGACAGTACCGATGGTTGGCCGGGTACGCAAATGCGAACGACCCGGGCGGCGATGCCGCACCGGGCCGTTCGATCGAGCGCCACTCCGGGACAGCGGACTCGGGCCAGATGGACGGCCCGAGCTTGCCCGCCGACCGTCAGCTCATCGGGGCCGGCTCCGCGCCGGCGGCGTCCTGGGTGGGCGCGGCCGGGGCGGCCAGGGAGCGGGCGAGGAGCTGGGAGACGTCGAGGACCTCGACGGACTCCTTCGCCGTGCCGGCCAGCTTCTGCTCCGTCACCGCGTCGGACAGCATGACGATGCAGAACGGGCAGGCGGTCGAGACGACGTCGGGGTCGAGGCCGAGCGCCTCCTCCACCCGGTTCGCGTTGATCCGGGTGCCGATCTTCTCTTCCATCCACATCCGCGCGCCGCCGGCACCGCAGCAGAAGCCGCGGTCCTTGCACCGGTGCATCTCCTGGCCGCGCAGGCCGGGAATGGCCTCGAGGATCTCCCGGGGCGGGGTGTAGACCTTGTTGTGCCGGCCGAGGAAGCACGGGTCGTGGTAGGTCACCGACGACTCGATCGGGGTGATCGGCACCAGCTTCTTCTCCTCGACGAGCTTGCCGAGCAGCTGGGTGTGGTGGACCACCTCGTAGTTTCCGCCGAGGCCCGAGTATTCCTTCGACAGGCTGTTGAAGCAGTGCGGGCAGGTGGCGACGATCTTCTTGACGCCGGTCTCGTTGAGCAGCTCGATGTTGGCCTTGGCCATTTCCTGGAACAGGTACTCGTTGCCCAGGCGGCGAGCCGGGTCACCAGTGCAGGACTCCTGCGAGCCGAGGATCGCGAACTTCACGCCGGCCATGTCGAGCAGCTCGGCGAACGCCCGGGAGACCTTCTTCGCCCGGTCCTCGATGGCGCCGGCGCAGCCGACCCAGAAGAGGTACTCGACGTCCTCGGGAATCTGCTCGCCCTCACCGATGATCTTGACTTCGAACGGCAGGCCGTCGGTCCACTCGGTGCGGCTGCGCGGGGAGACGCCCCACGGGTTGCCGTTGTTCTCCAGGTTGCGCAGCATGACGCCGGCTTCCGACGGGAACGCGGACTCGATCATCACCTGGTAGCGCCGCATGTCGACGATGTGGTCGACGTGCTCGATGTCCACCGGGCACTGCTCGACGCAGGCGCCGCAGTTCGTGCACGACCACAGCACGTCCGGGTCGATGACGCCGCCCTCTTCGGCGGTGCCGACCAGCGGCCGCTCGGCCTGCGCCTTGCCGGGCTCGGCCACTCGGGCGAAGCCCGACTCGGGAACGCCGTGGACCTCGTGCTCGCTGTGGTCGTGGTCGCCGTGCTCGTGGCCCTCGCCCGGCGCGTGGTCGTGGCCCTCGTGGGCCTTGGCGACGGCTGCGTCCCAGGCCGCGTCACGCGATTCCGCGTCGGTGCCACCGAGCAGGTACGGGGCCTTCGCGAACAGGTGGTCGCGCAGGTCCATGATGACGAGCTTCGGCGAGAGCGGCTTTCCGGTGTTCCACGCGGGGCACTGGCTCTGGCAGCGGCCGCATTCGGTGCAGGTGGAGAAGTCGAGCATCGCCTTCCAGGAGAAGTCCTCGACCTTTCCCGCGCCGATGATCGGCTCGTCCTCCTCCATCAGCGTCTCGATGTCCGGCGTGGTGCCGAGCGCGCCGAGCGCCTTCGGCTCCCGCTTGAGGACGACGTTGATCGGGGCCAGGAAGATGTGCAGGTGCTTCGAGTACGCGACGAGCACCAGGAAGCCCATGATGATCGCGAGGTTGATCAGCAGGAACGTGGTCTCGATGGCCTCGTTCGCGGTGTGCCCGAGCGGCGAGAAGACCCGGCTGACGGTGTAGGACGCGAAGGCCCACTTGGTCTTGCCCTGCGGCAGGTTGCCGGTGTTCCACTGGGCGCCGCGCGTGATCAGCAGCGTCACGATGACCGCGGTGATCATCCCGAGGATGACCCAGGCCGGGCCGAGGTGCGAGCCGTAGAAACGCGACTTGCGCTCAAGCCGGGCGGGCGCCCGCTTGACGCGGATGACGGCGAACGTCGCGAGACCGGCAAGCACGGCGACCGCGAAGAAGTCCTCGATGAACCCGATGCCGGCCCAGTGGCCGAACCACGGGATGTGGAAGTCGTCGTCGAACAGGCCACCGAACGTCTCGATGATCGTCAGGATCAGGACGGTGAAGCCCCAGAAGGTGAACGCATGCGCGAGGCCGGGCACCGACCACTTCAGCAGCTTGCGCTGGCCGCCGACCTCGCTGATCTCGCTCCAGATCCGGGTCGGGATGTCGTCCAGACGCCCTTCAGCGGGCTGCCCAGTCTGGATCAGTCTGAACAGCCAGAAGAATCGCCTTCCGGCTACCGCCAGAGCGATCAAGGTGATCGCTCCGCCGATCGCGATCCTCAGCGCCATCAGTCTGGTCCTCCTATGCTCCGCGAACGGGGCGTAGCCTACCGGTACTCCCGGGTAACTTGGGCCTCGAAGTGTCTCGTGCCACCCGCCCAAGCCAGCCGAGATCCCAACCCCTGACCGCTCCGCCCCTCAGACTTCCACGTCGCGAGACAACAAGCGCGGGGAGGGCGCCCCAGCGCCCCGGACCTCCCAGATCGACTCCGTCGATCCGGCAGGGACCCCGAGGCAGAGCGTCCCGCGGGCGCTCCGCGCCCGTTCGGGACGATCGCCCCACGACGGGCTGCTACTAGCACGAGTTCCCCGACGCCGTGGCCGCGAATCGGTCTATCCGGGTGGGCAGGCCATCTCGTTTGAGGGATCATCGACCTACCCGCGACGGAGCGGGCGCCCGGCCCCGTCGACAGCCCGTCGGGCCAGCGGGTGACGGTCCAGAGGGCCTGGTTCGGCCACCCGGGGCTGCTGAGCGCTGCTACGCTCAGTCGCAACAGAGACCACAAATGGGAACTCTCCGCACCGCATGTCCCACCCTGGCCACGTGGCGCGCCCAACCGCCATTCGTGCCAGGCCGAGAGACCTCATGGGCCCCAGTACCGAGCCCCAGACAACCCCTGCGAACCACGGTGGGCACGATGGCGACGATCACCAAGCCGGCGACGACGAACACCAGGACCGGGCAGCCGGGTTCCTACCTCTATTCGGAGTATCGACGCGGACGTGAGCACCAGGCCCTGGTCCGCCGCGACCGGCTCGGCCGGGTGCTGCCACGGTCGCTCGCCAAATCGGTGCCGGTCGGGTTGCTGGTCTGTCTCGTCCTGACGTTCGGCGTCGGTCTGCCCGGTGGCTTCGGCTTCGGGGTCCTCGCGCTGGTCGTCGTCGGCTGGAGCTCGGTCATCGTCGTGTCGGCCTTCGGGCGCGACAACGAGATCGAGACCATGCGCCTGGGCGCCGAGGCCGAGCGCAAGACCGCCCGGGCGCTCGCCCGGCTGCGGCGGGCGGGTTGGACCGTCCTGCACGATCTGGAGGTGCCGAGCGCGGACGCCGTCGTCGGCCACCTGGTGATCGGCCCGGCCGGCGTGCTGGTCATCAACAGCGAGGCGCGCAAGGGCGTGGTCCGCTACACGAAGAAGATCGCGACCGTCGACAGCGAGCCGCTGACCGCGGCGATCGAGCGGGACGCCTTCGTCAGCAGCCAGATCAAGACCGAACTGCAGGCAAAGGTCCCGCTGATCAAGCTCTCGGTCTATCCGGTGATGGTGATGACCGAGGCCGACGTCCTGTGGAAGGACGGCGCGGTCCTCGGCGTCACCATCATCAACATCCGTCGGATCTTCGACTTCGCCCGTGACCGGCCGCGGCGGCTCAACCCGGTCGAGGTCAAGGAGGTCGTGGCGGCGGTGCGGACGCTGTTCCCGCCCTTCGTCGACAACCGGTCGCTGGAGCAGGTGACGATCGGCCGCGACCAGTGGCTGATGCTGATGGAGACGCTGCACGCGATCCGAGACCGCGACGGCGACGCGACCGACCTGATGGACCGGCTGGCCACGTTGGAGGCGCAGCTGTCCAGGGGGGGCGACGGCTTCGCCCGCGTCGGCATCCCCCCGGGCCCGGACGACTTGACCGACCTCGAGGAGCTTCCCGAGCCGGCGGACGACGGCGGGCCCGGCTTGCCGGACGACCGCGAGGGCATCATCCGCTCGCTGCGCCCGTCCGGCCGGGGGGTTCCCCGCCGCCGGCCCGGTGGCCGCCCGAGCCTTGCCTCCGTCCGTCCAGAACCGGACCCGCCCGCGACCGGCACCGACGACACGCCGCGCGGCCCAGAGCTCTGACAGCCGGAAGTTCACCCAGAACCAGCTTCGCCACAACGATCGGACGGCGCGTCGCCTCTTGGTGACGCGCCGTCGCGTTATGTGTCCGCCAGCATGGGTAGCCGTCGGGAAGAGAACATGGCTCCGTAAGGTTGAGCCCATCAGACTCAGGTTCGGGCGTTATAGTGGCAAGACGATCCTGAGTGGAACGCACTCAACCCATTGGGTCCGCACCGAGGGCTGACTTAGAGTCAGCGACCAGCGGACCTCGCGGCCGGATCGACCGTCTCGGTCGGCCCCGCGAGCGGACCCACAGACCGAAACGGCGGCCCCGCGCACACGGAAGTGCCGGGTGCCATCAGATCGAGAGGCACACAGACATGGCACGAGCGGTCGGCATCGACCTCGGCACCACGAACTCCGTCGTGAGCGTGCTCGAGGGTGGTGAGCCAACGGTCATCGCGAACGCCGAGGGCTCGCGCACGACCCCGTCGGTTGTGGCCTTCGCGAAGAACGGCGAGGTCCTGGTCGGCGAGGTCGCGAAGCGGCAGGCGGTCACGAACGTCGAGCGGACGATCCGGTCGGTCAAGCGCCACATCGGCACCGACTGGAAGATGAAGGTCGACAACAAGGACTTCACCCCGCAGCAGATCAGCGCCTTCATCCTGCAGAAGCTGAAGCGCGACGCCGAGGCCTACCTGGGCGAGACGGTCACCGACGCGGTCATCACCGTCCCGGCGTACTTCGACGACGCCCAGCGGCAGGCCACGACCGAGGCCGGCACCATCGCCGGCCTGAACGTCATGCGGATCGTCAACGAGCCCACCGCCGCCGCCCTGGCCTACGGGCTGGACAAGGGCGACAAGGAGCAGACGATCCTGGTCTTCGACCTCGGCGGTGGCACGTTCGACGTGTCCCTGCTGGAGATCGGCGACGGCGTCGTGGAGGTCAAGGCCACCCACGGCGACACCCACCTCGGTGGTGACGACTGGGACCAGCGGATCACCGACCACCTGATCAAGACCTTCCAGGGCCAGCACGGTGTCGACCTGGCGAAGGACAAGATGGCGCTGCAGCGGCTGCGCGAGGCGGCCGAGAAGGCCAAGATCGAGCTCTCGCAGTCGACCCAGACCACGATCAACCTGCCGTACATCACCGCGTCGGCCGAGGGCCCGCTGCACCTGGACGTCTCGCTCACTCGGGCCGAGTTCCAGCGGATGACGCAGGACCTGATCGACCGCTGCAAGATTCCGTTCCAGCAGGCGGTCAAGGACGCGGGCATCAAGGTCGCCCAGATCGACCACGTCGTCCTCGTCGGTGGCTCCACCCGGATGCCGGCCGTCGTGGACGTGGTCCGTGACCTGACCGGTGGCAAGGAGCCGAACAAGGGCGTCAACCCGGACGAGGTCGTCGCCGTCGGCGCCAGCCTGCAGGCCGGTGTCCTGAAGGGCGAGGTCAAGGACGTCCTGCTGCTCGACGTCACCCCGCTGTCCCTGGGCATCGAGACCAAGGGCGGCATCATGACCAAGCTGATCGAGCGCAACACCACGATCCCGACGAAGCGCTCCGAGATCTTCACGACGGCCGAGGACTCGCAGCCGTCCGTGCAGATCCAGGTCTTCCAGGGCGAGCGCGAGATGGCGGCCTACAACAAGAAGCTCGGCATGTTCGAGCTGACCGGCCTGCCCCCGGCGCCGCGCGGCGTGCCGCAGATCGAGGTCACCTTCGACATCGACGCGAACGGCATCGTGCACGTCTCGGCCAAGGACCTCGGCACGAGCAAGGAGCAGTCGATGACCATCACCGGCGGCTCCGCGCTGCCGAAGGATGACATCGAGAAGATGGTCCGCGACGCCGAGCAGTACGCGGAGGAGGACAAGCAGCGCCGCGACGAGGCCGAGACCCGCAACCAGGGTGAGTCGCTGGTCTACTCGACCGAGCGGTTCCTCGCCGAGAACGGCGACAAGGTCGAGGCGACCCTCAAGGCGGACGTCGAGGAGAAGCTGGCCGATCTGCGCGCGGCCACCGCGGGCACCGACATCGCCGCGATCCGCACGGCCACCGAGGAGCTCGGCAAGGCCAGCACCGCGATGGGCCAGTCGATGTACGCCGAGGCCCAGGCCGCCGGCGCGGCCGGCGGCGCCGCTGGTGCCCAGGCCGACGACGACGTGGTGGACGCCGAGATCGTCGACGAGGAGGGCAAGCAGTGAGCTCGCCGCACAACGCGGGCTCGGCCGAGGAGCCGCCGGTCGTGGTGCGCGACCGGCGGCGCATCGACCCACGTAGCGGAGAGATCCGCGTCCAGGCGGCGGCCGAGGCCGCTGCCGGGGGCGAGTCGGGGGGGGGGGGGGGGGGCGGGGCCCGGGCGCGCGGGCGCCCCCGCGCCCGCGCGCGGGGGG
>NZ_JADWYX010000181.1 GCF_016786355.1 Frankia sp. AgB1.9
ACGCCCCGCTCGCCGATTAATCGGCCCACCTCACGCGGGGAAAAACACCGGGGCCCCCCCGCGGGGGGGCGCCGGGGGGGCGCCCGTCAGTTCGCGAGCGAGGGCAGGCTCAGCCGCGCGGCGGCCGACCCTGGCCCCGGTCAGTCGTAGGAGTACTCGACGGTCGGGTAGTGGCCGTCCCGCACGTCGGCGACGTAGGCCCGAGCGGCGTCCCGCAGCGGCGTGCGCAGCTCGGCGAAGCGGCGGACGAACCGGGGCGCGCGACCGGAGGTCAGGCCGGCCATGTCCTGCCAGACGAGCACCTGGGCGTCGCAGTCGGAGCCTGCGCCGATGCCCACGGTCGGGATCGTGAGCGCCTTGCTGATCCGGGCGGCGACGTCCGACGGCACGACCTCCAGCACCACCGCGAACGCCCCGGCGGCCTCGATCGCCTGGGCGTCGGCCAGCAGCGCGGCGCCCGCGTCGTCACGGCCCTGCACCCGGTACCCGCCGAGGGTGTTGATGCTCTGCGGCGTCAGTCCCAGGTGGCCCATCACCGGGATGCCGGCGGACACCAGCAGGTCGACCTGCGGCGCGACCCGGGCGCCGCCCTCCAGCTTGACCGCCTGCGCGCCGCCCTCCTTGAGGAACCGGGTCGCGGTCTCCAGCGCCTGCGCCGGGCTCGCCTGGTAGGAGCCGAACGGCAGGTCGGCGACGACCATCGCGTGCGGCGCGCCGCGGACCACCCCGCGCACCAGCGGCAGCAGCTCGTCGACGCTGACCGGGACGGTGGTGTCGTAGCCGTAGACGACGTTGGCGGCCGAGTCACCGACCAGCAGCACCGGCACCTCGGCCTCGTCGAAGATCGACGCGGTCGTGTAGTCGTAGGCGGTCAGCATCGCCCACTTCTCGTGCCGGTCCTTCCAGGTCGCCAGGTCGCGCACGGTGGGGCGGCGGCGCGGCCTCGAGGGCTCGGCGGGCCTGTCGGTCGCCTGTCGGTCGGTGGTGGGAGTCGACGCGCCGTAAAGCGTCGCCATCTCGTGGTCGGTCGGGGAGTTGGGGTGACCCTGAGTAACGGAGCTGCTCATGGAGACTCCTTGAGGTCCGTCCGGGCGCGAGGCGCGTCCCGGCGTCGGTCACATGCTGCCACCGCCCCCGTGTCCGCCGAAAGTGGTTCCTGGCTCACACCGGAGCCCGGCGGCGGTTGCCAGCTCGGCATGCCCCCTTCGCTGACCTGCGCTTATTCCCGGCCAGCCGCCGTGTCAACCAGATGCACCTCACGAGCCGGCCGCCTACGCTTCGATCTTGAAACAATGGTGGCTCGGGCGGCCGGCGCCAGCACGCCGGCCAGGGAGGAGATACCGGTGCCTGTGGGGGCGAGCCGGGGCATCGCCCGGCCACGAGCAGCGGGCGCGCGCCAGTGACGACCGCCGAGCTGGGGCGCCACGGTCCGCCCAGCCGCCCGGACCGCCCTCCGTCGGGAGTGCGCCCGCCGGGGCGGCCGCGGGACGCGCGCGCCGACGGCGCGATCATCGAGGCGACGCTGCAGACGTTGGCGACGACCGGGTTCACCGGCCTGTCGATGGAGGCCGTCGCGGCCCGGGCCAAGGTGGGGAAGGCCACGCTCTACCGGCGCTGGTCGACCAAGGACACGCTGGTCGCCGACGCCCTGGCGACCCTGGTCGAGACGGCCGAACCGGTCGACACCGGCTCGCTGCGCGACGACCTCGTCGCCTGGCTGAACACCGTCCGCCGGCACACCTTCCAGACTCTGTCGGGGCGGATCATGCCCCGGCTGCTCGCCGAGAAGGACTCCCACCCCGAGCTGTTCGAGACCTACCGCCACCAGGTGATCGAGCCGTTCCGGCAGCAGGCCCAGAAGGTGCTCCTGCGGGGCATGGCCTCCGGCGAGCTGCTCCCCGACCTGGACGTGGACCTGATCACCGACATGCTCGTCGGGCCGGTCTCCTACCGGCAGTCGATCAGCGGGCCCAACGAGGTCAGCGGCACCCGGATCAGCCAGGTGGTCGACATCGTCCTCGAGGGCATCCTCGCCCACCGCGCCGAGCCAGCCGACGACGCGCGGCCAGCCGCCGAGGTGGTGAGAGTGGCCGCCGACCCGGGGGCGACCGACCTGGGGGAGAAGGTTGCCGCGGGCGAGGCCCCGGAGCCGCTCGCCGTGGACGACGCGGGCTGAGGCGTCCCACCGAGAGCCGGTGTCACCCTGCGTAGCGGTGGCATCGGCTGGGGCCACGTGTCCGGAGTAGCATCGGCGAGCGGGGCGAAACCGCCGTGACAGGCACCCGTGACCTCACCGATGCTCGGTTGGGCGCGGACTCTCGTTCCCGACCTTTCGACGCATCTCTCTCACGCCGACCCGGGCATGGCCCCGGGCGCCAGACCAGGAGAAACCGGTGTCCGACCTCCGTGTGACCGTCCAGCGTGCCGACCAGCGGGATGATCGGGTGGTCACCACGGGGACGACGGCGGCGGACCTGTTCGCGGCGGACCGGGCGGTCATCGCGGCCCGCGTCGGCGGCCAGCAGCGCGACCTCGCCCACGTGCTGGCCGACGGCGACGTCGTCGAGCCGATCACCGTGGACTCGGCGGACGGCCGGGCGATCGTCCGGCACTCGACCGCGCACGTCGTCGCCCAGGCCGTCCAGGACCTGTTCCCGAAGGCGCGGCTCGGGATCGGGCCGCCGATCCAGAACGGCTTCTACTACGACTTCGACGTCGAGAAGCCCTTCACCGCCGAGGACCTCAAGGCCATCGAGAAGCGGGCCCGCGAGATCGTCAAGGCCGGCCAGCGGTTCTCCCGCCGGGCCGTCACCGACGACGCCGCGCGCGCCGAGCTGGCCGACGAGCCCTACAAGCTGGAGCTCATCGGCCTGAAGTCGTCTGCCGGCACCGTCGATGCCAACGACGCGGACGCCGCGGTCGAGGTCGGCGCGGGCGAGCTGACCATCTACGATAACCTCGACGCCAAGACCGGCGAGCTGTGCTGGAAGGACCTCTGCCGCGGCCCGCACGTGCCGACCACCCGGCACATCCCGGCGTTCGCGATCCAGCGCTCGGCGGCGGCCTACTGGCGTGGCAGCGAGAAGAACCCGCAGCTGCAGCGCATCTACGGCACCGCCTGGGAATCGAAGGACGCGCTGGCCGGGCATCTGGCGATGCTGGCCGAGGCGGAGAAGCGCGACCACCGCCGGCTCGGCGCCGAGCTCGACCTGTTCTCGTTCCCGACCGAGCTCGGCCCCGGCCTCGCGGTCTTCCACCCCAAGGGCGGCGCGATCCGCACCGTGATGGAGGACTACTCGCGCCGGCGGCACATCGAGGCCGGCTACGAGTTCGTCAACACCCCGCACATCACCAAGTCGACGCTGTACGAGATCTCCGGGCACCTCGACTGGTTCGCCGACGGCATGTACCCGCCCATGTCGCTCGACGGCGGCACGGACTACTACCTCAAGCCGATGAACTGCCCGATGCACATCCTGATCTTCAAGTCGCGTGGCCGGTCCTACCGGGAGCTGCCGCTGCGGCTGTTCGAGTTCGGGACGGTCTACCGGTACGAGAAGTCCGGCGTCGTGCACGGCCTCACCCGGGTGCGTGGCCTCACCCAGGACGACGCGCATCTTTTCTGCGCTCGCGACCAGCTGCCCGAGGAGCTCGACAGCACGCTGAAGTTCGTGCTCGGCCTGCTGCGCGACTACGGCCTGACCGACTTCTACCTGGAGCTGTCGACCCGCCCCGAGGGCAAGGCGATCGGCACCGACGAGGAATGGGAGCAGGCCACCAGCCTGCTGCGCGAGGCCGCCGAGAAGCAGGACCTCGAGCTCGTCATGGACCCGGGCGGCGGCGCCTTCTACGGCCCGAAGATCTCGGTGCAGGCCAAGGACGCGATCGGCCGGACCTGGCAGCTCTCGACGATCCAGGTCGACTTCCAGCTGCCGCAGCGGTTCGACATGGAATACCAGGCCGCCGACGGCACCCGCCAGCGTCCCTTCATGATTCACCGCGCGCTGTTCGGCACCATCGAGCGGTTCTTCGCGATTCTCCTGGAGCACTACGCCGGCGCCATGCCGCCCTGGCTCGCCCCGGTCCAGGTCGTCGGCATTCCCATCACCGACGAGCACGTCCCGTACCTGAAGGACGTGGCCGCGAAGCTCACCGCGAAGGGCATCCGGGTCGAGGTCGACGCGTCCGACAACCGGATGCAGAAGAAGATCCGCGACGCCCAGAAGCAGAAGGTGCCGTTCATGCTCATCGCCGGCGCCGACGACGTCGCCAAGGACGCCGTCTCCTTCCGCTATCGCGACGGCACCCAGCGCAACGCGGTCCCGGTGGACGAGGCCGTCGCCGAGATCCTCGACGCCGTCGACCGCCGCATCCAGGTCTGACCTTCGACTCGGCCCCTGGCGGCGGCCCCGGTCCCGGGGTCTTCGCCAGGGAGCCGAGCCCGGCGGAAAACCCGGCGACCGCCTTGGCTTCCCGGTGGTAGGAACGCCCACATGGTGACCGTTCGTCCGATGGGGCCTGACGACCTCGGCGCGGCTGAGGCGCTGTCGGCGATCGAGTTCGGCAAGGCGCGTTCGCCGGCCTACCAGCTGCGGTGGCGCACGCGGACCGGGCACCTGCTCGCCACCGATCCGGGCGGTTGCTGGGCGGCCGACGACGATGCCGGGCTGGCCGGCTTCGCGGTGTCGTTCCGCCGGGAGTCGAACTGGCTACTCGCCACGTTCGCCGTCCGCGGTGACCTGCAGGGGGCTGGCCTGGGCCGCCGGCTGCTGGACGCCGCGCTCGCCCACGGTGCCGGCTGCGAGCGAGGGATGATCTCCGCGTCGGCCGACGTCAAGGCCTTCCGGCGCTACCGGGCGGCCGGGTTCTCCCTGCACCCGCAACTGTCTTTGACCGGCCGGGTCGACCGCGCCGCCCTGCCCGCCGGCCTGGCGCCCGTGCGCGAGGGCACGGGCGCCGATCGTGACCTGCTCGATGACCTCGACCGGCGCCGGCGCGGTGCCACCCACGGCCCGGACCACGAGGTGCTCGCGTCCCAGTGCCGGCTGATCGTGCTCGATCGCCCCGCCGGTACCGGGTACGCCTATCTCGACGACGCCGGCGCGGCGGTGCTGTTGTGCGCCACCGATGAGGGCACCGCGACCGCACTTCTCTGGGAAGCCGTCGCGTCGTCCGCGCCGGACGCCGACTACGAGATCGCGCACGTCACCGCCGCCAACGAATGGGCGATCGACGTCGGGCTCGCCGTCCGGCTCGCCCCGGCGACCGAGGGCTACCTCGCCCTGCGTGGCCTCGCGCCACCGGTGCCCTACCTGCACAACGGAGCGTTGCTATGAGTCCTGGGATGCTGACGGGGAGTCCCGGGTGGCTGACGGCCTTCCTCGACTTCCCCGCCGCGGACTTCGAGCGCGGCGTCGCGTTCTGGCGGGCGGTGACGGCGACGACGTTGTCACCGGTGCGCGGGGACGACGGCGAGTTCGCGACGCTGGTCCCCGGCGACGGCGACGCGTTCCTGCGGGTGCAGCGGCTGGGCGACGGCCCCGCGCGGGTGCACCTCGACGTGCACCGCGCCGGCGCGGAGTTCCAGACCCGGACGTCGCCGGGCGGCTTCGTGTTCTGCGTCGTCCCAGGAGGGGAGTCGGTCCGGCCGACGCCGGTGGAGTGGCCCGGTGGGCACGCGTCGCTGGTCGACCAGGTCTGCCTGGACATCCCGGCGGACCGGTATGACGACGAATGCCGGTTCTGGGCCGAGCTCATCGGCTGGGAGCCGCGCAGCGGCGTCCGCCCGGAGTTCCGCTACCTGGACCGTCCGGCAGGCATTCCGCTGCGGCTGCTGCTGCAGCGGCTCGACGAACCGACGGGCCCGGTGCGTGCCCACCTCGACCTCGAGGCCACGGACCGGGCCGCCGAGACCCGCCGTCATGTCGAGCTCGGCTCGACGGTGCTCGCGCGCCTGGACCGCTGGACGGCCCTGCGCGACCCGGTCGGCCTGCCGTACTGCATCACGGACCCACCAACCGGCCGCTGACCACGACGTAGGCCGCCGGGCCTGCACAGCCCTGTCCGCCGGCGACCTGGAGGCACGGGCCGTCGGCACGCGCATGAAGCAAAGGAGCTCTCGTGCAACGCAGTGATCGGGCGGCGCCAGCGCCGGCCGTGACCCTCGTCAGGCGGACCGTTCAAGGTGGGGACCCGCTGCGGGTCTTCCTAAGCCTGCGTGAGTGGCTCGGCGCGGACGACGTATTTCTTCTGGAGTCCCTGGCGGGCCCTTCCAGTGACCGCCGGTCGGCGGTCCTGGGATTCGGGCCGCTTTTCGAGCTGAGCGCCCGCGGCGATGCCGTCAGCCTGTCCGGAAATGAGCGGCTCGTCGCCGCCGCGCGCGCCGCGCTGCTCAGCTCCGCCATCGCCGTGATGGACGGGGAGGACCTGCGGCTCGTGGAGCCCGACGGCCTGTGGGAGGCCGCACGCGAGCTGCGGGACCTCTTCGCCCTCGCCGAGCAGTCGGCCACCGCCTGGGACTACGGGTTCGTGGCCGTCTTCGGGTACGACTCGGTCCGGTATGTGGAGGAGCTGCCGAGACTGATCCCGGCCGGCTCCGACGCCACCGCCGACGTCGTGCTGCGGCTCTACAACGGGACGGTGGTCTTCGACCTCGCCTCGGCGACCTCGACCGTTCTCGTCGTGAGCAGCGAGGCCTGGCCGGACGTCGACCTGTCCCGAGTGCTCGCCGCGCTCGCCGCTCCCGCGTTCAGCCAGCCCGAGATCCCGGCCGTGCCGCCGCCGCTGCGCGTGCAGGACGACATCGACGAGGGCAGCTACCAGGCCAACGTCTCCCGATGCCTGGAGCACATCGCCGTCGGCGACCTCTACCAGGTCCAGATCGGCCACGAGATCACGGTCCGGACGGACGCCGACGACCTCGATGTCTATCTGCGGCTGCGGGCCCGCAACCCGTCGCCGTACATGGGCCTGCTGCCGCTCTCGACGTGCGCGCTGGTCGGGGCCAGCCCCGAGCTGTTCGTCCGGGTCGAGGGTGACCGCGGTGTAATGCGGCCGATCGCGGGCACCGCCGCGCGAAGCGGTGACCCGGACGTCGACGCCCGGCGGATCGAGCAGCTGCGCACCGACGAGAAGGAATGCGCCGAGCACGTGATGCTGGTCGACCTGTGCCGCAACGACCTGGGCCGGGTGGCCCGGCCGGCGACGGTCGAGGTGAACGACATGATGGTCGTGGAGAACTTCTCCCACGTCTTTCACCTCGTGTCCGAGGTGCGCGCCCAGCTGGCGGCCGACGTGGACGTCTACGACGTGATCCGCGCGACCTTCCCGGCGGGAACGATGACAGGGGCGCCGAAGATCCGCGCCATGGAGATCATCGAGGAGATCGAGACCCGTCGGCGGGGCATCTACGCGGGGGCGTTCGGGCTCATCGGGTTCGGCGGCTACGCCAACCTCGGGCTCGCGATCAGGACCCTGTTCCGGACCGCGCCGGGCGTCTGGCGGATCCGCGCGTCGGCCGGGGTCGTCGCCGACTCGAAGCCGGACGCCGAATGGCGCGAGACGCTCGCGAAGATGAGCGCCGGCTACTGGGCTCTGACCGGAGGTGAGCTGCTGTGAGGTCGGTGATCGTGGACGCCTACGACAGCTTCAGCCACATCATCTACCAGTACCTGATGGAGCTGGGGGCGAACCCCGTCGTCATCCGGTCCGGCAAGGCGACTCCCGCGGCCATCCGGGCGGTCGAGCCGCGGTTCCTCCTTCTCGGCCCCGGCCCGGGCCATCCGCGGGACTCCGGCCATGTCGAGCTGGTGCGGGAGTTCGAGGGCGAGCTGCCCATCCTCGGGATCTGCCTGGGCCACCAGGCCATCGGCATGGCCTACGGGGGAACGGTCTCGCCGGCCCGGCATCTGATGCATGGCAAGACGAGCCGCATCGTCCATGACGGCCGTGGCGTGATGAGCTGCTACAGCGAGCCCTTCCGAGCGACCCGGTACCACTCGCTGGTCGTGGAGGAACCGTCCGTCCCGGACGTCCTCGAAGTGACCGCCCGAAGCGAGGACGACGGCTACATCATGGGCCTGCGGCACCGGAGCCAGCCCATCGAGTCCGTGCAGTTCCACCCCGAGAGCATCATGACCGAGCAGGGCCTCGACATGCTGCGCTCGTTCATGGCCACCTACGGGCTCTAGCCCGTCAGCCGGTCGGCTTCTCGCGCCAGCGGGAGGTGATGGGCAGCCGGCGGTCGCGGCCGAAGGCCTTGGAGGTGACCTTGGGGCCGGGTGGGTTCTGGCGGCGCTTGTACTCGGCGAGGTCGACCAGCCGGATGACCCGGTCGACGACGGCCGGGTCGTGGCCGGCGGCGACGAGCTCGGCGCGGCCCATGTCCTGGCTGACGTAGTCGTCGAGGACCGGGTCGAGGATGCCGTAGTCGGGGAGCCGGTCGGAGTCGAGCTGGCCGGGCGCCAGCTCCGCCGACGGCGGCTTGGTGATGATGATCTCGGGGATCGGCGGTGTGGCGCCGCGCCGCTCGGCCTCGGCGTTGCGCCAGCGGGACAGCGCCCAGACGTTCGTCTTCGAGACGTCCTTGATCGGGGCGTAGCCGCCGGCCGAGTCGCCGTACAGCGTCGAGAAGCCGGTGGCCAGCTCGCTCTTGTTGCCGGTCGTGAGCACCAGATGGCCGTGCTCGTTCGACAGTGCCATGAGCAGCGTGCCGCGTACTCGTGCCTGCAGGTTCTCCGCCGCGAGGCCGTGCAGCCCTCCGGATCCCTCCAACGCGCCGTGGAACGCGTCGACGGTCGGCTGGATCGCGATCACCTCGTGGTGGGTGCCCTGCCGGTGGGCCAGCTCGGCGGCGTCCTGGACGGAGCCCGCCGACGAGTGCACCGACGGCATCGCGACCGTGTGCACGGCCTCGGCGCCGAGGGCGTCGACGGCGATCGTCGCGACCAGGGCCGAGTCGATCCCACCTGACAGCCCCAGGACGACCGAGCGGAAGCCGTTCTTGCGCACGTAGTCGCGGGTCCCGGTGACGAGTGCCTCGTACAGCTCGGCCGCCGGGTCGGGCCGGGCCGCGACGGCCGGCGGCCGGGCGGGGTACGCGGCGACCGGCTCGGTCGTCAGCTCGCGGCGGGTGACCGTCATCGACGTGCCATCCAGCGCGTCGACCGGGCCGGTGACCAGCCCGTCGGTGCCGGCCTGGGCGCCTGAAGGCAGGTCGAGATCGACGACCATGAGCGTCTCGGTGAACACCTCGGCGCGAGCGATCACCTGGCCGGCCGCGTCGGCGACCAGCGAGTCTCCGTCGAAGATCAGCTCGTCCTGGCCGCCGACCAGGTTGACGTAGGCGATCGGCGCGCCCGCCTCGACGGCGCGCCGGGCGCACAGCTCGTCGCGGTGGTGGGACTTGCCCTGCTCGTAGGGCGAGCCGTTGATGCACAGCAGCAGGCCCACACCCGCGGCGCGGGCGACCGCGACCGGGCCGCCGGCCTGCCACAGGTCCTCGCAGATCGTCAGCGCGACGTCGATGCCGTGCAGCCGCAGCACCGGGAAGTCGTTGCCCGGCACGAAGTAGCGGAACTCGTCGAAGACGCCGTAGTTCGGCAGGTGGTGCTTCGCGTAGCGGGCGACGACCTCGCCGCGCCAGAGCACGGCCGCGGTGTTCTGCGGCTCCCCGGCCGGGCGCCCGACAGCCGGCGCCGGCGTGGGCGAGGCGTCCAGGTAGCCGACGACGACGGCGATCTCGCCGGCTCCCTCGTCCTGTAGCCGCCGGGCCAGCCGGTGCAGCGCGACCCGGGACGCCGTGACGTAGGACCGCCGCAGCACCAGGTCCTCGGGCGGGTAGCCGGCGAGCGTCAGCTCGCCGAAGGCGACCAGGTGCGCCCCCTCGGCCAGCGCCCGCTTCGTCCACGCGCTGACCAGGTCCGCGTTGCCGTCGAGGTCGCCGACGGTCGTGTCCACCTGGGCGAGCGCGATCCGCAGCTGGGGCATGAACCCAGATTACGGCCCACCCCGGCGGCGGAAATGCGCATTCCACCCAGGTAGGGCGGGCTTCACCTCGCTCGGCGAACCCGGCGCGCGACGGCCGGCGGCGGCCTCCCCGCTAACGGCGGGTTCCGGGTTGGTTGCGGCCTGGCAACGACTCATACATCCGGGCCGTCCAGTCGTTAGTGTCTGAGAACCCCGCCGGGTGGGCAGGCGCATTCTGGGGTCGCCGCCGAGCCGGGCCGACGCGGCGAGGGACGGACGTGCACGTCTCATCGGCCGGGCGTGACCGCGGCACAGAGATCCCGACGCCGTAACCTGAGGTCGAGTCCACACCTCGACGTGGAGGGGCCCTGAAATCGGAGGGATGATGGACAAGCAGCAGGAGTTCGTGCTCAGAACGCTGGAGGAGCGGGACATTCGCTTTGTCCGGCTCTGGTTCACCGACGTGCTGGGCGTGCTGAAGTCCGTGGAGATCGCGCCGGCGGAGGTGGAGGGCGCGCTGCTGGAGGGCATCGGGTTCGACGGCTCGGCGATCGAGGGGTTCGCCCGGCTGCACGAGGCGGACATGCTCGCCCGGCCCGACCCGTCCACCTTCCAGCTGCTGCCGTGGCGCGGCGAGAAGGCGATGACGGCCCGGATGTTCTGCGACGTCGTCACCCCGGACGGGCTGCCAGCGGTCGCCGACTCGCGGTGGGTGCTGCGCCGGGCGCTGGCGGCCGCCGCCGAGGCCGGGTTCACCTTCTACACCCACCCCGAGATCGAGTTCTTCCTGCTCAAGGAGCCGCCGAAGCGCGGCCAGCCGGTGCCGGGGCCGGTCGACGACTCGGGGTACTTCGACCTCACCCCGAACGACATCAGCCACGACTTCCGCCAGCAGGTCATCGGCATGCTGGAGCGGCTCGGCATCTCGGTCGAGTTCAGCCACCACGAGGTCGCGCCCGGCCAGCAGGAGATCGACCTGCGCTACGCCGACGCGCTCACGATCGCCGACAACGTCATGACGCTGCGCCAGGTGGTCAAGGAGGTGGCGCTGCGGCAGGGCATCTACGCGACGTTCATGCCGAAGCCGTTCACCGAGCACGCCGGCTCCGGGATGCACACCCACATGAGCCTGTTCGAGGGCGACCGCAACGCCTTCTACGACCCGACGGACGACTACCTGCTCTCCAAGGTCGCCAAGGCGTTCATCGCCGGGCTGCTCACGCACGCGGCCGAGATCACCGCGGTCACCAACCAGTGGGTCAACTCGTACAAGCGGCTGATCGGGGACGCCGCCGTCGGCGAGGCCGGCGAGCTGATGGAGGCCCCGGCGTACGCGCTGTGGGGGCACAACATCCGCTCGGGGCTGGTCCGGGTGCCGCTGTACAAGCGGGGCAAGGCGAACACCGCCCGGGTGGAGTTCCGGCTCCCGGACAGCGCCTGCAACCCCTACCTGACGTTCGCGCTGATGCTCGCGGCCGGCCTGCGCGGCATCCAGGGCGGCTACGAGCTGCCGCCGCCGGCCGGCGACGACGTCTGGACGCTGACCGACGCGCAGCGCCGCGAGCGGGGGATCCGCCCGCTTCCCGGCTCGCTGGCCGAGGCGACCGCCGTGATGGAGTCCTCGACGCTCGTCCGGGACACTCTGGGCGACGACCTGTTCGAGTTCTTCCTGCGCAACAAGCGGGCCGAATGGGATGGCTACCGGCGCCAGGTCACCCAGTTCGAGATCAACCGGTACCTCCCGCTGCTGTGATCGCCGCGCCTGGTCCCGGCTGACCCAGCCGTAACATAATGGAAACATGATGGTGGGTGTCGAGCCGGCGCACCCGGCGTCGCCCGCTGACGCGGCGTCGGGCCGCGCCGGCCATCCACGCGGCAGCTCGGCGCCGGCCCAGCTCGCCCGGCTGGGCTTCACCGACGTCGACCGGGTCGCCACCGCGCTGGGCCGGCTCGGCTTCCTCCCGCCGGACGGGCTGCCGCTCGCCGACAACCCCGTCGTCGCCGAGCTGGCCCACGCCGCCGATCCAGACCGGGCCCTCATCGGCCTGGACCGGCTGATCGCGGCCCTGGACGCCGCCGCGGGGCCGGCCGGACCCGCGAGTCCCGGCCGCTTTTCGGCACCGCTGCGCGAGGTGCTCGCCGGCCGGTCCGGGGCGCGCCGGCGCCTGATCGCCGTCCTCGGAGCGAGCCTGGCGCTGGCCGACCATCTCGCGTCGCACCCGGCCGACTGGCGAATCCTGGCCGATGACGAGATCACCAGCGTGGCGCCGGACGCGGCGACCCACCGGGCCCGCCTGCTGACCGCGGTCGGCGCCGATCCGGCGGCGCCGCGGCCGCGGGCGGTCGGCGACGGCGCCGAGGTGCTGGACGAGCTGCGCGTCGCCTACCGCCGGGCCCTGCTGGTACTGGCCGCGCGTGACCTGACCGGCACGGTCAGCGTCGACGACGCGACCGCCGAGCTGGCGGATCTCGCCGCCGCCGCGCTCGACGCGGGTCTCGCCGTCGCCCGGGCGGCCCTGGCGCCGACAGCGCCGCCGGTGCGGCTGGCCGTCGTCGCGATGGGCAAGTGCGGCGGCCGGGAGCTGAACTACGTCAGCGACGTCGACGTGCTCTTCATCGCCGAGCCGGCCGCCAGAACCGATCCCGCTGCCAGTGCCGACCCGGCTGCCAGTACCGATCCGGCCGCCGGTACCGGGGAGTCCGTCGGCGGTGGGGAGGACATCGCCGAGGTGGCGTTGCGCTCGGCCACCCGGCTGGCCGAGGGGCTGGTGCGCGCCTGTGGCGCGACCACCAGCGAGGGCTCGCTGTTCCAGGTCGACGTCGGCCTGCGGCCCGAGGGACGCGACGGCGCGCTGGTCAGGACCTTCGCCAGCCATCAGGCGTACTACCGGCGCTGGGCCCGGACCTGGGAGTTCCAGGCGCTGCTGAAGGCCCGGCCGATCGCGGGCGATCTCGAACTCGGCGCCGAGTTCTGCGCGATGGTCGAGCCACTGGTCTGGTCGGCCGCGTCCCGGCCCGACTTCGTCGCCGACATCCGGGCGATGCGCAAGCGCGTCGAGGCGTCGGTCGCCGGCCGCGGCGGCGACCGGAACATCAAGCTGGGCCCCGGCGGGCTGCGCGACGTCGAGTTCGCCGTCCAGCTGCTCCAGCTGGTGCACGGCCGCACCGACGCGAAGCTGCATGCCCGCTCGACCCTCGGCGCGATCGACGGGCTGGCCCGCGGCGGCTACGTCGGGCGGCGCGACGCCACCAGCCTGGCGGCCGCCTACCGCTTCCTGCGCGCCGTCGAGCACCGCCTGCAGCTGCGCCGGCTGCGCCGTACCCACGTGCTGCCGCGTGACCCCGCCGAGCTGCGGTGGCTCGGCCGCTCGCTCGGGATGCTCGACGCCGAGGAGTTCGCGGCCGAGCACGCGCACACCGCCACGTCCGTGCGTCAGCTGCACGAGAAGCTCTTCTTCCAGCCGCTGCTGGAGGCCGTCGCCCGGCTCTCCGAGGAGGAGGTGCGGCTGACCCCGGGCGAGGCCGCCGACCGGCTCGCCGCGCTCGGCTTCGCCTACCCGTACCGGTCGCTGAAGCACATCGAGGCGCTTACCACCGGGGTCAGCCGAACGGCGATCATCCAGCGCCATCTGCTGCCGACGATGCTGCCCGCGTTCGCGGACGCCGCCGACCCCGACGCCGGCCTGCTCGCCTACCGCCAGGTCAGCGAGGCGCTCGGTCAGGTCCCTTGGTACCTGCGGCTGCTGCGCGACTCCGCCGGCGCCGCCGACCGGCTCGCCAGGGTGCTGGCCGCCAGCGGTTACGTCGCGGCGCTCATGCGGGCCGCGCCCGAGTCCGTGCGGCTGCTACGCACCGAGGACGACCTGCGGCCCGTGGGCCGCGACGATCTGGCCCGCACGCTGCTGGCCGTCGCCCGGCGCAACCAGAACCCGGCCGATGCCGTCGCCCGGGCCCGCGCGATCCGCCGGGTCGAGCTGGTCCGGGTCGCCTGCGCCGACCTGCTGGGCCTGCTGGACGTCACCGCCGTCGGCACCGCGTTGACGGCCGCCGCCGCCGCCACGATCGAGGCGTCGCTGCTGGTCGCCCGCCGCACCGTCACCCGCCGGGTGGCGGCCGGCCGGCCCCCCGCGGCCCGCGTCGCCGCTCTAGGCGCGCCCCCTGC
>NZ_JADWYX010000182.1 GCF_016786355.1 Frankia sp. AgB1.9
GTCGGGGCGGCGGGGGCCGGGGCGCCCCGGGGGGGGGGGGGCGGGGGGCGCCGCCCGCCCCCGGGGGCGGGCTAGCTAGGCGTCCGGGGCGAGGAGGACCACGACCGTGACGGCCACGAACGCGACGACCAAAAGCGAGACGACCACGACCGGAACAATGATCAGCGCGACGGCTTCCGCGACGGCGGCGCGAAGCCTGCCGGCCAGGCGCCGCGTCCAGCTCGGGTTCCCGCCAGAGGTCGGAAGCTCGTCGCCAATCAGCATGGGCAATGCGGGGTGAGCGGGGGGGGGTTGGGAATGCATCCCGCACCTCCTTCATGACATGAAAGGGATGACCGGCGGTACCGCGTGCCGCCGTACGGACGGGCGCCCGCACGGCGGCCGAACCCGGGGGGCGGCGCCCCCCGGGGGGTGTCAGGGGGCGGCGGGCGCGGTGACGGTGGTGGCCGGGACCGGGTAGCCCACCAGGTGGTCGTCCAGCCACGACGCCACGCACGCCGGGCACACGGTGAGGCTGTGCGGCCCGTCGTAGTCCAGCGGGCCGGGCCAGCCGTCCGGTTCGTCGTCCGGGCAGCCGCCCGGGAAATACCGCACGGGCGACGGCGCCTCGGGGGCGCCCCCGGGGCCGTCGCCACACGGGTACGACACCAGCACCACAAGATCCGTTCCGTTCATGGCAAACAAACCTCCAAACAATGGTAATTGCCGCCGCGAATCGGCCGGCCCGAAAAACATAGCTCGATCCGAAACCCCAAACAACGCCGGTCGCGCCATTACTTGCAATTCTCTTCACCACTCCCATTTCTCTATTTCACTGGGAATGCGGGCCCGGGAGTTCGGGTATTCACCCGACGCCGCTGCGTGCCACACGACGAGGGGGGGCTCGGCGGAAGGTGCCGTCCGGCAGCGCGCCGGCCGTAGCGATCAGAGCGCCGACCGGGAGGCGGGTGCCCGGTCCGCCCGGCCCCCGACGCCCGGCCGCTGCGCCGCTGAGTTGCCGTGATCCAACGCCAATGCCCGCTACGTCGAAAGGGCCGCCGCCCCCGGCCGGGGACGGTGGCCCTTCGATGGTGCGGCGTTGTCCGGCGTGGCCCGGGCCGTCAGGACGTCCAGCGGCCCGGTGGGAACATCGGCGCGGCCCGCCGCCCCCATCCCGGCGCGGGCGCCGGCATCAGGCCACACGGGCGGTGTGGCGGACTCCTTCGGGACGGCGGGGCCGCGGCGAGAAGCCCCCGCGGGCTTTCCGCCGGGCTTGGTTCGGTGAAGCGGACGGCGTGGCTGGGTCACGTCGCAGGGCGAGACTTCCTGGTCCGTGATGAGCGCCGGCCGGTGCCTGGCGGCCGGGGCCGGTGGAACGCAGTCACGGGGCGCGCTGATGGCGGGGCTAGGAGGCGAGGCCGCCCCGGCGGCCGGGGCGGCGGGGCGGCGGGTGGGGTTAGCCGGTCGGCCCCGGGGCGGGGTCCGGCAGGGTGTGGGGCCAGTGGTCCAGGACGTAGTGGCCGGCGGTGACGGTGACCTCGTCGGTGGCGTGAACGAGCTGGCCGTGCGCCCGGTCCCGCAGCGCCAGCTCGACGGCCGGCGCGGGCCCGTCAGGGTGCGCGGCGTCGGAGTCGGGGCGTGCGCGCACGACGAGGATGTCCTCGCCGTCGCCCCGGTGCGGGGCGCCGGTGCGGGAGGTGAGGATGTGCGCGCCGACGGGGAGCGCGGCCAGCGGCAGGCGGCTGCCTTCGGGGAGGGTGCGCGCGGGGTGGCGCGGGCGGGGCTCGGTGTGCAGGTGGCGGTGGCCGGGCGGGTAGGTGAACGCGCCGAGGAAGGTGTGCGGGTGGTGGTAGTCCGCGACGGCGGCGTAGTCGTCGTGGTAGGTCACGGTCAGGCGCGGGTCGCGGTGGCCGGTGTCGCGGACGACGCGGCTGATCTTTTCGCGGTCGTTCCAGAGCTGGGTGGCGGTCGCGGCGTCCGGGATGCGCCATACCGTCCAGTGCGCCCTGTCGTGGCAGTGCAGGTCGGCGCTGTGCGGGCCGTGGCCGTGGTAGCGGGCGCTCCACCAGCCGTTGAACAGGTCGAGGTGCGTGCCGTGCTCGACCGGCTCGAACGAGACCGGGCCGGCGGGCACGTAGATCTGCGTGGCGGGGTAGGTGGCCGGCCCGTCGGGCCAGTGGACGGTGACGGTGTCATCGAGGGGCAGGTAGGTCACGGCGGTGCTGCGGGCGTTGTCGGCGCGGCGGATGGCCACACGGTCGAGCCTCATCACAGGTGTCCCTTCTCAGGTGGGGGCGGCGCCTTCGGTCAGGAGGTGGGTGTGGCGGGGCGTGGGTCCGCCTGGAAGGCGGCGGCGGTGAGGGCGTCGCGTAGGGCGGGGTCGGTGTCGGGGACCGAGCCGGCCGGCGGGGGGACGTAGGCGAGGAGGAGGCGGGCGACGGTGAGGTGGTGCAGGCCGACGGTCGCGGTGAAATGCCACGGGTGACCGGCCCGGGTGGGGGTGTGAAGGTCGGCGAGGCGTTCGTAGAGGAAGTCGACGGCGAGGTCCGCGGCGAGGAAGGCGCTCGGGATGAGCCGGTCGGTCTTGACCGGTTGGGTGCTGGCGTCGCTGTCGGTGTAGTCGACGGTGTAGGCGCCGCCGTGCTGGTAGATGTCGTCCAAGGCCGGCTTCGCCCGGCCGGGGGTGTTCGCGGGCGGCGGGGTGTAGGCCAGCTCGATCCAGACGACGGGTAGGAACCCGTCGAGGAGGATCGCGGCGGAGGTGCTTTGGGTGCGGGCGAGGAGGCCGTCGGTGTGTTCGAGCCGGTCGAGGACCTTCGCGAACGGCCGGCGGGTTTCGGCGACCGCGTCGGCGAGGCGGTCGGCGCTGGCGGTGCCGGCCGGGTGGCCGTCGGTGTAGCGCACGACGGTGTAGCCGTGCACGGTGCTACCCGTTCGGACGGGCGGGGTGAGCGGTGCGGGTGTCATGACGACCTTTCCCTGACAAGGGGGTGGGATGAGGCGGGCGGTGGGGGTTTGACACGGCCTGCCCGCCCGGCCGGGGGTGCCGGCCGGGCCGGGCAGGCGGGCGGGTTAGGCGTGGCGTAGGGCGTCGATGGCGGCCCGGCCGATCGCGTCGGCGGTCGTGGCCGGGTCGGTGAGCTGGTAGGCGGTCACCCCGGCCAGCCACGGCCACACGGCGTTGTGTGGGGTGAGCCACAGCACGGCGCAGCCGGCGGCGGCGATCCGGTCCAACCGGGCGCGGCCGGCCACCTGCTGGTAGTCGTCGGGGATCGCGTTGAAGTGGCCGTCGGAAATGACGACCAGGAGGCGGGCGCCGTCGCGGCCGGAAAGGCCCAGGGTGGTGTCCAGGGTGTCGACGGCGGTGACGAACGCTTCGGTGTAGTCGTTCGCGGTCCAGTCGATGACCTGGGTGGGGACCCGGCCGGGGCGGGTGATCGGGCGGACCCGGTTGCCGAAGATGACGGTGGCGCTGGTCGCGTCGGGGAGGTGGCTGGTGGCGCGGGCGAGGATCCAGGCGGCGGACGCGACCGGGCCGGCGGCGTCTTTCATCGACATGGACACGTCGCAGGCGATTCCGACGCGCAGCGGTGGGGTGGGGGTCGCGCGCCGCTGGGTGCGGGTGAACGGTTCGGCGGTGGGGACCGCCCCGGCGGCGCGTTGCGCGTCGGCGGCCAGCGCCACGCGCATCCGTAGCCGCCCGGGCGGCGTGGCCGATGTGACGGTGCGGGTGGTGGATTCGCGGCGGGCGGCGTCGCGTAGGGCGCGGGCGAGCCGGCGGGCGGCGGCCTGTTCGGACCCGGTCGGGGCGCGGCGGCGGCCCAGGTTGGTGTACCCGTCGGGGAACTTGTGGCGATCGCTGACGTTCGACGCCTTCTCAGCGTTGCGGCGGGTGTCCTCGCGGGTCTTCTTTTCCTGCGCCCGCTTCTCCTGCGCCCGGTCGCGGCGGTTGGTGTCGCGGACGGCGTCCAGCGCGTCGGCGACCGCCTGCGCCAACGGCGACGGGCCGCCGGGCGGTGCCGGCTCGCCGGCCGGGGTGGTGTCGGCGTCGCCGGGGGTGGTGGGGGCCTGGTCGGGGTTGATCCCGGCGATTTCGCACCACCGGCGACCGAGAGCGGCCATCGCGTCGCCGTCCTCATCGCCGGTCCTGAGCGCCTTGCGCCACACCGCGCGTAGCCGGGCGTACTTCCGCGCGCCCAGGATGCCGGCCACCACCGCGCGTACCCGGTCGGTTTCGTCGGCGTCCAGGACGCCCGCGTCGACCCGGGCCAACAGAAGCGTCGCCGCCCGGGTGGCGTCCGCCGCCGTCATCCCCAACGCCAGCCGTGGATCGGCGGCCGGCGCCCCCGGCCCGGTAGCCGCCGGGTCCGGCGGCGCGGCCGGGTCCGGGCCGGGAGTGGCCGGCGCGGCCGGGTCCGGGCCGGGAGTGGCCGGGGCGGCCGGGTCCGGGCCGGGGGCGGCCGGGGCGGCGGGGGGTGGCGTGGTGGCGGGTGGGGGGAAGTCGGCCAGGACGACCTGGGTGACCATGTCGCGTAGCCAGCGCCGGTCGGCGGGCCGCCGGGCCAGGTGGGCGGCTTCGATGCGGGCTTCTTCCAACACCAGCGCGGCTTCGGTGACGGGGGCGGGGGTGCCGTCCGGGGGCTGCCAGCGGGTGTGGTCGGCGTGGCTTGCTTCGTGGGCCACCAGTCCCCACACGACCGGGTAGCGGTCCCGGTCGGCGGCGATCATCGGGTCCAGGCCGGTCGGGTCCAGGCCGTCCAGGTGGGCCGCGTCGACTTCGATCACGCCTAGGTGCGGCAGGTAGCAGGCGGGTGAGCCGTGGCCCGCGCCCGGGGCGCAGTGCACGACCAGGTCCTCATAGCGGTCGGTGAGCGCGGGAAGCGCGCCGGTCAGGCGGGCGGACAGGGGTAGCCACTCATCGGGCAGGGCGAGGATGCCGGTCGCGGTCGGGTCGGCGTGCACGTGGGCCATCACGGGCTCCCTCAAAGATCGGAACAGGAAGGGGGGTGGGGGCCGGTCCCGGGCCATCCCGGGGGCGGGGCGCGGGGGCGCGGGACCGGCCGGGGTGGGCGGTCAGACCTGGCGGCCGAGAGCCAAAGGCTTGATCGATTTGCTGTAGGCTTTTCGGACGGCGTCCGCGACGACGTCGCGGTCCTCGTCCGGGGCGGCGCCGATCAGGTTCGCGGCGGCGATGTCCTCACCCAGCGCGTCGGCGACCTTCTGGAACGCGAGCAGTTCGCGTAGCTGGGGCGCCCAGCCGACATCGCCGGCTTCGCGGCGGCGGGCCAGGTCACGGGCGACCGCGACGGCCCGGGGGGCGATCTTCAGGGTGGCGGCCAGGTCGTAGTCGGACGTCACCTTGATCTGGACCGCGAACCGCGACGCCAACGCTTCGGTCAGCACCGCCCCGTGCACACCCGGGTTGTGGCCACCGATGATGTAGAAACCGGGCGCGGCGGTGATCGTTTCGCCTTTGTGGGTCTTGACCTGGATTTCGCCCCGGCCGTCCATCGCCGGGTACACACACGCCAACACGGCGGGGCTGATCAGGGTGGCGTCATCGATGAACAGGCAGCGGCCTTCGATCATGGCGCGGATAAGCGGGCCGTAGATGAAGGTGTAGCCGCCGCCCGGGTCCTGGGTGTATTCGCCCAGGAAGTCCCCGACCGTGGTGTCCCCGTCCCCGGCGATGGTGATCAGGTCGGGGTGCGCCGCTTCGACCAGCGACGTCTTCCCCGTGCCCGGCGGTCCGTACAGAAGGACCGGGACCCCGGCGGCGCGCAGCTTGCGTAGCGCTTCCACGTCGGGCAGCCCGGCAAGTTCCCTGGGCCGATAGACACCCCCGCCCGGGCGGCGCACCGCCCCCGGCGGCAACCCCGGATCCGCCGTGGCCGCCGGCCCGGCCGGCGCGGGGGGTGTGGCCGGCGCTGGGGGTGTGGGGGGTGTTGGCTTGGGCGCGCGGGGCTTCGGCGGACCGGCGGCCTTCGGCGGACCGGTGGGGGCGGCGGCGTCGCCGGTCGTCGCGGTGGCGGTGAAGGTGCGTGGCTTCGGGCTGGTCATCCGGGCCGCGCCCAACGCGGTCAGCGCGTCCAGCGCGTTGCCGACCGCGCCCGATGACCGGCCGGACAAAGCCCGGGCGATCTGACCGGGCGTGTGGTCACCAGGATGCGCCGCCAGGAAGGCGGCGACCTGGCGGCGCAGTTCACCCGGCGAAAGCCGGGGCATCGACGGGGGTGTGGGGTCCGGCGGTGGCACAGCGGTCATGGCGGGGGCTCCCAAGGCACGGGGCGGGGTAGCGGGCAGGGCGGGGCGCGGGCGCGCCCGGCGGGCGGCGCGTCCGAAGGCGGGGAAACCCCGAAGGTGATCAGGCGGCGCGGGCGGTCCGGCGGGCCGCAACCGGGTCGGCGGGCTGGTAGCCGTGCGGCCCGATGACCGGGCACAACGGCTGCCCGTCGCGGTGGGACCAGGTCCCGTCGTCGCGGCCCGCCACGGCCGGCACGGCCGGGCGGTGGGGTACGGCGGGCTCACCGCATTCCGGGCACACCATGGGCGTGTTCGCGGGCACGGCACGTCTCCTTTGACCTACGGGAAACCGGGGGGAATGTTCGGCTACGGAAACACGGCGGGGATAGGGCTTCGCCTATTCGCCTTTCGTCGTGCGCCGTTTCCGACACCACAAACGCTAGCTCGCCTCATTGGCAATTGTGAACCCCCATTTCCATGACTCTTTAGGCAAACTAATGAAAAGAGTCATGGAAAACGCCTTGCCCATTCATGGGATGAGAGGTAGACGCGGGCGCCCGGATATGGAATGACGCCTAAAAGTCATGGAATCCGCGTGGTATTCGGCGCGGAATTGGGTTACGATTCGATCGGACGATGTTCGCGCGGGACGAAAGGTGGTGGTCGGATGGGAAAAGGCGCGGGGTGCGCGGGCCGGCCGCCGCGCGTCCGCCTTTCGCCGGCCCGGGGCCGCCTGGCCCGGGGCGTCGCGCCCCGCGACCAGCGCCCCGGCCCGCGCGGGCCGGCCGGCCCGTAGGGCCGAAGGGCCGATGGGAGAACGGAACGCGGACTGCGAGCCCCCCGCCCCGGTAGGGGTGGGGGGCTCGCAGTACGTGTGACGTTCTCTCGTCGGCGAGTCTGGCCTGGCGAGTGAGTACCCTACGGGCCGGTGGCCTGCGGTTTCGGCTGGTGATTGGTACTCGCGCTTAGAGCGAGGGGTCTTCCTGGGGTTTTCCTTGACCCCAGGGAGGGGTCTTTTCGGGCCGCTGCTGATGCAGGGCGGACGGGCTGTCTGGCGTGGCCGATCCCGCGGCGCACTCCGGCCAGGCGAGGGCCGCGGGCCGCCAAGACCGGGCCGGCCCGGCGGGATACGCGCCTCCGGTTCCAGTGACGGTTTCTTACCGGGCTTTTCCCGGGATAATCTGCTGTCCGGGAAACCCGCGCAATCGAGTTGATTGAACATTCCCGGGAATAGCGGTGGTGGTTGTGGTGTGTTCCGGGTGCGGTAAGGGCTGGTCGGCCGGGGGCCGGGGAAACGGCGCGTCGCGGTCGCCGGGAGGGTCGTCGTCGGGGTCGTGGGTGGGGGTGGTGAGGGTGCCGTAGCGCTCGGCGAGCTGGTGGAGCGTGGCTCTGCGGGTCGCGTCCAGTGGCAGCCAGACTGTCCGCGCCCCGGCGAGGTCACCCGGCTCGTCGTCTGGGCTGGTCGGGGTGGGGCTGGCGGTGACGACGGGAACAGCGCCGTGGGAGGAGCTCGCGGCGAGGCGGGCGCGCAGGTGGGCTTCCCGGCCGGCGGTCGGTAGCCAGATCAGCAGGGGGCTGGGAATACCGCTGGCGGTGGCGAGCCGTGCGTAGCCGGGTAGCTTGGCGAGGACGCGGGTGAGGGGTTCGGTGCCGGTGTCGTACTCGACGTGGAAGTCCAGCCGGCGATGGGCCGTGTGCCAGGTGCCGTAGCCGTCGGGGCGGATGAACTGCCCCCACATGGCGGCGGCCCGGGTCTCGGGCCACCAGGCGGTCAGCCCCTCTTTCTCGGGGAGGGTGCGGCTGGTGTGGGCGAGCGCGGTGAACAGGCCGTTCGTGCCGACGAGGTGCGCCAGCCGCGGGGAGTTCAGCAGCGTCAGCAAGTGGTCGCGGCGGTAGCCGAGGTCGGCGAGGGTGGTGCCGCGTTCGGCGGCGAGCAGGCGGGCGCCGGTCGGGCCGAGGGTGTAGTGGTACGGGCCGGTTCTCGGGCCGTAGTAGTGGCGGGCGCGGTCCAGGACGTCGAGGCCGTGCAGCAGCGCGAGGCGGCTCTGGGCGGTGCGGGGGTTGGTGTAGGCGAGTTGGGTGATCTGGGCGCCGGTGAGGACCTGGTGTTCGGCGAGCATCGCGAGTAGCCACCGGTCGCGGGGGGTGAGCCGGCTGCCGGCCTCCCAGACCAGCCGGTCGGCGGCGGGGCGCGCGGCACGATGGGCGGTCATCGGGGCGCTCCTGTCTCGGGCTGCGGACGCGGGTCATGCGCCGGGCGGGGTTCACCGACCACGGTGTGGCGGCGGGCGGCGTGGCGCAGCACGGTGGCCCGGCCAGGAACGGCCGGCGGCAGGGGCCTGGTCCGCAGGGTGAACGCCGCGGTGTCCGCGGAGTGCACGACGAGACGGGTCGCGGCGGTGAACGCCGGCAGCCGGGCCAGGTCGTGTTCGGACAGGACGGGGGCGGTGTGGCGGGCGAGCGCGACGGCGTCCTGCGGGGAACACGCGAACACGATCTTCGTTCTCGCGTTGGTCGCGAGGGCGTCGGCGAGGTCGGTCGGGAGCTGGCGCAGGTGCTGGTGGGCCAGGACCAGGCCGAGGCGGTAGCCGCGGGCCTCGGCCAACATGTCCTCGATCGACCCCGGCAGGGTCAAAAAGTTCTGGCACTCATCGAGCGCCACCGTCGCGTCGGGCCGTTCGTGTGGTGGCCGGTGCGCGCGGGTCAACACGGTCTGCCAGACCTTGGCGAGCACGATCGAGCCGACGATCTGGCAGGCGTCCTCCCCGACCGTGCCCTTCGGGATCCGGCACAGCAGCAGCCCTCCGTGATCCAACACGTCCGCGAGATCGACCGTGGAGCGGCCGGCCGCCAGAGCCTGTCGGGCGAACTTGCGCAGGAGCAGGGCGCGCAGCTTGTTCAGGACGGGGCCGATCGCCTGGGCGCGGGCACCGTCAGACAGGGCGTTGTACCAGTTCCAGAACCCGGCCAGGATCGGATCCTTGATCCCCGTCGTCGCTGTGCGCCGCGCTTGCGGGTCGGTGAGCAGCGTGACGACGTCCATCAACGTCGGAACCTCGCCAGCGGCTGCCTGCGGCCGAGTCAGCAGCGTCAGCGCGGTCGCGCGCAGCAGGTCGTCGGTGCGGGGACCCCAACTGTCCGCCCAGATCCGCCGGAAGATCCCGACGAGCTGATCGGTGGCCAGATCCGGGTCCGCGCCATCGAGAATGTTCAGGCACGGCGGTGGAGCGTTGTCCTGCGGGTCCAGCAGGATCACCCGGTCCGCCACGTCCGCGGGCAGCCGAGCGAGCAGGTCGTTGACCAGGTCGCCCTTCGGATCGACCACGACCGTCCCTCGGCCGGCCTCGACGTCGTCAAGGATCATGTTCGCCAGCAGCGTCGACTTCCCCGAGCCGGTGGCGCCCAGGACGTGGACGTGATGGCGAGCGTCAGCGACCCGCAGCCCGACCGGCCTGCGCCGCCCCGCATCGGTATCCCCGAGGATTTTCACGTCCGGGCCGCCGGTCGGGATCGCGGCGGGAGCTGCGACCGCTGCCGCCCCGGCCCGCGCCAGCCCGGGCACCGCGGTGTCGAGTGGGAGGTGGGCGAGGGCGGCGAGTTCCTCGACGCTGGCGAGCGCGCCCCGGCCAAGCCGGCGGCCGGCGAGCGCGGGGATGGGGTGGGGTAGGCGGTGACGGCGCAGGTAGTTGTGACCGGCGTAGAGCGCGAACACCGAACCCAGGGCGTGCGCCCGCCCGCGCAGGACCCGTAGCGCCGCCCGCCGGGCGGCCTGGTCGGCGGGGGTGTGGCTGGTGGCGGCGGTGTAGAGGACGGTGACGGCGAACCGGGGGCCGATCTGCTTGACCCCGATCGCCCGCGAGGCGGCCGCTTCTTCCGGCGGGGTCGGCCCCGGCCTTCTCCCGCTGCCGGTAGACGGGCGCGGCCGACTGGTGAGCAGGTCCAGGGCGGCGATCAGGAGGGTGGGCCGGTGCTGGCCGCGCTGGCGTTCGGCGTCGCGGGCCGCCCGGCGTAGCCGGCGGCCGGTGACGGGGCGGGCCAGGATCTGCACGACCGCCTGTTCGTGGGTGTCGAGGTCCGCGGCGGCGGCGAGCAGCGCCCGTACCGGATCGCCTTCCGGGTCGACGCGCAGCGGGAGGACGTCGCGGCGGGCGACCTGGAGCCGGCCGCCGACGGCGAGCGCGTCCTCGGGCAGGGGTGGGGTGGCGGGGCGGGTGTCGGTGCGGGCGCCGGGCCAGGCGGCCTGCACGGCCCGCTCGACCAGGCCCGGTGGGACCTGGCCCGGCACCCACAGGCGAAACGCGGTGCCGCTCTGGCCGGCGACGATCTCCCAGCCCAGGTGCGGCTGCCCATAGATCAGCCGGTCGAGTGGGGGGCGCAACAGGCCGGCCATCTGGCCCCAGAAAGCCCCCGCCCCCCCGGCGGTCACCTCCGGCGGGACGAGGACCTCCACGACACGCGCCCCGGTGGCGAGGCGGGTGTGGCGGTGGCGGCGGAGCAGGACCTGGGCCTCGCTCGCCATGACCACTGCGGCCATCAGGGCGACGCCGGTCAGGAGCGGATGGCGGGTGAGCAGTGTCGCGGCCCAGTGGAGGATGCCAGCGAGCCGGCTGGCCAGAGCGGGCGGGAGATGCGGCGCTGCGGGTCGTGGGGGTGGCGGTGGCAGCGAGGTGAACGCGATGACGGTCGGGGGCATGGGGAACTCCTCGAAACGCGGCGGGACGGCGCCAGGGCGGGCGTGTGACTGGGGTCGGTCAGAGCGGGTCGGCGTCGTCGGCCGGTGACCACTGCTGACGCGAGACGGCGACGGCGGCCGGGCCGGCCGGGCTGGTGTGCGGCCCGGTGGTCGGCGTTTCGGCCGGGTCTGTGGTGATCAGGGCGTGTTCGTCATCAGAAGCGACGGCTCGAAACGCCGCGCGCCGTCCCGGCCCGGCGAGCAGCAGCGCATCGCCGGGACGGGCGGAGAGCAGAAAACTCATCTCGCCGTCGGAGAGGCCGAACGCGCTCGTGAGTTGGGTGGCGGCGGAGGTGTCCTGGCGCAGCAGCAGGTGGGTGGCGGCGTTCGCGACGACGGCGCGGCCCTGGTCGGTGGCGAGCAGGTCGGCGGCGTCCTGGGTGACCAGTGCCAACCCGGTCCAGTGTTTGCGGGCGGCTTTGGCGAGCTGGCGCAGGAAGGTGGCGCCAGCGGGGTGGGCCATCAGCTGCCAGGCCTCATCGATGACGACGAGCCGGCGCCGCCGCCGGGCCGGGTCGGCGACGGTCCGCCAGATCGCATCCAGGGTGAGCAGCGTGCCGGCGGCGCGCAGCTCGGCAGGCAGGGCGCGCAGCGAGTAGACGACCAGATGACCCTCGGGCGCGAGGGTGGTCGGCCCGTCGAACAGGCTGCGATGGCTGCCCGTCGTGAACGGCTCCAACCGGGCAGCCAGCGTGGTGGCGGCCGGGTCGGGGTCAGCGCCGAGCGCGGTCGCGACGTCGCGCAGCAGCGGTGGCGGCCGGGTCCAGGTGGCCTGGTCGCCGGTGATCCCGGCGGTGCGGTACGCGGCGAGGATCGCCCGGTCGAGCGCGGCCCGAACCGCCGCGTCCAGGCCGGCGGTGGCGGTCTGGTCGGGGTCGGTGAGCAGGGTCGCGAGCAGGGTGCCGGTGAACAGGGCGCGGCGGGTGAGCAGGTCCGGGTCGGAGCGGCCGTGGGCGGGAAGGTCCAACGGGTTGAGCCGCACCCCGGGTGCGCCGAGGGGCAGGTGGGTGCCCCCGACGGCGGCGGCCAGCGGGGCGTATTCGTCCTCGGGGTCGATGACCGCGACCTGCGCGCCCTGGAACAGCGAGCGCAGGACGTCGAGCTTGGTCAGGTAGGACTTCCCCGCGCCGCTACTGGCGAGGGTGACCGAGTTGTAGTTGGCCTGGGCCCACCGGTCGTGGGCGACCAGACCGGCGGAGTGCAGGTTCGGCCCGTAGACGACCGGTCCCGCGCCGGGCCGGTCCGGATCGGGCAGCGGCAGGTCCGGGGTGGTGAACGGGAACCCGGCGGCCAGCGCCGAGGTGTCCATCGTGCGGCGCAACCCCAGCAGGTCACTACCCAGGGGCAGTGTGGACGCCCAGCCTGCCGGCATCCGGTAGGTGGTGGGGTGCACGGCGAGCAGCAGGCTGTGGGCGAGCGCGGTCACCCGCGCCTTCTCCTCGACGAGCTCGTCAGGGTCTTCGGCGTAGATGGTGGCGTAGAGGCCGACGGTGAACATGTGGTCCTCCCCGCGGGCGAGCCGGCCGGCGAGGTCCTCGGCGTCGTAGGTTGCCGCGTCGATCAGTGGGTCGGCGAGCTTCCCGGCGGCGTCTCCGGCACGTCGGCCGGATTCGAGGCGGGCGAGCTGGCGGCGCAGCCGCAACGCCGCGACCGGCGCCGCGATCGGATCCACATGCACCGACACGTCGAGGCGGCCGGGGTAGGACAGCAGTGGCTCCAGCCAGCCGGGGCCGACCTCGCGGGGGTAGCCGACGACCGCGACGGTCGCCGCGACGAGGTCCCCGACCCACAGCTGTCGGGCTTCGACTTCCAGCCCGGGCGGTGTCCACACCACCGGCCCGTTCTCGTCAGGTGGGGTGGGGCGTCGGCGGAGAAGGCGGGGGCTCATGAGAACTCTCCGAAGCTCGGGCCGGTGATGGGGCCGGTGGCGGTGATGCCGTCGGGTAGGGCGGGGGCGCCGGGGTGGGCGAGGGAGGCGAGCAGGCTGGCGACGGCGGGGCCGTCGAGGATCCGCACGCCGACTCCGGCGGGGGCGAGCAGCAGGCGGGCTTCCTCCAGCCGGCGCACGGCACGGCCGGCGGCGGCCTCCCACCCGGCCGCCCCGCTGCGGGGTGGGACGGGTTCGCGGGCGGTGAGCAGGATCTGGCGGGCCAGCAGGGTGCGCCCGGCGGCGAGGTCCTCGAGGAAGTCGGCGTGTGCCTCGGCCGCGGCGGCCAGCGCCGGATGCGCCAGTCCTTCGGCGTGGGCGCGCAGCCGAGCCAGGTGCGGGGCGAGTGCGACCGGGGCGGCGCGCACCGTGATCTGCACCGGGCCCGACAGGGCGTTCAGCAGCCGGGCGAACGCCACCGCCGCGCTCGCCCGCTCCGCCGGGGAGGCGAGGGTCAGCGTCGCGCCGTCGGCCTCGGCCAGGACCGCGACCCCGTCGACGCCGAGGTCGACCACGCCGGCGGCTTCGAGGCCCCCGTCGTGGACGTCGAAGGCGAGCGGCGCGGCTGTCGCGTTCTGGCGGCGGGCGGCGGCGATGTCCGGCACCCAGCCACCCGACGGCGCCGTGTCGGCCGTGTCGGCGGCCGGCAGGGCCAGCCGTGGGGTGCGGTGGAACGCGATCGCGGCGGCCACATAGCGGCTGGCGGGCAGGCCGTCGCGGCGCCCGAGCGCCAACGCCGTCCCGACCCCGGCGACCGGGACACACACCGCCGCGACCAGCGGGAGCGGCACCACCGGGGACAGCACCCAGAACAGGCCAGCCGCCAGCAGCAGCGTCGGGAGGAGCAGGGCCAGTTGGCGGGCGGTCAGACCCGCCAGGATGCGATCTTCGACGTTGAGATCCGCCGGGATCGTCACCCGGTCACTGACCTCCACACCGGCACTCGCACCCGGTGAGACAGCAGACATCAGAAATCCTCCAACGAACGGTCGGGATGGGCGATCAGGAAGGGCGGCGGGCGGACCCGGTCACGGACGGCGGCCCGGTCCCGAGCGGCCCGGGCCCCGCCGGCCCGGCCCCGACCGTCCGGGCCCGGGACGTCCCGGGCC
>NZ_JADWYX010000183.1 GCF_016786355.1 Frankia sp. AgB1.9
GGCCGACCCCCCTCACCCTCATACCCCCACCCGCCCCCCCCCACCCCCCGCCCCAAACCCCCCCCCGGGCCAAAGCAACGGGGGCCACGCACTTTGGCCGGCGCCCCTTTTCGTGAGTAGTTCTACTCGTCTGGGAGGGCTCCCACGGAACGCGGGCCGCGACGTGTGGACGCGTAGACGAGGCTGTCTCGTGCCTCGTCTAGTCGGCGGGTGAGTTCGCGGAGTTCGGCCATGGCAGCCTCACGGGTACGGCGCATCGGGCGCCCTGATCCCCACCTGCCGCCGAAGTGCTTCTGTGCCACGCGGGAAATCACACCCGCCCGACCAAGATCCTCTGCCTGGCTGCCCTCGTTGAGACAGTCCGCCAAGATCGGGAAGTCGGACCCGTCATCCCAACCAGCCTGCCAGATGATGTCACTCATGCCGGCCATGTAGGTGCCCACGGCCACGAATTCGGCGCGCGCCAGTCCTTGCATGTACTGGGCGCCCGGCGTGGCGTCGATCGGGTCTAGCCTCTCATCGGTCCGGAAGCCGTTCCGCCTACCAGCCTGCCGGACCGCCCAGAACATGATCATGTGGCGGTCCGCGACGAACACCCGTCCAGTCTGGGTCACATACAGCCAGCTGTCGGGCTCCCGCGTCTCGACCGACAGCGACGCGGGCTCAAACTTGCCGCTCACCGTGGCAAGCCGCTGCGCGAACAGCAGCACCGCGTCCTGGGTCACGTCGTCACTGATGTCCGCCGTGCCGTACTGGCCGAACGGCCCACCCGCCACGGTCGTGTTTCCGTCCATACGCTTACGGGACCGCGACGCGTTCACAGTGCGGCAGTAGCGCCGCGCGATGGTCCGGATCTCCAACCAGTCACTTTCCGTGACCCGCGCCATGTCCTCGGGCGTCACATCTGCGCCCGCGACAGCCGCCGGTGTGTCGGATCGAAAGATCGTGTCACTCATGAGGGAACCGTTTCTCGGGAGGGAATGGGTCCGGTGGCTCTCTGCCAAACCGGCAATTCCATTGTCCCCCATTCACGCCGAAATACAACCCCATTCGTCCGCCCGTTTCATGATTCATGCGATCGATTCAGGCAGACCAGGAAGGGATTACAGGCAACACGGAAAGGCAAAAGGGGAAAGGCAAGAATGCAAATACAAAAGGCACCAAACACCAAAGAAGGGAAACAAAATTCTTGACCGATAACAGCACATGCCGGGCGACATATCCCCGGGCCGCCGCCCCCCGGGCCTGCACCGACTATCCGCTCGTAGCCTCGCTACCCAGTCCGGGGGTACTTGGGCGGTGGTACACGTGCCGTGAGCTGAGGCGGGACCGTCGGGCGGACCGCCCGACTTATGTGGCGGACGGATAGGCGGACGGATAGGCGGACGGGCGAGCGGACGAACAGGCTGTAGCCGTGCATTTACTGCCCGCAGTTGGTTTCAGGCGCGCGACGACTCGCGCCGGCCAGAATGTGGCGAGGGTGCCCGAACCGTCCGGGTCGTTTCCACGCTCTCGTGGAAGACCCGGTTCCCGGCATCCCGCCGGGCCAAATAAATGCACCCGCGGATACCCCGCCCGCGAGGCACTCGATATCGCTTCCACTTTTCCGCGATCCTTGTCGTGGCGCCCAGATTTAAGCATGAGAAAGCGCGTCGGTGAGCCGGGTCCGGGCCGAACCACACCCTGAAATGCGCTGCTTCCGTTTTGTTCTCCTGGCTTGTTCGGTGGGTGTGCCGGCCGAGGCCAGCAGCCCAGGGGGCCTGGCAGCTCGGGTGGCGCCGGTAGCGCGGTGACTGGCGTCAGGAGCTGCCGGATGCCGAGACTCGGTCCCGCAGACCGCGGTCCGCTGGCGGTCCTCAGGCGGAGCGGGCGCCGCGCGGGCCGGGCCGGGTCAGCGCTTGGAAGGCGCGGTCGGTCCCGGCAGCGGGGCGCTCGCCGAGTTCGGCGAGGGCGGCGCATAGCCGGCGGTAGGTATCCGCGACGGCTGCGTGCTGGCCGAGGAGAGCCTGGGAGCGGGCGATCTCGATGTAGAGCCCCTCGTCGTGGGGGTCGAGGTGGCGCAGCGCTTCGAGCAGGTCCAGTCGGTCCGAGTTGTCCTGGCCGACGGCGGCGGTCAGGCTGGTGAGCGTGTCGGTGACCTGGCGGCGCAGATTCTCCCGGTGGGCCTCAAACCAGATCCCGGAGAGATCCTCCACGAAGTGGCCGGTGTAGAGCGCGGCCATGGGGAGGACCGCAGCGAGTGCGTCGGCGGTGGTCGTCGCGTGGCGGCGGGCGGTGAGGGCGTCCTGAACCTGCCAGAGGTCGACGGTGAGCAGGTCGCGGCGCAGCCACCAGCGGTCGTCGACGTGTTCGAACACGTCGTCGATCGACCCGTTCGTCGCAGCGACGATCGCCCGGCGCAGTGGGACCAGTGCCGCATAGAACCGGTTGTCGGACCGCTTGCGGGGTTCTCCGTCCTCGGGCCAGAGCGCGCCGATGATGGTGTCGCGCCGCGCACCCTCGCGGTAGGCGGCGAGGTAGGCCAGAAGTTCACGTCCTTTGATCCCGATACCGCCGACCGTCTGGTACCCGCTGTCCGGCTCGGACCGGTAGGCCAGCCGCAGCGGGCCGAACAGGGTGAGCAGCAACGGTGCGGCCGGAATCGGTACTCGCACGGCAGCGTCCACCGGTGCCGGGGGCGGCGTCTCGGCGGGGCCGGCCACCGCAGTGCCAGCGGCGCCCTCGTCGGCCAGCGGTTGGTGCGACGCCGGGGGCGGCGCGGGGGTGGGGTTAGGGAGGGGCAGGGCGAAGGTGGGTGGGGCCGGCGGCCCCTCGGTAGGGTTTCCCGCCCGGAACGCCTCCTGACGGTCCGCGGAGGGGTCCGCGTCGGCGAGCAGGTCGAGAAGCCCGGTCGCGTCGGTGGCCGGCACGGTGAACAGCCGGCTGCCCACGAGGGTCGCGCCGAGGCCGGGGCTGGCCGCGCCGACGACACCATCGGGTCGGACCCGCACGGTCGCGCCAGGCCGCCACTGCCCGTAGAGGACGCCCACGATCCCTAGCGGCGATCCGTTGTCGAGTACGGCTTGTAGGCGGCGGTCAGACGTCTGATCCGGGGCGGCTATGACGACGAGGGTGGAACGCCCGGCGTCCTGGCCGATGGCGGCCAGACGCGCCCGCGTGACGACCTCGGCTTCCAACCGGTCCAGCAGCGTGGCGAGGTCACCCACGACGTGCAGCCGCCGCGGGGCGGCGGCAGCACTGTCCGGGCCGAGCATCCGGCGCGCGTCGGCGGCCGGGATGAGGATCTCCACGGGGGTCGCGTCGGGGCGGTGGCGTTCGGCGAGCAGGGCAATCAGTAGCGCGAGGATCGCCGGGTCGGCTCCAGGTCCGATCAGGCCGAGACCGCGGGTCGCGGCGACGTCGAGCGCCAGGGGCTGGCCGTCGGGGGTCGTCCCGACGATCCGGGCGCCAGACGGGGCGGCGTGGGCCGCGGCGGTGGCCTGCGCGTGGCGGCGGCCAACGACATGCGGGTCGCCGGGTGGGCGGATGACGACGAGCTCCCCGTCGTCGTCGAGTTCGGCGGTGGCGGTGTTGTAGGCGTCGGCGAGCTGGCGGATGACCGGACCCTCGTCCAGGTCGTCGCGCCGGCCGCTGCCGGGCACGTAGCGGCGGCGGCGCCACAGCCGCACCGAGAACAACGCGGCCACGAGCAGGGCGACGGCGCCCAGGCCGAGGTAGCCACCGGACGGAAACTGCACCCCTGGGCCTTGCGACGGCGCCGGACCGGGAAGACGGGGCGCAGGCGCGGGGGGCACCGAGGGCACAAACGGGGTCACCGACGCCGTCGGCGACGGCGTCGCCGAGACGGGTGGCGAGGCGGGCGTGCTGCCCACACCGAAGGGCCCGCTGGCCGGCGCGGGGGCCGCCTGGGTCGAGGGACGGGGCGTCGCGGACGGGCTGGCCGGCGGTGTCGAGGGATGCGCTTGCGGCGGTGTCACGGAGACGGGCGTGCTGGGGTCCGGCGCACGCGTCGGGGGTGGCGCGGGGGTCGTCGTGGTGGGCAACTGCAGAATCCAGCCGGGGCGGATCAGGCCCGGCTGTGCCAGGGCCCGGCCGTCGGCCTGCGGGACGCCCTGGTTCAGCCGCCAGATCTCCGGCCAGCGCGCCCCATCACCCAACCCCCGCTCCGCGATCCGCCACAGGCTGTCGTAGATCCCGTTGTGTGGAAGCTGCACCACCACGGTGCCCGCCGGGGCGGCCGGAAGGGTCGCCTCGGCTGACCGGACCGCGGCGACCACGGCCAGCCGCGGCGCGGCGGGCGCGGTGACGGCGACCGGCGCGGCGACGGGACCTCGGGCCGCCGTGGAGGGGCTACGGGTCAACGCGGTGAGCAGGACCGCGCCGAGCAGGAACGTCGCCAGTCCGCGCATCCCCCCGGGAAGGGACGGACGGTAGGTCGGCCAGCGGGCCTCACGCACCACGTCGGGGACCGCCCGCACCACCGAGACCGTGAACGCGGTCCACGCCACCCACAGCACCACGGCCAGGATGTCCAAGAGCAGGGTGTCGTCCATCGGCCCTTCGAGCCGCGACTCGGTCTCTGCCCACGACGGCACCCCGTGGGGCAGCGGCCAGCCGATGAAATGCCACAACGCCCACGGCAGGCCGGCCACCATCACGATCAGCGCGGTGAGGGCGATCAGGGCACGGATCAGCCGGCCCAGTGCCAGAACACCGCCAGCGAGCTGCCGCCTGAACGGCGGGTCGATGCGTGCGGCGGGCCGGGGGTTCATGGGCCTGCTCCGAGGGGTGGTGGGGCGGGGTGGGCGCTGCCGGTCGCGGTGACGGTCAGGGAGCTGAGGCCGACGATGCCCAGCAGTTGGTTGTGGTGGGTCACGGTGACCGTGACGGTCACCGTGGTGCCCGTGACGGTCGCGGTGCCGGTGGCGCCGGCCTGGGTGAGGTAGGACTGCGCGGCGGCGACCGCCTCGTCGGGCAGGAGGCGCACGGTGCCGCTGGTCCGGAAGGCGTTCAGGTCGAGGTGTTGGGCGCCGGCGCGGGCGGCCTCCTGCGCGACGCCCATCGCCGCGGTCTTGTCGGCCAGCGCCCCGCCGGCGTCAAGGATCAGGCCACCGAACATGACGACCGCGGCGACCATGACAACGACGAACGCGGTGACCGTCCCCCCATCCCGACGAGCCGGGCCGGCCGGTCGGCAGGTCATGAGGCCTGCCCCAGCTGGTCGCCGAAGAGATCGACTGGCGAGGTGGCGGAGGCGTGCAGGGCCGCGCTGCCCGGGACCGCGAGCACCGCAAGATCGTCCAGGCGGGTCGTGCAGGTGATGGTCACGTGAACGAGGCCGCCGGGGGTCAGGCCGGCGGGGTCGGTGTCGACGGTCAGGTGCTCGCAGGTGACCCCGGCGTCGGCCAACGCGCTCTGCGCGGTGGCCTGGGCGTCGGTGACGGCCTGGGTCGGGGTGCGGGCGATCGACGCCGCGCGTGCCGCTTGGTGGGCGGCGTCGGCGAGGCGTAGCTTGGCGTCGCTGATCCGGTAGCACAGCACGAGAAACATCAACATCAGCACCAGGACGGGCATGATCAGGACCAGTTCGGCGGTCGCCGAGCCCCGGTCACACCTGGGTCGACCGGCCGTGATGGCCGTGGGTCTACGGGTCATGGCGCGCGCTGTTCGATCACGCCGGTCGCGTCGGCATTGATGCCTACGTGCAGCCAGGGAAGGACGCTGGCGGCCGTGCCATGTACGTGGACGGTGGCCTGGGCACCGGCCCGGGTGATGGTGACCTGGGGGTTGACGAGGCTGGACTGGCCGAGCTGAGCGAGGGTGTCCGCCGCGGTGGTCTGCCCGGCGGCGACGCTGCCACCGTCGGCGCGGCTCGCGGCCAGCGCGCGGGCCGCGGTCACCTGGGCGATCTGGCTCGCGTGCGCCCAGACGGTGACCTGCGCGAGCAGCAACACGATCGTGAACACCAACGGCAACACGAACACCATCTCGACCGTCACCGCACCCCGATCCGCATCCCGGCCGACCGGCACCCGCCGTGCGCACGCCCGCGCCCGGCCGGGCCGGCGGCTGGGATGCTGGGGACGCGTACGCATCCCGCCGCGGCGGGAGCCTCCGGGACGGTGGTGCACCGATCCCCGGGCCCTCGCGGCGGGGCCGCGCCGGGCCCTGACCGGCCGGACACTCGTGAGCATCGTCAGACGTCGGCTACTCGAACACCACGCGGTTCGCCGCGTGCAAGATCTCGGGGCCGAAGATCCCGATGATGGTGAGCGCGAGCGCGGCGAGTGCCGCGATCCAGATGACGTTTTCCGTGGTGGAGCCGCGGTCGCGCTGATCGGGCGGCGCTTTGGCGGCGCGGGCTGCGATTTGTGACCACCAGGTGCAGAGACGGTCGAACACGGTTCCTCCGACGGGCGTTCCTAGAACGAGCGGCTGATAGACGTCAACGCGGGATAAAAGATGAACAGAATGAACCCGACCGCGATCAGGACACCGGGGACGCTCATCCGTTCGGTCGCCGCAGCCGCGTCTGCCTCGGCGTCCTGGGCCTGGCGGACCCGCAGCGTCGTGGCTTTGGCTTCCAGCGACTGGCGGACGCGGGCACCTTCGGTGCCGGCGAGCGCGACCGCGTCGGCGAGCTCGACGAGCTCGGAGACCTGAAGGTCCGCGCCGAGCTGGCCGAGTGCGACCCAGGGGCTGACGCGGGTTTCCCGGGCGGTCCGCAGCGCCCGGCGCAACGCGACGAACGGCCAGGAGTCGCCGATCGCGGCGGCGTCGGTCAGGGCGCTCTCGACGCCGGCGCCGCCAGCGAGTAGCACCTGGATCAGCGACAGATACGCCGACAGCGCGTAACGGAACGCCCGGCGCTGGCGGTCAGCGTCGGCCTTCACAGTGAGGTCCGGGAGCATGAATCCGCCGACCCCGAGCAGCAGGGCGAGCGTGACCGGGATCGTCCACGGGAATGGCCGGCCCCCGGCGGCGAACGCCAGTCCCACCACGGAGGGAAACAGCGCCCCTGCCAACCCTGCCGTGGCCTTCTCCGCGAGGTGCGCCTCGGCGGAACGGCCCAGCGCGGCCAGGTCCTGCCGTAGTGCGGCGGTCGGTAGGCCGGTGGCGCGTAGCAGGCCGATGAACGGCCAGCCGGCGCGCACCGCCCATCCGTCCTGCTCGGGCGGCACCCCGGAAGGTGCGGCGGCGGGCGTCGCCGCCGTCGGTTCGAGGTGGGCCAGGATCTCGGCCAACGAGGGCTTGGGGGGAAACAGCCACACCGCCAAAGCCCACAGACCGACGCCGACCCCGGCGGCCAGCACCATCAACGTCACGGTCACCGCAGCTCCCACCCGCCGACCGTCGACGCCGGTAGCACCGCCGCCGGCGCGGCAACCGGATCGGGGTCGGTGGTGAACATGCGGACTTCTACGTTGATCGTCGACATGCGTCGCAGCCACCCGAACCCGCCGACGAAGATCGCTCCGACGGCGAGCAGGACCAGCTGGCCGGTGGCGGTGTTGTAGGGGTGCAGGAACGGCCGGTTGAAGATCACCAGGCCGGTGGCGAACGTCAGGCTCGTGGCGACGACGACGCGCATCGTGGTCCGCATCCGGGCCCGGCCGACCTCGATGCGGCCCAGCATGTCGACCTGGGCGCGGGCCGTCGCGGCGAGCTGGCCGAGTAGCCCCGACAGCTGACGGGCCTGATGCTCACTGGCCAACAGCAGGGCGCCGATCACCAGATCGGCCAGCGGGTCGTTCACATCGTCGGCGAGGGCGCGTAGGGCCGGGCCGAGGCGTTCGCGGCGTTCGACCCGGGCGGCGAGCAGCCGGATCTCGGCGCGGATCGCCGCCGGGGCGGTCGCCGCGGTCGCGACGATCGCCTGTTCCAGGCCGGCCGCGGCGGCGAGGGTGTCGCGCAGCTGCTCGGCCCACACCGCGATCCCCTGCGTCCGCGCCACCTGACGGGTCTGCGCCCGGTCCGGGCCGAGCATCCGCGGCAGCCCGTAGACCGCCATCGCGGCCAGCAGGCCACCGACGACCCAGCCGGTGACCGCGCCGGCGGCGATCCCGGCGGCGACCGACGCGGCGGCCCACCGGCCGAACCGCGGGTCGGTCTGCCAGAGCCAGGCTCGCGCCCGGCCGGGGTGGCGGGGTTCGTCGGCTGGGGTGCCGCGCCAGCCGTAGACGATCAACAGGAGGCCGGCGCCGGCGCCGAGGCCGATTAACCCGAACAGGCCGGTCATGACCACCGCCCCTGCGCCAGCAGCTGCGGGTCGAACCCGACGTCGATCAGGTCGTCGAGCAGTTCCCCGGTAGGCGGGGCCGCGGGGTAGCCACGGCGGTCCGAACCGGGTCGGTACAGCTCGTTGGTGATCACCGTGGGGCCGTCGGCGTCCACGACCTCCCGCACCGACGACACGACCCGCCGGCCTCGCTCGCCGCGCGGCTCGGCCAGGTGCACCACGACGTGGATGGCGCTGGCGATCATCAGGTTGGTCGCTTCCAACGGCAACCGCTCCGGACCCTGCACCGCATAGGACGCCAGCCGGGTGAACACCCCCCGGCTCGTCGACGAATGGACGGTGGTCATCGACCCGTCGTTGCCCTGGCTCATCGCGTTGAGCATCGGGATGACCTCGGCGCCGCGGACCTCACCGACGATCACTCGATCGGGTGACATTCGCAGCGCGGCCCGCACCAGATCGGAGGCGCTGATCTGGCCTTCGCCTTCGGTGTTGGCTTCGCGGACCTGCATCGCGACGACATCCGGATGTGCCTCCGCATCGGTGTCCAGGCCCAGCTCGAACACGTCCTCCACGGTGACGAGCCGCTCGGACGGCGGAATCTGATCGGCCAGCGCGAGCAGCAGCGTCGTCTTCCCCATCGCGGTCCCGCCCGCGATGATCACGTTCTTGCGGGCGTGGACGAGGCAGGCCAGCAGCATTTCCAGGCCGTAGTCGATCGTCCCGTTCGCCCGCAACGCACCCAACGTGACGTGGCGGAACCGGTGCCGGCGGATACTCACCGACGGCCGCGCGGTCACCGCCATCGCCGCGAACACCCTGCTCTTATCCGGCAGATGGAAGTTGACCAGGGGGGCGCCGCGGTCCCAGCGGCGCTCCTCGATCCCGGCGTGCGCGGCCAGATCCCGGATCAGCCCGATCAGCTCGGAGTCCGAACCGGTGATCGGGGGCAGCTGGTGGCGGCTGCCATCTGCGCGGCGGATGAAGACCCGATCCCCGGTGATGTTGATGTTCTCGATCGAGCTGTCCGCGAGCAAAGGTTCCAACCCGCCCAAGCCCAGGACCTCGGCGAGGACCTCGGCGAGGATCTGCTGCTCGTCGTCCGAAGACAGCAGCGCCACCCCGCGGGCCAGCTGTGCGGTGGTATGGGCCTCGGCGAGGTCGACCAGCACCGACCGGGCAAACGCCTCCCGCCCCGGGCCACCGAGCCCGGGGCCGTCCGGGGTGTCGGTGGCGGACAGCCGCGCGGCCAACGCCGCACGCAACCCCTCACGCAGATGGATACGCAATCCCTCGGCCGCCGACCCGGAGGCCCGCCCCGGCAGAGCCGTCGCGGTCAGCTCGCCGGGGCCGCGAGCCCACGCGGACACGCTCGTCATACCGGCCTCCGGGCCACCGGCACCTCTGGCAGCCAACCCGCCCCGGCGGCGGGTGCCGCCGGTTCCAGCGCGGCGACCGGCGACGACACAACAGGTGTCAGTTCGTCGGGGTCACGGTCCGCGAGAAAGCCCGCCAGGGCAGCGACGGCGCGGCCCAACCGGGACCGGCCGATCCCACCCCGCGTGCGGCGCGCCCCCGCGAGGACCGCGGCGGCGGCCGGGTCGTGCGGGACCGGACCCAGGACCCGCTCCCCCAACGCTCGGCTGACGGTGGACACCGGGAACCCGGCCGACCGGCCCGCCTCCTCAACCACCACCACAAACCAGGAAGCCAGCCGCGCGCTGCGGATCGTCGGTAGCCGTGCCGCCAGCTGCGCGAGCTCATCGGTCCGGCCGCGCACGACCAGCAACACCACATCCGCCGCCCCCAGCGCCGGACCCGCCGGCCCCGTCGGATCGAACCGGCCCACATCCACGATCACCGGCCGGCCCTGCGCGCGGGCCGCGGACCACAGCAACGACCAGCCGCCACCCGCCAGCTGCGCCAACACCTGCCGGGCCTGCTCCGCGCCCGGCGGCGCGACCACCACCCCCAGCCCACCCGGAAGCTCATGAACATGCTCATCCACCGAGCGGGCCGCGTCCGGCCGCCGGGCCGCCGCCGCCAGCGACACCAACCCGCGGGCAGCAGCCAGCGAGAAGCGACCGGCGAGGTCCCCGCCATCCGGGTCCGCCTCGACCACCAGCGGATCCCCACCGTCTGCCGGCCAGCGATCTGCGAGCCCGAGCGCCACCGTCGTCGCTCCCGGGCTGCCTTTGAGCGACCCCACCGCCACGATCACCGGCCCGCTCACCCGGCCCCGGCACTGAGGGTCACCAGACTGACCTGGCCCACCGGCGCCGCCGCCAGCGCGCGGGCATCCGCCTCGTCCAGCTGCAACGACACGACCGTCGTCTGCGCGGTCTCGCTGACCGTCACCGCCACCACCGTCGCCTGCCACGCCTGCGCCACACCCGACGAATCCGACGTCGTCACAGCGCTGGCCGTCGGGGTGACGACCACCAGCACACGCGACCCCGCCGACAGACCCGTCGGGTACTGGCCGGCTTTCAACCCAACGGCCGCGATCGCCTTCCCCACCGGCGGCACCTGCGCGGCACCCACCACGGCGCGGGTCAGGACCGTGCCCGCCGGCAGGCTGAACGCCACCGGCCGGCCCACCACACTGCCCATCGACCCCGCCGGGATCGTGTCGAGACCATCAGCGGAGATCCGCACCTGACGGACATCGGCCGCCGTCAGGACCTGGCCCACCGACACCGGACGGGCCAACACCAGCACCGGCGCACGCGACCCCACCCGCACGCCCACCAGCAGGCCAGCCACCGCGCAGCCCGCCACCAGGACCACCCCGACCAGCAGATACGGCACCCGCCGACGCCGCCGAGGAGCACCCGTCATCCGCGCCGCCGCATCCCTGCCATGGCCCGCGCGGTCGCGCGGCGCGCGGGACGGTGAGTATGGAGCTGTCACCGCGACCCGCCTCCCGAGGTGGCGCCGCGACGGCACGCCTTCGGACCGGACGAACCGACCCTGGCCATCAGCCGCCGCCCGTCGTCAACGCCGGAATATCGATCACCCGGGCCGCCGCCGCCGACACGGTCGTCAACCCGGGAAACACCCCCGCCCGGCCCGCGCCCGCCCACGACACGTCCCAGCGCACCGTCGCCGTCACCCGAAACACCCCACCCGGGGAATCCAGCGACCGCGACCGGTAGGTGTAACCACAGTCCGGCGACGCGGCCTTCGGATCGGCATGCGCCGGGAACGGCGTGCCCGGACCCGTACACGTCACCGTCACGCCGTCGCCCATAGACCAGGTCACCTGCACCGGCCGGGCGACCGCGGTCACCGACACTCCGTCCGCCGCCGCCGTCGCGGCCACCTGATTCCAGCCCGCCGCATCCAGCCACAGCCACGTCGGCAGCCGCACCAGCTGATCGGCGACCGGGCTCATCGCGATCCGTGGACCGGCGAGGCGCAGATGGTCGCGGGCCTGTTCGGCCAACGCCCGCGGGTCTACGGCCGGTCCTGCTGCTGGCGGGTCTGGTAGCCAGATCGGCGGCCGGTACAGCGTGTCGCGCACGCCACCGGTCGTGCACGTATAGAGGTACCAGGCCCCAGGCCCTTGGCCGGGTGCCGAGGCCACCGGCCGCACCGACATGCCGGACGGACGGAACACCGCCGCTCCTACAACCACGCCGCTGCGGGCCGGCCGCTGATAGACGACCGGCCGTATTCCGGCCGCTGGTGGCTGATAGTCGCTGCGGACATAGGAGCACTGCGCCGTCGCCGGCGGGGTGAGATTCCGGTCGCCCGGCGCGGCCGTGGCGCCCGGCCCGTGGGCGGCAGGGGCGGATCCCTGCGCGGGCGCGGGAGGCAGGGGGGTTGTTCCACTGCCCGCGAACAGCTCGCAGCCAGGGTGCGGGTTTTCGTCGCAGTTGACCGACCCGTAGAAACCCTGATCGTCTGGGCCTGAAGGATCGGGCGGTGCGGCTCGCACCGGCCCTGCGGTCGCGATCCACACCGCCACGGCCGCAGCGAGAACCACGGCGGCTCGGGTCAGCAAGAGCCCACCGACCTGACCGCGAAGCGGGTAACCCGCCACACACCATCCTGGTGCAGTTTCACCTCGGCGGTGATCTGCCGCCGGCCGCCCGGAGATCCCGCGACCAGCTGCCCGTCGTCCGGCGCACCGGGGTCGGCGTGATACTTCTGCCACCCCGCATCGTCGCCGCAGTCCGCGATCACCACCGTCGTCGGCGTCGCCGCCGGATCCACCGAGGTCACCGTCGGCGTGTTGACCGACGCACCCTTGGAGACGACCTTGTTGGCATGGTCGGCGTACAGCGCGCCGGTCAGGACCTGCAACGCGGAGCCGGACGCGTAGGCCGACAGCTTCGGGTCCTGCCAGTCCGAGGAATGACTCGCTACCGCGGCCTCGCGCCACATCCCCAGATACGCGGCGACGCCACGGACCTTCGCCAGATCAGCCGGCGACGTCGGCGAAGGCGACACCGACACGCTGGCCGGTGACGTGCCACCAGCGGGCGGCGTGTCCGCAGGCGATCCCCCGCCTGAACTACACGCCGCGAGAACCGCCAGCGCCGCGGCAAGCAGCACGCGGGCAGCCCACGCCCATCGCCACGACCCGCCGACGCTCACGCTGTGCGCAGGCCGGAACCTTCGCCCGCCGTTGCCAGTCCGAGGCCAGGCCGATCCCTCGCGACGGCCGGACGGCGGTGTCGTCGCGCACGCGGCGGCCGTGAACAGTCCGTGAGGGCCGCTCCAACCGGGCACTGTGTGACGCATGATGACCGCCCCATCGCCGAACGCGCACCCCGTTGGGCATGGTTATCGACTCAGGGCGTACCTGACCACAAGCGGACAAAAGTCACGACGACGAGCAGCAAAAACTGCCCTAAAATTCGCCAGCCGGCCTCCCCATGCTCACAGCGAGTAGGCAACAGCACTCCGGCGGCCTGCGGTGCTGGATGCAACAGAGCGTTTCTGGTGCGTCAAGCGCCGACGAGACGACGTCCCGCCAGCCACCTGCACGAAGGCGGCAGCCGGGCCTGCCGCACTACGCGCCCGCTGTTCACCTTCCGTACCAGCCGCGTTCCGCCAGCCTCAGCGCCGACCCTCGGCGTGGGCCACCGTGAGAGCGGGGCAGATGCCAGCCCGTAGCCGACCTGCGCGGTCCGCTCGCGTCGAGCCCGCCCAACTGCATGCTGAAAAGCAAATCCCGGATAGCACTTGAGTGCCACCAATCTGTCCCCGCGAGACGACAGGGTCGCCCGTTTGGCAGCAACCTGCCAGGTAGGGGCTCTCGGCCGAGACACGCACAGATCTCACGGACAGTCACCGACCTTCCCTCCAGGTCGCCCTCATCCCCCAGGGGTTCATCAAAGGTGTAGCGCTGGGACCGGCCGTCCACCCACCTCTGCCCCGCGCCGCAGCCGGGACTGTAAGAACAACGGTGTAACTCCACTGTGACACTCTGTGCATAGGCGCAGGTAGAGGAGGCACCCGATGGCC
>NZ_JADWYX010000184.1 GCF_016786355.1 Frankia sp. AgB1.9
CGGCGTCCCGGCCCCGCGATGGACCGCCCGGACGACCACCGACAGCTAACCGACCATCAAGATTCAGGACAGGCACTTAGGCCTCGCCGGGACTCGCGTGCAGGTCCTGCTCAGTCGCTGCGGGCCGGCGCCGTTCGCCGCCGACGAGGCCGACGGCGAACGGCTTACCGACCGCGACTGAACCTTTTCCACCGATGCGTTTCCTGGCCAGGTCGGGCCTGTTCGTCAACGGCAGTGGAAGGGGGTTCACTGTCAGTGCAGGATCTTCTCCTTCGCGCGCTGGAACTCGGCGTCGGTGATGTCGCCACTGGACCTGAGTCGGGAAAGCCTGGTCAGGTCGTCGACCTCCTTGTTGCTCCCGCCGGCAACGTCGCGGATGTAGGCGTTGAGCGTGCTGCGCTGGTCCTCGACCCGGCGCGAGTCCCGGTCGGCCATGGCCTGCCCCTTCACGATGAGGTAGGCGAGGATTCCGAAGAAGGGCAGGATGAGGACGAGTGCCAGCCATCCGGCCTTTGCCCAGCCGCTCGACTCTCTGTCGCGGAAGATGTCGACAACTACTCGAATGACGAGGACCAGCCAGACCGCCCACATAAAGATCCAGAGCATGGTCCAGAAGGCGCCTAGAACCGGATAGTCATACGCAAGGTACTGGGTAGCCAGCACTTCGTCCTCCGTCCCGTAGCCGGTAACGTCTGCACAATCCCGCCGCGGAGCGAAACTGTCGACTCGATCAGTCACGGACGGTGACACGCGAGCAATTCCCCGGGAGTGCGTGAACCGGACTTCTGGGACTTCTGGGATTTCTACCCGGCGGCTTTGCGGAATTCCGGGCGTATCCGCCGCAACCCACGCGTAGTGGCCGGCCGTCGGCGTGCGCCGAACCGGGATCGGGCGCACGCTCGGAACCCGGAGCGCACTGGCCTACCAGGCTGGAAGCCGGCGCCGTCAGCGGGGCATGACCGAAGGAGCGCGACCGTGAGCAGCTACCCTCCGATCGCCGACCATGGAATGATTGGCGATCTTCAGACCGCCGCGTTGGTGTCCTCCGACGGGTCCATCGACTGGTGGTGTACGCCGCGGTTCGATTCGCCCAGCATTTTCGCCTCTCTTCTCGACAGCGAGCGCGGCGGATACTGCCGGCTCGCCGCCGACCTTCCGCCCGGGAACGGGTTGACGGTCCGCCAGTTGTACCTGTCGGACACCGCCGTGCTGGTTACCCGCTTCATGGCGCCCAGCGGGGTCGGCGAGGTCGCCGACTTCATGGAACCGCTGGACACCACGGTGCCGACCGACCAGCACCGCCTGCTGAGAGTCGCCCGGGTGGTAAGGGGAACTCTCCCCTTCACCTTTACCTGCCGGCCGAGGTTTGACTACGGCCGCGCGCCGCATACCGTCACGCGGCTCGACCGCCGGTCCGCGCTCTTTCACGGCCCCAACGCCGATCTGCGGATTCAGGCCACCGGGCCCATCGCCTTCGAGGCCGACTCCACCGATGTCTCGGCGAGTTTCACCCTCTCGGCCGGCGAGGTAGCCGCCGTCGTTCTGACCAGCGACGCTCCGGGCAGCGCCGAGCCAGAGCCGCTGTCACTGAAGGACATCCGGGACGACCTGGAGTCCTGCCGCCGCTTCTGGCTCACCTGGCTGCGTTCCTGCACGTATCGCGGCCGGTGGAAGAACGAGGTCTACCGCTCGGCGATCACCCTCAAGCTGCTGACCTACGCGCCCTCGGGTGCGCCGATCGCCGCGGCCACGGCCGGGCTGCCGGAGCAGATCGGTGGAGAGCGCAACTGGGACTACCGGTACACCTGGATCCGGGACGCGTCCCTCTCGGTCAGGTCACTGATCGACCTGGGGTTCACCACGGAGGCTCAGGCCTTCCGCCGATGGCTGCGCAACCGGCTCACCGACGGCGGCACCGCCTCCGGTGAGCCGCTGCAGATCATGTACCGGATCGACGGCGACCCCCAGCTCACCGAGGAGACGCTCGATCACTTCGAGGGCTACCGGGGATCGGCGCCGGTCCGGGTCGGAAATGCCGCCGCCGACCAGATCCAGCTCGACATCTACGGAGAGGCAGCCGACGCGCTTGGCCTTGCCGGCGACATCGGCGGCGTCCGTGGCTGGCAGGCCTTCGCCGCCATGCTCGACTGGCTGACCGAACACTGGGACCGGCCCGACGAGGGCATCTGGGAGACCCGCGGCGGTCAACGCGACTTCACCTACAGCCGCCTCATGACCTGGGTCGCCTTCGACCGCGGCATCCGCCTGGCGACCTCGGCCTCTCGTCCCGCGGACATTCCCCGGTGGACGAAGGCCCGCGACGCGATCTTCAACCAGATCATCGAACGCGGCTGGAGCCAGAAGCGTCAGGCGTTCGTCCAGCACTACGACACCGACGTTCTGGACGCCTCGCTGCTGCTCATGCCACGGGTCGGATTCCTGTCTCCCCATGACCCCGCGTGGCTGAGCACCCTCGACGCCATGGGCCACGAGCTGGTCAGCGACAGCCTCGTCTACCGCTATGACCCCGAGGCCTCCCCGGACGGGCTGCGCGGGTCCGAGGGCACCTTCAACCTCTGCAGCTTCCTGTACGTCGAGGCGCTGGCCCGGTCCGGCCGGCTGATCGAGGCCCGGTACGCCTTCGACAAGATGCTGACCTACGCCAACCATGTCGGCCTTTTCGCCGAGGAGATCGGCCCCTCCGGGGAGCAGCTCGGCAACTTCCCGCAGGCCTTCACACATCTCGCGCTCGTCGCCGCGGCCATGGCGCTGGACGACCAGCTCGACGCGGCGGAGAACACGCCGAGGTAGCGGCCCGCGCGGCCGGCGGCCAACCGCGCACCAGGCGACTGGACGCAGGCTCGAGGAGGAGCACGCTGAAACCGTCTCCCGGCGGCCGGGCGGGGATCGACGCCCGCGCGGTCGTCCTCCCGCTCGCGCTCGCGCAGTTCATCTGCAGCTATGCGGCATCCAGCCTGAACGTGGCCATCTCCGCGATCGCGAAGGACCTGGACACCACCGTCATCGGTGTGCAGACGACGATCACGCTTTTCACGCTCACGATGGCCGCGCTGATGGTCCCCGGCAGCAAGCTGTCGGACCTCTGGGGCCGGCGGACGTGCTTCATCGCCGGCCTGGCGGTCTACGGGGTCGGCGCGCTGCTGGCCGGGCTCGCGCCCGGCCTGGGAGTGATGATCGTCGGCAATTCGATCCTGGAGGGCGTCGGCTCCGCGCTGATGATTCCGCCGGTGTACATCCTGGTCACCGTGACCTTCACCGAGGTCAGGGACCGGGCGAAGTACTTCGGCGTGGTCAGCGGCGCCGGCGCCCTGGGGTCCGCGGCCGGGCCGCTGATCGGCGGGCTGATCACGGGGCTCATCGGCTGGCGCGCCCTGTTCCTCACCCAGGTCGTGGTGGTCGCGTTGATCATCTATCTGGCCCGTAACCTGCGCGACCAGCCGCGGCAGGAGCCTCGGCCACCGTTCGATCTGGGTGGCGCCGTGTTGTCCGCGGCCGGCCTGTTCTTCCTGGTGCTCGGAATCCTGCAGACCAACACCTACGGCTGGTTCGTCTCCCGCAAGGACTTCTCGGTCGGCGGCACGGTCCTGATCTCCAAGGGTGGAATGTCTCCGGTCTGGCTGTCCATCGCGCTCGGTGTGGTCATCCTCGGCTGGTTCTTCTGGTACCTGCACGCACGCGAACGAAAGGGCAAGGATCCACTGCTGCGCGGCCGGCTGCTGCGCAACCGTACGGCCAACCTGGGCCTTGGTATTCAGCTAGTCCAGTGGCTCGCGATGCAGGGCACCTTCTTCGTCATCAGCGTGTTCCTCCAGCAGGTCTGGAAGTACGACGCGATCCAGACCGGGCTGATGCTCACTCCGGCCAGCGCCGGGATTCTCGTCGCCTCGGCGGCTGCGGAACGGCTCGCCAGCCGGCATTCGCAACGCGCGCTCATCCAGGCCGGGTTCGTCGTGACTGCGGCGGGCATGGCCGTCTCCCTCGCCCTGGTCCGAACCACGTCGGGGAACCTGAGCCTCGTTCCCGGGCTCCTGCTGACCGGGCTGGGCGTCGGGGTCATGCTCACCGCCGCGGTCAACCTCGTCCAGTCGAGCTTCCCGGACAGCGACCAGAGCGACATCTCCGGCCTGTCCCGGAGCATCTCCAATCTGGGGTCGTCACTCGGAACGGCACTGGCCGGCTCGATCCTCGTCGCCGCCACGCATCCGGGCGGTCGGCCCTTCGCTCTCTCGCTCACGACGCTGCTGGTGATCACCGTGATCGGCCTCGTCATCGCGCTGTTCATCCCCAGCAGGACCGACCGCTAGCCTCGCCGCGTCGCTCAGGACGCGGACGAGGCCCGCCTTGTCGGGCGGTGTCAGCTGGCGGCTTTGCCGGCGAAGTACATGCCGACCAGGCCGGCGGCCATCAGTACGACCCAGAGATCGGTGAGGCGGCAGAGCAGCGGGGGCGCGTGCCTGACCTCCATGAACTCCCGCATGATGATCCGGACCTTGACCAGGGCGAGCGCGATCGCGCTGACCGTGACGACGGTGCTCGCGGCCGGGGCGCCCCGGTCCTCGGCCGAGTGGTCGATCCCGAGATAGATCACCGTGATGGCCGACAGGATGAGCCAGACGGCGAGGAGTCTTTTGTTGAATGTGGTTCCCACGGTCACCTCACGACGTAGAGCAGAGCGAAGATAAGCACCCAGAGGAAGTCGACCGTGTGCCAGTAGGTGGCGCAGGTCTCGATGATCTCCTGCGAGCGTCGCCTCGGGCTCGAGAGCTGATGGACGAGTACGCCGAGGACCACGAAGCCGATCAGCAGATGAATGCAGTGGATCGCGGTGAGGAAGAAGTAGTACTGGAAGAAGTCGTTGCTGGTGAACGTGTTTCCCGCGTGGATCTGCCGGACCCACTCGGCGATCTTGAGCCCGAGGAAGACGACGCCGAAGCCCGCGGTGAGGGCCGCGTCCCGCAGGGCGGTCTGGTAGCGCCCCGCGCGCGCCGTCTGGACGCAGCGGGCCACCGACCACGAGCTGGTCAGCAGGGCGATCGTGCCGAGCACCCCGAGCCAGAGGTCGAGATGCGACTGGGCCTGGAGGTACGCGGCCTCGTGCTGGGCGCGGTAGTAGAGGTAGACGCCGAAGTACGAGGTGAAGATCAGGGTCTCGAAGAGGACGAAGAACCACATGCCCGCTTCGCCGGGCACCCGTCTCGGGGCCTTCTCCGCTGTCGAGGCCGTCGGCTGCGCGGTCGTCACGACGCCACCTCCGCCACGGCCCGCGTGCGCGGCTTCCTCGGTGGGAGGTCGGGCAGTGGCCCGGTGCCGAAGTCCTCGCGGATGATCATATTGCGCAGCAACGTGATGAAGACTCCGGTGTAAAGGCCGAAGACGACCACGTCGATCCACCAGGCGATGGTGCCGTTCCAGGAGAAGACGCCGTGACTGACGATCCAGGACGGTGAGACGACGACCTCGGTCAGGGCGTTGCAGAGGTTCAGGTAGCCGAACCATTTGGGGAAGACGCGGTTCTTGTCGAGCAGGATCGCGACCATCCAGATCAGCGAGCCGACGAGGAAGACGCCCATCGTGCCCGAGAAGGACAGAAACCCGAGGTCGTAGAGCCAGTGCTGGATGGCCGGGTCGCGGTCGGGCCGCATGGCACCGACCGTCATCGCCAGGCAGATGATCATAAGGCCGGGCACCGCGCTGACCGCGTACAGAATCAGGTAGGAGTAGGCGAAGGCGCGGCTGACCGACATCCGCCGGATCGAATACGCGATCAGCGCGGTGGACGTCATCGGGAGACCGCCGAAGACGAAGATCAACGAGAACCCGACCAGCAGGCCCTCATGGCGGTGCGAGAACCACGCCGTCGCCTGGGTGGCGTCGAACCACGGCGCCGCCGGGGGCTGGGTGCGGGTGAGGATGAAGAAGACGACCGTGTACAGGTTGTAGAAGACGAGCGTCGCGTACCACATCAACCACAGCTCGCGCTTCGGGTCGCGGAGCCAGGCAGCCCGCCTCATGCGGCGGCCCCGAGGCCGGTCCCGGCCGGGGCTTCAGCCGGGGTGCGCCGTATCGCCCTGCCCAGGACGACGGACATCACGACGATCCAGAGCGCGATGGCGACGTTCTTGACCCAGAAGGACAGGAGCCCGTCCCAGGCGAACACTCCGCTAAGGGTCAGCCCGGCGAATCCCGCCGGCACCAGCGCGACCGCGATCAGCACGTTGAAGTAGGCGACCCACCGCGGGAAGACCGGCACTTCCTGCTCGTCGAGGCCGATTGCCAGCGCCAGGAAAAGGCTCTGCGCGACGAGGAAGGGAACGCCACACGTGAACGTCACCCAGGCCAGGTCGTTGAAGAGCAGTGTGAGGTCGGGCGAGCGATCGGGACGGAATGCCGCCAGCAGCCAGAAGATGGTCGCGGTCAGGAACGTGATGGGCGCGGCGCCCGCGCAGCCGATCATGCAATAGCGCAGGACCGGGGTGCGATGAGCCATGTCGCGCATCCGCTCCACGATGAGCATCAGCATCGGGATCAGGGCCACGCAGAACCAGTTGAGCAGGATCATGCTGTAGCGGACCCGGGCCGTGTGGTCGCGGTAGAAGGACGCCACCTCGGTGGCTGAGGCCCGCGGGGACATCGGCGGCAGGAAGCCGGGGAACAGGAAGAACGCCGCGAGCCAGATGATCGCGACCGCGGGTAATGTCCAGAAGATGATCGACTCGCCGGTAGTTCGTCGCATGGGCGGCGAGAATAGCCGATCGGCTACCCACCGTCTAGCCGATCGGCTACCCCGAAAATAGCCGATCGGCTATTCGGCGTCTGGTCGACCGGCTACCATGTTGTCCGTGGCTTCGACGACGCGTGCGCGCTCCGGTACGCGTCTGGCCGAGATCCGGCATACCCCGGCCCAGGTGCGGGTGATCACCGCCGCGTACGGGCTCTTCGCCGAGTACGGCGTGGCCGGAACGTCGTTGCAGATGATCGCCGACACGATGGGGGTCACCAAAGCGGCGGTCTACCACCAGTTCAAGACGAAGGATGAGATCGTCGTCGCGACGGCCGACCATGAGCTCGTCGCCCTCGAAGCGGCCGTCGAGGACGCCGAGGCGGCGCCCGACCGGGTCGAGGCCCGCCGGGCCCTGCTGCGTCAGCTGGTCGACTTCTCCGTCCGCAGCCGGGCGCAGGTCCGTGCCTGGCAGGGTGACCCGGCCATGATGCGGGTCCTCGCGCGGCACGAGCCGTTCAGCGGCCTCACCAGGCGCATGTTCGCCCTGCTCGTCGACGGGGACAGCGAGACCGAGTGGAGCATTCCCGCCGCGATGCTCGCCGCCGCCATCACAGCCGTCGGCCAGCCCGCGCTCGCGGCGCTTGACCCGAACGTCCTGCGGGACCGGGTCTTCCACTACGCGTGCCGGCTGCTCGACCTGCCCGACTGAGCCGCTGCCGGGGTGTGGCCCGGCCCGTCCGCGACTAGGGTTGGGGTTGGTGTGCCGGGAAGCCTGGTCGGCGCGGGGACGACCGTAGCCTGGACGACCGTGGCGGCGGTGATCCGCTCGTCGTGATGGGGCTTTGCGGTGCGCGCTGTAGGAGTCGTTCTTTTCCTGGTTGTTCTCGCGACCGTCGTGGCGACCTTCGCCCGGCGCTGGCGGGTGCCGGCCCCGGCGTTGCTCGTGCTGGCGGGGCTCGGGGTGGCGTCGATCCCGGGCGTGCCGGCGCTGCGGATCCCGCCGCAGACGATCGCGCTGGTCGTGCTGCCGCCGCTGTTGTACGCAGCCGCCGAGGAGCTGTCGCTGCGCGACCTGCGGGCGGTGTGGCGGCCGGTCGCGATTCTCGCCTTCGGCCTGGTCTTCACCTCGGCCGCCGCGGTCGGTTTCACCGCCGTCGCGGTGACGGGCCTGCCCGCCGGGATGGCGTTCGTGCTCGGCGCGGTGCTGGCGAGCACGGACCCGGTGGCCGTGACCGCGCTCGGCCGGCGGCTGGCGCTGCCCGGCCGGGTCCAGGTCCTGGTACAGGCGGAGAGCCTGTTCAACGACGCCACCTCGCTGGTGCTGTTCAAGGTCGCGGTCGGCCTCGCGGTGGCCGCCGGCGGGTCGGTCGAGCTGGTGGGCGCGGCCGGGGAGTTCCTGCTCCTCGGTGGCGGCGGGAGCCTGATCGGGGCGGCGGTCGCGGGTCTGGTGGGGCTGATCCGGCGCCGCACCACCGATCCGGTGCTGGAGACCGTGATCGCGCTGGTCACGCCGTATGCCGCCTATGTGGTGGCGGAGACCGCGCACACCTCTGGCGTCACCGCGGTCGTCGTCGCCGGCGTCGTGCTGGGTGGCTACGGCCACCGGCTCAGCGACGCGCGGATTCGGCTGCAGGTGCAGGCGGTGTACGCGGTGGTGGTCTTCCTGCTGGAGAGCGTGGTGTTCAGTGTCGTCGGCCTGGAGCTGCCGGCCCTCGTGCGCGACCTGCCCGGCGGTGGCGGCTGGTGGCCGTTGCAGGCGCTGGTCCTGACGATGGTGCTGGTCGCGATCCGACTGGTCTGGACGCTGCCGCTGACCCGGGCGGTCCGGCCCAGCCAGGGCGCGCTGCCCTGGCGGGTTGCCGGGGTGGTCACCTGGGCTGGCACCCGCGGCGTGATGCCCCTGGCCGCCGCGCTGTCCATCCCCCTCACCGCGCGGGACGGCGCCGCGCTGGACGGGCGCCCGCTCGTCCTGGTGCTGACCACGGCGGTCGTGGCCCTCACCCTGGTCGGGCAGGGACTGACGCTGACGGCCGTGGTCAACCGCTCGGGCCTGGCCCTGGAGCCCGAGCACACCGCCCGCGAGGAGGCCGAGGCCCGCGACGCGCTCAACCTGGCGGCGCTCAGCCACGTCGAGCAGCTCGCCGGCCTGGAAGCGCTTCCTGAGGTGGTGATCGACCGCACCCGCCGCGGACTGGCCGCCCGTCTCGACCACGGCACCGACGGCCCGGACGGCAACACCCTCGACGCGGCCTACCGGGCGCTAAGGCTTGACGTGCTCGCCGTCCAGAACACAGAGCTGCGCCGCCTGTACGACGAACACCTCATCAGCGACACGACCCGCCGCCGCCTTCAGCACGACCTGGACCGCGAGGAGATCGCGCTCGGCGACGAGTAGGCCGCGGCCCTGCCAGGCGAGCACAGGTCAGGCGACCCGGCCTCGTCGGCCGCTGCCGAGGTGGCCCGGCAGGCGGTCGCCACGGCAGGCGTCGGTGATGCTGGGGGTCGGAGCACCGAGCAGGAAGCCCTGGCCGAAGGGGATGCCCGTGGCGATGACGGCCTCCAGCTCGGCCTCGGTCTCGATGCCCTCGGCGACGACCCGTCCGCCGATCTCCTGCGCGATCCTGGTCAGCCCGGCCGCCACCGCGCGGCGAGCCGGATCGGTGTCGATGCCGTGGGTGATGAAGTAGTCCATCTTGATGACCTCGGGCCGCAGGTGCAGGAGCTGCTCCAGCCCCGAGTAGCAGCTGCCGACGTCGTCGACCGCGATGTGGGTCCCGTGGCCGCGCAGGATGTCGGCCACCAGAAGCAGGCTGCGGTCGTCGCCGATGTAGTCGTGCTCGGTGATCTCGACGGCCACCTTCGCGGGCGTGCCGGTACCCACGACCAGGTCGACCAGCCCGCCCGTCGCCGTGGCCGGCGAGGCGTTGACGGTCAGGGTCACGTCACAGGGAAGGTCCGGGAGCACCCGCAGAGCGTTGCGGATGGCCGCCATCTCCAACTCGGGCCCAAGGCCCACGCTGGCCGCGGCGGCGAACAGGTCCTTCGGTCCCTGGATCGCGGTCGGGAACCGGGACAGCCCTTCGACCCCGACCACCCGGCCCGTCGCCAGCTCGACGACCGGCTGGAAGTAGACCTGCGGCCCACCCTCGTCGAGCAGGCTCCGGATGTGTCGCCAGACCCCGCTGCGCATCTCCCACTGCTGACGGAGATCGATCACGAACTGGGAGAGGAATCCCGCGAGCAGCCGCAGGAAGCCGGCATCGCTCTCGCCCAGGGACGGGCACGGCTGCTGGTTGAGACACCCGAGCATGCCGTAGGACCGCCCATCGGCGTCGACGACCGGGGTCGCGGCGTAGGCGCCCATGTTGAACTCGGTCGCTGACACCACCCCGGCGGCGCGGGGATCCGCCCGGACGTCCGGGATCACATTCGGAATCTCGCCGGCGAGAATCTTTCCGTACAACGAGCTGGACCGGCGAATGCTCATGCCGGGGGCGATCCCAAAACGGTCCCGGTCGCCGCTCACCACCTGCAGGACGAGCAGATCGCCCTCCAGCTGGCCGAGCCAGGCCACGTCCATGTCCAGCCTGCGGCGCAGCACGTCGAGCAGTTCGACGAGGACGGTCCACGGCTCCGCGACCTCGGACTCAGGCCCCAGACACGACGCGCAGCGCCTCAACAACCGCTCCACCAGTGCGAGCTACCCCGGCAGTCCCGCCGCACACCAGACCGGTCGCGGACAGCAGTGGTCCGGGCGGCGAAAGGCCGGCCGTCGCGACCCTCACCGTGCGGAACTTTCGCTCCCAGGGTGCGGCGCGGCCAGGGTTTCGGCGGCGGGGTGCCGGGAACCCACCGTGAACGGTGCTTCCTGGCGCCAGCGACGTTTGTTCCGATTTGTCGCTGCCCTTTCAACGGGTCCTGAACATCGGGTCCTGAACATCAAGGTCGAGATTCTTGAGGTCACGGTTGAGGGGAGCGGTATGACATCCGTACGGGAAGTCGCGCCGGCGACGGCCGCGGTGCACGACGAGACGCTTCGCTATCTGGACTTCGGCGACGACCGCGACTTCGCCGACGTGTATCGAGGTCTGATCGCCGAGCTGCCGGACGGCGGCGTGGTCCGGGGCGAGGACGGGCGAGTGGTCTGGGACCTCGCGGCGCTCGCCCATCCGGAGGACGCGAGCTCCCCGGCGACCGTGAACCCAAGCCTGTGGCGGCAGTCGAAGCTGATGGGAATCGGCGGTCTCTACGAGGTCGTGCCGGGCATCTACCAGGTCCGCAACCACGATCTGGCCAACCTCACCGTCGTGGAGACGGCCGACTCCGTCGTCGTCATCGACACGGGCTGCGCCACGGAGACCGCGCGTTACGCGATGAGCCTCTACCGGACGCACCGCCCGGCCGCGGGCCCGGTGGCGGCGGTGATCTTCACGCACACCCACGTCGATCACTTCGGCGGGGTGCTCGGTGTCACCTCCCGCGAGGAGGTCGCGGCCGGCCGGGTCTCGATCATCGCGCCCGGCCACGATTTCGAACGCCTGGCGATGGGGGAGAACATCCTCGCCGGCAATGTGATGGCCCGGCGCGCCGCCTATGCGTTCGGGGAGCTGCTGCCGGCGAACGAACGGGGGCTGGTCGGCTGTGGCATCGGCACCGCGGCCCTCACCGGCGGGACGAACGGTTATCTCTCCCCGACCGACGTCATCGACGAGACCGGGCAGAGCCGGGTATTCGGCGGAATCACCTTCGAGTTCCAGTACACGCCCGACACCGAGGCGCCCGAGGAGATGCACGTCTGGATTCCGCAATACCACGCGCTGAGCTGTGCGGAGAACGCCAACCACTCCCTGCACAACATCCAGACCCTGCGCGGTGCGCGAACCCGTGACGCCGCACGTTTCGCGCATTATCTGGACGAGGCCCTGGAACGCTATGGCGACGCCGTCGAGGTGCACTGGGGCCCGCACACCTGGCCGGTGTGGGGCAACGCGAACGTCCGCGCGTTCCTGGAGTCACAGCGCGACGCCTACAAGTTCATCCACGACCAGGCCATGCGGCTGGCCAACCACGGGTACCGCCCCGACGAGATCGCCGAACGGCTCCGCTTCCCGGACACGCTGGCCCGGGCCTGGTGGAACCGCGGCTACCACGGGACGCTGAACCACGACCTGAAGGCGGTGTTCCACAAGGAACTCGGCTGGTTCGACGGCAACCCGGCGACCCTGCACCCGCATCCCGCCAGCGTGAGGGCGCCGCGCTACGTCGAGGCCATGGGAGGGCCCGCGGCCCTTCTCGACCGAGCCCGCGCCGCCGTCGCGGCCGGGGACTACCGGTGGGCGGCGGAACTTCTCGATCATCTGGTCACCGCGCAGCCGGCCAACGCCGACGCGCGCGGCCTCCTGGCCGAGGCCTACGAGCAACTCGGCTTCCAGGCCGAGGGACCGCAGTGGCGCAACATCTACCTCACCGCCGCCCTGGAGCTGCGCGACGGCATCCAGCGGGGACTGATGTCGCCGGTTCAGCCAGCGGTCCTGCTCGAGATGCCGCTGGATCTGCTGTTCGACTTCGTCGCGGTGCGACTGGACGGGCCGCGCGCGGCCGACCACCCGCTGAGCCTCAACCTGGAGGTCAGCCATGAGCAGGGCTCGCTGCGGATCCGCAACGGCGTCCTGCACTTCAGGCGCCGGTGGCTGCCCGAAGCCGACGCCACGGTCAGGCTGTCCCGGTCCGACCTGCTGGAGATCCTCGGCAGGCCGAACCGGGTCGACTCGCTGATCCGCGCCGGCGACATCACCGTCGACGGGGATCCCGAGGCGCTGCGCGTGCTGATCGGACTGCTCGACTCCTTCGACCCATCCTTCCCCATCGTGACGCCCGTGGCGGGCTGAGCTGGCTGGCGTACGACGATGGACGGATGACTGGATCGTCGCCCCCGAGTCCTCGCGGCGGCGTCGTGCTGGCCGGGGGGCGCTCGACCCGGATGGGGGCGGCGAAGGCCGGGCTGGAGTGGCATGGGTCGACCCTGCTGCGTCGGACGGTGGGCATCGTCGGGCGGGCGGTCGACGGGCCGGTGGTCGTCGTGCGAGCCAGCGGGCAGCGGCTCCCGGATCTTCCCCTCGGCACGCTGGTAGTTGACGACCCGCGCGAGGACAAGGGCCCGGTCCAGGGGATCGCGGCCGGGCTGACCGCGTTGCTCGGCCGAGCCGAGAGCGCGTTCGTCGCGTCGACCGACCTGCCGTTCCTGCATCCGGCCTTCGTCACGAGGGTGCTTCGGGCGCTTGACGGGCCGGACGGTCCAGACGTCGCGCTTCCCGTCGCGCATGGGTACCAGCAGCCGTTGGCCGCCGGCTACCGGACGGGGCTCGGCGAACTCGCGTCCCGGCTGGTCGAGCAGGACCGGTTGCGCCCGGCCTTCCTCTTCGAGGCCTGCGCCGTGCTCCGGCTCGACGAAGCCGCGCTCAGGGCCGATCCGGTGCTCGCGGCCCTGGACCCGGAGCTGGACTCACTGCTGAACGTCAACACCCCCGCCGACTACGCGACTGCCTGCGCTCGCCTGGCGCCGACCGTCGCCGTGCGGCTGGTCGGCGCCCCCGGCGCCCCGGACCTGTCCGGCGGGGGGCGGGGGGGGGGCCCCGGCCCCCCCCCCGCCCCCCCCCCCCCCCGGGCCCGGGCCCCGGCCCCGGGGCACGCCCCGGGGG
>NZ_JADWYX010000185.1:0-2948 GCF_016786355.1 Frankia sp. AgB1.9
GGGGGGGCCCCGGGCCGCGGCGCCCCCGGGCGCGCCCCCCGCGGGGGCCGCGACCGGGCCGTCGCCGACCAGCCCGCCGAGGTCGAGCGCGGCCGGGGCCGTGCCGGCCGCCGGGCCCTCGCCGGCGACGGCGGACAACCGGCGCACGACCTCGGCGCGCAGGTCCGGCGGGCCGAGCACCACGACGTCGGCGCCGTAGCCGGCGACCCAGCGGGCCATCCGCTCCGGGTCGACGAAGCCGATCCGGAGCACGTCCATGTCCGAGCCGGCCCCCGGCCGTCCGTCGCCCGCGGCGAGACCGGCGGCGGGGGTCACGCCACCCCCCGCGGCCGCGTCCGCCCCGTCGGCCGGGAGCGGGCGGCCGCGGCGGCGCAGCGCGTGGCCCGCCCCGACCCGGACCGCCAGCGTCGCCGTACGCACCCGGTCCGGGCTCGACGAGGTCGACATCGTGACCATCGACCGCAGGTCCACCCCGGCCGGCACCGTCACCGCGCCCGCCGGCCCGACGGGCCGCACCGGGCCGGCGACCCGCGACAGCCGGAACACCCGCGGCGCGCCCCGGCGCCGGTCGTGGCCGGCCAGATACCAGCGGCCGCGCCAGGACAGCACCCCCCACGGCTCGACCAGCCGGTCGGCCGCCTCCGGCTCCCCCGGCTTCCGGTACGGGAACCGGATCGCCCGGCGCTCCTGCAACGCCGCCAGGCAGGGCTCGAACGCCGGCTCGGCCGCGTCGACCCGCGGCTCCAGCCCGTCCAGGCCGAACAGCTCCGCCGGCCCGGGGCCGGGGGCCGTCCCGTCACCGGTGGCACGGGTCCCCAGGCCCGGGCTGGTCGCCGCACCGCCCGCCGACAGCTTGCGCAACGCGCTCGCCGCCGGGGCCGCGAGCGACGCCGTCGACCACAGCCGGGCCGCCAGCGCGAGGGCCGCCGCCTCGTCCGGGCTCAGGCGGATCTCCGGCAGCGCGTAGTCGTCGCGGCGAATCCGGTAGCCGACCTCGTCGCCGTACCCGTCCTGGCCGGTCTCGAGCGGGATGCCCAGGTCACGCAGGTACTGCTTGTCGCGCTCGAACATCCGGCGGAACGCCTCGTGGGCGTCGTCGTCATGCCCCGGCTCGTAGCCGTCGACCATGTCCCCGATCTCGGACACGGTGAGGAAGCGCGATGTCGCCATGAGGCACATCGTCAGATTGAGCAGCCGCTCCAGCCGTCGCCGGGACACACCCAGTGAGGGTATCGGTTGGGCGGAAGAAGGGCGCTAGCGCGCCCGCTTCCGCCCAACCGGGCCGAGCCCCTAGGGGGCCCGGCCCGGCCTGGAGCGAGGGGGACGTGGATGTCGGGGGCTGGCGCCGGTCCAGTGTCAGGACCGTGGCTGGGTACAGACCGTCCCTGGTACGGACCGTGGCTGGGTTCCGTATGTCGGCCGCGGACGGTGAGACGCCCGCCGGCCGGGTCCATCGGGGGCCAGTGCCGCCGCCGGCGGCTTCGCCCGGCTCGCCGCCTCCATGATCGGTGGTTCGGCCCTCGGGTGGTCGTTGTCGCTGCCTGTTCACGACCACGGGAGGGCGAAAACGGCGATCAAGACGACGGGCGGGCTCTGGCGGACGGCACTGCGGACGGCACTGGCGGGCGGGACTAGCCGTTGGCCGCGGCCGTGCTGGTGGGGGTGGCAGTGGTGGGAGCGGTCGCGGTGGCGCTGGCGGTCACGTCCAGCAGGTCGACGACGAACACGATCGTGTCGTCGGCCTTGATCGAGCCCTGGCCGCCCTGCGGGCCGTAGCCGAGCGCCGGCGGGATGACGATCTCGCGGCGGCCGCCGACCCGCATGCCCGCCACGGCGTCACTCACGCTGCCCGCGATGCCCTGGGCGAACCCGGGGATGACCTGGTCGAGGGGGAACGTCGCCGGCTGGCCGCCAGTCCAGGAGGCGTCGAACGTCTTCCCGGTGTTCCAAAGCACGCCTACATAGTTGACCGTCACCGTGGCCGACGAGGTCGCCGGGGTGCCGGTCCCGGCCACCAGGTCCTTCACGACGAGCTTGGTCGGGGGCAGGCCCTGGCCCGCGCCGACGGCCGGCTGGACGGTCAGGTTCGTCGGGTTGCCGACCACCGGCAGCACGGTCGCCGGCACAACGGCCACCGTCGGCGACGGCACCGGCGCCGCGGCCGTGCCGTCGGGAGCGGTGTTCGAGCTACATCCCGCGGCCGCGGCGGCGAGCAGCACCACAGTCGCCGCCGACGCGGCGAAGGCCATCCGCGCGCGCGCACCGCGGCCGCCGGCGGGCACGGACGGAAGCAGGGACACGGGACGAAGACTCCTGGTCACGGGCACGGAGGTCCTTTGGGGGAAGGCGACAGGATGGAACGTCCGGGCCGCGACGGGGTTGTGGCTGGCTCGACGAGGTCGACCCGGCCGGGCCTCGAGCGGGCCGGCCCGGAACGCACGGCGACGATCAGCACGCATCCTCGCAGAACGACCGGCCGCCGGACGCCACCGCCCGCACCGCCCCGCGCCACCCCCGGACAACATTCGCCCCCCTCACCCACAAGCCCATACCCACCCGCCCGGCGCCGGGCGGGTGGGGCAGCAGGCCCGCCGAGCCGCCGGGCGACGGCTTGATCGCCGTCTTGGCCCTCGGGTGGTCGTAGTCCGGCCCCGTGGACAACCACCCGAGGGCCGAAACAGCGATCAAACAACCACCAGCAGGGCGCTCAGCGCCCGTCGGACCGTGGCCGAGACCCGCGCACCCCACGCGACCCGTGGTCCCGACCATGGACCGCGACCAACCACCGTCATCCACACCAACCACGATCCAGCGTGAGACGGGCGCTCAGCGCCCGTCAGACGGCGGGCCGGGGGGGGGGGGGCCCCCCCCGGGCCCCCCCCCCCGCCCCCCCCCCCCCCCCCCCCCCCCCCCCCCCCCCCCCCCCCCCCCCCCCCCCCCCCCCCCGC
>NZ_JADWYX010000185.1:2958-12891 GCF_016786355.1 Frankia sp. AgB1.9
CCCCCCCGGGTGCCCGGGGCCCCGGGGGCCCGCCGCAGGGCGGGGGGGGCGGGCGCTCCGCGCCCTTTCCCCGCCCGACGTCACATGGAGGCGATCAGCTTGTCGACGCGGTCGTCGACGGAGCGGAACGGGTCCTTGCACAGGACGGTGCGCTGGGCCTGGTCGTTGAGCTTCAGGTGCACCCAGTCGACGGTGAAGTCGCGGCGCTTCTCCTGCGCCCGCTTGATGAACTCGCCGCGCAGCCGGGCCCGCGTCGTCTGCGGCGGCTTCGACTTCGCCTCGAAGATGTCCAGGTCACGCGTCACCCGCTCGACCAGACCGGCCTTCTCCATCCGGTAGTACAGGCCGCGGTCACGGTGGATGTCGTGGTACTTCAGGTCCAGCTCGGCGATCCGCGGCGACGCCAGCGACTCGTTGTGCCGGGCCCGGAACCGCTCGATGAGGACGTACTTCGTCACCCAGTCGATCTCTCGGGCGACCAGCTCCAGGTCGTCGGTCTCGATCGCCAGCAGGGTGCGGCCCCACAGGTCGAGCACCCGCTTCGCGACCGCGTCGCCGCCGCGGCGGTCGACGAACTCGACGGCCTTCGAGTAGTACTCCCGCTGGATGTCCAGCGCGGAGACCTCGCGGCCGTTCGCGAGGCGGATCTTGCGCTGGCAGGTCATGTCGTGGGAGACCTCGCGGATCGCCCGGATCGGGTTCTCCAGCGTCATGTCGCGCAGCACGACCCCGGCCTCGATCATCCGCAGGACCAGGTCCGTCGAGCCGAGCTTGAGCAGCATCGTCGTCTCGGACATGTTCGAGTCGCCCACGATGACGTGCAGCCGGCGGAACCGCTCGGCGTCCGCGTGCGGCTCGTCCCGGGTGTTGATGATCGGCCGCGACCGGGTCGTCGCGCTCGACACGGACTCCCAGATGTGCTCGGCCCGCTGCGAGATGCAGTAGACCGCGCCGCGCGGCGTCTGCAGGACCTTGCCCGCGCCGCACAGGATCTGGCGGCTCACCAGGAACGGCACCAGCACGTCAGCCAGCCGGGAGAACTCCCCGTGCCGGCCGACCAGGTAGTTCTCGTGGCAGCCGTAGCTGTTCCCGGCCGAGTCGGTGTTGTTCTTGAACAGGTGGATGTCGCCGGCGATGCCCTCCTCGCGCAGCCGCCGCTCGGCCTCCACCAGCAGGCCCTCGAGGATGCGCTCGCCGGCCTTGTCGTGGGTGACCAGGTCGGGCACCGAGTCGCATTCCGGGGTGGCGTACTCGGGATGGCTGCCCACGTCCAGATAGAGACGGGCCCCGTTCTTCAGGAACACGTTGGAGCTGCGGCCCCAGGACACGACGCGGCGGAACAGGTACCGCGCCACCTCGTCCGGGCTCAGCCGCCGCTGGCCGCGGAACACACAGGTGACGCCGTACTCGTTCTCGAGCCCGAAGATGCGGCGATCCACTCCTTGACCCTATGCGCGTCGGCGCTCTCGCGCGGCCGGACGCACGCGCCGCCCCGGGTAATTCGCCGCCGCCGGCCCATCCACGTCACCTACGGCCAGAAGCGGGGCCAATCTGGCTACACCCGGCGACCATCCGGCTGGAACCGCCCCTCCGGCCCGGCCGGCGAGCCCGCCGCGGCGCCGGGGGCAGCCGGGAAAGTCGGCTCGACCGGGAGCGGAATGCCCGGGAAACCGGCCGAGCTGGTCGGGGCCTCGCTCACCGGAACCTCACGGCCCCGGGCCCGCGACCAGGGACGCCCATGCCAGCTCCGGGTGTCGCCCACCATGATCAGCGCCACCCCGAGCGCCGCCCACACGGTCAGCACCGCGGCCGCGTCCCCGCCGCCAGAGCCGCGGAAGTAGGCCGCCGACCGCAGCAGCGTCACCCCGGCCCCCGGCGGGGCCAGCTGCCCGAGTGCCCCCCACGGCCGCGGCATCAGCTCCGGTGCCGACGACCACGCCGACAGCGCCGCCGCGACCACGAAGAACACGAACCCGCCGGTCAGGCCCACGGTGCCGCCCCGCGCCCCCAGGCCCAGCACGGTGCCCGCCACCGCCACCCCCAGCAGGGTCAGCACCCCCATCGCCGCCCAGTAGGACCCGGGCAGCACGACCAGGACGTAGCGCAGCGCCGCCGCGCCCGCCGCGCCCGCCGTCAGCGCCAGACCCGCGAGCCCGGCCAGCCGCGCGCCGCGGCGCACCGTGGTACGCGACAGCAGCACGCCCCCCACCGCGACCACCAGCACCAGCGGCAGATAGCCCGCCGACAGGCCGCCGCCGACATGGTCGGCCGGAGCGTTCGGCACCACGTCGACGACCGGGATGTCCGCCGTCGGCATCACCTGCGCGATGCCGCGCTGCATCGCCTCCGACACCGCGGGGCTCGCCGCCGACGCCACGTGCAGCGACAGCCCGCTCGGCCCGATCACGAACGCCGCGTAGGCCTCCCGGGCCCGCAGCGCCCGGTCGGCGGCGTCCCCGTCGGCGACCACCCGGACCCGCAGCGTCCCCGGCTCCGTCGTCGTCAGCTGCTCGGCCAGCGCCCGCGCCGGGCCCGACGGACCGGCGGCGAGCACCGGCAGGCCGTACGGGCGCAGGCTCGTCACGGTCCACCCGTACAGGCAGGTCAGCACCCCCACCAGCAGCGCCACCCCGACGACGACGACCAGCAGCTGGCGGGTCTCCCCCGCCGGCCGGCGGGGGCCGGCGCTGAGCTCGTCCGCGTCGCCCGAGTCCGCCCGGGGCGCCGCCGGTGTCGAACGTGGGCCGGTGATCCGGATCCGTGGGCCCGTGCCCCGGCCGACCGCGCGATGCCGGGCCCCGCCGCTCCCGGACGTCGCCGCGTCCCCGTCCTCGCCGCCGTCGGAGACACGCCGCTCGCTTGTCAGCACCGGTGCTCCCGCTCCGCGGTGCGCGGCCGCCGCACCCAGGCGCCCGCCGCCACCACTATCCGTGACCGTCCGGGCCGATCCTGTGGCAACCGGCCGGCGACTGCACGCCTGGCCCGGCGTGTCGCCGACAACCCGCGGCAGAGTCCCGGCAGAGGGCCGGATAGCGAACCGAGCCGCGCGTAGCCCGCCGACGCCGGCCTTCGCCGGGCAGCCCGGACGACCGGCGACGCCACAGCGCGGATACGGAGAGGATGAGGGGCATGTCCCCAGCCCCTATCCCAGCCGTCGACCTCACGGCGGCGGACGGCACGCCGCTCACGGCCTGCCCCCCGGCCCGCGAGCGCCAGGGCGGCGTCATCGTGATCCACGACGCCCGCGGTATCACCCCGTACCTGCGGTCGGTCTGCGAGCGGCTGGCCGCCGAGGGCTGGCTCGCCGTCGCGCCGCACCTCTACCACCGGCAGGGCTTCGCCGAGACCCCCCAGGACGGGGGCTGGGCGAGCGCGGCGACCGACATGCTCAGCCTCGACGGCACCGAGATCAGCGCCGACGTCGACTCCGCCCGCGGCTACCTGGCGACCAGCGAGGTCGACGGGGCCAACACCGCGATCATCGGCTTCTGCATGGGCGGCACCGTCGCGCTCGCCACCGCCACCCGCGCCTCGCTCGCCGCCGCGGTGTCGTTCTACGGCGGCGCCGTCAGCACGCCGTACTGGGCGGGCGTCGCGCCCCTCGTCGAGCTGGCCCCGGCGCTGCGCGGGCCGTGGCTCGGTCTCTACGGCGACCAGGACGCGCTGATCACCTCGGCCGAGATCAGCGCCCTGCGCGCCGCGGCCGCCACCTCGGCCGGCCCGACCGAGCTGATCTCCTACCCCGACGCCGGCCACGCCTTCCACAGCGACGACCGCCCGGCCATCTACCGCCCCGAGGCCGCAGCCGACGCCTGGGCTCGCGCCCTCGCGTTCCTCCACCAGCATGCGGGCGCGCACGCTTGATCATCTCGACGGTGTCGGCTCGTCAACACCGTGGACAACGCCGCGTTTCCCCATGACCCGGGTCGGCGCCGTTCGTAGGTCGCCGTCTGCTGGGTCGCCGCCTGCTGGTGATCGTGGCCTTCCACGACCACCAGCAGGGCGAACCGCCTCACCGCAGCCGTCAGGACGGCCGCAGGGAAACGCGGGTCAGGCGCCCGTCGCCGCCGTCTCGGACAGCAGGCCCTCCAGCTGCGGGCCGGTTACGCGCTTGAACTGGCGGCGCGGGCGATTGCGGTCCAGGACCGCCACTTCCAGGTTCCCCGCCGACAGCACCCGCTCACCGTTCTGCGCCGCCGCCGCGCCCGGCGCCCCCGGCTGCGTCCCGGCACCCAGCGCCCGCACCGCGACCCGCAGCGCCTGAGCCAACGGCTCCCCCGCCGTGTGGTGCTCCCGCAGCGAGGCGTTCACCTGCTCGGACTGGCCACCGATCGCGACGAAACCCCGCTCGTCCGCGATCGAGCCGTCATAGGTCAGCCGGTAGATCTGGTCCGACTCCGGCGTCGAGCCGACCTCGGCCACCACGATCTCGACCTCGTACGGCTTGATCGACTCGGTGAAGATCGTGCCGAGGGTCTGCGCGTAGGCGTTCGCCAACGCCCGGCCGGTCACGTCCCGCCGGTCGTAGGTGTAGCCCTTCATGTCCGTCAGCCGGATGCCCGCCGTCCGCAGGTTCTCGAACTCGTTGTACTTCCCGACCGCGGCGAACGCGATCCGGTCGTACACCTCGCTGATCTTGTGCAGGGTGACGGACGGGTTCTCGGCCACGAACAGGATGCCGTCCGAGTACGTCACGATCACGACGCTGCGGCCCCGCGCGATGCCCTTGCGGGCGTACTCCGACTTGTCCCGGACCCACTGCTCCGGACTTGCGTAGCCGCCGAACGGCATGGTCACGTCAGCCTCCTGGGTTCGTCAGACGATCGGCGACAAGGGCGTCCACCACGGCGCCCACCTCGTCGTCGGAGTACCGCCGGAACCCGTCGGCGGTGACGGCGGCGACCACCGGGAAGATCCGGCGAGCCATGTCCGGGCCACCGGTCGCCGAGTCGTCGTCCGCCGCATCGTAGAGCGCGTCCAGACTGAGCCTGACGACGCGCTCCTCGGAAAGGCCCGCCCGCCAGGTCTTCTTCAGCGCGCTCTTGGCGAACAGCGAACCCGAGCCGATCGCGTGGAAGCCCGGCTCCTCCGAGCGAGCCGCCGCGATGTCGTACGAGAAGATCCGCCCGACGCCACGGTCGGTGTCGAAACCGGCGAACAACGGGACGACCGCGAGGCCCTGCAGCGCCATCGGCAGGTTGCTCTTGACCATGAAGCCCAGCCGGTTCGCCTTCGCGTCCAGCGAGAGGGTGTCGCCCTCGATCTTCTCGTAGTGCTCGAGCTCGACCTGGAACAGCTTGATCAGGTCCGCGCCGACCCCCGCGGTGCCGGCGTAGCCGACCACCGAGTACTCGTCGGCGTGGTGCACCTTGTCCACGTCCCGCGTCGCGATCAGGTTCCCCTGCGTCGCCCGCCGGTCACCGGCCATGATCACGCCGCCGGGGAAGGTCACCGCCACGATCGTGGTCCCGTGCGCCACCTCGATCGCCGGGCCGGGCAGCTGCTGGCGGTTGCCCGGCAGCAGGTCCGGCGCCGCGAGCGACAGGAACTCGGTGAACGACGACGTTCCCGGCCTCATGAACACAGACGGTAGACGTCCGGCCACGCTAGATGAATCTGGCACGCATCCCCCTTCAAGGTCACGCGACAAACAGCAGGTCTCGCGCCAACAGATAGTTCAAAGCCCCGTACACCCGGTCCAGGTCATCGCCGAAGCTTCCCAGCCCGGCGTTGCAGCCGGAACACAAGATGCCACGAACCTCACCGGTCAGGTGGTCATGGTCGACGTGTTCCGCCGGGCCCGTCAGGCAGATCACGCACACCCGGCCCTGAACCGCGAGCATCTCGGCCAGTTCCCGCTCGGTCAGGCCGTACCTGCGTTCGACATGCCAGAGAGCGTGCGCGCTGCGCCCGGTCGGAACAGAACGCGGCTCACCGCTCGGCAGCGTCGGCCGTTCCGGCGAGGAACCTGTCGGCAAGGGCTCTAGCGTGCGAAGCAGGTACAACGCAGCGTTGCGGATTACGGCCAGGTCGTCCCGGAGCTGACCAAGGCCGACATTGCAGGTGAAGCACAGGAGCCCGCGGACCTCGCCGGTCGCGTGGTCGTGGTCGACGTGCTCGGCGGGCTTCTTCCGACAGATCGCGCACCGGCCGCCCTGATCCGCGATCATGGCGTCGACTTGCTCGGACCTCAGGCCATAGCGGACAAGCATGTTGTGGTTCCGCATCGAACCGTGAAGACGATCGACGCTTGCGTACGCGCGGGCGTTGTTACAGGGGCGGCAATAGGTGTGCAAACCGTCGGACGCCCGCCGCCTCGCGGCGAACTCCGACGCCGGCTTGCGCTGACCGCAGTCCGGGCAGACCCGGTACCCGTCCGGTTCCAGCGGGCGCGTGCGCCGGTTGTCCCGCAGGTCGCCCCCCTTCCTCCGGTGGTACCGCTCGCGGTTACGCCGCCGGTAGCACTCGATGCAGTAGTTGTGCCGCCCGTCCACCATCTGCGGGTGCGGGTGGAACTGCTCGAGCATCTTCTCGACGCCGCAGTCGCGGCAGACCTTCCGACTCATGCACCCTGTCTACTCCGACAGCCCACGCATGTCGATCAAAGCTCCGGCCTGGCTGTTTGACAGATGCCCACAGCGCGTGGTACGATAAAAGATTATTCACCTCCTTTTTGTATGTACCCCTTGACAAACTCCTCGGCGTTTTCCTCGAGAACGTCGTCGATCTCGTCGAGGAGTGAGTCGACGTCCTCGGAGAGCTTCTCGTGGCGCTCCTTGAGGTCGGAGCCGCTGCTCTCCTCGACCTCGGCCTCTTCGGTCTCGTTGTCGCGGCGGCTGCCGTGGGTCTGGCCGCCACTGTCCCTGCTCGGCATGTGCCCTCCTGTCGTCGCGGGCGGCGTCGCTGGACCCCGCCCGGCCAGGCAACCGCCACGCCGGGCGCGGGCCGGGAAGCCGTGGAAAACGGCCCCTCTGGCCTGCGCCTCAGGACGCTGCCTTTGATCACACTATCCCGGCCCGCCGACAGCTTCTGGCAGTTCGGGACAGCATTACTCCACCACGACTCCATCACGAACGCCCGGCCACGTCGCCCCGTCCGCCGTCAGCGGAACCCGGATCACCAGGCCAAGGCCATCTCACATCCAGGGCCGCGCACTCATGCCCGATACCCCACTGCCATGGCTCCGGTACCCAGAAGGAGGCCAGGGTGGCCTGGCGCGGGCTCCGCGCTCGCTGGGGTCGCCCTTGGGGTGCGCGCCCGCCGGGTCTCCCCCGGTCAGGCACACCCGTCCAGGCCCGCGGACGCCACGGTGGCGGCGCGGGCTCCGCGCTCGCCGAGGGTCGCCCAACCGCGCCACCTCGGGGTTCCTTGTCTGGGTCAGCCACACCCGTCCGGGTTCCCAGACGCCGGGGAACCGCATCCCGGCACCACCCTCGAGGCCTTGATCATCCCAGCAGCACTATCAGGCCTTGATCGCCGTTTTGGCCCTGCCGTGGTCACACCTCGGCCCGGAACGCAGCCACCCGAGGGCCAAATCGGCGATCAACAGCACCCCACAGCCCACGCCGACCCCCGAATCAACGAGCAGCCAGCGCAACCCCGCCAAGCCCGACCCCAAGACACGCCCAGCCAACGCAACGCAACGCAACCACCCACGACTCCCAGACCGGCCGACGCAACCACGAGCCCAGCCACCAACAAGCCCGCCCCCGGACATCCACCCCAGCCCCGATACAGCGCAGGGAGGGCGCTCAGCGCCCGAGGCGGCCGGGGTTCCTGCCGGATCGGCGAAGCCGATCTGGGAGGTCCGCAGAGGCGCGAAGCGCCGTCTCTGGCCCGCGCCTTACTTGCCGGAGAGGGCGTCCACGAGCTCGGCGGCGGTGCGGCACCGGTCGAGCAGGGTGCCGACGTGGTTCTTGGTGCCGCGCAGCGGTTCGAGGGTCGGGACACGCTGCAGGGAGTCGCGGCCGATGTCGAAGATGACCGAGTCCCAGCTGGCCGCGGCGACCTGCTGCGGGTACTTGGCGAGGCAACGGCCCCGGAAATAGGCCCTGGTGTCCTCGGGCGGCTCCGTCATGGCCCGGGTGACCTCGTCCTCGGTGAGGAGCCGCTCCATCCGGCCGCGGGCGACGAGCCGGTTGTAGAGGCCCTTGTCGAGGCGGACATCGTGGTACTGGAGGTCGACGAGCTGGAGCCGGGGGTCGTTCCAGGGCAGGTTGTCCCTGGTCCGGTAGCCCTCGGCGATGGAGAGCTTGGCGACCCAGTCGAGCTCGCGGGCGCAGCTCATCGGGTCCTGCTCGAGGCGGGTCAGGACCGACTCCCAGCGGGTGAGGATGTCGGTGGTCTGGGCGTCCGCGTCGGCGCCGAACCGGTCCTCGACGTACTTGCGGGCCTGCTCCAGGTACTCCATCTGCAGCTGGATGGCGGTCATCTTGCGCCCGTCCCGCAGGGTGACCTGGTGGCGCAGCGTCGGGTCGTGGGAGATCGCGCGCAGCGAGGCGACCGGCATGTCGACCGAGAGGTCGACGGTGAACCAGCTGTCCTCGATCATCGACAGGACGAGCGCGGTGGTGCCGACCTTCAGGTAGGTGGCGATCTCGCTCATGTTGGCGTCGCCGATGATGACGTGCAGCCGGCGGTACTTCTCGGGGTCGGCGTGCGGCTCGTCGCGGGTGTTGATGATCGGCCGCTTGAGCGTCGTCTCGAGGCCGACCTCGACCTCGAAGAAGTCGGCGCGCTGGGAGATCTGGTAGCCGGCGGTGCGCCCGTCGACGCCGACGCCGACGCGGCCGGCACCGCAGTAGACCTGGCGGGTCACGAAGAACGGCGTCAGGTGGCGGACGATCTCCCCGAACGGGGTGGAGCGGGCCATCAGGTAGTTCTCGTGGCAGCCGTACGAGACGCCCTTGTTGTCGGTGTTGTTCTTGTACAGGTTGACCGGGTGGCTGCCGGGGACCTGCAGGGCGCGCCGGGCCGCCTCGGCCATGACCCGCTCGCCGGCCTTGTCCCACAGCACGACGTCCCGCGGGTTGGTGACCTCTGGGGCGGAGAACTCGGGGTGGGCGTGATCGACGTAGAACCGGGCGCCGTTGGTCAGGATGAGGTTCGCGAGGCCGAGGTCGTCCTCGTTCGCGGGGGCGCTGGGGTCGACGATGGGTTCCCGGGGCGTCTCGAAGCCGCGGGCGTCGCGCAGCGGCGACTCCTCCTCGAAGTCCCATCTGGCCCGGCTGCCGCCGCTGGCCGTGCGATTGGCGTAGGAGTTCACCACCAACGACGAGGCCAGCATCTGGTTGGTGTTGGGCTGGCCAGGCACCGAGACCCCGTACTCGGTCTCGACTCCCATGATCCGGCGAACGCTCACTCCCTCAGCGTAGGCGGTCAGGCGCCACTTGGACGGCCGGACGGGACCGTTGTTCCTCTGTCGCTGGTTCGCTCCGGGCTGTGTCGCTGGTTCGTTCCGTCCGGGCGGCGCTGTGACATTGGTTCGCTCCGTCCGGGCAGAGCGCTCCGCGGCCGTCCTCGCCTGGCGGCTCGGACGACCACTCCGCGCTCTGTCCTCCTCCGCTGTGACATTGGTTCGCTCCGTCCGGGCGCGACGCTACGGCCCCTCACTCACGACCTCCGAAATCGGCTTCGCCGATTCCGCAGGGACCCCGTCGCTCCCGAGGGACCTCCGCGCCGCGTCCTCCTGCGCTCACGTGCCCTCCGGCGACCTCCGCTGCGGCCCAACCACGTTCGCTTCGCTCCGTGGCCGGGCCTCCGCGGAGGCACGCCTCCGGGCCGCACGGTCACCCGCCGCCGCACGTCACCCATCGGAAGACGCCTCTTCTGTGGGGCCCTTCGCTGCGCTCGGGACCGCTCGGATCGGGCCGGGGGGGGCTCGGACGTCCAAAAGCGACCCCGCCCGCGAGGCCCACGGACCTCCGTGGAGGC
>NZ_JADWYX010000186.1 GCF_016786355.1 Frankia sp. AgB1.9
GCCCCCCCGCGGCGCGCCCCCGCCCGCCGCCCCCCCCCCCCCCCCCCCCCCCCCCCCCCCCCCCCCCCCCCCCCCCTTCGGGCGCCGAGCGCCTTCCAGCCCTCGATGCCCGGGGGCCTGAGGTCCGGGCCGGTGGGCATCCTGCCTGGCAGCGCGGCCAGATCGCGCTCGGGGCAGGGGCGGGGCAGCTTGCGTGGTCAGGTTGTGTCGGTGGGCTACGGTCACGCGGTTGCGGCGGCTAAGTTGCGCCCGCGTGGCGGGCGGGTCCGCCCAGGGGCGGGTTCGCGGGGGCAGCGCCTCTGACGGTCTGGCTGGCGCCCGACCGGTTCGGGAACCTGGGGCTTCCTGAGCGGCTGCCGCGCCGAGTGGGAGGCTAGCCGGTGGTGAGGACGCGGGTGGGGCTTATGCGGATGACCACGCGGATGGCATCCGGGCCGTCCCACTTGTAGGGCTCGCCGGTGTACTTGACGGCCAGGCGGTCGATCAGGTCGCGGCCGCCCTCCTCGGTCAGGGTCGCCGTGCCGCGGATCTCCACGTAGGAGTACGGGTCGTGCTGGTCGAGGAACATGAGGGCGACGCGCGGGTCGCGGTCGATGTCGCGTTCCTTGGCGCGGCCGCGCACCGTCGAGAGCAGCAGGTCGTCGCCGTCCCGCTCGATCCACAGCACCGTCAGCCGCGGCGACCCGTCCGACTGCAACGTCGCCAGGGTCACGTAGGTCGGCGCGTCCGCCAGCGTCCTGACCTTTTCCGGCAGCCGTTCACCCATACGCGCTCCTGAAGTCCCGCCGCGCCGCGAATCGCGATCAGGCCAACGATTCCACCGGCGACCCGGCGAAACGCGACGACCCGATGCCAGCCTGGCATCTGACCCGTCGCGGTGAGTCGGCGGGCCCTCGCTCAGCCGCCCAGGCGAACGATGAGAGCCGTCGCGATGGCCGCGAGACCCTCGCCGCGGCCGGTGAGACCCAGGCCGTCCGTCGTCGTCGCGGAGACGCTGACCACCGCGCCACCAAGCGCGGCGGCCATGGCCGCCGCGGCCTCGTCGCGGCGCTTGGCCATCCGCGGCCGGTTGCCGACTACCTGGACCGCGACGTTGCCGATCGTCCAGCCGTCCTCGGCGAGGAGCCGAGCGGTCTCGCCGAGCAGCGCCGCGCCGGACGCGCCGGACCACTCGGGACGATCGGTGCCGAAGACCTTGCCCAGATCGCCGAGGCCGGACGCGATCAGCAGCGCGTCGCAGGCCGCGTGCGCGGCCACGTCACCGTCGGAATGACCGGCCAGACCGGTCTCGCCGTCCCACTGCAGGCAGGCGACCCAGCACGGCCGGCCCTGCTCGAACGGGTGGACGTCGACGCCGACCCCAACCCGGGGCAGCGCGATCGCGGCGGCCGTGGCCGGCGTCACACCGGCGGCCATCAGGACCGTCCCGACTCGGCCAGCGGGCGGCGGGCCAGCAGAGCCTCGGCGAAGACGAGGTCGATCGGCCGGGTGACCTTGAACGCCTCCTCGGCGCCGGGGATCGTCGTGACTGGCACCCCCAGCCGCTCCACCAGGCCCGCGTCGTCGGTCACGGCCGGGCCGTCGTCGGAGTTGGCGTAGGCGGCCTCCAGCACCTCACGACGGAAGCCCTGCGGAGTCTGCACGGCGCGCAGGCCGTCCCGCGTCGGAGTGCGCAGCACCCGGCCCTGAGCGTCGACCTCCTTGACGGTGTCCGCGACCGGCAGCACCGGGATGACCGCGGGCTGGCCGCCGAGCACCGCCGCGGCGACCGCGTCGACCAGCGACGGGGGCGTCAACGGACGGGCCGCGTCATGCACCAGCACGACCCGGATGTCGTCGTCGAGCGCCCGCAGCGCGCCGCGCACCGAATCGACCCGCTCGGCGCCGCCGGCCAGCACCCGGACGTCCGGGCCCAGCAGCCGGCTGACCACCTCGACCAGGGTCGGCGGAGCGGCGACGACGATCTGCGACACCAGCTCGGCCGCGGCCAGCGCCTGCACGGCGTGCACGAGCATGGGCCGGCCGCCCAGCGGCCGCAGCGCCTTCGGCACGCCGCCGCCCAGTCGTTCCCCACGCCCCGCGGCCGGGACCACGACAGCGACCCGCGTCTGCGGCCCGGTCACCGCTGTCCTCGCTCGATCTCAGACCTCACCAGCATCCAGTCCACCAGACAGACCGCCGGCCGCCCCGAACCGGACGACCCGAAAAACCTGAGCCGAACCTACCGGCCACCCCCGCCCGCCACAAACGCCGAACCCCCCAGCTCATTGCCACCCGCCACCAGCGGCTTCGCCCGAGCCGCCGTCGCCGGAACCCCGCCCCACGCCACGACCGAAATCGGCCCACAAACAGCAGCGAGCCGGCGGCACGCGCCGACCAAATCCAGCCGAGGGAGAAGCCGACCTCGCCGAAGGCGCTGAAACGACACACGGGCCACCCACCGTCGGCGAACCGGCGGAAGGTGACCCGCGTCCCACTATTCACGCCCCAGCGGTCGAGCGAAGCCCGACATCTGGAGGTCCGGGGGTCATCCCCCCGGGCAGACATCAGCCGATCGACGAACCGGGAACCCGCCCGAAGGGCAGCGAACACGGTTCATCCGTCAACCGGCAAGCACCTCGTCGAGCATCGCCTCGGCCTTGTCCTCGTTGGTGCCCTCGGCGAGGGCCAACTCGCTGACGAGAATCTGGCGGGCCTTGCTCAGCATCCGCTTCTCGCCGGCGGACAGCCCACGCTCGCGGTCCCGCCGCCACAGGTCGCGGACGACCTCGGCGACCTTGTTGACATCGCCGGAGGCCAGCTTCTCGAGGTTGGCCTTGTACCGACGCGACCAGTTGGTCGGCTCCTCGGTGTGCGGCGCTCGCAGCACCTCGAAGACGCGCTCGAGCCCATCCTGGCCGACGACATCGCGTACGCCGACCATGCCGATGTTGTCGGCCGGTACGCGCACGGTCAGGTCGCCCTGAGCCACCTTGAGCACGAGATAGAGTTTCTCTTCACCTTTGATGACGCGCGTTTCAATCGCATCGATGAGAGCAGCCCCGTGATGCGGGTAAACGACGGTCTCGCCGACTTGGAAAGCCATGTGTCACGTGCCCCTTCCGCCTCTACCAGCGTAACACGCACGCATCGCTGCAGGTCAGACGCATGCTGGGTCGCGTTGATCCAGTAGCGGCTGCGGGCCGGCGCACCGGAGCGTTCTGACCACTCTCCGCAGACCACGAACACCCCCCGGAGCGGGCTCGTGTCGAGGGGTCTCGGACCCCCGGCCGAACTGACCGAACTGTCCGAACTCGGCCCCGACCTGCTGAAACGCGCGCCACACCGGTCGGGACGGCCAACGCCCCGGTCCGCCCGGGCCAGGCGGACCGCCGCTCGGCCCACGCCTACACCGTCGCAGCTGGATCCCCCCGCGGCGGCTCGGCACGCCGCGGAGATCCCGAACACGGCGAACACTTCGGCGCGTCACATTCCCGAGACGAGCGCGGCGCCGAGCCCAAGCGCCCGAACGCGCCGGCAATACGGTTGCGGGGTGTAGCGAGGTGGTTGACAAATCCAGGATTTCTGTGCCGCGCCGACCAACCACTGGTCAGGCTCCATCGCGGGATCCGGTCGCCCGCTCGCTTCTTGATCGGTCGACGTCATCGACTGGTCATGGGGAACAGGCCGATCCACGCCTGCGGCAATCAGCCTGGAATGAATCCCGCGGCTCCGTCCAGACCGACCCGTTCCAGGCCCCGTCAATCGCCCCAGCCCAGCTCAGCCCCAGCCCAGCCCCGGGCTCGGCCCGGACGCGAGGCGCGGCCCGCTCGTCCGACCGGCCAGACGGTGACACGGGGGTAGGTGGGAGGCACACCGCGTCAGTTTTGCCCCCCGGCGGGGAGGTTGGGATCACACCGCGCCCGCCGGAAGCGCTGGCGCGAGGCGCGTGCGCATAACAGGTGGCTAGTCTTAGCGCCGAGCAGCCCAAGGCGCCCCCCGCGCGGCCGTGGCACCGGCCCGGAAGGTCCCTCGGCTGCACCACTGGACCAGCGTGGGCGCCCGACCGGGCGCCGGCGCCCGCACGACAGGAGTCACCGAGCCGTGAGCCGCCGTCTGGGGGCGCGCAGCATTGCCTTCCCGCGCCGTCCCGTCGTTTCGCCCGCCCTGCCCACCGCACCCGCCGTCGCGGCCCTTCACGGCCGGGCGCGGGAGGGGGCCACGGCCCATCCGCTGCGGCGTGGCGCGGTGATGCTGGCCGCCGCCGCCCTGCTCGGCGCCCCCGCGCTCGCGGCGTGCGCCAGCGGCAACGACGCGATGACGAACCTCGCGCGCACGACGACGAACACCGCCAACGGTGCCGTCGGCACGATCAACCTGCGCAACGTCTATGTGGCCGGCCCGGTCTCCCAGGGCGGCGACGCCCAGGTGATCTCCGCCCTGTTCAACGGCGGGAGCCAGGACGACTCCCTGGTCGCCATCTCGTCGCCGGACGCGACCGGGGGCACCCCGGGCAGCCCGGCGACCCTCGCGCCGGCCGGCGGCCAGATCTACATCGCCAACGGCTCGGCCCCGACGCTGACCGGCCTGAAGAAGAGCCTGGCGATCGGCACCGCGACCAAGGTGACCTTCACGTTCGCCAAGGCGGGCGCCGTCACCCTGGACGTGCCGGTCGAGGCACCGCTGCCGGGTGCGTCCGCCGCGCCGTCGGTGACCGCCGCCGCCACCACTCCCGCCACCACTCCCGCCGCGACCCCGACGGCGACCGGGACGGCCCTCGGTGGCGGGACGCCGACTGCCGGCGCCACGGCGACGAGCGGGCTCGTCCCGACCGTCGCGCCGACGGTCACCGCCACTCCCTGAACCAACGGCAGGCCGTGAGCGGTCCAGCCGGCTGAACAGGCCGGGCCGCTCACGACTTCCGCCGACCTCGCGCCGGTCAGACATGTCGGACCCGACGGCTACGGTCAGCGGCATGGCGGTTGTGGGCTCCAGCGGCAATGCGTCGGCCAGCGGCAGTGGGTCGGCGAGCAGGCGGGCGGCCGGTGGCGGCGCGGCCGGCCGGTCGCGGGCCGACGGCGGCTTCCGCTGCAGCGAGTGCGGGGCCGAGTCGATCCGGTGGGCCGGGCGATGCCCGCGCTGCCAGGCGTGGAGCACGCTCGAGGCGCAGAAGGCCGCGCCACGCCGGGCCGCCGTCGCGGGTTCGGGCGCGACCGCCCCGGCGACGGTCACGACGCCGGCCAAGCCGGTCACCGAGGTCGACCCGTCGCCCGCCGCACGCAGATCGACCGGGGTCGACGAGCTCGACCGGGTGCTCGGCGGTGGCGTGGTGCCCGGCGCGGTCATCCTGCTGGCCGGCGAGCCTGGGGTGGGCAAGTCGACGCTGGTGCTGGAGGTCGCGGCGCGCAGCGCGCAGGCCGGCCACCGGGCCCTCGTCGTCACCGGCGAGGAGTCGGTCGCCCAGGTGCGGCTGCGGGCCGGGCGCACGGGCACGCTGCATGACGACCTGTGGCTAGCGGCCGAGACCGACCTCGGCGCGCTGCTCGGTCACGTCGAGGAGGTCCAGCCGACGCTGCTGGTCGTCGACTCGGTGCAGACGATCTCCGCCGCCGGGGTGGACGGTGTCGCCGGCGGCGTCACGCAGGTCCGCGAGGTCGCGGCCGCCCTGATCCGCGCGGCCAAGGCACTGGGGCTCGCGACGATCCTGGTCGGGCACGTGACGAAGGACGGCTCCGTGGCCGGGCCACGGCTGTTGGAGCACCTGGTCGACGTGGTGCTGCATTTCGAGGGCGACCAGCAGACCGCGCTTCGGATGATCCGTTCCGTCAAGAACCGGTACGGGCCGACCGACGAGGTCGGCTGCTTCGAGATGAACGAGAACGGGATCTGGGGCATCGCCGATCCCAGCGGGCTGTTCCTGTCCCGGGGTGCGACGGCGAGCGCCGTGCCCGGCGTCTGCGTGACGGTCATGGTGGAGGGACGCAGGCCGCTGGTCGCGGAGGTGCAGGCGCTGGTGGCGCCGCAGAGCTACGGACGCGGGGGCGCCGGCGCGGGCACGCCCGCTCCCCCGCCGCCTCGGCGAGCCGTCTCCGGGCTGGACGGCTCAAGGGTCGCGATGATCACGGCGGTGCTACAGAAGCGTTCGGGCTTCGGGATGCTCGGCGGCGCGGACATCTTCACCGCGTCGGTCGGCGGGGTGAAGCTGCATGAGCCGGCCGCCGACCTGGCCGTCGCGCTCGCCATGGTGAGCTCCGCCCAGGACCGAGGAGTTCCGCCGGACCTCATCGCCCTCGGCGAGGTCGGGCTGACCGGCGAGATCCGCTCGGTCAGCGGCATCGAGCGCCGCCTCGCCGCCGCCGCGCGTCTCGGGTTCCGCCGCGCCCTCGTCCCTCGCCTCTCCGGGCTGATCCCGGAGGGCATGACTGTCATCGAGGCGACAGATCTCAATGCCGCGATCGCGAACATGTACGACGGATAGCGAGAGGGCCGGGGCAACAACCCCGCGCACTGCACTTCCTGTGGGCTTCCCGTTACCCGTCCGTCCTCACCCGCGGTGAACAGGCCTGGAAATCGTCGAACGACGGGGTCCGTTCGCCCTGCAGGTCCCCACAATCGGCGCATTCAGCCAGATGTTCAGCGGCCCGCCGGAGTACCTGAGCCGGAGGCCGTCCGTAGTGGTACCGAGCGCCTAGATACGATTACCACCGCGACCGGAGATCACCCTTCGGTCGACGAGACATAGTGGGTCGTCCCGAGCGTCTCGGTAGGGAGTAGAGGAACCTGATGGCAGGACCACCCGGGGATGAGGCCTTCCGGACCACGCTCGCCGCGGTGGCGCCGGGAACCCCCTTTCGGGACGGCCTGGAGCGCATCCTCCGCGGCCACACCGGCGCGCTGATCGTCCTCGGCCACGACAAGGTCGTGGAGGGGGTCTGCACCGGCGGCTTCCAGCTGGACGTCGAGTTCTCCGCGACCCGCCTGCGCGAGCTGGCCAAGATGGACGGCGCCATCGTCGTCTCCACCGACCTGAACCGGATCGTGCGAGCCGCGGTCCACCTGGTGCCCGACCCGACGATCCCGACCGAGGAGTCCGGCACCCGCCACCGCACCGCCGAACGAGTGGCCCGCCAGACCGCCCTGCCGGTGATCTCGGTGAGCCAGTCGATGCGGATCATCGCGCTGTACGTCGGCGGCCGCCGGTATGTGCTGGACGACTCGGCCGCGATCCTCTCCCGCGCGAACCAGGCGCTGGCGACCCTGGAGCGCTACAAGCAGCGCCTTGACGAGGTCGCGGGCACGCTGTCCGCGCTGGAGATCGAGGACCTGGTCACCGTCCGGGACGCGATCTCGGTGCTGCAGCGCCTCGAGATGGTCCGCCGGATCGCCGACGAGATCGAGGGCTACGTCGTCGAGCTCGGCACCGACGGCCGGCTGCTGTCGCTCCAGCTCGAAGAGCTCATGGCCGGCGTCGAGACCGAGCGTGAGCTGACGGTACGCGACTACCAGCCCGTCGGCGCGAAGGTCGGCTCCCCGGCCGAGGTGCTCACCGACCTGGCCGCGATGTCCGCGACCGACCTGCTGGACCTGACGGCGCTGGCCCGTGCGCTCGGCTTCGGCTCGGGCGCGGACGCGCTGGACCGCCAGATCAGCCCCCGGGGCTACCGGATGCTCGCCAAGATCCCCCGACTGCCCCGGCTGATCGTCGACCGCCTGGTCGACCACTTCACCACCCTGCAGAAGCTGCTCGCCGCCGGCGTGGACGACCTCCAGGCCGTCGAGGGCGTGGGCGAGACCCGCGCCAAGGCCGTCCGTGAAGGCCTGTCCCGCCTGGCCGAATCCTCCATCCTGGAGCGCTACGCCTAGCACCCCTGGGTCGCGGCCGACACCCCAGCCGCACCGTGCTGCGGTCCACCGGAGGGCCGATTCTTGATCGCCGTTTCAGCCCCCTACTGGTCGTAAAGACACCTCGATCGCGACCACCTGAGGGCGAAAACGGCGATCAAGAAGCGGTTGACGACTTCAGTGGCGGATAGTTTGCGAATTTTATTCGGGTTGATCTGCTTTGGCTTGTTTGTCCGTATTTACCGCGTTCGCCATGCGGGCAAGCATCGAGAAGCTGGCTTCCGGCGTGTTCTTCGTGAGCAAGGACCAGTCGAGCACCCCGGACCTACGTCGACGCTTCACCGACTAGTTGACCTACTGCCGGCCGGGCGAGGGCCTGCTGGCCGTCCCCGGGCGTACTGGCACGATGGCAGCGATGAACGGCAACCAGGACGGACGCGCCAACTCCGCCGTCGCTCACCTGCCAACCGCCGGCCTCGTCCAGGAGGCCGCCGGTACCTTCGGCGGCGCCCGTAGCACGGAGGCCGGCGGGCGACCGTTCGCCGAGCCGGTGCTGGAGTGGTTCGGGCTGGTCGCGCGGGAGCTGCCCTGGCGGCGGCCGGAGGCCGGGCCCTGGGCGGTGCTGGTCAGCGAGATCATGCTGCAGCAGACGCCGGTCAACCGGGTGCTGCCGGTCTATGAGGCCTGGCTCGCCCGCTGGCCCGATCCGGCCGCCCTCGCCGCCGAGCCCTCGGGCGAGGCGGTACGGATGTGGGGCAGGCTCGGCTACCCGCGTCGGGCCCTGCGCCTGCACCAGGCGGCCACCGCGATCGTCGAACGCCATGGCGGCGCGGTCCCGGACAACCTGGATGATCTGCTGGCCCTGCCAGGCATCGGCACCTACACCGCGCGGGCGGTGACGGCGTTCGCCTTCCGGCAGCGGCAGCCGGTGATCGACGTGAACGTCCGCCGTCTGGTCGCTCGGGCCATCGAGGGCCGGGCCGAAGGACCAGCTGCGGTGAGCCGGAAGGATCTCGCCCTCGTCGAGGACCTGCTACCGGCCGACGCGGAGACGGCCGCCCGGGCCAGCGCCGCGTTCATGGAGCTCGGGGCGCTCGTCTGCGTCGCCCGGGCACCGCGGTGCGCGGGCTGTCCGGTGCGGGAGCGGTGCGCCTGGCTGCTCGCCGGCAGCCCGCCGGCCGACGGCCCGGCCCGCAAGCCTCAGGGCTACGCCGGCACCGACCGGCAGGTGCGTGGCCGGCTGCTGGCGGTGCTGCGCGAGGCGGACGGCCCGGTCGAAGCGACCCTGCTCGACGCCGTCTGGGACGAGCCCGTCCAGCGCGACCGCGCACTGCGCGGCCTGCTCGACGATGGCCTCGCCGTCGCCATAACCCCCGGCGTCTTCGCCCTCCCCGGCGGCACACCCGCGGGCTAGTTCCTGGCCGGGCCGCCAGCCGTCAACCCGCTGGCAGGCACGTCAAAGGTCAGCTCACAGGCACGCGGTAGCGGTAGCCGACGCCGCGGACGCTCTCGATGGACCAGGGCGTCTCGGCGGTGTCGCCGAGCCGGCGGCGCAGCCGGCGGACGTGCACGGCGAGGGTGTTGGAGTCCATCTGGGAGGTGCCCCAGACCAGCTCAAGCAGGCTCTCCCGGGGCACGACCCGGCCGGCCCGCTCCAGCAGCACGCGCAGCAGCCGGAACTCCCGCGGCGGCACAGCCACCGGCACCCCGTCGACCCGGACCTGGTGCGCGCCGATGTCGAGGGACACCGCGCCGACCCGAAGCACCTCGGGATCGGCCTCCGCGGCCGAGCCGCCGAGCCGGGCGGCCGGGCGCGGCCCGCCGAGGGCCGAGGCACCCGGAGCCGTCCCGAGGCCGTCGGCCGGCAGGCCGGCGAGCGCGAGCACCTCGGCGACGAGGTAGGGCTTGGCGACGCAGGCGCTTGCGCCGGCCTCCAGGCCGTCGGCGGCCTGGGCGAGGTCATCCGGCCCGAGACCGAACAGGATGGTCACCTCGCCCCGGCCACGCATCGCGCGCAGCGCGCGGACGACTCCGATGCCGTCGACCACCGGCAGGTTCGCCCCGACGAGCACGACGGACGGGGCCAGCCGGCCGGCCTCCAGCAGCGCGAGAGCGCCGTCGCCGACGACCCTGACCTCGGCACCGCGGGCTGCGAAGGCGGCGACGAGGGTGTCGTCCACCTCCGCGTCGGCGACGAGCACCACGGCCGCCGGCCGGCCCCGGCGCCCGCGGGCCCGGCCCCCCAAACCTGGTCGGCCGGACCGGGGCGTGTTGCGAGCTGGTTTCGTGGTTCGCCGCGCGGTGGCTCCAGGCCGAGGCCGCCGATAGGCTCGCAGAGCGACGGCAGGAGGAAGCCCGACAGTCCCAACGGGGTTGTGGTTGACGGCAGGGCCGATGGCTGATCGTTCTGTGTAACGTCGAGGTCGTGTTGGGTGGGGCCTCGCGTCGCGGGACTCCGTCGCTCGAAGGTGTGGCCTACTTCACGAATACGACCGTGAATGACAGATCGCGTACGGATTGTTTCCGGCCGGGCTAGTCGTCGACTGTGACTTAAGTAGCCGGCGGCAGGCGCGCGCCCGCAGCCACCCAACTACACAGTGCTAACTAACTACATACTGTGCCGCTCACACCCGCGCGGGAGAGTCCCGGGCAAACCAGCCTGTGGCGCCGAAGGAGCAAGACCTCCCCACAAACTCTCAGGCACCCAACCGCCGGGTCAGGCAACTCTGGAAAGCGGACGCCTCGCGGTGTCCCGCCGACGGTGCAAGCCGGGCACGGAAGTTCGCCGAGGACGCCTCAGTGGCGCCCGGGCGGGCCACCGGTCCGGCGAAGCTCTCAGGCCGATGACAGAGGGGGAGACGAGGCGGTCCGCCGTCGTCCGGCCAAAGCCAACGGCCGGCGCGCGGCAGGCACCGCCGTCTCCCGGGGCGCCCGCCCCGGTCCCCGACGTGGAGCCCGGCGCCCGCCGAGTCCCGCCTGACCCACCGGAGTGGCCATCATGACCGAGAACGCCACCGGCACGCCGACGCTGCCGGCCACCTCGTATCCGGTCTTCGCCGATCGGCACATCGGCCCGGATCACAGCGCCCAGGCCACGATGCTCGCCGAGCTCGGCTACCCGACGCTCGCCGCGCTCACCGACGCCGCCGTCCCGGCCGCAATCCGGTCCGGTGCGCTCGCGCTGCCCACGCCGATCCCGGAGAGCGCGGCACTCGACGAGCTGCGCGCGCTGGCTGGCCGCAACCGCAGGGTGACCACGATGATCGGCCTTGGCTTCCACCCGGCCGTGATGCCAGGGGTGATCCAGCGCAACGTGCTGGAGAACCCGGCCTGGTACACCGCGTACACCCCGTACCAGCCGGAGATCTCCCAGGGCCGCCTCGAGGCCCTGCTGAACTTCCAGACGATGGTCACCGACCTCACCGGCCTCGCGACTGCGGGGGCCTCGCTGCTGGACGAGTCGACCGCCGCGGCCGAGGCGATGCAGCTCGCCCACCGGGCCGACAAGGCCAAGCGGTCGACCTTCCTCATCGACGCCGACACGCTGCCGCAGACGATCGAGGTCGTGCGCACCCGGGCCGAGGCGCTCGGCCTCGACGTGCACGTCGCCGACCTGCGCGTCGGCCTCACCCCGATCCCGTCGCCCGCGCCCGGCGAGGGGCCCGTCGAGGAGCTGCCCGCCGAGCCTGGTGAGGAGCCGCAGGAGGCAGCCGGCGCGCTCCCGGCGGACGTGCTCGCCGACACGTTCGGGGTCCTGCTGTCCTACCCTGGCGCGAACGGCGAGGTGCGCGACCTGCGCGGCGTGATCGCCCAGGCCGCCGACCGCCGGATCGTGGTGACGGTCGCCGCCGACCTGCTCGCCCTCACGCTGCTGACCTCGCCCGGCGAGCTCGGGGCGGACATCGCCGTCGGTACCACCCAGCGGTTCGGCCTGCCGGTGATGTTCGGCGGCCCGCACGCGGGTTACCTGGCGGTCCGCAAGGGCCTGGAGCGCAACCTGCCCGGCCGCCTGGTCGGCGTGTCGGTCGACGCCGACGGCAAGCCGGCCTACCGGCTGTCCCTGCAGACCCGCGAGCAGCACATCCGCCGCGAGAAGGCCACCAGCAACATCTGTACCGCCCAGGTCCTGCCGGCCGTGCTCGCCTCGATGTACGCCGTGTACCACGGCCCGGCCGGGCTGGCCGGGATCGCGGCGACGATCCACGATCACGCGGTACGGCTCGCCGCCGGGCTGCGCGCCGGTGGCGTGGAGGTCGTCCACGGCTCCTTCTTCGACACCGTGCTCGCCCGGGTGGCCGGCCGGGCGGCGGACGTCGTGGCGGCCGCGCTCGACCACGGGGTCAACCTGCGCCTCGTCGACGACGACCACGTCGGGATCTCCTGCAACGAGGCGACGCTGGACGCGGACCTCTCCGCCGTCTGGTCCGCCTTCGAGGTGACCGCCCCGGCCAGCCACCCGCAGGACGCCCTGGCGGTCCCGGCCGAGCTGATCCGCGCGTCGGCCTACCTGGAGCACCCGGTCTTCCACAGCCACCGGTCGGAGACGGCGATGCTGCGCTACCTGCGCCGGCTGTCCGACGTCGACTTCGCCCTGGACCGGGGCATGATCCCGCTCGGCTCCTGCACGATGAAGCTCAACGCCACCGCCGAGATGGCCGCGGTGACCTGGCCCGAGTTCGCCGAGATCCACCCGTTCGCGCCGATCGAGCAGGCCGCCGGCTACCTGGAGATGATCTCCGACCTGGAGCGCTGGCTCACCGAGGTCACCGGCTACGCGGGCATCTCGCTGCAGCCGAACGCGGGCAGCCAGGGCGAGTTCGCGGGCCTGTTGGCGATCAGCTCGTACCACCGCGACCACACCCCCGCCGGCGCCCCGGCCCGGGATCTCTGCCTGATCCCGTCGTCGGCGCACGGCACGAACGCCGCGCGCGCCGCGCTGGCCGGCATGAAGGTCGTCGGCGGCGCCGGCGGCGGCCCCGGGCACCGCGCCCCGGGGGGCCAGGCGGC
>NZ_JADWYX010000187.1 GCF_016786355.1 Frankia sp. AgB1.9
GGCCCCCCCCCCCCCCCCCCCGCCCCCCCCCCCCCCCCCCCCCCCCCCCCGCCCCCCCCCCCCCCCCCCCCCCCCGGCGGGGGGGGGGGCCGGGGCGCCCCCGAGCCGAGATCACGAGGCGGACGTCGCGGCTTCGGGCCGGACCGGCGGCTGACCGCCGCCTCCCGCCGCCTGGCCGCCCTGCTGGGCGACGGCCGCGAAGTCCTTCGCCCGGATGAGGACCAGGGCGAGCACGCCGCCGGCGAGAGCGAGGATCCCGGCGGTGACGAACAGGTCGTTGAGGGCCCCGGCGAAGCTGGCGTGGATGGCCTCGACCAGGTCCCCGCGGACCGCGGCGGGCGCGGCGGCGATGACCTGGCCCGCGGCGCCGGAGTGGACCGCGTCGGAGATCCGGTCGCCCTGCCCGGCGAGGCCCGGCACGCCGTCGAGGTGCCGGCTGAGGTCGTGCGCCAGCACGGCGGTGAAGATCGAGCCGTAGGCCGCGACGCCGACGGCGATCCCGACCTGGCGGAACGTGGTGTTCACCCCGGAGGCCATGCCCGAGCGGAACGGGTGCACGACGCCGACCGCGGTCGAGGCCAGCGGCGGGTTCACCAGGCCGGAGCCGGCGCCGGCGACGAGGAACCCCGCGATCAGGTGCGTCCAGCTGCTGTGCGCCGACAGCCCCGACATCAACAGCAGCCCGGTGCCGACGAGGAGCAGACCGAGGCCGATCAGCCAGCGCACCGGCAGGAACGCCGACGCCCGCCCCGACGCGATGGAGACGACCGTGGCGGCGCTGGAGAGGATCAGCAGCCGTACGCCGGTCTGCAGCGCCGAGTAGCCCAGGTCGTCCTGCAGGTAGACCGTCAGGTAGAGCAGCATCGCGTACAGCGAGCCGTTCATCGCGAAGGCCGCGACCGAGCCGCCGAGGAACGTCGGGATGCGCAGCAGCGACAGGTCGAACATCGGATGCGCCACCCGCGCCTCGACGACGACGAACGCCGCGAGGAACACCACGGCCAGGGCGAGGCAGACGACCACCCCGGTGTCGCTCCAGCTGGTCTCGCTGGCCCGGATCAGCCCGTAGACGAGCGAGACCAGCCCGGCCGTGAGGGTGCCGAAACCGGCCCAGTCCGGCCGGTGCGCGTGCGGGGCGCGCGACTCGTCGACCTTCGCCAGGGTGACCGCGACCGCCGCGACGCCGATCGGCAGGTTCACCCAGAAGATGCCGCGCCAGCTGATGCCGCTGGTGATGAGGCCGCCGAGGATGGGCCCGAGCGCGGTCGACACGCCGGTCACCGCGCCCCAGACACCGAACGCGACCCCGCGCTCCCTGCCGTGGAAGTTCATCGCGAGCAGCGCGAGCGACGTCGAGAACAGGATCGCGCCGCCGACCCCCTGCAGCGCCCGCGAGATGATGAGCATGAGTGGGCTCGTCGCCACGGCGCACAGCAGCGACCCGGCGGTGAAGATCACCAGGCCGATCAGGAACAGCTTGCGCCGGCCGAACCGGTCGGCCAGCGACCCGGCCGTCAGCAGCAGCGCGGCCAGGGTCAGCGAGTAGGCGTCGATGACCCACTGCACGTCGCTGAAGCTGGTCTTCAAGGCTCGCTGGATGTCAGGCAGCGCCACCACGACGATCGTGATGTCCAGCAGCAACATGAACGTCGCCGCGCAGACCACCACCAGCGTCCACCACTTGCGTTCCATCGACCACTCCCCTGGGCGAGTGCCGCGGGCGTCGTCGGCGACGTGTTTCGCGGCGGTGCGCACCAGTCTGCCGACAGCCGCCGAGGATTCCCCGCCCTCGGCGCGAGGATGTAGATTTCCGTCCATGGTGGTGACCCAGGCGCCGGAAAGCGTCACGCCGAGCCTCGACGCTGTGGTGATGGACTCCGACGACCAGCGGGTCGTGCGGGCCCTGCAGGTGGCGCCGCGGGCCAGCTTCGCGCGGCTCGGGTCCATCCTCGGGCTGCCCGAGCGGACCGTCGCCCGCCGCTACCGCGCGCTGCGCCGGGACGGCTTCCTGCGGATCTTCGCCACGGTCAACCCCAGGGTGGCCGGGCAGCACCCGTGGATGGTCCGGGTGCGGTGCCGGCCCGACAGCGCGGAGGCACTCGCCACCGCGCTCGCGCGCCGGGACGACGTCCGCTGGCTGTCGCTGGCGGCGGCCGGGTCCGAGCTGGTCTTCTCGATGCGGTCGCTGTCGGCCGAGCAGCGCGAGACGCTGCTGACCCGCCGGCTGCCGCGCACCGCGCATGTCCTCGACATCGATGCCGCCGTGGTGCTGCACATCTTCATCGGAGATCGCTCCGACGACTGGGACGGCCTCGCCGGCTGTGTGACCGCCGAGGAGGCCGCCGCGCTCACGGCCAGCTCCGAGCTGCCGGCGGGCCGCGAGGTGGCGGCGCCGGTCCGCCTCGAACCGACCGACCTGGCGATCATCGCGGCGCTCGCCCGGGACGGGCGGGCGAGCTACGCCGAGCTCGCCACCGCCGCCGGGATCACCGAGGGACGGGTCACCCGCCGGCTGGCCACGCTGCTGGCCACCAACACGGTCTTCATCGACATGGACCTGGCCCTGCGCAGGTTCGGCTACACCGCCGCAGCCCACGTCTACCTGCGGGTCACGCCGTCCGTGCTGCACCAGACCGGTCAGACACTCGCGGCTCTTCCGGAGGTCTGTTTCGCGGCGGCCACCTCCGGGCCGCACAACCTGGTCGCCACGGTCCTGTGCCACGACCTGGCCGAGCTGTACACCTTCACCACCAGCCGGATCGGCGCGCTGGACGGCGTGCAGACGTGCGAGATCTCGCCGGTCCTGCGCAACGTCAAGCAGGCCGGCGGGCTGGCCGACGAGGACGGCCGCCTGCTCGACCCGGCCTGACCCGCTGTTCGGGCTGCCAGGGTGTTCCGGCTGGCAGGGCGTTCGGGCTGGGAAAGCGTTCGGGGCTGAGAGAAAAAGGAGTTTCTCCCAGCCCCGAAACCGGTGGTCCCGGCGGTGGCTAGCTCAGCGGCTTGCCACACCAGAACCCGTCTGAGCTGCCGGCGGGCGGCGCGACCGGCTCGAACCTGGTCCCCGTCGCGTTGGCCTTCACGAAGTTGAAGCACGTCGCCGCGGCCGTCGGGTTGCTCAGGTCCGTGGGAGCGATCAGGCCGCCGGCCGAGTAGTCGGTGACCTTGTGCAGGCCGGAGATGAAGCCCTCCCGGGTCGGGCAGGCACCGGCGAGGTCGAGGCCCTTGAGCATCTCGTCGGTCGAGACGTAGGCCGAGAGCGCGGCCTCCGTGTTCGGGTCCTGAAGCTCGGGGGAGTAGGTCGCCATCGCGCTGTGGAAGGCCGTCATCGCGGGTGAGGCCTGCTCGAACGAGGTGTACCCGACGATCACCGACATGCCGGCGAGGGCCGCGCCCCGCTGGTTGAGCAGGTTCTGCTCGTAGCCGGCGGCGCTCAGGGCGACCTTGATCTTGACCCCGGCCGTCTTGGCCGCGGCATAGATGTCGGCGAAGTCGGCCGGCTTCAGCACGCCGATGAGGGTGTCGGCGCCGGCGTGGCGCAGCGCGTCGACGACGTGCGTGGGGGTGACGGAGCCGGCGGTGTAGTTCTCCTGGCCGGCGACCTGCACGCCCTGGCTGGTCAGGCTGGAGCCGAAGGCGCCGGCCAGGCCGGCCACCGCCGGTTGCGTCGGATCGACGACGACGAGGGCCTTGGTTCCGCCGCCGGCCCGCACGTACCGGCCGAAGGTGTCGACGTTGACGTTCAGGCCGGTGTACAGGGAGCCGAACGAGAACATGTTCGGGTGCGTGCCGGCGCCGATGGCGACCCCGGCGACCGGGATTCCGCCGTCCTGCAGCCAGGTCGCGGTCGGTCCGGCGGCGATCGACTCGACGATGAGGCCGAAGACCTTCTGGTTGTCGACCAGGTCCTGCGCCGCGGTGCGGAACAGCCCGGGGTCGGACTGGTCGTCGCGCCAGACGATCTGGACCGTCCGGCCGTGCACACCCCCGGCCGCGTTCTGCGCGTCGACGCGCGCCTGCACCGCGCTGCGGATGTCCCGGAAGCTGTCGGCGATCTGGCCGCCGGTGTCCGGGTAGATGAGACCGATCTTGATCGTGTCGCCGGACACGCCCGGTGACGGACAGCTGCCGCTGGCGGCGGTCGCCGGGTCCTGGGCCGAGCCGCAGCTGGCGAGCGCGGCCGGCAGTGTCGCGAGCACGGCGGCCGCTGTCGCGGCCGCGGCGATCCGGCCGCGCCGGCGGCCGGCGGGCGCAGCGTGGCCTCGCCCGGCGGGGTTCGACACAGAACGTGATTCTTTCGTGATCATTGGGTTTCACGCTATCGCGTGCCGATTTCCCAGTTCTGAACGGGGGATTGCGGTTCGGTCGGTCGCTGGCGGTGCCTCGACGGGGTCGGCGAGGCCACTTCGGGCTAACGGTGTGTCACTATTTGCCACGGATCACTCTGTATGCGCCATACATATCGCGCCGGGTGGAACGACTGCTGCTGTGCGCGAGGGAGGCGGCCCTGTCGAGCCGGTTTCGCGGGACCGGCCGAAGGCGGCCGCTCCACGGAGTTCGTGAAATCAGCCACCCTGGGTGACTAACCTCACGCCCGCCGGAGAGCTGGGGCGGCAGCTCAGGAGGCGGTGGCGTCCGCGGTGACGAGGTCCCAGGCCTTCACGAGGGCCTTCTCGAAGGTCTCGCGGGGCTGTGCTCCGGACACCGCGTACCGGGACTGGACCAGGAAGTACGGGACGCCGGTGACGCCCAGCTCGACGGCGCGCGCCTCGTCGGCGCGGACCTGCCCGGCGAACTCGTCGCCCGCCGCGACCGCGCGCAGCCGGGCGCGGTCCAGGCCGAGGACGGCCACGGCGTCTGCGAGCTCGTCGGGGTCGGCCAGGTTCGCGCCCTTGGTGAAGTAGGCGGCGAACAGCTCCTCGGCGGCCGCGGCCTGCAGGTCCTCGGTGGCCGCGTACTGCAGGACACGGTGCGCGGCGAAGGTGCTGGTCGGCTTGATCGCGTCGAAGTCCAGGGTCAGGCCGACGGTCGCGGCCATCGCGGCGACCCGCTCGTTCATCGCGACGGCCTGTTCCCTGGTGACGCCGTACTTCGCCGCGAGCAGCTCGTAGATGCCGGTCGCCGGGACGCTCGGCGCGTGCGGGTCGAGCTCGAAGCTGTGCCAGCGCACGTCGACCTCGTCGGCATGCTCGAAGGTCGCCAGGGCACCTTCGAAGGAACGCTTCCCGATGTAGCAGAACGGGCAGGCGACGTCCGACCAGATGTCGATCTGCAGCATGGCTTCCTCGGTCCTCCTGCGCGGTGCGCCACTGAGAGCAAGGCGCTACTGAAAGCGGGGCGGCTGGCCGGTGGCTTCCAGCACCGACATCCACAGGTCACCCGACGGGTCGACCTGGTTGCGGTGGCTGATCGCCAGCGGGATCGGGATGTGGATGAACCGGCGCCGCCAGCGGCCCACGACCATCTCGGTGCGACCGGCCATCGCCGCGTGCACGGCGGCGTGCGCCAGCCGGATGCAGTAGACGCTGTCGTACGGGTTCGCCGGCACGCTGCGAATGACGTAGCTCGGGTCGATGTACTTCAGGTTGATCTCGACGCCGGCGCCGGCGAAGTAGTCGACGATCCGGCCGCTGAGGAACTGGCCGACGTCCGACAGCCGCCGGTTGCCGGAGGCGTCGGTGCCGGTCCCGAGGCCGTTGCTCTGCGCGTCGAACAGCTCCTGACCGGCGCCCTCGGCGGCGACCACGACCGCGTGGCCGGTCTCCTCGATCCGGCGGCGCAGGTAGCGCAGCAGCCCGTTCTCGCCGTCGAGCGCGAAGGGCACCTCGGGAATGAGCACCACGTCCGCGTCGGACTTGGCCAGCGACGCATAGCAGGCGATGAAGCCGGAATGCCGTCCCATCAGCCGGACGAGCCCGAGCCCGCCGGGCGCTGACGTCGCCTCCGCGTGCGCGGCGGCGATCGACTCGCTCGCCTTCGCGAAGGCGGTCTGGAAACCGAAGCTCTGGTCGATGAACGGAATGTCGTTGTCGATGGTCTTCGGTATCCCGACGACGGCGATCTTCTCGCCCCGCTCGGTGGCGACCCGGGCGATCTCACCGGCGCCGCGCAGCGTCCCGTCACCGCCGATGACGAACAGAATGCTGATGTTCATGCGGGAGAGGCAGTCGACGATCTCCTCCGGGTCCTGCTGGCCCCGGGACGTGCCGAGAATCGTGCCGCCGTCCTCGCCGATCGTCGCGACCCGCTCCGCCGTCAGGTCGACGACGTCATGGCCGTAGCGCGCGATGAATCCCTGGTAGCCGTTGCGGAAGCCGAAAATGCGGGTGACGCCGTAGTGCGTGGTGAGCTCGGTCACCAGGCCGCGGATGACGTTGTTCAGACCGGGGCACAGGCCACCGCAGGTGACGATGCCGACCCTGGTCTTCGCCGGGTCGAAGTAGATCTTCCGGCGCGGCCCGGCCGCCTCGAAGCTTGGTAGCTCGGCCAGTGGCACGTTGCGCGACGAGACCATCGCCAGCGTGTCGTCGAGCAGGACCTTGTCGGCCTCGTCGATGTAGTGCTCGGTGGTCGGCCGCTCGCCCAGCAGGGGCAGCAGGGGCGAGGTCACCCGGCTGGGCCCGAGGCTACGGACCGCCAGCGTCGAATGGTCGACGATCAGTGGTTCGCCCAGCGTAGCCACCGTGCCCTGATCCTCTCCCTGCCTGCGAGTTCCTGCCTGCGTCGAGCCCCGAGATCCTGCCCTTCCAGGACTTTCTGCGAGCCTACAGGCGCCCGAGCCCGACGCCGGGCCGTGTTCGGCTCAGCGCAGCCCGGAGCGGACGAAGGCGTCGATGACCTGGCGCTGCAGCACGACGTACAGCGCGAAGATCGGCAGACAGGCCAGCCCGGAGGCGGCCATGATGGCGCCCCAGTCGTTGCCCTCCTGGGTGAGGTAGCCGCGGATGCCGAGCTGGATCACCGAGTTCGCCCGCTGCAGCACCAGTGCCGGCCAGAAGTACTCGTTCCAGGCGGTGATGAACAGCAGGATCGCCAGCGACGCGAGCACCGGGCGCAGGTTCGGCACGACGACCGTCCACAGCGTCGACCAGGAGCGCCGGCCGTCGATCTTCGCCGCGTCCAGCAGCTCCCGGGGGAAGGCCTGCATGTGCTGGCGCAGCATGAGCACGGCCAGCGCCGAGCACAGCGTCGGGACGACCACGCCGGCCAGGCTGTTGAGCAGGCCCAGCTTGTTGAGCACCAGGTAGTTGGAGATCATCGTGACCTGGAACGGGACGAGCCAGGTCACCACGAACAGCAGGAACAGCACGTTCTTGCCGCGGAAGTCCCAGGCCGCGAACGCGTAGGCGGCGAGCAGGCAGACCAGCAGCTGCCCGACCGTCGACGCCGCCGCGATCACGAGGGTGTTGGCGAGCAGCACCGGCACGTCGAGCGAGTGCAGGACGTAGTGGTAGTTGCGCAGCGAGAGCGGCCACGGCAGCGGGTTCTGGCTCAGGATGTCGCCGGGCCGGCGCAGCGACCCGGCGTACATCCAGTAGATCGGGATGATGCTGAGCAGGCTCAGCACGGCCATCACCGCGTGCCGCCCGGCCGCGCCGGCCCAGGCCAGCCGCGCCTTCGGCGGGCCGGCCGACTGGACGCTCATCTGGTGCTCCTTAGTTGTCGTGGAAGCTGAACCGGTCGGCGAGCGCGACGAGCGCGGCCGCGATGAGGCCGAACACCAGGAAGAAGACGATCCCGGCTGCCGACGCGAGACCGGCGTCGAAGTTGCGGAAGCCGAGCTCCCAGAGCAGGTAGTAGACGTTCGACGAGCTGTCGCCCGGACCGCCCTGGGTGAGCGAGTCCAGCAGCGGGAAGGTCCACTGCCCGGACAGCAGCACCGTCATCAGCACGAGGAACAGCAGGGTCGAGCGCAGCAGCGGCAGCGTCACCCAGCGCAGGATCTGCCAGCCGGTGGCGCCGTCGATCGCGGCGGCCTCGCCGTAGTCGGCGCTGATGCCGGTCAGGCCGGCCGAGACGACGAGCGTCGCGAAGCCGCACATCGACCACGCGGTGATCGCCAGGATCGCCGGCAGCGCCGTCCCCTCGGTGCGCAGCCAGTTGTGCGGGGCGACGCCGAACCAGCCGAGTGCCTGGTTGGACAGGCCGGTCGGGTCGAGCAGCCAGTTCCACACGGCCGCGGCCGCGACCGGCGCGACCAGCATCGGCAGGAAGACGATCGCCCGGTACACGTTGCGGCTGCGCCCGCCGAGCCGGCGGGTGACCAGCGCGATGACCGTCGGCAGCGCGACCGAGAACGGCAGCAGGCCGAGGATGTAGTAGACGGTGTTCAGCGTCGCCCGGCGCAGGCCCGGCTGGGTGAAGACCTCGGCGTACTTGTGGAACCCGACGTACGTCATGGGCGACGTCGGCAGCAGGTTCCAGTCGTAGAAGGACAGCTGTACGGCCTCGACCAGCGGCTTGTACGTCCACAGCACCAGGCAGGCCACGGCCGGCAGCAGGTACAGGTACGGCGGGGCGGCGGCGAGCAGCCGCCGGGCCAGCGCGGGCCGGGCCGCCACCGGCTGGCAGACAGCGGTGACGGGCCGACCCGCGCCGGCGAGCGCCGCCGGGGCGGCGAGCTCGACGAACATCGGTACCTACGCCTTCGTGAGCTTGTCGAGGTCCTCGTGGGTCAGCTCGGCCTCGGGGTCGAACTCGTCGGCGTACTTCGCCAGCATGTCGGGGGTCAGCTCGTAGATCGAGTCGCCGACCGTCGTCGGGATGACGGTGGCGACGGCCTGGTCGGCGTAGACGTCGATCCGGGTGAACACGCCCCCGGTGACACCCGCGTAGCCGCCGGCCGGGCCGAGCGCGCGGGCCGCGTAGGCGGTCGCGCCCGCGACCCAGACCGGCACGCCGCCGAGGATCCCGACCGAGCCGTGGTGCGCGTGCCCGGCGAGCACGATCCTCACGTCGGTGCCGGCGATCACCTGGCCGAGGCGCTCCGGCGCCTCCAGGACCATGGTGTTGAGCATCCCGATCGGCGACGGCACCGGCGGGTGGTGCAGCGCGAGGATCGTGCCGGCCGGCGCCGGGGTGGCGAGCTCGGCGGCCAGCCAGGCCAGCTGCTCGTCGGACAGCACGCCGAGGACCTCGCCCGGCTCGGTCGAGTCGAGCGCGATGATCCGCAGGTCGCCGGACCAGAACACGTAGTCGTAGGGCTCGGTCGTCGGCTCGGCGCCGAGCAGGCCCTCCCGGAACGGGCCGCGGCTGTCGTGGTTGCCCATCATGTACAGCACCGGCAGGCCGAGCGCTCCGGCCCGCTGCTCCACGTAGGCGCGCAGCCGCCGGTAGGAGGCCAGGTCGCCGGCGTCGGCGAGGTCGCCGGACAGCACCAGCGCCGCCACGTCGATGCCGGACTCCTCGATCTGGTCGAACGCGGCCCCGACGTTGGCGAGGGTGTCGAGCGTGCCGTGGTACAGCTCGCCCTCGGGCACGATGTGGGTGTCGGAGAGCTGGATGACGGTGTGCGTCGGGGTCGGGGGGTCGGTCAGAAAGCGCACGGAGAGCTCCCGGTGATGGGTCGGGCGGGTGTCGTCGTCAGGCTGGGTCGTCGTCGGGCCGTGCGTTGGTCGCGGCGTCGCCGTTGGTCGCGGTGTCGCCGTCGGTCGCGGGCGGGCTGTCGGTCACCAGCAGGGCCTCGGTGAGCGCGTCGAGCGCCTCGTCGGTGGCCCCGTGGGCGAGCAGGTAGCCACGAGCCGAGCCGTGGCTGGCCCGGACCCGCGCGAGCGCCGTCAGGATCAGCTCCGGCGGGGAGCTCATCAGGTCGCTGGGCAGGTTGTCCGGGTCGCCACCGGCAGCCGAGGCCGAGAGGCGGCGGATCGCGGCCTGCGCCTCGTCGCCGAGCAGCTCGGCCGTCAGCGCGTAGTCGCGCGCGATGACCTCGTCCGGGACGCCGAGCAGGTCCAGCACCAGCATGATCGTCAGCCCGGTCCGGTCCTTCCCGGCCGAGCAGTGCACGATCGCGGGCAGCGCGCCGGGCTCGGCGAGCGCGAGCACCGCGGCCGTGAGCCGGTCGCCCTTGCCGTCGAGGATGAAGTCGTAGATCGACGCCAGCGTCATCCCGGCCCCGGCCGCCTGGGCCGCGCGCGCCCCCTCGGCCGCCGCGGCGCCCGACCCGGGTGCATTGTCGGTGCCCGATCTGGCGGCAGTGTCGGTCCCCGATCTGGCGGCAGTGTCGGTCCCCGATCTGGCGGCGTCGTCGCCGGAGGTGGCCGAGACGATCGTCGGCAGGCTGGACCTCCCGGTGCCGTCGGAGAAGATCGGGATCCACCTGGTGGTGATCGGCAGCCGGCCGAGGGCATCCGGCTCGTGCGTGGCCTCCTGCGCCTCACGCAGGTCAACGACGGTGCGGACCCCAAGCTGCGCGAACACCGCGCGGGCCTGGTCGCCGAGGCCGTGCATCGCCGCCGAGCGCAGCAGGGTGCGGCGCCGGACCCGGCGGCCGTCGGCGGCGCGGTAGTCGCCGACGTCCCGCAGGTTGAGCGAGCCGGCCAACCGCAGCACGCGGTCGGCGTCCGCGGCGGTGTCGGGGCCGGGGCCGGGGGTTTCCGGGCCGGGGGTTTCCAGGCCGGGAGAGTCCAGGCCGGGAGTGTCTTCCAGGTCGAGTGTCATGGTCCTCAGGGTTTCAAGTCCTGGCGGCGCGCGCTGCCGCACGGTCGACAAGCGCGCGCCGCACATCGGACGATCGGGTCAGGAGGCTGGCAACAGCTTGTCGCCCTGCTTGGCGGCGTCGGCGAGCGTCGTCTTCGGGTCCTTGCCCTGGTAGATGGCGCTCTCGGCGGCGGACATCATCAGGTCGGTGATCTGCTGGTAGCCGTTGCCGGGGAAGGACACCCACGGCTTCAGCCGGGTCAGCTGGTCGAGGTTCGGCCTGATCAGCGGGTGCTGGTCCGCCCACGGCTTCAGGAAGGCGGGGTCGTCGACCAGGCTGGTCCGCAGCGGCAGGTAGCCGATCTTCGAGGAGATCTCGGTGTAGGCGTGGTCGCTGGTCAGGAACTTGATCAGGTCCCAGCCTGCGCGCTGCTTGGCCGGGTCGTTGGAGAAGATCGACAGGCCCGAGCCGGAGTTGGTCGGGACGGCCGGTGTGGTGCCGAAGCCCGGCTCGGCGGCGGCGGTCAGGTCCCAGTGGCCCGCCTGCGCTCCGGCGATGAAGGCGCCCTGCAGGGCGGACGTCTCCAGCATCATGCCGAGGTCACCCTTGGTGAAGGCGTCCATGGCCTGGGCCTGGGAGAAGTTCGGGGTCGCGCCGGACTTGTACAGGTCCGCGGCCATCGAGACGGCGCCGACGGCGGCCGGCTGGTCGAAGGTCAGCGACTTGCGGTCGGCGGAGATGACCTGGCCGCCGTTGGAGCGCACCAGGCTCTGGAAGCACCAGTCACCGGAGCCCTTGGTGGTGCAGTCCAGGTAGACGCCGTCCTTGCCGGCCTTCTGCTTGATCGCCAGGGCGTCGGTCCTGACCTCGTCCCAGGTGGTCGGCGGCTTCGTCGGGTCGAGCCCGGCGGCCTTGAACAGCGAGGCGTTGATCCACAGCACCGGCGTGGAGAACACGTACGGCATCGTGTAGGTGTGCCCGTTGAGGTCGCCCAGGGTGGTGGCCGCCGGGGCGAAGGGGTGGGTGCCGGCGAAGTTGGCCTTGACGGCGTCGGTGCCGACGAGACTGTCCAGCGGCTTCGCGGCCAGCGCCGTCGCGGCGAAGTCGAGCGCGTTGAAGGTGATCTGGGCGACGTCCGGCGGGTTGCCGGCCAGGGCCTCGGTCTTGATGCTGCCGACGAAGTCACCGGCGGTGGCGCTCGTCGGCGGCTGGGCCTTGACGGTGATGTTCGGGTACTGCTTCTCGAAGTCCGCGATGAGGCCCTCGATGACCGGCTTCCAGGTGCCGGTGTTCGCCAGGTTGTAGCTCTCGAACGTGATCGAGACCTTCTGGTCGGCCGTCAGCTCGGGAATGGTGGCGCCGGCGCTGGAGGTCGCGCCGGCGGCGGTGCCGGTCGTGGTCGTGCCGCCGGTGGCGCAGGCGGCCGCGAGACAGGACAGCAGCGCGAGGCCGGCGGCCGCGCGGGCGAGGCGTGGACGTGCCACGTCAGGGCTCCTTTGTGTTCGCGAGACGAGGTGTTCGCGAGACGGCGTGTCCGCGAGAGCGGGATCCGCGTGCCCGCCTTGGGGCGGGCACGCCTCAGAACGGCGTCGCCCGGGTGTGGGCGGCCGTGGGGTGGCGTGCTCAGGTGCTGGGGGCCAGGTGCTGGGGGCCAGGTGCTGGGCGGTCAGGCGGGGGAGGCGGTCAGCTCGACCGGGCGGGACGGGCTCGGGATCGCGGCGCCAGGCGTCCAGGCGAGCCGGCGCCCGGACTCCCGGCCGAAGAGGTGGACGTGCTCGGGCGTCGTCGTCAGGGCGACCGGGGTGCCGATGGCCAGGCCGAGCGGGCGCGGCCCGCGCACGGCGACGGCGACCGGCCGGCCGGTCCCGGCGTCGGCGGTGCCGAGCGACACCCAGCCGACCTCCTCGCTGCCGAGGTTCTCCAGGCCGGTCACGGTCCCGGTCAGCCGGGCCCCGCCGGGCCCGGCCGGGGCGCCGGCCCGGGCCCCCCCCCCGGGCGCCCGCCGGCTGGCGCGGGGGGGCTCGACCCGGGCCGGGGGCCCC
>NZ_JADWYX010000188.1 GCF_016786355.1 Frankia sp. AgB1.9
GGGGCCCGGGGGGGGGGCCCCCCCCCCCCCGGGGGGGCCCCCGGGGGGGGGGGGGCCGGGGGGGGCCCCCCCCCCCCCCCGGCGCCCCGCGGCCCGGCGGGGCCGCGCGAGCGGGACGGCTCGAAGGAGGTCGACGCCACATTCCTGGATGGTTCGCCGACCGGATTCCGGGGCGCCCTCGGAGCAGCGGCGCGGACTCCGGCAGGACGCCGCCGGAGGGCTGGCGGCGGGGTGCGACGCCGCGGATAGCCGCCCTGCTCGCCTACGTGATCGGTCTGCTCGACATCCTGTCGGCGGTCACGCCGCCCGGGCATGGCCGGGTGGTCGAGCTGCGCAGCGTCCTGCCCGGCTACATCCCGGAGCACGCGCGGACGCTGACGGTGCTCGTCGGCGTCCTGCTGATCCTGCTCGCGCACGGCCTGGCCCGCCGCAAGCGGCGCGCCTGGCAGCTCGTGCTCACGCTGACCGCCGCGAGCACCGTGCTGCATGTGCTCAAGGGCCTCGACTACGACGACGCGATCGGCTCGGCCGTCTTCGCCCTGTGGCTGATGTACCGCCATCGGGACTTCCACGCCGAGCCGGACCCGTCCAGCCGGTGGCACGCGCTCGGCGCGCTGATCGCGCTGTTCACGATGTCGCTGCTGATCGGGATCGCGATGCTGCGGATCGGCTGGGCCCGGCACCTGATCGGCCACTACCCGCTGTCCGAACAGCTTGAGCACGTGGTTCTGGGGCTCGTCGGGGCGCACGGCCCGGTGAACATCCCGTCGCCGCGGGCCGACCGCGTGATCAGCCGGACGCTCGCCGGGATGGGGCTGCTGACCGCGGCGGTGCCGACCTGGATGGCGCTGCGCCCGGCGCACCCGTTCCCGCGGCACAACTGCGACGACGAGGCGGGGCTCATCGGGCTGCTGGCCCGGCACGGAAGTGACGACTCGCTCGGCTGGTTCGCGCTGCGCCGCGACAAGGCGGTGATCTGGTCGCCGTCCGGGAAGTCCGCGATCGCCTACCGGGTCCTGTCCGGGGTGATGCTCGCCAGCGGCGACCCGATCGGCGACCGGGAGGCGTGGCCCGGCGCGATCACCGAGTTCCTGCGCGTCGCCGCCAGCCACGCGTGGGTCCCGGCCGTGATCGGCTGCTCGGCGCACGGCGGGACGGCCTGGACCAGGTCCGGCCTGACCGCGCTGGAGCTCGGCGACGAGGCCGTGCTGTCGGTGGAGGACTTCAGCCTCGAGGGCCGGCCGATGCGTGGCGTCCGCCAGGCGGTGGCCCGGGCCGAACGAGCCGGCTACACCACGACCGCCCGGCGGCTGAAGGACGTGCCGGCGGCCGAGCTGGCCGCGCTGCGCCGGGCGGCCCGGGCCTGGCGCGGCTCCGAGCCGGAGCGGGGCTTCTCGATGGCCCTCGGCCGTTTCTCCGAGGACCCCGCGGACCCGACAGTCCCGGGCCAGGTCGCCCCGTGGGCCGCGGAATGCGTTCTGGTCACCGCCGCGAGCCGGCCCGAGCCGGTGGACGGCCCCGGGCCCGAGCCAGCCTCCGGGAACAAGCCATGCCAGGCGTCGCCCACGCCACAAGCCTCCGGCGGGTCTGGCGTCAGCGAGCCGCGCGGGATGCTGCTGTTCGTGCCCTGGGGCCGCGACGGGATGTCGCTCGACCTGATGCTGCGCGACCCGCGGGCCGACAACGGGGTGACGGAGCTGCTCATCGTCGCCGCCGTCCGGTCGGGCAAGGAGCTGGGCATCCGGCGGATCTCGCTGAACTTCGCCGCCTTCCGCCAACTGCTGGAGCACGGCGGCCGACTCGGCGCCGGCCCGGTGGCACGCGGCACCAAATGGCTACTGGTCTTCATGTCGCGCTGGTTCCAGATCGAGAGCCTCTACCGGTTCAACACCCGGTTCAGGCCCGGCTGGGAGCCTCGTTACATCTGTTTCCCGGCCAACCGTGACCTGCCCAGGGTCGCCGTCGCGATGGCGGAGGCCGAGGCCTTCCTCACCAAGCCCTGGCGCCGTTCCAAGGGGCCGCAGCAGGCGCCGGACGACGAGTAGCCGGGGCCCCCTCCCGGGCGGTCAGCCCGCCCGGGAGCCGGTTCGGCGGGTCCGTCAGCGACGGCTGGCGAGGCGGTGCCGGGCGACCTGCGCCGCGGCGGGCTCCGGCTGATCGGTACCGTCCGGCAGCGGCCCTCGCCCGGCGCCCCGGGGCCGCAGGGCGACGCCCACACCGGCCCAGACGAGGTCGGCGACGGTCGCCAGCACGCGGGCGACAACAGCGACCACCAGAGCCGCCTCGTGGGTCAGCGCCGGGGCCAGCGCCAGCAGCAGCACGCCGTCCCGCACTCCGGCGCCGGCCGGTAGCACCAGGACGAGGAAGCCCGCCGTCCAGGCCAGGGCGTAGCCGCCGACGGACAGGGCCAGCAGGCGAGGTCCTCCGACCGCCGGGGCCAGGTCGCGGGCCAGCATGAAGGTCGCGACGCCGTAGCAGCCGAAGCTGACGAGCAGCCACCCGGCGCCGGCGAGCACGGCCCGCGTCGTGAGCGGGTCGGGCAGCGGCGGGCGGCGCAGCAGCCGGAAGGCGACCGCGAGCAGCCGGCTCAGCACCGGTGGCGCGAGCACGACCGCGAACACGGGCACCGCGACGAACGTCCACCAGTAGTGGGTGAGCGCATCCCGGGAGACGAAGGGAAGAGTCACGGCGGCCGCCAGGCCGCCGCAGGGGACGGCGAGGGCGAGCACGATCAGGCTCGCAGCGCCCGAGCGCGGCCGGGACACCCCGTAGTCGCGGGACAGCTCCATCTGCGCGAGCACCGGCCACACGCTGCCGGGGATGTACTTCCCGACCTGCCCGACGAAGAAGATCCTCGTCGCGGCCCGCACCGGCAGGCGGGCGCCCAGGCCGGCCAGCACGGCCCGCCACGACAGCACGGTCAGCCCGACGGCGACCACGGTCGCCACGGCCGACCCCATGACGCCGGCGACGCTGAGCCGGCGGATCGACGTCGACACGTCGTGCCAGCCGCGCACGAGCGCGACGATCAGCAGCACACCGGCCAGCAGCAGGGCTCCACGCACCACCCAGGCCAGCGCTCCGCCCCGGCGGGCGCGCCCAGGCCCGGTCTCCCCCGGCTGCGCCGCCGGCCCGGACTGCGCCGTCCCCTCGGGCCCCGCGGGACGATCGGTCTGCGCCGCCGGGGTCGGGGTCGGGTTGGAGTCCACCGGGCAAGCCTAGAAGCCGGTCCGGCCGCGCGGCTCAGGCGGGTGGCCTGAGCAGCGCGGCCGGGACCGATCCGGTCGTGCTACGTGCTGACTACTCCGAGGCACCCCGCTGCCGCGGCGAGCCCTTGGCGGCCTTCACGGCGTTCGGCTCGGTCGCCGGCGCCGGGACGGTCGCGCCCGGGTCCTCCGCGAGCGCGGGCTGGCGACGGGCGACCGCCTCGACGACCTTGCGGGCCAGGTCCTGCGGGGCGAGGCCGACGTCGGCGAGCACCTCGTCGCGCTTGCCCTGGTCGAGGAAGCGCTGGGCGATACCGAAGTCGCGCAGCGGGACGTCCACGTCGGCGTCACGCAGCGCCTGCGCGATCGCGGCACCGACGCCGCCCACCCGGCCGTTGTCCTCGACCGTTACGACCAGGTCGTGGTCGCGGGCCAACTCGACGATCTCGGCCGGCACCGGCTTGACCCAGCGCGGGTCGACGACGGTGATCCCGATGCCCTGGCTGGCCACCCGGCGGGCGACCTCCAGGCAGGTGGTGCCCATCGCGCCGATCGAGACGAGCAGCACCTCACGGTGACGCGCGACCGCCGGCTCGCGGAACAGCACGTCCACCGGGCCGACCGTGTCGATCGCCGGGATCTCGGCGCCGACGGAGCCCTTGGGGAAGCGAATGACGTTGGGCCGTTCGGTCTCGGCGACCGCCTCGCGCAGCAGGGCGCGCAGCGTCACCTCGTCACGCGGCGCGGCGATCGCGAGGTCCGGAACGACCTGCATGATCGACATGTCCCACATGCCGTTGTGCGACGCCCCGTCCTCGCCGGTGACCCCGGCGCGGTCCAGGACGAACGTGACCGGCTGGCGGTGCAGCGCGACGTCCATCAGGACCTGGTCGAACGCCCGGTTCAGGAAGGTCGCGTAGATACAGACGACCGGCTTGAGGCCGCCCATCGCGAGGCCCGCGGCCGAGGTGGTCGCGTGCTGCTCGGCGATGCCGACGTCGAAGACCCGGTCCGGGAAGGCCTTGGCGAACGCGTGCAGGCCCACCGGCTGGAGCATCGCGGCGGTCATCGTGACGACGTCGGGCCGCTCCGCGCCGATCCGGACGATCTCGTCGGAGAAGACGCTCGTCCAGGCCTGGCCCTTCTTGGCGGCCGTCGACTTCCCGGTCTTGGGGTCGATGACGCCGACCGAGTGGAACTGGTCGGCCTCGTCCTGCTCGGCGGCCGGGTAGCCGAAGCCCTTGCGGGTGACGGCGTGGACGATGACCGGGCGGTGGTAGTCCTTCGCCCGGCGCAGCGCCTGCTCCATCGCGGCCGGGTCGTGCCCGTCGACCGGGCCGACGTACTTCAGGCCGAGGTCCTCGAACATGCCCTGCGGCTGGACGACGTCCTTGATACCGCGCTTGATGCCGTGCAGCGCGTCGAACAGCGGAGCCCCGACCAGAGGGGTGCGGCCGAGGACCTGCTTGACGACGTCGAGCACCTGCTCGTACTCGGGCGCCAGTCGCAGCGCCGCCAGGTGGTCGGCGAGGCCGCCGATCGTCGGCGCGTAGGAGCGGCCGTTGTCGTTCACGATGATCACGACGCGGCGGTCGCCGGCGGCGATGTTGTTGATCGCCTCCCAGCACATGCCGCCGGTCAGGGCGCCGTCACCGACGACTGCGACGACGTGCCGGTCCTCGCCGCGCAGGGCGTACGCGCGGGAGAGGCCGTCGGCGTAGGAAAGCGCGGTCGAGGCGTGCGAGTTCTCGATGATGTCGTGCTCGGACTCGCTCTGGCTCGGGTAGCCGGACATGCCGCCGCGCTGGCGCAGCTTGTCGAACGCGCCTGTGCGTCCCGTCAGCATCTTGTGCACATAGGACTGATGACCGGTGTCCCAGAGGATGCGGTCAAAAGGCGAGTCGAATACCCGATGAATTGCCAACGTCAGCTCGACCGCGCCCAAATTCGGACCGAGGTGGCCGCCTGTGCGCGCAACCGCGTGGATCAGGAAATCACGGATCTCCGCGGCCAGAGCGGGCAGCTCCTCGGGGTCGAGGCGTTTGACGTCCTGTGGGCTGTTGATCGTCGACAACAACGTCACGGCGTGCACTCCCTCCCCCGACTGGGGTTCGGTCCCGGGGTCCGGGAAAGCCTAGCCTGACCAGATGACGGCCATGGGACCGGCACCCGACATGTGAGATCGACACACTCGCGGGTCAATTTCCACCGCTGGCGCTAGAATCCACACTCCGCCGCGGCGACTTCTCGTCGGTGCGCCGGTACTCATCTGAACCTACCGCCGTTCGGCCGCCACGCCATGTCGGTCAAGCGACTACCCCTCGAAGCCAAACGGCGCCCACGACTGCCGGCCGCGCGCATCAAGCCACCCACCTTGGTGGCAGTGATCGCCGTTTGAGCCCTCCGGTGGTTGTGATCCGGGCATTTCTACGTCCACCGCAGGGCCAAACTGGCGATCACCGCGGTCAGGAGGCCGGCACCAGCCGGGCGACGCACTCGATGTGGGCCGTCATCGGGAAGAGGTCGAACGCCCGGACGTCGCTGACCCGGTAGCCGCAGGACACCGCGACGGCGAGGTCCCGGCCGAGCGCGACCGGGTCGCACGCCACGTAGGCCACCGCGCGCGGGCGCAGCCCCAGCAGCGCGGTGAGCACGTCGACGCCGGCACCGGCGCGCGGCGGGTCGAGCACCGCCACGTCGATCGCGCGGCCACCGTCGACTCCCGCGCCGCCCGCAGGGCCACCCGGGCCGGTCCTGCCCGCAGGGCCACCCGGGCCGGTCCTGCCCGCCAGGCCACCCGGGCCGGTCCTGCCCGCCAGGCCTACAGCGCCCTGGACGGTCTTGGCGGTCACCCGGACCGGGCGGACGGAGACCCAGGGCAGGTCGGCCATGCTCCGCGCCGCCGAGGCGACGGCGGCGGCATCGGACTCCAGCGCGATCACCTGGCCGTCCGGGCCGACACCCTCGGCGAGGAACGCGGCGAACAGCCCGGCGCCGGAGTAGAGGTCCAGGGCGCGCTCGCCCGGCTGGGGCTCCAACGCGGCCAGCACCGCGTCGACGAGGGTCCCCGCAGCCGCTGGGTGCACCTGCCAGAAGGCGCCCGCGTCGACCTGGAACTCCCGGCCACGCACCCGTTCGACGAGCTCCTGGTCCGCGGCCCCGTCCGCCGCCGCCCGCTGGCTCGCCGCAGGCCCGCGGCCGGTGGGCCGGGCGAGCGCCCGCCCCGAGCTGACGCTCGCGGCGACCTCGACGGCCTCGGCGTCGGCGAAGCGCTTCCCGGCCACGGCCGCCACGACGAGCGGGTGGGCGATCCGGCAGTCGGGCGTCGCCAGCACCTCGTGGGAGCGGTGCGCCCGCAGGCCGACCTCGCCCGCCGGCGTGACGGCGAAGCGCATCCGGGTGCGCCAGCCCAGCCCGTCCCCCAGCCCGGGACCTGGCAGCGGCTCGACGGCGATCGCCAGGCCGGTGGCCTCGGTCTGGTCCTTCTCGTCTTCGCCGACGACGTGGGCGCTCAGGCCGCCCTGGCGGCGCAGGGCCTCGGCGACGACCTGGGCCTTCAGCCGGCGCTGCGCGGCCAGGGTGGCGTGCTGCCAGTCGCAGCCGCCGCAGCCGCCCAGGGCCGCCTGACCGGCCGCACCCGACGCGCGGCGCGGCCCGGCGTGGGGGCAAGGTGGCGCCACCCGGTCGGGCGAGGGCTCCAGGATCTCGACGGCGTCCGCCCGCCAGTAGCGGTCGTGCGAACGGTCGGTGACCCGGGCGCGCACCCGCTCCCCTGGCAGCGCGTGCCGGACGAACACGACCCGGCCCTCGGCGCGCGCCACGCAGGACCCGCCGTGGGCTACCCGGCCCACCTCGAGCTCGACGAGCCTCTCCCGTTCGGCTGGCACGGACCCGCCCTCGCGGGCGGCCCGCCTGCCTGCCGCGCCGCCGCCGGAGCCGGCTGAGTCGTCGGCCACCGCCGGCTAGCCCTTCGGCTCGTCGCCCTGGCCAGAGGCGACGGGCGGTGGGGCGGGCGGTGGGGTGCCGGCGGGGCCGTTGGGCGTCGGCGCGGCCCCGGCCGGCCCGGCTGGCAGGCCGACGCCCACGGCCACCGAGCTGCGCGGGCCGGCCCAGCCACCGCGAACCGCTCCGGCGCCCTCACGCTCCGGCCGGTCGCCGGCCCGGTTCGAGGACTCCAGCTGCCAGGGCACGCTCGTCACCATGACACCCGGCTGGAAGAGCAGCCTGGCCTTCAGCCGCAACGCGCTCTGGTTGTGCAGCAGGTGCTCCCACCAGTGGCCGACGACGTACTCGGGCAGGAAGACCGCCACGACGTCGCGCGGGCTCTCCCGGCGGATCTGGGCGACGTACTTGAGCACCGGGCCGCTGATCTCCCGGTAGGGCGAGGCCAGCGTCACGAGGTCGATGCTGATGCCGCGCTCGTGCCATTCGTCGCGCAGCCGCTCGGCGTCGGCCTGGTCGACCGCCGCGGTCAGCGCGACCAGGCTGAACGGCCGGGTCGCCTTGGCGTAGGCGAGCGCCCGCAGGGCCGGCTTGTGAATCTTGCTGACCAGGACGACGGCGTGCACCCGGGACGGCAGCAGCGGCGCGCCGGGCTCGGCCCGCAGCTCCGTGGCGACCCGGTCGTAGTGGCGGCGGATGAACTTCATCAACAGGAAGATCAACGGCATCGCGATGACCACGATGAAGGCGCCGTGCACGAACTTGGTCGCCAGCACCAGGATCAGCACCAGGCCGGTCATGCAGCCGCCGAAGAAGTTGATCGTCTGGCGGCGGCGGATGACGCGGCGGCCCGGCTGGGTGGCCGCCTCGCCCTGCTGGGACCGCAGGATGCGCTGCCAGTGGCGGACCATGCCGGTCTGGCTGAGGGTGAACGAGACGAACACGCCGACGATGTAGAGCTGGATCAGCCGGGTCGTCTCCGCCTTGAAGACGACGACCAGCAGGGTGGCGAAGCCGGCCAGCAGCAGGATCCCGTTGGAGTACGCCAGCCGGTCGCCGCGGGTGTGCAGCTGGCGCGGCAGGTAGCCGTCGCGGGCGAGGATCGAGCCGAGCACCGGGAAGCCGTTGAACGCGGTGTTCGCGGCCAACACGAGGATCAGCGCGGTCACGGTGGCGATGTAGACGAACCCGATCGAGCCGTGCCCGAACACGCTCGCCGCGACCTGGGCGATGACGGTCGGCTGGTCGCCGTGCGCGCCGATCAGCTTGCTCGGGTCCGAAGCGACCCGCACATGGCTGACCATCGCGAGCAACGTGACGCCGCCGAACATCAGCGCCGCGATGACACCCATCAGGAGCAGCGTGGTCGCCGCGTTCTTGCTCTTGGGCTTGCGGAACGCCGGCACGCCATTGCTGATCGCCTCGACGCCGGTGAGCGCCGTGCAGCCGGAGGAGAACGCTCGCAGCGCGAGGAAGGCAAGTGCTACACCTGAGTAGTGACCAGAGGCGGCGACGTGGTACGAAGCGCTCTCGGCCCGCGGCGTGTGGCCGAGCAGAATCTTCACCACACCAATGGCGATCATTACGAAGATGCCGAGGATGAAGCCGTAGGTCGGGATCGAGAACGCCGTCCCGGACTCGCGCACCCCGCGCAGGTTCATCATGGTCAGCAGCACGATCAGCACGACCGCGATCAGCACCCGGTGCGGCGCGAAGCTGGTGACCGCCGAGGTCAGGTTCGCGACACCGGCCGAGACGGACACCGCGACCGTCAGCACGTAGTCGACCAGCAGGGCGCTCGCGACCGTGAGGCCGGCGGAGTCGCCCAGGTTGGTCGTCGCCACCTCGTAGTCGCCGCCACCGCTCGGGTAGGCGTGCACGTTCTGCCGATAGCTCGCGACGACCGTCAGCATCAGGAGGACGACGACGAGGGCGATCCACGGCGTGAAGTGGTAGAACGCCAGGCCGCCAAGGGAAAGGACCAGCAGGATTTCCTCGGTCGCGTACGAGACCGAGGAGAGCGCGTCGCTGGCGAAGACGGGTAGCGCGACCCGCTTCGGCAACAGCGTCTCGCCCAACTGGCTGTTGTCGAGGGGGCGGCCGACAAAACCGCGCTTCAGCCAGTCCGTGAGCGCCACGCGCAGATGGTATCGACGCCCCCGCGGCCACCCATCAGCATGTGAGCTGCGCCATAGCCCGACGGTGCACAGAGCGTGGGATATCCGACCTCGCCCGGTTACCGCACCGCTGAACGTCGACCCGTGACCCCCGGCGCGGCTACGCTCTCGCCCCATGCACGTCGTGATCCTCGGCTGCGGCCGGGTCGGGTCGGCGCTCGCGCTCCAGGTGGAGCGGCACGGGCACAGCGTCGCCGTCATCGACCAGGACCCCCGGGCCTTCCACCGGCTGCCAGCGTCGTTCGCCGGCGTCAAGGTCACCGGCGTCGGCTTTGACCGCGACACCCTGGTCGAGGCCGGGATCGAGCGGGCTGACGCCTTCGCCTCGGTGTCGAGCGGGGACAACTCCAACATCATCTCGGCCCGGGTCGCCCGGGAGATGTTCGGCGTCCAGCGGGTGGTCGCCCGGATCTACGACCCGCGCCGGGCCGAGGTGTACGAGCGCCTCGGCATCCCGACCGTCGCCACCGTGCGCTGGACGCGGGACCAGATCCTCACCCGGCTGCTGCCCGACGCGGTCACCCCGGAGTGGACCCACCAGGGCGGCCAGGTCGTGATGACCCAGGTCATCCCGAGCAAGGGGTGGATCGGCCGGCTGGTGAAGGAGATCGAGCTGGAGGCCGGGGTGCGGGTCGCCTGCGTGACCAGGTACGGCGACGGCCTCGTACCGGAGGCCCGCACGATGGTGCAGGACGGCGACATCCTGCACATCGTGGCCACCCGCAAGCGGGCCGCCGAGGCCGACGCGATCGTGCGCGCCGACCCGAAGCCCGGCGCCTAGTGGCGACCATGCTCGTGGTGGCGAGGCTGGTGGTGGACACTGCCTCGGCGCGCTCGATCGATCTTCACGGCGGCATTCGCGGCGGCAGAGAACTTCGCGGTAGCAGAGGGGACGTGCTCCGTTGACTCGTCAGTTGGTGACCATCGCCGGCGCCGGCAAGGTCGGGCGGTCGATCGCGGCCGAGCTGCTCGAGAACGGCACCGACGTGCTGCTGATCGAGCGCGACGCGGCCAAGATCCGGCCGACGGCGCTACCGAAGGCCCGCTGGCTGCAGGCCGACGCGTGCGAGCTGGCCTCGCTGGAGTCCGCCGGCCTTGGCGACTGCGCGGTGATGGTCGCCGCGACCGGTGACGACAAGGTCAACCTGGTCGTGTCGCTGCTGGCCAAGACCGAGTTCGGGGTGCCGCGGGTCGTGGCCCGGGTGAACCATCCCAAGAACGAGTGGCTGTTCACCGAGAGCTGGGGCGTCGACGTCGCGGTCTCCGCGCCGCGGATGCTCACGGCGCTCGTCGAGGAGGCCGTCAGCGTCGGCGACCTGGTCCGCCTGATGAAGTTCCGCCAGTCGGACGCGTCGCTGGTCGAGCTCACGCTGCCCGCGGACTCGCCGGTGGTCGGCAAGGCGATCGGCTCGGTGACGCTGCCGCAGGACTGCGCGCTGGTCATGATCCTGCGCGGCGGCCAGGCCGTCGTCCCGTCGCCGGACAGCACGTTCGAGCCCGGCGACGAGGTGCTCGCCATCGCGGTCACCAGCGAGGCGGAGGTGGCGCTCGGCGCGCTGCTAGGCGCCTCGTCTGCGGCCGCCACGACGGGCGACGAGCTGTAGCGGCTCGCGCCAGGGAGGCCGGTCGGCGCTACTCGTCGACGCTGTCCGTCCGCGCCGGCTGACCGGCCGGGGCGGCCTCGTCCGACGGCCCGTCCTCGGGCGGGGCGAACCGGGCGGCCGGGGCCATCCTGCGCACGATCGCAAGCGTCGCCAGCACCGCGAGGCCGAACAGCGGCAGCCCTAGCGCCAGGTTCGCCGCCTCCAGCCAGCCGGTCTCACCGGCCCAGTACAGGCTGCCCTGCACGCCGAAGCGCAGGACGTAGACGACGATCCAGACGCCGGTCGCCCAGTTGGCGGCCCGCATCGTGTCGCGGTGGTCCCGCCAGCCCGCGTAGCGCTGGTCGAAGCCGGCCATCACGTAGCCGGCCAGCGGCCGGCGCAGCGCCAGCGAGGCGACCCCGACGACGATCGCGACCGCGTTCTTCAGGATGCTCGGCAGGAAGTAGCCCTTGGTCGACTTCGTCCGCGACGCGACGAAGCCGGCCACCGCCACGGCGAACAGCCCGGATACCGCCTGCTGCTTGGGCTCGCGGCGGACCAGTCGCAGGACGAAGATCGCCACCGCGACCACGGCCGCGGCGATGATCCCGGACAGCAGCCCGGCGGCACTGTTGACCAGGACGAAGGCGATCGTCGGCATCGTGCTGTCGACGATGCCGCGCGGGCCGCCGATCGAATCGGCCAGCGAGATCTTGAACTCGGCCCGCTCGTCGTCATCGCCCGGTCGGCGCGGCTCGGGCCGCTGGCCGGACGGGTCGTCGGCGGGCGGCCGGGAACCGGGCTCGGCGGCGAAGACGTCGGGCTCTTCGGCCCCCCGCGGGGTAGAGGCTGGCATCAGGCTGATGGATCCACTCTCCCGGGCTGGCGTCGGCTGTCGCCAGTATGCCCGCACCCGCCGGGCAGGGGCCTGTCCCCCGCCGGTTCACGGTCACCGGCGGCAGGACAGCCCGGCCCGGTCCAGGGCACACCCGGACCAGCCGGGCGGGAGACGGCCCGCCGGGGCGGACCGCCGCGTCAGTGGCTCGGCGCCGGCAGGAGCTCGTAGCGGGGGTTGAAGATGGTCGTGCGCCGGTCGTCCCGGTTGACCCGGCCGGACGCCTTCAGCGAGCGGCCGGCGTCGAGGCCTGGGATCTGCCGGCGGCCGAGGAACACCAGCGTGACGCAGCCGCTGCCGTCGTAGACCTCGATCTCGAGGTTGGGCGCACCGGACTGGTTGCGTACCGTGACCGAGCGGATGGTGCCCGCCACGCACGCCTCGTCGTGGTCCCGGCAGCCGCCGATCGGCACCGCCCCCTCGGCGGCGGCGGCCCGCCGCAGATCCTCCGCCTGCAGCTCGTCGTCATCAGCCGCGAGCCGGTGAACCACCCTGCCCCACCAGCCTGTTCGCTCAGCCACGGCTCCTCCGATCTGACCCGCCAGCACGGGATCGGGCCTCTCGCCGAGTCAGCGACATCGGTCTGAAACACCCGTGTACGGGAGTCTGCCCCGTGGAGGGGGGTCGGGCCGTGTGTTTTGTGACCCTGATCTCGGTCCACCCAGGAACACCACGGAGCGCGGTAGGGGGGGGGGGGGGGCGGGGGCGCCCCCCCCCCCGCGACGGCACCGCTCCAGCGTGTCCTCGGCGAGAGCCCGCGCCGCCTGGTGATCCCTGTCTCCGTAGCGAGCCAGC
>NZ_JADWYX010000189.1 GCF_016786355.1 Frankia sp. AgB1.9
CGCAGGCGCTCGACCACGCGACCGGCTACCTGCTCGCCGCGTCGATCATCGACGCGCTGGTCGACCGCGCCGCCGACCGCCGGGGCCGCGGCCCCGCCCCGGAAACCCAGCGCAAGCCCCGCGGGCCGGGGTGCGACCCGGGGGGTCGCGCGCCGGCCGGTACCGCACAGGGAGGTCGGGAATGACCAAGTCGTTGGCCGGACAGCACGCCATCGTGATCGGTGGCGGCAGCGGCATCGGGCTGGGCTCCGCTCGCCTGCTCGCGCGGGACGGAGCCAGGGTCACGATCGTCGGTCGATCCGAGTCCAAGCTCGTCGATGCGGCGAAGAAGCTGGCCGAGGAGGGGCTCGCTGTCGCCCACCACGGCGCCGACGCCCTCGACGGCGCCCAGGTTCGGGAGGCGGTCGATGCGGCGTCCGACGACGGCGAGCTGCACATCGCCGTCGTCGTACCGGGCGGCGGCGGAATCGCGCCGGTGCTGCTTTACGGCGACGACCAGTTCAGCCAGGAGGTCGACCGCAACGTCCGCCCCGTCTACCTGCTGCTCAAGTACGCCGGGCAGGCGATGGTGCGGGCCGGCGGCGGCTCGTTCGTCGCGATCTCCTCGACCGCGGCGACCTTTTCCACTCGGTACATCGCGTCCTACGCCGCAGGCAAGGCGGCGGTGGACCAGCTGGTCAGGGTGGCCGCCGACGAACTCGGCCGGCTCAACATCCGGGTCAACGCGGTCCGCCCGGGGATGACCCGAACCCCGACAACCGCCAAGGCCATCGCGAACCAGGCGATGATGGCCCAGTTCCTGGCCAACCAGGCCCTCGACCGGCACGGCGAGGTCGAGGACCAGGCCCAGGCCGTCCGCTACCTCGCCGGACCCGAGTCCTCCTGGGTGACCGGGCAACTGCTGACCGTCGACGGTGGCAACACCCTACGCGCCTTCGTCGACTATGCCGCCCTGCTCGACCTCCCCGACCAAGGCGACGCGGCGAACTTCCGCTGACGGCGGCGGGGGCGGGGCGAGGAACAGCGAGACCACCGCGGCCCGAGGCACCACCCCGACGTCATCCTCGGCCGGGGCCGCGCACCATTTCCCGGCGACGGTCGAACCGTCGCCGGGAAGTGGAAGTACGGCGAGGGCGTCAGGCGCTCTCGCCGCGGGCGGCCCGTCAGCCCGCGGCATCGGCGGCACCGAGAAGCATGACCATGGAGAACAGCGCTCCGGCTCCCCCAGCGCTGCACAGTGCGACCCGCGCGCCTGTCACCTGCCGGCTCGCGCAATCGCCGCGGACCTGCTCGGCCGCGCGAATTGCCCGCTGCAGCATCTGCGGATCGGCGCCCGGGTGGGAGAAGGCCATCGTGCCGCCGTCGGTCGTCACCGGCAGCGTCCCGCCAGGGCCGACGTGCCCTTCGGCCGCGAACGGGCCGCCCTCCCCTGGCTTACAGAAACCGAACGCCTCAAGCTGGCGGATGATCTCGAAGGAGAACGGGTCGTAGAGCTCGGCGACATCGACATCCGCGCGGGCGAGTCCGGCGGTGGCGAACGCCCGGTCAGCCGCGCGGGCACCGACGAGCCCGACGGGCAGGTGCCCCGGGCGGCGACCGGTGAGGTCCCATACTGGCGGGTTGCGGTAGGCCGGTCCGAACACATCCATGCCCGCGCCCAGCACGTGCACCGGCGGATGGGGCAGGTCGCGGGCGCGCTCGGCCGTGGTGACGACGAGCGCGCAGCCGCCCTCGGAGGTCGTCGAGCAGTCAAGCAGGTGGAACGGGTCGGCGACCATCCGAGAGGCCAGGATGTCGGCCGCGGCGAACGGGCCGCGGCCGTGGTAGACCGCGCCTGGGTGCAGGTGACCGTTGGTGCGGATCGTCGCCGCGACGGTGGCCAGCTGCTCGGGGGTCGTGCCGTAGAGATGCATGTGACGGCGGGCGATGAGGGCGAACTCGGCGGCCGTGAACAGGCCGAACGGAGCGACGAACTCGTTCTCCGGCCTGGTCCATGGGGCGGTGGCGGCCCGGTCGGTGTAGACGCCGGCGGCGGCAGCCGCGACCAGCACGAGCTCGGCCTGCCCCGTGGCGACAGCCGCCGCTGCCTCGGCGACCATGGCCAGGCCGAACTGGCGGCCCTGCCAGGCGGGGCCGAGACGCAGGTCGTAGACAAGGGCGGCGCTCTCCGCTCCGGCGCAGACCCCGTCGACGTCGGCCAGGGTCAGCCCGGCGTCGGCGAGCGCGCCACGGGCCGCGGCGACGACCAAGGAGCGAGGAGTCTCACCGTCGAGACTGCGGGCCTGGCGGGTGTTGTGCAGGCCGACGATCGTGGCGCGCCTGCTCGGGCCCATGAGTGTCCTCGTCTCCCGGCCGCGCGGCCGCGCTCAGTGTGTCTGCGTGGTTGTGGGCTCCGGCAGCGTCGGCACCGTCTTCGCGCGAACGGCGCGCTCGACACGGTCGGCGAACGCGGCGAAGGCGGCGGCAACGAGCCGCAGGTCGACCGCCTCACCTTCCGGGGTGCCGTCCGGGGCGTCCAGGCAGGCGGCAAACGTCCCGGAGATCTCGGCGAGCTGGCGGTGGACCAGTGCGGCGCCCGCGCCGGTGAGTTCCACGATCGTCGCCCGTCGATCGGCGGGGTGGCCATGGCGGCGGATCGCGGCGCGCACCTCGAGGCGTTGCAACGCGCGAGCGGTGCCGCTTTGAGACAGACCGACGTCGAGGGCAAGCGCTCCGGGCGATGCGCGGAACGGCTCGCCGCGGAACCACAGCGCCGCGAGGATCGCGAAGTCGGAGGTGTCGATCCCGACGGCGGCCAGCCCCGGCTCCGAGAGAGCGCGCAGCGCGCGGCCGGCGCGGGCGACGTACATCCACAGTGCCACCAGCTCCGGCGGCCCGTCGAGTGCGGCGCCCGCCCGGCGCAGGACCCCGTCGAGCCCAGCCCAGTCGCCAGGCTGCTCACCGTCGCCGCCCGTCGGGGGCAGAAGTTGCATGCGCATGGTTCAGTATCTCCACCTCCGCCCTCGGCCCCCCGTCGACCGCGCCTCCGCACGCTCGCCGGTCCACGTATCGAGCATAACACGCATGCGCATGCATCTATTGACAACGGAGCCCCCCACCGAGTCCGAGCTGACCCCGGTACCGACCTCAACCACCGGCCCGGCACCGTGGCGGCAGACGTCGTCCGGGCGGCCAGGAATCCAGTGCGAGATCAGACTCCAGTGAGGACCTTCTGGGCTGGGTCGATGCCCGCCTCTACATCACATTGCCGTAGTCCATTCCCATGGCAGCGGGCTTCTTGGCGAAGGGGCGGATCATGACCTCGCACGAGTACGAAGCGATGAGCCTTCCGTCCCGGGCGTAGATCCGTCCCTCGCCGTGGGCGAGCCCGCGACCGGCGTAGATGGCGGGGTTGGCGTAAAGATGCCAGTCACGGACGTCGAAATCGTCGTGGAAGGCGATCGCGGTCGACATCACGCCGGTCGACAGGGTGTAGTGCGCGGAGGCTTCGCCAAGGCCCGGATGCGGACGCATCGCGGCGGCGATGGTCCAGTGGGTCGTCGACTGCGCGAGCAGGGCAGCGTGCAGGTACTGCGGGCCCGGATCGTGCCGGAAGCGGCACCACGCGTAGATCTCCGGTGGGCCCAGGCGGTCGGGGTCCGGGTCGTAGGCCCCGTCGATGATCCGCAGGTCGCGGTCGGTCACGCCCATGTCGAGCGGGACCGCCTCCTCGGGTCCGACAACGTCCGGCATCGGCGCGTGGCCGCGGATCAGGTCCGGGGCGTCGGCGCCCATCAGCAGCAACGCGCCAGCGCGGAAGGTGCCGTCCTGGGTGATGCGGACGTTGACGGTGGCGAAGCTGCGTCCCCGCTGCGGTACGTCGACCTCGAGGTCGACGGGGCGGTCGAACGAGGCCGCCTTGGAGAAGGTGATGTAACCGGAGACAACCCGTTGATCGGGCACGGATTTGGTCGCGGCGACGATCGCGTCGCCGAGTAGCTGGCCGCCCTCGACGACGTTGCGTTCCATCTCGCCATAGGGGGGAGCGGCGAAGCGGTTCTCCCTTACTGGCTGGACATCCATCAGGCGGATCAGCTCGGCCTGGTCTCCCCAGGTCGGGAAGCTGACGGGCCTGGCACGGCCATGAGGATCGTCGCTCCAGTGCTCGTCGATCTCGATTCGCGCCCGCTCCTGGTAGAAGCAGACATGGTCCACGATGCCGGCGACCTCGGCGAACGGTTCCGAGTAGGACCAGACGAAGTTCGTCTCAGCGGGCTCGACGGCTATGAGGTCCCAATACTCCGCCTCGCCCTTGAACGGGCAAATCGTGTACACACCGTCGGCGTGGGCGAACAGGTCCCACCGCACCGACGTCCGCGGGAAGTAGAGCCGGTCGACGTGCCTGGTCTCCTCGACCACCAGGCATCGGTCGCTCTCGGCCAGGAGCACGTCGCCGAACCACACCCGGGCCGTCCGGCCGAGGGGAACAAGGTCGATACGGTAATCGGGGTACTTCGGCCAGGCTGACTCGATCTGCGTCACGGCATGTCCCTTGTCTGCGATTCGATTCGTGGGTCGTCAACGATCACCGACTTGACGGCGGGCAGGCGGCGGCCCAGCACGGCCAGCGCCACGGATTCGAGTGCCGGCCGGGGCAGGATGCACGCAGCACAGTTCGCATCCGAAAGCAGCAGCCGGATGCGCACCTGACCCGTCGCGCCATCGACGGAGACCAGTTCGAAGTCGCCGCCGTCAGGCTGGATCAGGTTACGTACGCCCTCAAGCGCTCCAGCCACATCTTCTCTGTGCATCGGTCCTCCTCAGGCGAGCTGGCCAACCTGGTGGTGTGGCGGCCGCAGTAACTGAACGGGCTTCGGGTGAAATAACAACTTCAACCGAGTTCGAATGCACGCCGCTGTCGCCGAGCCGACGCGGATACTGGACCTGGCAGGGCGTTATCAGATCTTCTGGACGCCATCACGGAATCGGCACCGTACCGGATCAGCATCAGCCCGCGTGGGTTCGCCGAAGCGGCCGGCGTCGCACGCCACCGCCGCTACCCATCTGTTGACGTCTTTTGCGCGTGCCGCGCCGACAGGCCGCGCGCCTTTCCTTGAGGGCGATGAGCGGGGATTCCGAGGAAACGTCGTGCGACGATGTCTCGTTGGATCTGCTGAGTTCCTCCGAAAACGGACTGGGCCCGTGACCAGAAATAGGCGTCGAGCCATTGATCCTCGTCGACGAGGCTGGCCGCTCCCCGGGCATCCAGGATGGTTCGGTTCAGTAACTGATCCGCCTCGGTGACGAGAAGTTTGTCGATCGAGCCCTCTGGGCCAGGGAGCGATCCGTCAAGCCGCGACGAAAGCGTCCGCTGTACGTGCAGTCTGAGGGCCTCCAGGGTGACCCATGCCTTCGCGATGGCCCGCCTACCTGTCTCGTCCACCACGACCGCTCCACTGCGGACGTCGTTTTCGAGAAGGGCGAGCATCCGGATCAGACGGGCCACCCAGCCGATGTCACCAGGCCCCCGCTCGTAGCCGAGCAACTGCATGGCGATTTCCCAGCCCTGCCCCGGGGAGCCGAGCAGATTCTCAGCCGGTACTGTGACCGAGTCGAAGAAGACCTCCGCGAAGTCACGGCCTCCCCCGGCAGTGACGATCGGGCGGCACTGAACGCCCGGCGCGTCGAGGGGGACGAGCAGCATCGACAGCGATCGGTGTGCCCGCTCGTCTGGCTCGGTGCGGCACAGCAGCAGGCACCACTGCGACCAGACCGCTTCGCTGGTCCAGATCTTCTGTCCGTCGACGGTATACACGTCGAGTCCGTCAGCGGAGGTGGTACGAACGCCGCGGGTGCGGATCGACGCAAGGTCGCTGCCCGCGTTCGGTTCGCTGAATCCCTGGCACCACCGCACCGCGCAGGACAGCATGCCGGGCAGGTGAGCCGTCTTCTGCCCAGCCGATCCGAAGAGCCGAATAGCGTTGGTAATATGGTGGATCGCCGGTGGCGGCGGGTAACCACCGAGCCCGAGCTCGTCGTTGAGAATCGCGTCGAAGGTGGGCGGGAGGCCTCGGCCGCCGTACTCGGTGGGGAAGGTTAGCCCCACGAATCCCGCGGCGGCGAGACGTCGGTGCCAGTCACCGAGTGCGTCCGTTCGCGCGTCAGGATCGGCCGGCAGTGGACCTGGCGTGTTGTTGCTGAGCCAGGCCCGCAGCTCGGACCGGAACGCGGCTTCGGCTGTATCGTCCCGGAAGTCCATCAGGCCGTCTCCCTGGCGGCCAGCCGCTCGTCGGCGATCGCGGCGTACTGCGCTGACTCGTCACCGAGGACCCGGGAGGTCATGAGGGCGCGGCGTTGCCGGACGTGGCTGAGATGCTCCCAGGTGAGACCGATCCCGCCAAACATTTGAATCGTCAGCTCGCCGACCTCGCGACCCGCGGCCGAACAGAATGCCTTTGCCTGGCGGGCGGCGAGCAGGGCCACGGACGTGGGCAGCTCATCGGCGGCCCAGGCGCCGTGCCACATGGAGCTTCGTGCGCCCTCGACGAGCGTGGCGGCGTGAGCCGCCAGGTGTGCCACGGCCTGAAACGAGCCAACGGGAACGCCGAACTGTTCGCGGTGGGACACGTACCTCACTGCCTCATCAAGCGCTCGTTGCATGACTCCGAGCAGGTCCGCGGCGAGCAGGGCAAGAACGACGGCGTCGACGCGCTGGAGGCTGTCGGCCGTGAGCACGCCGCCCAGCGGAACCCCGACATCGACAGTCGACGCATCGGCAGGGACGCTGCGCAGAGTGCGGGTGAGGTCGATCGAACGGGTCGGTTCCCCGAGGGAGACGGCGCGCAGCCCACCGCTGTCCTCGTCGATCAATAGACCTGTGTGCGCGCCCTGAGCGTCGAAGGCCACGCCGGGTTCGCCTCGGCGCGCAAGCCCGCTGAGGTCACGGCGGAGCACCGGAGACAGCCGCAGTCGTCCCGAGCCGACAGCCGCGGTTGCCTCGTACGCGTGGGCGTGCGCCAGCAGCGCGGGAGCCCAGACACCGGCACCGACATAGGGAACCGGAGCCAACGCGCCGGCGAGCTGTTCGACGACGAGCGCGGCGTCCACGACCGTGCCGCCGCCACCGCCGAGGTCGGCTGGGACATGCAGACCCACCAGGCCGGCCTCGGCGACGATCGCCCACTGGGCCGCGTGGCGCGACTGCTTCTGTTGGGACACCAGCGCGCCGACCGCATCGGGCGCGAGATCTGCGGCAATTAAGATCGCTGTCTTCGACAGCATGCGCTGCTCGTCAGTGAGCCGTACGTCCACCTCGGAACCTTCCATCGCTGCGTGGATTTGCGGGGCACGGCCGGTACGGTCGATCAGCGGCATCGCGAGGAGACGAGGCTCTCTCCCGCGGGCCGACAGTTCTCATGGGGTGGCGACGCCGGCGCTCTGTTGGGCACGCGTCGGCACGGGATCCGCGGTGAGGACAGCCCGCAGGGTGTAGGACGTCACCGCGGCGATCGTCTGGGGGTCGGATCTGCGGCGCAGCGCCGCGCGGTCGATCAGGATGCCGAAGACGTGGTGCATGGCGAGCCGGGCGTCGTCAGCGGCCGACTCCGTCGACAGGCTGGCGGCGCGCCGGGCGTCGGCGATGGCGTCGGCGAGTGGTTCCGTCAGTGCGTCGAAGCCGGCGCCGATCTCGGCCGGGAAACGTTCGAGCAGCCTCGGGTGGGCGAGCAGGAACGGCCGGTTGGCGGTGACGAGGTCGTCGGTGCGCAGCATGTCGAACATCGCCCGTACCCACTCGCCGACGCGTGCCCTCGGATCCAGCTCGGCGCCGAGGCGCTCCTCGAGGTGGCGTTTCGTTCGGGTGTGGGCGCGTTCGAGCAGGGTGATGAGCAGGTCGTCCTTGGTCGGGAAGTGGCGGTAGAACGCCGTGGTGGAAAGGCCGGAGGTGGCGAGGATGTCGGTCACGCTCGGGTTGGCGGTGTCGCGGTCGCGCATGACCTGGAAGGTGGCGTCGAGTAGCCGTTCCAGCTCGTCCTCATACCGGCGGCGCTGCGAGGCCAGCGCCCGCTCGACGCCGCGGCGCGCCGACTCTGGTTCCGTTGTCGGGCTCACGGCGCGAACGGTCCGCGGTTCATCTGTTCCCGGACCGGCACCACGGTCGGGTTGGTCAGCGAGCGGCGCTGCCAGTTAGCCCCGTCCACGACCAGGGTGTGGCCGGAGATGAACCGGGCGTATGGCGAGGCGAGGAACGTCGCCGCCCAGCCGAGCTCACGCACCCGCCCGACCCGCATCGCCGGCTGCGCCGCGTCCTTGTCATGGGTGCGCGCAAGGTTCTGCTGGATGTCAGCCGTCATGTCCTCGTGCGGGAAAAGCCCGGGCACCAGACCGTTCACGGCGATCCCGTACGGGGACCACTCGACAGCCAGCGTCTCGACCATGTTCTTCACACCGGCCTTGGCGGCGGCCGAGTGCGCGAAACCGGGGCCGCCGGTCCAGGCGTAGGAGGCGCCGACGTTGACAATCGAACCCGGCCGCCCGGCGGTCATCAGCCGGCGGGCGAACTCGCGGGCACAAAAGAACGTGCCGTTCAGCGTGATGTCGACGACGGTGCGCCAGGCGTTGGGCGACATGTCCTCGGCCGGGACCGGGAAGTTCGCCGCCGCATTGTTGACCAGAACGCCGGGCAGGCCGAACTCCTGCTCGGCCGCGTCGAACAGGGCGGCGACCTGCGCCGGGTCACGGATGTCGCAGCCGACAGCCAGAACGCCGGCGCCCACCTTTTCAAGGGCGGCGCGCCCGGCGTCCAGGTGCTCAGGCTTGCGACTGCCAATGACGATGTCGGCGCCGAGCCGGGCGAACTCGATGGCGATCGCCCGTCCCAGCCCCGTCCCGCCCCCCGTGACGACGACCGCCACACCCTCGAAGGTCCCGGCCGGTAACGCGCTCACGCCCGCTTCGGGCGGTTCAGGAAGGCCAATGACACCGCTCATGATCAGCTCCCCGTGTAACGCGGCTCGCGGCCCTCGGCACGCGCGTCACGCATCTCGGCAAGGTCGTCGGACTTACTGATGAAGGTCTGGTAGATCAGCTCGTCCGCCATCGACGACCGAAGGCCGGGTTCCGACAGCTGCCGGATCACCCGACGCGCCATGTTCACCGTGACCGTCGGAGCGGCCGCGATCTTCTCCGCCATCTCACGGACAGTGGCGTCAAGCTCGTCGGCAGGCACCACCCGGGACACGACGCCATGCGCGAGCGCCTCCTCGGCACCCATCACCCGCCCGGTCAGCACCATGTCGCTGACAACCCCGTGCCCACACATCTGGTACAGCCGGCCAATCCCACCGGTGTCCGGGATCACGCCGTACCCGACCTCGGGCAGCATCATCCGGGCTCCGACCGCCGCCACCCGGATGTCACAGATCAACGCCCGCTGGAACGACGCTCCGATCGACCACCCCTGCATCGCCACGATGATCGGCGCCTCCAGCTCGAGGATCTGCAGGATGCCGCGATGCCCACGCTTCATCAACTCGTGATGAGTCAGCTCGACGGACCCGCCCCCGATCGCGGCGACGTCACGGCCCGAGGAGAACGACGTCCCCTCCCCCCGCCAAATCACCGCACGGACGTCCCGGCGCCCCTTCAGCTCACCCAGGACCTCGAACAGCGCCAGGTCCATCGCATCGTCGAACGCGTTGCGCTTCGCCGGGTTGCAGTTCGTGATCGTCGCCACCGGACCGTCGATGTCGAGCCGCACCCGCTCGTCCGCCACGCCCCCGACCTCCATCAGAAGATGCTTTGCGCTGATCAGAAAGTGATTCTGGCAGGGACAACGACCGTTTGCAACGGATGTCCGCACGATCGACGAACCGCTCGGAGGGAGTCTCAGACGTTGGAGCGGCGCGAGGCTCGCCGACTCAGCTCGGGCAGCGCCCGGCCCTGCGCGTCGCCGAGCTCGGGCTCGCGCCCCGTTTTCGCGTCCGGTGGCCCGGCGTCTCGCGATCTCAGCGTCTCGCGATCTCGACGTAGCGGGAGCCTCAATGTCCGCGACCGCTCGTTCGGCCGCCGGACCGACTTGGTGGCGGGGTAACGGGCGCCGATACCCGACGTCCGGCGGGTGACCTGGGGCACAACCGTCCGGCATAGTACCCAGCTACCGCCGCCGAGGGAGCAGCAGATGATCTATCGATTTGATCCGGAGCTGGCCGCAGCGATGCCGCTGCTGCCGGCCATCGATTTCACCGACCTGTTGTCGGACGGCTTGGTCCATGTCGGCCGGACGCCGCCCGAGCGTCGCGGTCCGGCGTGTTCAAGATCCGGTCGCCCTGCCCGCGGTGGTACCAGACCGGCAGTCAGGCCCGGGCGCCCGGAGACGGGAAAGTAGGACACAGATGGCGTTCAACCTCGATGCCGACCTCCTGCAGGCGGTCGCCGCGATGTTCGCCGGAGGAATGGACAGTCCGACGGCGGTGGCCCGGGACGACTGGAAGGCCCTGCGCCACACCGGTGAGACTGCGTTGGCGGCTTTCGAGACTGCTTCTCCGGCGTATCCGTCCGTCTCCCGCACGAACTTCCAGACCACCTCCCGCGACGGTACCCAGGTGGCACTCCGCTGGTACGCATCCGCTGGCCCCGCGCCGTCCGTTGCCGGTCCGGCCGCGGTCTATCTGCATGGCGGCGGAATGATCTCCGGGACGGTGAAGCTCTATGACCGTTTCGTCGCCGCCTACGTCGCCGACGGCGGCGTGCCGATGCTCGCCGTCGACTACCGCCGGGCCCCCGAGCACCCGCACCCGAGCCCGGTCGAAGACAGCTACGCCGGGGTGGCGTGGCTGGCCGCCCATGCCCACGAACTGGGCGTCGACCCGGACCGGATCGCGCTGATGGGCGACAGCGCAGGCGGCGGGCTGGCAGCTGGGACCGCACTGCTCGCCCGAGACCGGAACCTGGCCGTCGCCAAGCAGATCCTGATCTACCCCATGCTTGATGACCGCAACACAGTGCCCGATCCGGCTCTGGTGCCCTACGCGAGCTGGACCTACGACCAGAACTACACCGGCTGGCACGCGCTGCTCGGCGACCAGATCGGCGGCGAAAGCGTTCCGGAGTCAGCCGCCCCGGCCCGCGGGCTCGACCTCGCCGCCCTGCCCCCGGCATACATCGAAGTCGGCGAACTGGACATCTTCCGCGACGAAGCCATCGATTACGCCCGGCGACTGGCCGCGGCCAGTACCTCCGTCGAGCTACACGTACGTCCCGGCTGCCCACATGGCTACGACCGTATCGACCCCACCATCGATGTCGCCCGCCGTTCCCACGCCGACAGACTGCGCGCCTTGAACAGCTACTGAGCCCGCCGGTCGCCAGCCCCTTCATGTCGGCAAACCGGCGGCCCACGACCCCCGGGTCGGAGACGACCGACGCTCAGGACCACGTCACCGCAAAGACAGAAACCCTCGACAACCACAGAGAGCGGGCTCGCGATGCGAACGATTGTCATCGGCGCCTCCAGTGGCTTAGGACGCGCCATCGGGATCGGCCTCGGCCAACGCGGCGCACAGGTCGCGCTGCTCGCCCGACGCAAGGACCGTCTCGTCGACGCCGCGAAGGAAGCCGGCGAAGGATCGCTCGCCGTCGCCTGCGACGTCACCGACGAGGCGTCGGTCCGGACGGCCATCGACGCCGCGGCAGCCCAACTCGGCGGGATCGACGCGATTGTCTACGCCACCGGCATCGGCGTACTACGCAAACTCGTCGACGTCGACGCCGCGACCTGGCGCACCGTGTTGGAAACCAACGTCATCGGCGCCTCGCTCGTCACCGCCGCCGCCATCCCCCACCTCATCGAAAGCAACGGCGTCGCCGCCTACCTGTCCTCCATCGCGAGCTCCATCACCGAACCCTGGCCCGCACTCGGCTCCTACGCCGTCAGCAAAGCCGCCCTCGACAAACTCATCGAGGCCTACCGCGTCGAATACCCCACCCTCGGCTTCACCCGCATCACGGTCGGAAACTCCGCCGGCGGCGAAGGCGCCTCCGGAACTGAGTTCATCAAAAACTGGGACCCCGCCCTCGCCGGCGCCGTCCACCCCCTCTGGATCGGCCGCGACTACATCCATGGCGACTTCGTCGACGTCAACGACCTCACCGACGTCGTCCACACCGTCATCACCAACGGCGCCGCCATCAAATCCGTCGTCGTCGACGCCCGCCGCTCCACTCCACTGCCGTTCAACCCTCCCATCCAAACCCCGTGAGCGGCGCGGCACGGTCGTCCTCCGACGGCCGTCCAAAGTCGCCGGTCGACGCTAGGGACAGGGCGGCCTCCGACAGCCGGCCGCCTCGCGGAGCGGGATCGGATCACAACGTGCCTACGCATCAACGACTGGAGTTCGCATGACTCAGAGCCTGTTTTAGATCTTGTTGGCTGTCGGTCGTGTGGCCCACCGCGTGACGTGTCCGCCGCGAGCGAGCCGGCGA
>NZ_JADWYX010000018.1:0-26925 GCF_016786355.1 Frankia sp. AgB1.9
GGCCCCCCCCCTGGGGGGGGGCCCCCCGCGCGCCCCCCCCCCCCCCCCCCCCCCCCCGCGCTGTTGCCTACTTCTTCTTCCGCCGCCTGGCCACCACGGCGAGAACCAGTGCGCTGACGGCGGCCGGGACCAGCACCGGCCGGCGGCGGGCCGCCCCGGCGACCGTGGTCGCGGCGCCGCTCACAGTCTCGGTCACGGTGTCGACTCCACCGTTGGTGGCGTCGTTCACCCGGCCCGTCATCTCGGCGGCCTTGGCCCGCGCGGGGGCCGTGGCCTCGGTGGCCTTGGTCAGCCCGGGCTGCGCGGCCGCGACCGCCTTGTCCTTCGCCGAACCGGCGACAGCGGCGGCCTTCGCCCGCGCGGGCGCGGTGGCCTCGGTCGCCTTCGCGAGGGCGGGTCCGGTGAGCTCGGTCGCCTTCGCGAGCGCCGGGCCGGTCAGCTCGGTGGCCTTGCTCAGGGCCGGGCCCGCCAGCTCGGCGGCGCGGTGCCCGGCCTTGCTGGCGGTCTCGCTGACCACGTGCCCGGCCTGGACGGCCTTCGCCCTGACCTGGCTCGGGACGTCCACCTTCGCGGCGAGGGCGTCGATGGTCTCCGCGAGGTCGGCGCGGGTCTGGTCGATGTCCGCGCGCAGCTCGTCGGGGTCGGGGGTGGAGGTGTCGGACGGGGTGGTCGCGTTCGTGTTCGTCATCGCCGGGTTGCCTCCGCAACGGTGTGGATGTCCTGCTTCACGCTGTTGATCGCATCGGTGGGCAGCGGGGGCGTCGCCGCCTGGAGGTCCTTCTTGCCGGCGAGGGCCAGGACCCCGGCGGTGAGGAGGAGCGCGGCGGCGACGATCAGTGAGGCGAGCCAGGCGGACAGCACCGTCGCCAGGCCGAGCACGGCGCACGCCACCAAGGTGCCGACTCCGAAGACGCCCACCACGGCGGCGCCACCGAACAGGCCTCCACCGGCGGCGGCCTTGGCGCCTTTGCGCTTCAGCTCCGTCTCGGCGAGCGCCATCTCCCCGTGAACGAGATGGCTTACCTGTTCGGACAGACGACCGACAAGGCGCCCAACGGACGCGTCACGTGGCGCACCGGTCGCGGAGGAAATATCACTGGTCATTTCTGACCTCATCAATGCTGGTTCGAACCGATCAACTGGTTGATCGGTCCTCTTCCCTAGGCGAGGCCGGATACACCTACCAGACAATTCTGGTGGCCGGCCCCACTCTTCGGAGGGCGCCGATCAGGCGGCTGCGGTCGGGCGAGGTCCAGCGCCTCGGACAGGTAGCCGGCGCCGACGAGGACGTCGATCTGCAGATGCAGCAGCACCTGGGCCAGCACGGCGAGCCCGGGATCACGGGCCGCCGCGGCGTGGCCGCGCGGCGCCGCGGCCCGCGCCCGGTCGGCCTGCCCGCGCTTCCCGTGGCCGCCGACCAGGCCCCAGGTCGCCAACACCACCGCCCGGTCGCAGACAGCCGGCCCGGCGAGCGCCGCGGTGGCGTGCCCCAACGCCTCCTCGGACCTGCCGCGGAAGGTCAGGAGCGCCGCGCGGATCGCGGCCAGCTCGCTGCGCGCCACCGACGGCGCCCGTTCGTCACCACCGGCCAGCGCCGCCTCGGCACGGGCGAGAACAGCCTCGGCATCGTCGGGGCGGCGCAGGATGAAATGCAGGTTGCCAGCCCGGGTGACGGCGACCTGTGCCTGTTCGAGCTGATCTCTGGCGAGTCCGTCGAGCACGGACAGCTCGTCTTCGGCCTCCTGCCCGCGGTTGCCGAAGCTCAGGACGAAGGCGAGGGCGAGCCGAGCCTCGAAGCCGCCGCCGGCCCCGACCGCCGCTCGCGCGAGCCGCTCCCCGAGGGCCAGGCCCGCGAACCCGAGCGCGCTGCCGGCGGCGGACGTCAGCAGGTCCGGGTCCGCCGCGAGGTCGGAGTCCGCGGCGAGCACGGCACGGCGAAGGGTGTCGTCGACGCGCCGCCCGCCGGTCTGCGCGAGTGCCGTGGCGACGCGGCCGCGCGGCCGGCGGGCACGCAGCAAGCCGAGGTCGGCCCGCCGGACCTCCCCATACAGCGGGTGCGCGAGCGTCGCGCGCAGCCGCCGGCCGTCACGATCGACCACGACCAGGCCGCGGTCCTCCGCCTCCTCCACCACGTCCGGCCCGGTCAGCCGGGCCAGCACCGGCACCCCCAGCGGCTCACCGACGGCGAGGACGTCGACGACGTCGCGCAGGTTGTCGGGGAGCCGGCCCATCCGGGTCCGGACCAGCTCGGTGAGCCCGGCCGTGAGCACCGGCTCGCCCGACCACCGCCACACCTCGCTCACCTGCCGCAGGCGCCCGGCCTCCCGCTCACCCTCCACGAGTTGCTGGACGAACAGCGCGTTGCCGCGGGTCAGCGCCCAGATCCGTGCGGCGCTCGCGCTGTCGACCGGGCCGCCCAGCGCCGCGGCCAGCGGCGCGTCGGTCTCCGGTTGCGGGAGAGGCCCGAGCTCCAGGCGGCCGACGTGCCCGTCCTTCCACAGCGCGGTGACCGTGTCCGGTACCGGCTCGCCAGCCCGCACCGTGAGCAGCAGCGTCGCGGAGTCCCGGAGCGCCAGCTGCTGGACCAGCAGCGCCGAGACGTCGTCGAGCAGGTGCACGTCGTCGACGACGACCATGAGCGCGGCGCGGCCCACCTCGGCGAGCAGCGCGCGCCGCGCCCGTCGCAGCACGGCGGCCGGATCGCCCTCGATTCCGCCCAGCCACGGCGCGAACGCGCCCAGCGGAAGCCGGCGAGCCGTCGCGCTCGCGCTCACCCACCGGACGGCGACTCCCCGGCGTCGAGCCGTGGCCGCCGCCTCGCGGGCGAGCCGGGTCTTCCCGACCCCGGCCGCGCCGGCCAGCAGCAAACCGCCGGCCCGGCCTCCGGACCGGCGCAGCGCGGTCTCGATCAGGCGGAGCTCGTCGCGGCGCCCGGTAAGTGGCCACCCCCGTGCCATAGCCATGATCGTAGTGGCGGGTTGGGGCGCAAAACCGCCCAATGCGATGGCGCGCCCCCAACCTGCCCGGTCGATCGCCGGCCGGCGCCCGCTGGGCTCAGAGCTTGATGACCGCGAACACCTCGCCCTGGGGCCCGGTGAGGACCGCCAACCGGCCAGCGGGGCTGTCCATCGGCCCGGCGACGGCGGTCGCCCCCAGACGCTGAGCCTCGGCGACGGCCGCGTCCGTGTCGGTGACCCCGAAGTACGTCACCCAGTGCGGCGGGACCTGAGCCGGGACGCCAGGAGGCATCGGCATCAGCCCAGCGATGGTCGCGGTGCCCCCGCGCTTCCACTCGTAGTACTCCCAGCCGCCGTCGGCGCCACCCTCGACAGTCCAGCCGAAGACCGCCGGGTAGAAGGCCTTGGCGGCGTCGAGGTCGCGGCTGTCCAGCTCGTTCCAGCAGAAGGCCCCCGGCTCGTTGGCCAGCTGCGCGCCCTTGTGCTGGTTGGGCTGGAACACCGAGAAGAACGCCCCCTCGCGGTCGGTGCACACGGCCATCCGGCCGGCTTCGCCGGGGATGTCCATCGGCGCGGCGAGCACCGAGCCGCCGGCGCCTCGCACCGCCTCGGCCGTCTTGTCCGCGTCGTCGACCTGAATGTAGGTCGCCCACGCCGATGGCTGACCGGGCGCCATCGTCGGCCCGTAGCCGGCGACCAGTTTGCCGCGCAGCAGGAAGAAGCCGTAGCCGCCGGCGGCCGGGTCGGGCAGGTCCTGCGCCTCCCAGCCGAAGAGCGCGCCATAAAAGGCTTTGGACGACGCCAGGTCGGAGCTGGCCACATCGACCCAGCTTGGTGTACCCGGCTCGTAAGAGGTGAACTCGGCCATGCCGACCTCCTGATAGGTCCTGCTGATGAGTCCCGCGAAGGACGCCGCGCGCCCCGGTCGGGAACGCTAGCCGGGGCCTCCGACAAAACAGCGCGTCCACCGGTCGGGCCGCCGTCCCGTCATCGCCATGCGGACGTCAACCCCGGAATCGCACCGGTCGGGTTGCCGGCAATGCCCGAGAAACGTCAGTGAGTCGCGGTAGGTCCAGAACTCAGTAAAGGTGAACGTCCGCCGAATGGTCGTCGACGGGGAGATTTCCGGTGACCGTCGCGGTGACCTCGATGGCCTGGAGGTTGGCGAAGCCCCCCAGCACGTCGGCGAAGGCGGCGTCGGCGGCGTCGCGGCCGGTGGCGATCCGGACCAGGCTGGACCGGGGGACCTTGCGGGTCGCGTCGTAGGTCCGCCACCCGCCGTCGATCCAGGCCTCGAAGACGGCATGGAAGTCCATCGGGTCCAGCCCCGGCGCGTAGACGGCGGCGAACCGGGCTGGCACCTCCAGCGCTCGGCACAGCGTGATGCCCAGGTGGGCGAAGTCCCGGCACACGCCCTGCCCGGTGAGCAGCGTGTCCTCGGCCGAGTCGTGGACCGCGCTGGAACCGACGACGTAGGCGACCCGGTGATGGATCCAGTCCGTGATCGCCTCCACCCGGGCTCGTCCCGCCGGCAGGCGGCCGAACTCGGCGACCGCGAGACCGACGACGTGGTCCGAAGGGCAGTAGCGGCTTGGTCGCAGGAAGGTCAGCTGCTCCATCGTGAGCTGGCCGCCGGCCGAATTGGCGCGGCCCTCGGGCTGCTCGGCCTCCGGGCTCACGAGCTCGGCCCGGTAGGACACCGAGAGGGTCCCGCGCGGCGCGCGCAGCAGATGCAGGCGACCACCGTGCGGTCCAGCCAGCTCGGTCGGCCGCGGAAGGGGCCTCGCGTCGGTCGTCACGTCGAGTCGTTCGGCGTGGATCCGGCCGGACCGGGCGACGGCGATCTGGAAGGCGATGTCCGCGGGCTCGTCGACGCCGAACACGAGGTCACAGCTGACGACCCTGCCGGAGTCGGCGGGAGCGGGCGGGATGCGTGCCCACTCGTTGGCCGGGTGCTGGCTGGTCATCTCAACGGCTCCGCGCAGGCTGGACCGGGACCGCCGCCGGATCGGGAAGATCGGCCAGTTCGAGAGTGGACATCGCCTGTCTCATGATGGTCGCCCAACCCCGGCGGCCTGCACTGCCGGATGCCTCGACCGGCAATGACGCCGACTTTCGTATCGACGTTCATCACTTCCCAGCCCGTCGCCATTCTGCCAGATACCGGGTCACCGGGTGCCGGTGTCGATCTTCGGAGTCAGAGGTCGAGCTCCCAGATCTGGCCGATGAGGTCGTGGCCGAAGGAGTGATGTGGCTCAGAGCTGACGAGGGTGAAGCCGGCACGTTCATAGCCGCGTCGGGCGTCGGTGAGGACGCTGTTCGTCCACAGCCGGATCCGGTCGTAGCCGGTCCGGCGGGCGAAGCCGAGGCATTCGTCGATGAGGCGGCCACCGAGGCCGAGCCCCCGGGCGGAGGGCTCCACCAGCAGCAGACGAAGCTGAGCGGTGGTGTCGTCGTGGCGGACGCAGAGGACGCAGCCGACCGGTTCGCCGTCGATCTCGGCGATCCAGGCGGACTCGCGGGCCGGGTCGCGGCCCGAGGCGTAGTCGCTGACGATCCGGCTGACGAGGGCCTCGTAGCTGGCGTCCCAGCCGAACTCCTGCGCGTACACCTCGGCGTTGGCGCGGATCACCCAGCCGAGGTCGCCGGGCCGCGGTGCCCGGATCACGGCGAGGCCGGCCCGGGGATGGCCGCTGAGGACGTTCTGAATGGTCTCCATGGCCGCGAGCAGGCGCTGCCGGTCGGATTCGCCGAGGACGTCGAGGAAGCGATGGGCCCGGTCGTCGGAGCGTCGATTGAGCTCGGCGAACGTCTCCCGGCCGCGCGCGGTGAGCCGGATGGCGCGGCGGCGGCCGTCGTCCGCCGCCGCGGTGGTCTGGGTCAGCCCGTCGGAGGTGAAGCGGCGCAGGATGCGGCTGAGGTAGCTGGCGTCGACGTCGAGCTGGCGGCGCAGCTCGGCGGCCGACGTGGTGGGGCGTTGGGCCAGTTCGTAGAGGACGCGGGCCTCGGTGAGGTTGTACGGGCTGTCGAGGAGTCCGCTGCGCAGCGCGCCGACGGCGTCCGTGTAGAAGCGGTCGAACCGCCGCACCGCGGCGACGCCCTCCGCCGCCGTGCCGGACTGGGCGGCTGGGGACTGCGCGACCGGGGACTGCGCGACCGGGGACTGTGCGACCGGGGACTGTGCGACCGCGGACTGGGCGGGAGCAGTCATGGACCCAGTCTAGCAAGTAGTGGACTCGGTCCACTATCTGTGTGCTAGGCCGGCAGGAGCCGCGTGCGGAAGAGCTCCAGGACCTGGTCGAGCGCGGCCCGGGTGGGCTGGCCGGGCTCGTCGATGAGGTGCTCGGTGAGGACCGAGTGCGGCTTCATCGTGGCCGCGGGGTTGGCGCTGCTGTCGTCGAGCTCGACACCGACGAAGGCGGCGCCCAACTGTTCGCGCAGGGACCGGAAGCGCGCACCGGGCGAGAGGCCGTCGCCCTTGAAGCGCAGGCCGAGCACCTGCAAGCCCTCCGCCGTGCACCGCCCCTTGACCACTTCCAGGTCGGTGCTGGAACAGTCGATGGTCTTCTTGTGGGCCTTGCTGATAGGAAAAGGCAGCGACGGCTCCGCCAGTACGGGAGCAATCAGGCTGGGGTGCGTCGCCATCGCGAGCGCGAATCCGCCGGTGAAACACATGCCGACGGCGCCGACGCCAGGCCCGCCGCAGCGGGTGTGCTCGTCGGCGGCGAGGGCGCGCAGCCAGGAGACGACAGGTGACGTGCGGTTCGTCGCCCAGATCGTGAACTCCCGGCTGACGCAGGCGGGAACCAACGACGACATCGTGTACCGCAGGGCACCCAGCCGGCCGCCGTCGAGCGGGTCCTTGCCGGGGACGCCGAAAAGGTGCGGCATCACCGCCGTGCAGCCGATGCCGACGACCTTGCGGGCGAACGCGGCGACCTTCGGAGTGATCCCCGGCATCTCGGCGATCACGATCACGGCCGGGCCGGTGCCGGATCGGTACACCGTTCGAGTCTTGCCGTCGTGTGTGAAGGTCGTCGTCTCGAAATCGGCGAGATCATCGTCGGCCATGGCAGGGAGTCAACCAGAACGTCCGGGCTCCGGCGGGTCGGCAGCCGGGTCGTGGCGGCCGGTAATCCCGATCCGGTCCGACTCCCGGTTGGCGACCAGTCCGCTGATTGGATTGTCTGGGCGAAAACTGTTGTATTGTCCCGCTCCTGGTAGTCGATCAGGACGGGGTATCGCGATGCCTGGGCGACGCGTCAGTGGCCTGTTGACGTTGGTCGGAATCGTGGTGCTGCTGGTGGTGAGCTGCGGTACCGACCAGCCTGCCAGACCCAACCGCCCGCCCGCGCCCACCGGGGCGGTGCTGCCACTGGGCCAGACCGGTCGGTGGATCACCGACGCGGCCGGTCGGGTCGTCATCCTGCACGGCCTGAACGAGGTGTACAAGGTGGCGCCGTACACCCCGTCCTCCGACGGTTTCGGCAGCGACGACGCCGCCTTCCTGGCCGCCAACGGATTCGACGCGGTCCGGCTCGGCGTCATCTGGGCCGCGGTCGAGCCGCAGCCGGGCCGGTTTGACGACCGCTACCTCGCCTCGCTCGCCGACACGGTGCGCGTTCTCGCCGGCCACGGCATCGTGGCGTTGCTCGACTTCCACCAGGACCTGTACAACGAGGCTTTCCAGGGTGAAGGCGCTCCGGCCTGGGCGGTCCAGGACGGCGGTCAGCCGAACCCGGAGCTCGGCTTCCCCGCGAACTACTTCAACAATCCCGCGCTGAAAAACGCCTTCGACCAGTTCTGGTCCAACGCGCCGGGCCCGGACGGCATCGGCTTGGAGGACCACCTGGCCGCTGCCTGGGCACACGTCGCCGGTTACTTCCGCGACAACGCGGCGGTGTTCGGCTACGAGCTGCTGAACGAGCCCTGGCCGGGGACACCGTGGCCTGCCTGCGCGGACACCCACGTCGGCTGCCCGGACTTCGACACCCGCCTCACCGTGTTCTACCAGCGGGTGGACACCGCGATCCGGCGCGCCGATCCGGCGAAGACCATCTGGTTCGAGCCCAACCTCCTGTTCGACGTCGGCGTCCCCACTCATCTCGGAACGGTCGCCGATCCGCGTACCGGGCTCGCCTTCCATGTCTACTGCGCCACGGAGTCGGTGAGTGGCAGGAGCGACACCTGCCCGGCCGAGGACGGCCCGAAGTTCGCCAACGCCCAGACCTATACGGCCGCGCACGGCATCCCCGAGCTGCTCACCGAGTTCGGCGCGACGAACGACCTGACCTATCTCGCCCAGGTGATCGCCACGGCCGACCGCGACCAGGTGAGCTGGCTGGAATGGGCCTACGGCAAGGAAAGGAACCAGACCAGCCAGGAAGTGGAAAAACAGGCGCTGGTGTACGACCCGGCCCAGCCGCCGACCGGCCCGAACGTCAACACCGCGAAGCTGGCGACGCTTGCCGAGCCGTACCCGCGCGTGGTCGCCGGCACGCCCGTGTCGTGGTCCTTTACGAACGGGACGTTCCAGCTCGTCTACACCACCCGCCGGGCCGACGGCACCCGCGCCTTCCCGGCCGGAGCCGAGACCGACATCGCCCTGCCCGCGGTCCATTTCCCGAACGGCTACGTCGTCGAGGTCGACGGTGCCAAGGTCGCCACGCCGGCCAGCGCGACGGTGCTGCGCCTGCTGGCCCAGCCCGGCGCCAGCAGGATCACAGTCACGGTGACGCCCGGGAAACAGGCATCGGGCGGGGTCCGGCGGTGACCCGCGTCAGACGCGCTGGGCGTGCCGCCGCCAGCGCCAGCCGATGAAGAACGTCAGCGCGGAAAGCGGCGCGAGTACCAGGCTGAGCAGAAGGCCGTCGGTGTAGCTGGCGTCGTGGCTGGGCGCGGTCGCGATGAGTGTCGCGGCGGCGATGGCGTAGAGCGCCACCTGGATGCCCAGCGCGAGACGCAGGTGGGCGAACCGGCCGAGCAACAGGCCGCCGAGCAGGGGAAGGATGGCGGACATGGGGACCTCCAGTGGTGTCGCGGACGGCGGGCCGCCGGCTGCGGCCGCTGTCTCCCGTTGGTGCCAGGGGTGTCGAGGTGAGGAGTCGAGGTGAACTGTCCGCTGTCACCAGGGACCTCCGCGTCCGTGAGCGCCCGGGACTATCCGCTCCGTGCCCGCACGGAGGCGCGTTCGCGACGGTCTGGGTGACCATGGGGGTGTGAGTGACGAAGGACCGGCCAGCGTCGCCGTGACGCGGCTGGTCGTCGATGGCGACCCGCGCGTGGACCAGCCGGAACAGAGGACCCCGTCAGGCCTGTCGCTGTCCCGGCGCGCGCACTCGGCGGCGGGAGACGGCTCGCCCTGGCAGCGGTGGGTCCTGTGGCTGCTGGCGGCGGGATCGGGCGCGGGCACCGCTCTTGCCATCGTCGTGGCCGTGCGCGACGGGCTGACGTGGGACCGGTTCGTCCGAGGCGACCTGGGTCTTTCGACGGTGCTGGCCGTGACGTTGCCGCTACTGGGCGCCGCGATCGCGCACCGGGAGCCCGGTAACCGGCTGGCGTGGGTCTTCGCAGTCACCGGGGCGTCGAGGATGGTCTTCACTCTGTCCATGGCGTGGGCTGGCCATATCTATCTGACCGGTCCAGGTACAGGGCCCGGCGGTCCGGTCGCCTCCTGGCTGTCCCTCTGGTCCAGGCTGCCGGCACCGGCGCTCGCGCCCCTGCTCCTGCTGTGGTTCCCGGCCGGCCGGCTGCCCCCGGGCCGGCGCTGGCGGCTCGCCCAGCTGCCCGTCCCGGTCGCGCTCGCGGCGGTCGTCGTCGTCGCGGCCCTGAGCTGGCCGTACCGCGGCCCACGGACCCTGCCAGAAGCGCCGACCCCGCCCGGCGTGGCGCCGGCTATCGTCGTCGTCGCCTTCGGCGTGGTGGTCGCCGCCGTGCTGACCGGTCTGTCGCTGGGGCTCGCGAGCCTGATCAGCCGGCTGCGCCACGCCGCGCCGGTCGTGCGCCAGCAGGTGAAGTGGCAGCTTTTCGGGGGCGGGGCCGGTGTGGTCCTGAACCTGGCCGGTGACGTCGTCGCTCCTCGCGCCGGGCTGAACCTGGCCGGCACGCTGGTGACCGTCGCCGCGATGCTCCTCGCGATCGAGCGATACCAGCTGTGGAACGTCGACCGGTTGATCAACCGCACCCTCGTCTACGGCACGCTGACCGTCCTGGCCGCCGCCACCTATGCCGGGTGCGCCGCCGGCCTTGGCCTGGTGACCGCCGGCCTCGCGCACGGCCGCAGCGTCGCGGTCGCCTGCGCGACGCTCGCCGCGGCGGCGCTGGTCAGCCCGGCCCGACGCACCGTTCAGGCCAGGATCGACCGCTGGTTCGACCGCCGCCGATTCGACGCCGTCGACCGCGTCCGTGCCTATGCCGACCGGCTCGGGACGACGCCCGCCGTGCCAGGTGAGCTCCGCGACGTCCTTGCCGCGGCGCTGCGCGACCCTGAGCTGGTCCTGCTGTTCACGCTCGACGACGGCCGTCTGGTCGACGCCACCGGCACCCCCGCCGAGGTCCCGGCGCGGGCGGCAACGCGCACCGAGCGACGGCTGACCAGCCGGGCCGGGCGTGATGGCGCGGGTCGTGGTCCAGCCGCTGGCGAGCTGGGGGCGCTGATCTGCCGGCGGTTTCCCCCACACGAGGCCGGTCTGCTCGACGCGGTGCTCGCGGCCGCCGCAATGCCACTGGAGTACGCCCGTCTGCAGGCCGAGCTGCGGGTCCAGCTGGCCGCCGTGCAGGCGTCCCGAGGCCGGATCGTGGCGGCGGCCGATGCCGAGCGCCGCAGGATCGAACGCAACCTGCACGACGGCGCCCAGCAGCGCCTCGTCGCGCTCGCGGTGCGGCTGCGTTCTGAGCAGCGCCGCCACGGCGACGCGTTCGACCCGGCGACCGGTCCGTTGCTTGATCTGGCGGTCGACGAGCTGCGCGCGGCGGTCGAGGACCTGCGGGCACTGGCGGCCGGGCTGCTACCTGCGGCGCTGGCCTCCGAGGGCCTCGGCCCAGCACTGCGCGAGCTCGTCGACCGGGCACCGGCCGGCGTCCGGCTGCTCGGGCTGCCCGAACACCGGCACGGCCCGTCGCTCGAGGCGACCGGCTGGTTCGTGGTCGCGGAAGGCCTCGCCAACGCCGCCAAGCACGCGTCCGGCGCCTGGGTGACGGTCACCGCCTCTTGTCACGAGTCGTGCCTGACGGTCGCCGTCGTCGACGGTGGCGTCGGCGGCGCCGTGATCGGCCCGGATACGGCTGGTCCGCCCGCCGCCGGCGCGGGCAGCGGGCTGCGCGGGCTCGCCGACCGGGTCGAGGGCTGCGGAGGCCGGCTCGTCGTCACCAGCCCGCCCGGCGGCCCGACGGAGCTGCGCGCGGAGCTGCCATGCGGATAGCGGATGGCAGGGCCGGCCCGGACGACGATCAAGCACTGCGGGTGGTCATCGCCGATGACGCGGTGCTGCTCCGGGAGGGTGTGCTGCGAATTCTGGCGGACGACCGGATCACGGTCACCGGAGTCGTCGGTGACCCGGACAGCCTGCTCGACCATGTCGCCCGCGAGGCACCCGACCTCGCGATCGTCGACATCCGGATGCCGCCGACGTTCACCGACGAGGGCCTGCGCGCGGCCCGCGCGATCCGCGCCGACCATCCGGGCACGGCCGTCCTGCTGCTGAGCCAGCACGTGCAGGTCGGCGGAGCGCTCGACCTGTTCACCGCGGGCGCCGGCGGGCTGGGTTACCTGCTCAAGGACCGGGTGATCGAGATCGACGACTTCCTCGCCGCGGTCCGTCGGGTCGCCGCGGGTGGCTCGGTGGTCGACCCCGTCGTGATCCGCGCGCTCGTCCAGCGGCGCTCTCCGCTCGGTGCCGGTGCCACGCTCAGCGAGCGGGAACGCGACGTCCTGAGCCTGATGGCCCAGGGCCTGTCCAACGGGGCGATCGCGGCCCGGCTCGTCGTCAGTCTGCGCACGGTCGAGACGCACGTCGCGAGCATCTTCACGAAGCTCGGCCTGCTCCCCACCGCCGAGGAGCACCGCCGCGTCCGCGCCGTCATCACCTACCTCAACGGACCAGCCGGTCCACCCACCGACTAGACCTCGACGTCCCCCGTCTGCGTGGGTGCGTCGTCGCGGGACTGCTCGACGGCCGCGGACGTGATCAGGACGGCGGTCAGGATGCCCATGGCAGCCAGCCGGTCGAGCGAGGTCAGGAGGGGAGCGGCGGCGAGCAGCGCGCCGGCCACCCCGACCGGCCACCACGCGTGCCGGCGGCCGACCCGGGCGCAGCAGGTGGCGAGACCGGCCAGGAACAGTGCCGGGCCGCCGAACGCCACCAGCGCGCCGGACAGGCCGATCGGCTCTTCCGGGTGCGCGATCACCAGCTCCAGCCCGACGGCGGCCAGCACGATGCCGGCGATGATCGGCAGGTGCAGGTAGGTGTAGACGTCCCGACCGAGCTTGCCGGCCTCGGTCGGGGCGCTGTGCCCGATCCGCGCCGCCACCACCTCGGACACCTGGCCGAAGTACAGCCACCACAGCGCGGTCGACAGCAGGAACGCGACCCCGAGAGCGACGGCGACCGTGACGGTGAGCCTTGACTCGGACGCGGTCGCGCCGGCGAGAACGATGCTTTCCCCGAGCGCGATGATGACGAAGAGCTGGAAGCGTTCGGCGAAGTGATTGCCCTCGACCTGCCATTGGCTCGTCGGGGTCGAGCCGAGTCCCGGCAGCCAGTACAGGACGAGCGGCGCCGTCAGGTCGATGAGCAGCGCGGCGCCCCACAGCCCCCAGCGCGCGTTGCCGTCCACGAACGCGCCCACGATCCACGGCGGTGCGGTCAGCAGGCTCCAGGCCAGGATCTGGCCGAAGTTCCGGCGAAAGCGACCGGTCGGGCAGACCACGACGACGAAGACGTTCCGTACCACCTGCAACGTCACGTAGCTGGCCGCGAACAGCAGCCCGCGCCCGCCGAACGCGTCCGGCACGGCGATGGCCATCAGCAGGCTCGCCATCATCACGAACACGAGCACGAGGCGGACGGTCACGGTGCGCGGGTCGAACCAGTTCGCCATCCAGGTCGTGTAGTTCCAGGCCCAGTAGATGACGACGAGCATGAAGGTGGCGCGGGCGGCGCCGGGCCAGCTGAGGTCGGCGAGCAGGTAGTGCGAAAGCTGCGTGACGGCGAAGACGTAGACCAGGTCGAAGAAGAGCTCGAAGAATGTCGCCCGCTGCTCCCCGGCGGCCCGGCTCCGGATCAGCGGGATGTTCGGGATGGCGAACGGCTGCTCCCCGCTCTCGCCGGCCGCGTCATCAGTCAGCCCGCTGACGGTGTCGGACTCGGGTAGTGGGCCCGAGACCTGGCGCGGAATCGCGGCCTGAGCGGGAACCGGCTCTGTGGGCAAGGACGGACCGGGCTCCATTCGGGCAGCATAGGCGTGACGGCGGATCTTCCGGAACGCCACCGGACGCTGCCCCCGGCGGCACGCTCGCGGACAGCGAGGATCGCGAGAGGGCCGACGTGGGATCAGGTGGCGGGAACCGAGGTGAGCCCATCTGTCCTGGCGAAGTAGGCGGCCATCGCGTCGGTGTGGGTCGGGAAGACGAGGCGCTGCGGCTGGGTGAGGACGAGCCATTCCACCGTCTCGTTCGACGCCGTCACCGGCGGCAGGTCGGCCAGCGGCCGCTCGGGCAGCAGGCCGAACACCAGCAGGACCCCGCCGTCGCGCCCGCTGTGCACGTCGAACAGGCGGACGTCGGCCGCGTCCGCGAGGATTCCGGTCTCCTCCCGCAGCTCGCGCACCGCGGCTTCCTGCCAGACCTCGCCGACCTCCATGAAGCCGCCGGGCAGCCCGAGCTCGCCGCGGCCCGGGTCGATATCGCGGCGCACCACGACCAGACCGGAGCCACCTTCGGGCATGGTGACGGGCAGCAGGGCGACCGCGACCGGAAGTGGATTGCGCCACGTTGTCTCGCCGCAGGCGCCGCACAGCCGGGGCCACGACGCGTCGGGCTGGTAACGGGTGCCGCAGTACGAGCAAAACGAATTCTGCATAGACGCTGACCATAATCGTCGCGGTCGGCAGAGACCCGCCGGGACGGGCCGCGCGCGGACCGGTGCCGTCCGAGGACCGGTGGCGGCCCGTTGGCGCTGCGCACGGGGCAGGAAGAACAGCTCAGCGGCCTGCGACGGGCCCGGCCTGACCCTAAAATGGGTAACGAATGGGCATGCCGGACGTGAACGGCAGCACGGGTCGCCTGGACGGGTCCCCTGCCGGCGCCAAGCGATCACGTCCGCGGGGGATCTCGTCCGGGCGGGAGGCGCGATGGCGGAGAGCGTCGACGACGTCGCCGCCTACCTGCTGGAGCGTCTTGGCGCGGTCGACCCCGCACGGCTTCAGCGGCTCGTCTACTACACCCAGGCCTGGCACCTCGCCGACCACCACGTGCACCTGTTCGAGGACCCGATCGAGGCGCGGGCCGACGGACCGGTCGTGCTCCGGCTGCACGACCAGGCTGACGGCCGGGACCAGGTGCACGAATGGCCGGCGGGCGACCCGCGCAGGGTCGGCGCGCGTGCGCGCGACGTGATCGAGTGGGTGCTGAGGTCGTACGGCCCGTTCCCCGACGGGGAGCTGGCCCGGATCGTGCGCGCCGAGGCGCCGTGGCGGCTCGCTCGGCAGGGGCGCCGCGTCGCCAGACGGTCGACGAGGTTCGTCGACCCGACGGTGATGGCCATTTACTACGACCGGCTCCGGGCCTCCCCGGACGTCGCGGTGCTCGTCGCCGTCGGCAGCGCGCGCCTGGAGGGCCACGAGTTCGGTCCACCCGAGGTCGACCTGCTGCGCGCGGCGGCCACGGGGACACGGGCGGCGGACGACATCGTCGCCGAGCTGGTTCGGAGGAATCGGGCGTCGTGACGGCACCCCATGAATGACGACCCCTACTGCTGGCCGGGCACCGACTGCCTGCGCAACTTCCTCGACCTTCGGGACCCGGAGAAGCTCGACTCGGCCGAGCACGAGATCGTCGGTGTGCGCACCGTCGAGCTCACGGCCTCGGTCGTGCCCGGCGCGTATGACGCCGCGCACCTGCTGAGGTTTCACCGCCAGCTGTTCCAGGATGTCTACGACTGGGCAGGCCAGACCCGCGTCGGCAACATCTCGAAGGGGAACGTGCCGTTCTGCCCGGCGCAGTACATCGGTGTCCGGATGGACCAGCTGTTCGCCGGCCTGGCCGCCCGGGGGTTCCTCTCCTCGCGGGAGCGAAGGCCGTTCGTCGCCGCGTTCGCCTCGCTCTACGGCGAGCTGAACGCCATCCACCCGTTCCGGGAGGGCAACGGGCGGACCCAACGGGCCTTCCTGCGCCAGCTCGCCGCGCATGCCGGCTGGACGGTCCGCTGGGAGCTCCTCGAACGTCGCGCGAACGACGGGGCCTGCCGCGAGTACTGCAGGTCCGGCCGGACCACCACGATGATCGATCTGCTCGCCCCGATCATCGAGCCCCGGGCGACGTGGCCCGACCAGCGCCGGGAGACGGACCAGGCGCACGCCGACGGCGGTTCCGGCGAACCAGCCGCGAGCCCGCGATCGGTCACCCGCTGACAGTTCCGGCCACGGAGACCTCAGGCCACGGAGAGCCACGGAGAGCTCAGGCCGGCGCCGACCGCGGTTTCGGCGTCGGTGACAGCGACCAGGTGCCGGCGTCTCCCCAGATCGGGAACAGTGACGGCCCGCCGTCGGGCAGGGTGATCTCCGGGCCGATCCGGCGCAGGCCCATCCGCTCCCACAGGGCGAGGCTGCGCAGGTTCGACGCCTCCGCGTACACCCCCGCGCCGGCCTCGTTGGCGGCCCGCGCCAGCAGGTTGCTGATCGCGTGGGCATGGCCCTGGGCCTGCACGCCGGGCCGGACCGCGGCGAACATCACGTGGTAGTGCGCGGGCAGGTCGGCCGGGAGCGCCTCGTCCAGGGCCTGCATGATGATCGCGGCTCGTTCACCGCCCTCGCCACACGCGGTGAACAGCGCGTTGAGGAAGTCGCCGGTCTCGGCCTCGGACAGCGCCGTCGCGCCCGGCGGCGACCAGACCCCGAGCCCCTCGTAGTTCGCCGTCGCGCCGATCTCGCCGCCGTGATCGAGGATCATCTGGGTGGTCACCCGGAAGAACCCCGCGACCAGCGCCGACCGGTTCGCCAGGTCCAGCGGGAAGTTCCAGGTGAGCACCGGGTCGGCCGCGAAGGCCAGGCACAGCGTCTCGACGACTGCCTCGATGTCGGGTCGTCCGGTGCGCAGGTACTCCGCGCTGGTCATGCCGTTCCCTCCGAGATGAGGTCGTCGTCGTGCGGATGGCTGGGCCGGGGGAGAGTTGGCGATCGGGTGGGGGCGGCGGCCGTTGCTCGGTGCGCCGTGACGAGCGCGTCCACCGCGGCGTCCACGGTTGCCGCGTCGGTCTGCCAGTTGCAGACCGACAGCCGCAGCGCCGTGCGCCCCCGCCAGCGGGTCGGGCTCGCCCAGCCCACCCCGCCGCGCTGGAACGCGTCGATGACCGCCTCGGTGTGCGCGTCCTCGGTAGGTGTGTCGTGGCCGGCCAGGTCCCGGGCGTCGGGGGAGCGGCCGTGGCGCGGCGGGGTGAACCGGACCAGCACCTGGTTGAGCGTCACCTCGGCGAGGACGGTGACCCCGTCGACGCGGGCCAGCTGGTCGGCCATCCGCCGGGCCAGCGCGCAGCACCGCTCGACCAGCTCCGCGACGCCGTCCGCGCCGAGGTGGCGCAGCGTCGTCCACAGGACCAGCGCCCGGGCCCGCCGGGACATCTCCGGGGTGTAGTCCATCGGGTTGCGCACCCCGCCCGACGCCGACGGGAGGTAGTCGGCCTGGGCGCGCAGAGCGGCCAGATGTGAGGTGGGGTGGGCGCACAGCGCGATGCCACAGTCGTACGGCACGTTCAGCCACTTGTGCGCGTCGGTGGCCCACGAGTCGGCCCGGTCCAGGCCGGCGAGCCCCGGGACCGTGGCGCGCAGCCGAGGACTGGCCGCGGCCCACATCCCGAACGCCGCGTCCAGGTGCAGCCAGCCGCCGTGGGCATGGGTCAGCTCGGCGATGGCCGCCACCGGGTCGACGGCACCGGTGTCGACGTCGCCGACCTCGCCGCACACGATCAGCGGGCCGTGGGTCGTGGCCAGCAGGTGGGCGAGGTGGTCCAGGCGCATCCGGCCGGCCTCGTCGGTGTCGACGAGGTGGATCTGCCCGCCGAGGCCGAGCAGCCGCGCCGCCCGGATGACGGTGACGTGGCAGCCCCGGCTCGCCAGCACCCGCGGCGCCGGCGCGCCGACCAGCCCCGCGGACGCGACGTCCCAGCCGACCGCGGCGAGCACATGGTGGCGCGCGGCGGCCAGCCCGATCAGGTTCGCCGCGGCGCATCCCGTCGTGATCCCGACCGACGTGGTCGCGGGCAGGCCGAACAGCTGGGTGAGCCAGCCCGCGACCGTCTCCTCGACCACCGCGGCGGCCGGGCTGGACACGTGCAGGACCGGGGTCTGGTCCCAGACGGAGGTCAGCCATTCCGTCGCGACCGCCACCGGGTAGGCGCCACCGGTCACGAATCCGAAGAACCGGCCCGAGGTCGACGGTGAGAGGCCAGGCTCGGCGGCCGCGATGAATTGTTCCAATACTTCGGCCGAACTCTGTCCGGCGGCCGGAAGGTCTCCACCTAGCTGTGTACGGAGTAGCTGGAGGGCCTCGTGCGTCGAAACCGGGTGTGTTGTGTCGCGGCCCAGGTAGTCCAGGGCGTGGCGGACGACGATGTCGAAAAGACGGGCTAGTTCATCCTGATTTCGCGCGCGCCACATTCATCCCCCGCTGGTGTAGCCAGGCCGCGACGCGTCGTCACGTGCCTGGCTTTGTTCCCCGAAAGGGACGATATACCAGAAGAAGATCGGCTTTTGTGGAATGCGAATGGTCGGGCTGCCGGCCTGGGTTCGGTCGTCAGGCCCCATCCGTGGCCGGGTTCGGACCGCCGGGTCCGTTGCCGTCCCGGATGGCCGTCTCGATGAGCGTGATGGCCCAGCGTGCGGCGCGGGTCGCCCGTTCGCGGTCGAGATTCCAGGTGCCCATGAGGCGCTCGTGGGTCGGAACGTGCCAGAACATGTCCAGCATGGCGGCCGCGAGCTCGGACTCGTCCGCGGTCCAGGTGGCCGCGGCCGTCGACACGGCGGCGACGAGCGCGCCGCGCCGGCGTTCGTCGATGCCGACGAAGGTCGGGTCCTCGTGCGTCGGCGTGGCGGTCGGGAAGGCCGAGAGGTAGTCGAACATCCGGCCGACGACGTCGCCGAAGTCCTCCAGCCGCAGCCCGTCCAGGTCGACGCCGGCCTCCTCCAGGAGCCGGCGCATGACGGTGTCGCGAAGGCGGCGCTCGTTGCCGAAGTAGCGATAGATGGTGCTCTCGTTGACCTCGGCGCGCCGGGCCAGCTCACGGATGGTCAGGCCGTCCCAGTCCCAGGTCGGAAACGCGCGCACCATCTCGACGGCGGTGGCCACGATCCGTTCCTGCGTCATCGCGGCCTGCTGGCGGCGCAGCGGGCTCTCGTACGCGCGGCGGCTCTCGACCGGCCGGTCGCCCTCGGCCGAGGAGAGCGGCTCCTCCGGCATCGGCCCTTCCGCCGCCACGAACCACCAGCCCCTTTCTGAACGCCATGGTGGTGGGCCGGCGTCAGCCGGCGGTCGGCGGTGCCTTACCACCCACCTGCCCGACTATGCCCGAAGCAAGAAGCGTCAGGTTCTCCTGACGGCCTGACGTTCGCGTGCCGTTGGCGCGGTCGTCCACTCGCCAGTGCCGGCGGTTGCCGCTATATTCGCGCAAGACTTCTCGCACCAATACCCGTTATGCTCGTTTTGCGCCGCTTCGTACGGGTTGGCGCCCGTCGGAGCTCCAGGTCCCTCGGCGACTGGCCTGGAGTTCCGACGGTTCCTGCACCGCCGCCTGGCCCGTTATTACAGCCGCCTGGCCCGCCACAGGCGAACGCTGTCGAGCCCGATTTCCAGCGCGGGAGTTCCGCCGTGACCTCGTGCGCCGCCCGTGCACCGCCGCTGCCAGGACCTCCCCACGCCGTTCCTCGGAGATGAAGACCATGAAGAGCCGTTGCTCCCGCGTTCGCAGAGTTCTCAGCGTCGCCGTCGTGCTGTTGGGGTTACCCATGACGGGCTGCGCTGGGTCGTCGCATTCGGGCGGGACAACGAGCAGTTCGTCGTGCAGGAGTGGAGCGCCGGGCGTGACGGCCGACTCCATCAAGATCGGTTTTGTCTATCCCGACACCGGCGGCCCGATCGCCGAGGCATTCCGGCCGGCGCGCAGCGCGGTCGACGCGCGAATCGCGCTGGCGAACGCGAACGGTGGCGTACACGGCCGCAAGATTGACCTGGAATGGCGTGACGACGAGGCGAACACCGGGGCGTTCGCCCTGGCCGCCCACGACCTCGTCGTCCAGGAGGGCGCCTTCGCCCTGATCGCGCAGACGGTGGACCTCGACCGGCCGACCGCGGACTGGCTGCACGCCAAGAACGTGCCGGTGACCGGCCTGGCGACGAGCGCGCTCTGGGGTGAGTACAGCAACATCTTCCATTTCGGCTCCCTGTTCAACAAGGGCGGCGCGGTGGACACGTTCGGGCGCTACGTGAAGGCGCAGGGCGGGACAAAGGCTCTCGTCGTCTGGGACCCGAGCGCCGAGACGTCAGCGAACCTCGCCATCCAGCTGGCCCCAAGCCTGCAGAGCCAGGGCGTCCAGGTCGTCGGCCAGACGACCTACTCCGAGACCGTGTCCAACCCGGCCAAGGTGGCGACGCTGCTGCGCCAGGACGGAGCCGATGCCCTGATCGGCGCGGTTCAGGCCGACGCCTTCATTGACATCTACGCCGCAGCCAAGGCCGCGGGGATCAAGCTCAACGTCGCGCTCAGCGCCAGCAACTACGGCCCCACGCAGCTTCGGACGCGTGGCGCCGCCATGGCCGGCATGTCGATGACGATGGGATACCGCTCCTATACGGAGAAGTCCCCGGCGATCACGGCCTACGAGCAGGCGGTGGCCAACTACGCGCCTGAACTGATGAACCCGTTCGACGACCTGGCGATCACTTCCTACGTCGCCGCCGACGAGATGGTCCGCGGCCTGGAACTCGCCGGCGCCTGCCCCACTCGTCAGTCATTCATCACCAACCTGCGGCAGGTACACGACTACGACGCGGGTGGCCTGCTCGCGCCGACGGACCTGAGCAGGCCGGCGGACCCGGACGCGTGCTTCAACTTCCTCAAGGTCAGCCCGGAGGGCGACAGCTACGCGCCGGTCCGCGGCAACAGCCCGAGCGGCTTCTGGTGTGGGTCGAAGCTGCCTGCCGGCTCCGATACCCTCGCCCCGAGCTCGCCGGCTTCCACCGGCCCAGCCTGACGGCGGTTCGACCTGCTGGTGGCCCCGCCTGGCGGAGCTTCTCCGGTGGTGCCCGGCTCGGCCGGTTGCCAGACTCAGGCTGTTGCCAGGCTCGCCGGCCGTCGCTAGGGTCCTTGGAGTATCGAGGTCGACGTCGACATTGAAGGCGGCGACATTGACGACGTCGCCATACGCGGCGGCGGACGGCGAACGCGGGCCGACGGCGTCCCGTCGACGACCTCGACCGTGGAGGTGACGTGGCTTGACCACCGTGGGTGACCTGCTGCGCGAGCGGTCCGACAGCGACGCGGCCGCGCTGCTCATCGGGGACGAACGCTGGACCTTCCGGCAGCTGGCCGAGGAGGGCTCCCGCCGCGCCGCGGTCTTCGAGTCGTTGCGCGACCAGGACCGGCCGCCCCACGTCGGCGTCCTGCTCGACAACGTTCCCGACTACCTGTTCTGGCTCGCCGCGGCCGCCCTCTCCGGGTCCGTCGTCGTCGGCATCAACGCCACCTACCGCGGCGACGCGCTCGCCCAGCTGGTGCGCCACACCGACTGCCAGGTTCTCGTGACCTCACCGGAGTACCGGCCGCTGGTCGAGGGCCTGGACACCGGGATCGGCGCCGAGCGCACCCTCGTCGTCGGCAGCGACGAGTACACCGCGCTGGTGGCCGCGGCGCCCGCCGGACTGCCCGACCGGCCCGTCGCCGAGGACGACCTCTTCCTACTGATCTTCACCTCCGGCTCGACCGGCCTGCCGAAGGCGGTGCGCTGCACGCAGGGACGGTTCGCCCGCACCGGCGGGCACGTGGCCCGGGTCGCGGGCCTCGCCGCAGGGGGCTCCGGGACGGCGGGCTCCGGGACGGCGGGCGAAGGGACCGCGGGCGACGTGGTCTACTCGCCGCTGCCGTTCTTCCACTCCAGCTCGCTGTTCACCGGGTGGTCGGCGGCCCTGAACGCCGGCGTCCCGCTCGCGACCCGGCCGAAGTTCTCCGCCTCGGGCACGCTGCCCGACGTGCGCCGCTTCGGCGCGACCATGCTCACCTACACCGGCAAGGTCCTCAACTACATCCTCGCCACCCCCGAACAGGCCGGCGACGCGGACAACCCGCTGCGCCTCGCCATCGGCAACGAGGCGTCCGCGCGGGACATCCGGGAGTTCGCCCGCCGGTACGGCAGCACGGTGCGCGACAGCTACGGCTCGACCGAGGGCATCATCATCATCCGCCGGGACCCGTCCATGCCCGACGGGGCGCTTGGCACGGCCGACCCGACGGTCAAGGTGCTCGACTCGGAGACGGGCCTGGAGTGCCCGCCGGTGGTGCTCGACGCGCAGGGCCGGCCGGCCAACCTCGACGAGGCCGTCGGCGAGATCGTCGAGACGGCCCCCGCCTCGGGCTTCGAGGGCTACTACAAGAACGAGCACGCCACTCGAGCTCGGTTCCGGGCCGGCGCTTACTGGTCCGGTGACCTGGCCTACCGCGACGCCGACGGCTGGCTGTACTTCGCCGGCCGCTCGAACGAGTGGCTGCGCGTCGACGGCGAGAACTTCGCCGCGGCGCCGGTCGAGGCCATCCTCGCCCGCCACCCCGACGTCCGTTCGGTCGCCGTCTACGCGGTCCCGGACGACCCGGTCGGCGACCGGGTGATGGCGGCGATCGAGCTGCGGTCCGGGGCCGGCTTCGACCCGGCGGCCTTCGACGCCTTCCTGGCCGAGCAGCCCGACCTCGGGCCCAAGTGGGTCCCGGCCTTCGTCCGGGTCACAGACGAGCTGCCGAAGCTGGCCAGCATGAAGATCGACAAGCGGGGCCTGCGGCGGGACGCGTGGCGCCCCGGCCAGGTGCTGTGGCGGCCGGGCAAGGGCGAGGGCCTGCGCCCGCTCGACACCGCCGACCGGGCCCGCCTCGAACCGCTGCTGGGCTGAGGAGGCACGATGACCGTGCTCGACCCGGACGTCCAGCCGGCGTTGCTGGCCGACGGCTTCGTCTTCGCGGAGGGCCCGCGCTGGCGGGACGGGCGGCTCTGGTTCTCCGACATGCACGGCGAGGCCGTGTACACGGTGACGCTGGCCGGTGAGACCAGCCGGGTCCTGAACCTGCCGGGACGCAAGCCCTCGGGCCTCGGATTCCTGCCGGACGGGTCGGCGCTGGTGGTCTCGATGGCCGACCGGGAGCTGCTGCGGCTCGCGCCGGACGGGTCCTACGCCGTGCACGCCCGGCTCGGCCACCTCCTCGACGACGAGCTCAACGACATGGTCGTGGCGGCCGACGGCACCGCCTTCGTCGGCAGCTACTCGCTGACGCCGGACACCGGTGTGCTGTTGCGAGTCACCCCCGACGGCGTGCCCTCGGTCGCCGCGGCGGCCATGAGCTTCCCGAACGGCGCGGTGATCTCGGCGGACGGCCGGACGCTGACGGTCGCCGAGTCCAAGGGCCGGCGGTTCACCGCGTTCGACCTGGACAGCGACCTGAGCCTGCGGGGCCGCCGGGTCGTCGCCACCACGCCGGACGCGGCCCCGGACGGGATCGCGCTGGACGCCGACGGCGGCATCTGGGCCGGGTTCCCGCTGGCCCACGAGTTCCGGCGGGTGCTGCCCGGCGGAGAGGTGACCGACCGGATCCCCACCGGCGAGCGGATGGCGATCGCGTGCGCGCTGGGGGGACCGGACGGCCGCACCCTGTTCCTGCTGTCGGCGCGAGACTGGAACTCGGCGGCGCTCGGTGGCGCACGGACGTCCGTCATCGAGACGACCCGGGTCCGGGTACCCGGCGACGGGCTGGCCTGAGCCGCCCGAGGCTCCCAACAGTTCCCAACCCGATCGACGCCCAGCCAACGGACGGCGACGTACCCGGCCGTCGTGGCCACGGACCGTGCCGGATCCTGGACATAACGGCACCAGCTGGCCCGTGACGGATCCGCGCGGACCAGCGCTCCGCAACTGGCTGTGCGGGCCTCCGTGAGTGGCCACCCACGGCTCGGTCTCGCCTCGCGCGCCGGACAGTGACATCCGGAGAAACGATCGATCCATTTCCCTCCGTGGTGCCCGCGCCTCATCTCGGTGATCAGGAAAACACCCGCACAATTCCGGGCAGAATTGGCCGGATCGCCCTCGACAAGGCCTTGCCTGGAGCCAGAGACTTTGGGCCTTGGTGGCCGGTCGGTGACGATTGTCACGTGGCGGGCGCGGGGGCCGGTCCCAGTCCGTTCATCGGTCGGTGCACGCCGGCCGATCGCGGACTTCGGACGATGCGCCAGAACCGACCAGCCCGGGAAGGGCCATGGGCCACAGCGGGCCCATGGGTCACGACGAAGGAGGAGCCGTCTTGGCTCGCCAGCTCGGCAATCGGCATTCTCGGGTGCTCGCGGCGGTGGCTGCTGTGATCGCCACCTCGCTGGTGGCGGCCGGCTGCGGGGCGGCCGGCGGCAGCTCGTCCAGCAGGTCGTCGGCGGCTGCGTGCAACACGCCTGGCTACAGCGCCAACGAGATCCAGCTGGGCTTCATCTACCCCAACAGCGGCGCGGTCGCTCCGGCGCTGAGCGCTTCCAAGAGCGGTTTCGACGCGCGGATCGCCGAGGCGAACGCGGCCGGCGGCATCTACGGGCGCAAGATCGTGACCTCCTGGCGCGACGACGCAGGGACGCCGGGGCAGAATCTCGAAGGCGCCGAGGACCTCGTCGAGCGGCAGAAGGTCTTCGGCCTCGTAGAGGCGACGGTGGCCGCCGGCGGCAGCGCCGAGTACCTCCGCAAGAACAACATCCCGGTCTCGGGAATCGCGGCCGAGGCCCTCTGGGCCGATCCCAAGTACCGCAACATGTTCGAGTACTCGTACGTGTTCACCACCGGCCCGTCGGTGACGACCTTCGGCGACTACGCGAAGTCGCAGGGCGGCACCAAGGCAGCCGTCATCGAAAGCGACGGCACGGCGAACGCGACCGACATCGGCGCGAAGATCGGCGCCAGCCTGGCGGCGGCCGGCATCCCGACCGCGCCCGGCCACTTTCTCTACAGCCCGAACTCGGTCGACCCGGAGAAGTTGGGCGAGCAGCTGAAGGCGGCCCATGTCGACGTCGTGGTCGCGGCGTTCGCTGGTGACCAGCTGGCCGAGCTGGTCCGCGGCATCAAGGCGGGCGGCGCGTCCCTGAAGGTCATCCTCGCGCCGAGCGGCTACGACAGCTCGCTGGTGCGCAAGTACGGCAAGACGCTCAGCGGCCTGACCGCGGCCGTCGCCTACGTCCCGTTCCAGATCGGCGACAAGGCCCACCAGGACTACCTACGCGCGATGAGCAACTTCGCCCCCGAGCTCCAGCCGCCGGACCAGGAGCTCGCCTTCGTCACCTACATCCTCACCGACCTCTTCCTGTACGGCCTGCAGAAGGCGGGCCCCTGCCCGACCCGGGCCGGGTACATCGACGCGTTGCGAGCCAGTACGTACACGTCCGGCCTGCTCCCGGGGCCGGTCGACATGACGAAGGACTTCGGCCAGATCGCGCGCTGCTACACCTTCATGCGGGTGAACGACGCGGGCACCGGCTACGACGTCGTCCCCAGCGCCGAGGCCGGTGCCACCGACCGCAACCAGTGGTGCGGCCAGCGGCTCACCCAGTAGCGACCCAGCTGGCAGTGGCGACCCAGCTGGCAGTGGCGACCCGGCCGGCAGCGGCGACCCGGCCGGGTCGGCGCCCGGCTACTTGATACCCGTCGTCGCGATCGAGCTGACGAAGAACCGCTGGCCGGCGAGGAACAGCAGCATCACCGGGAGCTGGCTCATCAGCGTCGCGGCCATGAGCACCGGCCAGTTCGTGAAGTGCTGGCTCTGGAAGGTCGCGAGCCCGATCTGGACGGTCATCGCGTCGGGCGAGGAGGTCACCACCAGCGGCCACAGGAAGTCGTTCCAGACCGTGAGGAAGGTCAGCACCGCGACGGTGCTCAGTGGCGGGCCCATCAGGGGCAGCAGCACGCTGCGCAGAATCCGCAGCCGGCTCGCGCCGTCGATGAGCGCCGCCTCCTCCAGCTCGACCGGCAGCGTCAGGAAGAACTGGCGCAGCAGGTAGATCCCGAACGGCGTCACCAGGTTCGGGACGATGAGGGCCGGCAGCGAGTCGACGATCCCGAGGTACTTCACGATGAGCAGCGTCGGGATCATGATGATCTGGAACGGGACCATCAGCGTCGCGAGGATCGCGCCGAACGCGAGCCGGCTGCCCGGGAAACGCAGGCGCGCGAACGCGTAGCCGGCGAGGCCGCACAACACCAGGTTGCTCACCACGCAGCTCACCGACACGATCGCGCTGTTGAGCAGCCAGTGGCCGAACGGCGACCCGTTCCAGGCCTTCGCGAAGTTGCCCCACTGCGGTGAGTGCGGCAGGCCCGGCGGGAACTTCCGGGTCTCGTCCACCGTGGACAGCGCCGTTCCCAGCATGAAGAGCAGCGGGAACACCATCAGCAGCGACGACGGGATGAGCACGAGGTGCCAGCCCGAGGGCCGGCGCCAACGGTGTCGCCGAGGCGGCGCGGCGATCGTCATGGCCGCTCCGCCGACGTGGCATCTCCAGTGAACCGGGACTGCGCCCAGGTGACGAGCGCGATGATCACGAAGAGGACGGTCGCCATCGCGGCGGCATAACCCGCGTGGAAGAACTCGAAGGCCTGCCGGTAGAGGTAGTAGACGACGACGTTCGTCGCGTTCAACGGGCCGCCGCGGGTCGTCACGAAGATCTCGTCGAAGACCTGGAGGGCGTTGATTGTCAGCCACACCGTGAGAAAGCCAGTGACCGGCCGCAGCAACGGCACCTGGACCCGCCAGAACGCCCCGGTCCTCGAGCACCCGTCGATCTGCGCGGCCTCCAGGACGTCGCTCGGGGTCCCCTGGAGGCCGGCGAGATAGATCAGGGCGCCGAAGCCGGTCCAGCCCCAGACCGTCATCGCGACGACCGACAGCAGCGCCGCGTGCGGCGAGGAGAAGAATCCCGACGTCGGCAGCCCCACCTTCGCCAGCGACATGTTGACGAACCCGAACGCCGGGTCCAGCAGCCAGGTGAAGATGACTCCGGTCGCGACCGTCGACGTCACGACCGGAATGAAGAAGGCCAGCCGGTAGACCGAGATCCCGCGAATCCGGCGGTTGAGCGCGGCGGCCGCCAGCAGCGACAGCAGCAGGGTCACCGGCACGAAGATCGCCGTGTAGACGAGCGTGTGGCGGACGGACGCGACGAACAGCGGGTCATGGACGAGCTCGCGATAGTTGGCGAGGCCGGCCGAGGTCGCCGGCGTCTGCAGGTCGCTGTGCTGGAACGACAGCACGAAGGACCAGACGACGGGGACCAGCCCGAACACCCCGATCAGCAGGACGCTGGGCGACACCATCGCCCAGCCGACCAGGCTGTCGCCGAACGACCTGCGCCCCGGCCGCCGTGGCTCGGCGGCTGTCGTGGGCCGTCCCGGAGGCGTCCGCCCGGGCAGCATGGTGCGCCGCGGCACCCGGGGCGGCGGCGGCCCCGGGGCCCCCCCCCGCCACCCCCCCGCCCGCGGGCC
>NZ_JADWYX010000018.1:26935-104363 GCF_016786355.1 Frankia sp. AgB1.9
GGGGGGGCGGGGCCGGGGGCGGCCCGCGGGGCCGGGTGGGGGCGGGGGGCCCCGGGGGGGGGGGGCCCGGGGCCCCCGCGCCCCCGAAGCCAGCCGGCGGAGCTCACGAGTGACCGGCCAAGGCGGCCGCCACCTGCTTGTTCGCGGTGTCGAGCGCTGCCTGCGGCTGCGCCTGCCCGAGCAGCACGGACTGCACCATCTGCCCGATCGCGGTCGACACCTGCGCGTACGTGGGAATGTTCGGGCGCACGTGCTTGACGTTGTCGAGGTTCTCGACGAACACCTTGTCGCCCGGGTACTTCTGCAGATACGTCTGGTACTCGGGGAGCGTCGTCTCCGACTTGCGCAGCGGCAGGTCGCCCGTCGCGATGGCGAACTGGAGATGCACCTTCGGCGAGGTCAGCCAGGTGATGAAGTCGATCGCCGCCTGCTGGCGCGGCGCGGAGTGGTCGAACAGCATGTAGATGTCAGGCCCGGAGATCGTCTCGTGGTTGCCGTTGTAACCCGGCAGGAGCGTCACGCCGTAGCTGACGTCGGACGTGATGCTGGACAGGTCCCAGGGCCCGGTCCACAGCATCGCGATCTTTCCGCTGTTGAACAGGTTGAGGTAGTTCTGGTTGCCGGTGTCCAGGTACACGGACTTGTCGGTGACGGTCATGTCCCGCAGCTGTGTCAGCGCGGCGAGCCCGGCGGGGGAGTCGAACGCGGCCTTGCTGTTGTCGCTGGTGAGCAGGTCGCCACCGGCCTGCCAGAGCATCGCCAGGTACCGCCAGACGGTGTCCTCGCTGCCGTCGTTCACGTAGGACCAGCCGTAGGTGCCGCTGCCCGCGTCGGTGAGCTTCTTCGCCGCCGCGCGGAAGTCCTGCCAGGTCCAGGAGTCGGTGGGCGGCGCGACGCCGGCCTGGTCGAACAGCTTCTTGTTGTAGACGAGGCTGAGGTTGTCGACCAGGGCGGGGATGCCCACGATCTTCCCGTTGACCGTCGTGGCGTCCCGCTCGGACGGGTAGAAGTCGTTCCAGTCGACGCCGGGGGCCGTCACCTTGGAGGTCAGGTCGACCAGCTTCGGCTGCTTGGCCAGCTGGGCGGCCGAGGAGCCGTACTGGTACGCGATGTCGGGATAGTTGCCCGCGGTGAAGCCGGCGACGGTCTTCTGGAGCGCGTTGTCGTTCCCGCCGTTGAACGAGAGCTTCACCTTGCTCGTCGGGTGGTCGGTGTTCCACTGGGCGGCCAGCGTGTTCAGCTCCGTCGCCTCGGCGTCGGTGTAGCCGTGCGTCAGCGTGATGGTGGTGCCGCTGTCGCTCCCGCCCCCGCCGCAGGCGCCGACCACCGCGGCCACGAGCAGGGAACTCGCAGCCAGTGCGCCTATTCGCCGCCCTCGCGCGCTGATCCAGGTATTGGCTGCGGTGCGGGAAGCCATCATCCGGCGCTCCTCGGTCGACATGCTGGATGAAAAACGCGCAAGATCGATCAAACTTGGTGCGCAGTGTTGCACTTCGGCGCTAAACGGGTCAAGACGTGTGAGCAAACGTGCACCGAGCTGCGCGTATCGTGCATGCATGCGCCGCGAAGACCGACTCGGGATCATCCTCCAGCGGCTCAACGAGGCCGGCTCGGTGGGCGTCGACGAGCTCGCGGAGCGCCTCAACCTGTCGCGCGCCTCGATCCGCCGTGACCTGCACCTGCTGGAGCAGCAGCAGCTCCTGACCAGGACCCACGGAGGAGCCGTCGCCTCCGGCGTGCTGTACGAGCTGCCGATGCGCTACCGGGGCGGGCAGCGTCACGAGGCGAAGCGCGCAATCGCGCAGCGCGTCGCGAGCCTGCTCGGCGACGACGTCACCTCGTTGGGCATCAACGGCGGCTCGACCACGACCGAGGTCGCCCGGATGGTCGCGTCACGGGCTGGCCTGCGGGTGGTGACGAGCGCGCTCAACATCGCCTCGGAGCTCGCCGTCCGCTCGAACATCGAGCTCGTGGTGTGCGGCGGCAGCGTGCGCGGTGAGTCCTACGAGCTCGTCGGCCCGCTGGCCGACCTGACGCTGTCCAACATCAACGTCGACGTCGCCGTGGTGGGTGTCGACGGTGTCGACGCGCACGCCGGGTTCACCACCCACCACGAGGTCGAGGCCTACACGAACCGGGCCCTGCTGCGCTCGGCCGAGCGCGTCATCGTGGTGGCCGACTCCAGCAAGATCGGCAAGCGCGGCTTCGCGAAGATCAGCGAGGTCTCCGCCGCCGCGGACCTGGTCACCGACTCGGGCATCAGCGCCGAGGACCTCGCCGCCCTCGAACGCCTCGGGCCAACCGTCCACGTCGTCGAGGTCGCCCCTTAACCGCGGGGCCGGTCAGGAGGACGGGTCGCCGAGGCGTTCGCGCAGGGGGGCTGGCAGGCGGTCGCCATGCGCGGCCACCATCTCGTCGGCCAGCCGCCAGATCTCGGCGACGGTCAGGCTCGCCGCGGTGTTGGGGTCGGCCATCAGCGCGTGGCGGATGTGGTCGGGCCGTCCGAGCATCGCGGCCCGCACGGTCAGGTCGACCACCGACAGGAACGTCCGGTTGAGCGCGGCGCACTGCGCGGGCAGGTCCCCGACCGGGATCGGAACCGCGCCGGCCGCGTCGATGCGGCAGGGAACCTCGACCGCCGCCCCGCGCGGCAGGTTGTCGATGAGCAGCCCTGCCGGCGCCGGGAGTACCGGATCCCCGGCGTTCCCAGGAGCCTCGTTGCGGACCGTCGCCTGGATCGTGCGGGCGGTTCCGGTGACCATGCTGTGGATCACCTGCGGGGCGTACTCGGCTGCCTCCTCCTCCGGCTCGACGTACTGGCCGGCCGCCACCGCGGGCATCAGCGCCTCGACGTCGGCCAGGTTGCGGGCGCTGATCCCGACGTAGTCGTCGATCGGGATGCGCAGCCGCTCGATCTCGCCGGGCTCGTGCAGGTACCAGGGGACGTACTCGGCCGAGTGCTCGCTGGTCTCGGTCGGGTAGAACCCCAGGCGGCGGTACATGTCGACCCGGACCCGGCGGGCCAGCTCGGGGTCCGCCGCGATGCGGCGGTCGAGCTCCGGGTAGAGGTCCACCCCGTCCCGCTCCCAGCGCAGCACCCAGGCCTGGTGGTTGACCCCGGCACTGTGGAACGACACGTCGTCGAACGGCACGTCGATCAGCTCGCAGAGGTCGTGCACCGTCCAGTAGACGGAGTGGCACAGCCCGAGGACCTTCAGCTCCGGATGGCGGGTCGCGGCGAACTGGATGTTCATCGCCATCGGGTTGGTGTAGTTCAGCAGCCAGGCGTCCGGTGCCTCGGCGAGGATGTCCGTCGCCAGCTCGTCGAGGAACCCGAAGGTCCGTAGCCCGCGGAAGATCCCGCCGGCGCCGAGCGTGTCGGCGATCGTCTGGCGCAGCCCGAACCGGGCTGGGACCTCGAAGTCGGTCAGGGTCGCCGCGTGGCCGCCGATGTTGACCGCGTTGATGACGAAGTCGGCGCCGCTCACCGCAGCCGCGCGGTCCTCGGTAGCCCGGATCGTGGCGGTGCGCCCGTGCCGCTCGACCGCGACGCGCGCCAGGCCCTCCGCGAGCTCCAGCCGTCGCGGGTCGACGTCGTGCAGGACGAGCGTCAGTGGCCCGAGATCGTCGTAGGTCAACAGGTCGCGCAGCAGCTGCCGGGTGAACTCGGCCGATCCGGCGCCGACGAAGCAGACGGTGGTCACGCGGCGAGCATTGCATGCCCGAACGTCAAAAGGACAGGATCAATCATCTTTTCTGAGCGTTTGTGGACACAGTGGACCGCTTGGGACAGACTGGCGCCATGTCCGACGACGGCCCTGGCGCACAACGCGTGGGGGCCCGACGTGTAGGGGCACAGCGTGTGGGGGCACAGCGCGTGCTCGTCGTCGGAGACCTGAACCCCGACCTGATCCTGCAGGGCGACGTCGTCCCCCGGTTCGGCCAGGCCGAGCAGCTGCTCGACACCGCGGCGCTGGTCGTCGGTGGCTCCGCCGGGATCACCGCCCACGGCCTGGCCCGGCTCGGGCGCCCGGTGGCGCTCGCCGCGGCGATCGGCGCGGACGGCTTCGGCGCGACGATGACGAGCACGCTGGCGAAGGCCGGGGTGGACACGAGCGCGCTGGTCATCCGGCCCGACCAGCCGACCGGCCTGACCGTCGTCCTGTCGACCGGCCCCGACCGCGCCATCCTCACGCTGCCCGGCACGATCCCGACGCTGACGGCCGCCGAGGTCCTGGCCGTCGCGCGCCGGCTGGTGCCGGCCGGCCTGGGTCACGTCCACGTCTGCTCGCTGTTCCTGCAGCCGGGGCTTGCCGACGGGCTCGCCGACCTGCTCGCCGAGCTGCGGTCGGCCGGCGTGACCACCTCGCTGGACACCAACGACGACCCGACGGGGGCCTGGGCCGGGGTCGGGCGGCTGCTCGGTCACCTCGACCTGCTGCTGCCGAACCGGCGGGAGGCGCTCGCCCTCGCGCGCGCCGCCGGGGCGGCCGGGCCGGACCTCGACCTCACCACCGCCTGCCGCCTGCTCGCCGGCCACGGCCCGCTCGTCGTCGTGAAGGACGGCGACCAGGGCGCCCGTGCGATCGGCGCCGCCGGCGAGCTCGCCAGCGCGCCGGCCGTACCGACGGTGCCGGTGGACGCCACCGGCGCCGGCGACACCTTCAACGCCGCGTTCCTCGACGCCTGGATGCGGTCGTTGCCGATCCCCGAATGCCTGCGACGCGGGGTCGTCGCCGGCTCCCGCTCGGTCCGCGCCGTGGGCGGCACAGCGGCCCAACCCACCCTCGACCAGCTGGTCGACGACCGAAGGGCACTACGACCGTGACCACCTCACACGCCGGCCGCGAGATCGCCCGACAGCCCCTCGCGTGGGCGCAGGCCCGCGAGCGGCTCCCCGAGGTCGCCGGACTGCTGCCCCAGCCCGGCGAGCGCGTCGCCGTCCTCGGGTGCGGCACCTCGTGGTTCATGGCCGCCGCCTACGCCGCGCTGCGCGAGGCGGCCGGCGCCGGCGAGACCGACGCGTTCGCCGCCGGGCAGTGGCCCGCCGGCCGTGCCTACGACCGGGTCGTCGCCATCACCCGGTCCGGCACGACCACCGAGGTCGTGCGCGCGATCGGGGCGGCGGAGGCATCCGTCACCGTCCTCACCGCCGTCGCGGACTCGCCAGCCGCGGCCGGGGCCGGCGCCGCGATCGTGCTCGACTTCGCCGACGAGGTGTCCGTCGTGCAGACCCTGTTCGCCACCACGACGCTGACGCTGCTGCGCGCGTCGCTCGGCCAGCCCGCCGAGCCCGCTGCCACGCAGGCACAGCGCATCCTCGACGGTGAGAACAGCCTGCCCCCGGCGGTCGACGCGGCCCCGCAGTTCACCTTCGTCGGCGCCGGGTGGTGCGCCGCGATCGCGAACGAGGCGGCGCTGAAGCTGCGCGAGACCACCCGGCTCTGGACGGAGAGCTACCCCCAGCTGGAGTACCGGCACGGGCCGATCTCGATCGCCGAGCCCGGACGGGTGGTCTGGATCTTCGGCGAGCCGGTGCCGGGCCTGGTCCGCGAGATCGAGGCCACCGGCGCGACGGTCGTCAACGACGACCTCGACCCCCTCGCCGACCTCGTCCGGGTCCAGCTGCTCGGTGTGCGCCTGGCGCAGGGGCAGGGGTTCGACCCGGACCAGCCGCGTCACCTGACCCGTTCGGTCATCCTCGCCCCGGCCGGCGCCGCGCCGTGATCCTCTGCGTCTCGGCCAGCCCGGCGCTCGACGTCACCTACCGGGTCGAGCGCCTGACCGTGGGCGCCACCAACCGGATTCGGGAGACGGCGCGCAGACCGGGCGGCAAGGCCACCAACGTCGCGCGGCTGTTGGTCCTGCTCGGTCAGGACGCCCGGCTGCTCACCACGGCCGGTGGCGAGACCGGGGCCGAGCTGGCCGCCGGCCTGAGCAGGCTCGGGGTCGCCCACGACCTGGTGCCCACCACCAGCGTGACCCGGCGGACCTTCGCCCTCGTCGACGAGACCACCGACACGGTCACGCTGCTCAACGAGCCGGCCCTGGTGGACGACTGGCCGCGGTTCGTCGCCCGGGCGGCCGAGCTGATCCCGAGCGCCGAGGTCGTCGTGCTCAGCGGATCGCTGCCCGCCGACGCGCCGGTCGACGGCCTCGCTCAGCTGGTCAGCCTCGCCAGGGCCCACGGCCGGCCGGTCGTGCTCGACGCCAGCGGTCCCGCGCTGCTCGCCGCGCTCGCGGCGGGGCCGACCGTCGTCAAGCCGAACGCCGACGAGCTGCGCGACTGCGCCGACGAGGCCGATCCGGTCTTCGCGGCCCGCTCGGTGGCAAACCGCTTCGGCGTCCTGGTCGTCGCCTCGCTCGGCGCCGACGGCCTGGTCGCGGTCGCGGGCGACACGGAATGGCGGGCCAGGCCGCGGCGACGGCTGACCGGCAATCCCACCGGCGCCGGTGACGCGGTCGTTGCCGCGCTCGCCCGCGGCCTGCGCGCCGGCACGGAGCTCGGGCCGCTGCTGGCCGACTGCGTCGCGCTCGCCGCGGCCGCCGTGCTCTCACCGACCGCCGGCGAGTTCGAGGCGGCCGACTACCAGCGGGAGTCCGTCGACGTGATCTCCGAGACCCTTGGCCGGGCCGGCCGATGACCATCGCCAGCACGGGCGACCTGGTCGCCGCCGCCGCCGCGCGCGGCAGTGGTGTGGCCGCCTTCAACGTCATCACGCTGGAGCACGCGGAGGCCATCGCTCGCGCCGCCGAGATCCACGAGACCCCGGTGATCCTCCAGATCAGCCAGAACGCGGTCGCCTTCCACGGCGGGCAGGTCGTCCCGATCGCCGCCGCCGCCGGCGCGGTCGCCGGGCTCGCGGCCGTTCCGATCGCCCTGCACCTGGACCACGTCACCGAGGACCGGCTCGTCGACGCGGCAGCCTGGGCCGGGTTCAGCTCCCTGATGTACGACGGCGGCCCGCTGCCCTATGGGGAAAACGTCGAACGCACCCGCCGGGCCAGGCAGGTCGCGCAGGCTGCCGGGCTCTGGGTCGAGGCGGAGCTCGGCTACGTCGGCGGCAAGCCGGACGCCCCGCGCAGTGCCCACGAGCCGGGCGTGCGGACCGACCCGGACGAGGCACTCGAGTTCGTCGAGGAGACGGGCGTCGACGCGCTGGCCGTCGCGGTCGGCAGCTCGCACGCCATGACGTCGCGGTCCGCGGTCCTGGACCTGCCACTGATCGAGAAGCTGCGGGCCCGGCTGCCCGTTCCGCTGGTGCTGCACGGCTCGTCCGGTGTGCCGGGCGAGACGCTGCGCGCCGCGGTGTCAGCCGGGATCAGCAAGGTCAACATCGGCACCGCGCTGAACGTCGCCATGACGGGCGCCATCCGGCGGGCGCTCGCAGACAACCCCGCGGGCGTCGATCCGCGGCCCTACCTGGCGACCGCCCGCGACGAGATCACGACGACCGTGCTGGAGCTGCTGTCCGTCGTCTCGGGAGCCGCTCGCTGATGGCCGGGCGGTCGACGGCGGCCGGCTCGGCCGACGGCCGGTAGCCGGGACCGCCGCGCCCCACCCCAAGGGCTGTCCGATCGACGTCAGCGGGTTCGGCGCGGGACCGGCTGCGGTAGCGTGCGGGCGCGAAGGGGTACGTCCTCCTTCGGGCGGATTGCCCAGTGCTGGTCGGAATGGTGGTCGGTGGCGACTTCCGTGGGACATCTGCGTTCCCTCGGCCCGGGGGACCCCGCGACGGTCGGCCCGTACGTCCTTCGGGCGCTGATCGGCGAGGGCGGGATGGGCCGGGTCTTCCTGGCGCGCTCGCCGGCGGGCCGGTCGGTCGCGGTCAAGGTGGTGCACCCGGAGCTGGCCGACGACCCGCTGTTCCGCCGGCGGTTCAGCCGGGAGGTGACGGTGGCCCGCCGGGTCGCCGGCGCCTACACCGCGCCCGTCGTGGACGCCGACCCGGACGGCGTACTGCCCTGGCTCGCCACCCTGTACGTCCCTGGCCCCTCGCTGCGCGAGACGGTCGAACAGGCCGGCCCGCTGTCTCCCGACGCCTGCCTGACGTTGGGCGCGGGGATGCTGGAGGCGATGGGCGCGGTGCATCGGGCCGGCATCGCGCACCGGGATCTCAAGCCCAGCAACGTGCTGCTCGCCGTCGACGGCCCCAGGCTGATCGACTTCGGGATCGCCCGGGCGGCCGGCCAGACGGCGCTGACCCGGTCCGGCCAGGTGTTCGGCACGGCCGCGTACATGGCGCCCGAGCAGGCCGCGGGCGAGGAGGTCGGGCCACCGGCCGACGTCTTCTCGTTCGCCGCGGTTCTGATCTTCGCGGCGACCGGACGGGACCCGTTCGGCCCCGGCGACCCGGCCGCCGTGCTGTTCCGGGTAGTGCACGACGAGCCCGACCTCGACGGCGTGCCCGGCCGGCTGGTCGACCTGATCCGGCCCTGCCTCGCGAAGGACCCGGCCGCCCGCCCCGCCGTGGGCCGGCTGCTGGCCGGGTTCGCCGCCCACCGTGGCCAGGCGCCCATGGCCTGGCCGCCGGGTGTCGTCCGGCTCGTCCGGGAGCGGGAGGCCGAGGTCGCGTCCTGGCCCCTCCCGCCCGCGGGCGCCGGCCCGTCCGCCGCCGGCCAGCCGGCCGGCGCGCCCGGCCAGGGCGTGCTCGTCGCGACCCGGGTCGAGCCCGAGCGCCCGGCACTGCCCGCTCCCGTGCTCCCTGCTCCCGTGCTGCCCGCCGCCGTGCTGCCCGCTCCCGTGGTCGGCTCGGCCGTGGCGGTCCCGAGCTTCCCGCGGGCCCCGGCGCCGGGGCCTCGTCCGCCCGGCCTGGCGCGGACGCGGATCGGCCCGCCCGACGACGACGAGTCGTTCGTGTTCGTCGGCCGGCGCTGGTCCCACCTCGTCACCGGGATTCCGGTGCTCCTGCTCGCGCTCGTCGCGCTGCTCGGGACGTTCGCCTGCCTCGCCGGCAGCGTGAACCCGGTCCAGACACCCTCGGCCCGGACGGGCAGCTTCTGCGTCGGGGTCGCACTCGCGTTCGTCGTCGCCGCCTGCCTACGGCGCGGGCTGTGGCGGCTGCGGCTCGGGATCGCCCCGCCGCGGCTCGCGGTCACGCCCGGCGGGCTGCGCGCCGACGCGGGTGGGCGCAGCTACGACATCCCGTGGGCGCAGCTGCGTGGCGCCCAGATCGTCCGGCTGGGTGAGCGAGACGTCGTCGCGGCCTGGCCGACCGCGCAGTGGACGGTGCGCACGCCGCACGTCGACCGGCAGACCTGGTGGCTGCCCAACGACCGGTACCGCTGCATCTGGCGGAACCCGGCGATCCGCTGCGACGTCCTGTTCGACACCCGGATGCTCTACCCGACGAGCCCGCACCAGGTCGCCACGGCGATCGGCCTGCAGGCGCACCGTTACGCCGGCCGCCGGCGCTGACCGTCGCGGTGGCTGAGCCCCTGAGACCGTGAGGCAGCCGGGAGTTACGAGGCGGGGCCTGACTTGGCCGCGGGCGCCAGGTCCTGGTCCTCGTCGGCGGCCGGGTCAGCCGGCGGGACGGCCGCCGCCTCGTCGACCTCCAGCAGCGACGCGCTGTGTCGTTCGGCCTCGAAGGCGGCGTGGCCGCCGCGGACCCCGAACAGCCGCTTGGACACCACCAGGTAGACCACAGCGCCGATGTTGATGGCCAGCGCCGCGATCCGCAGCCAGGTGATGTGCTCGGTGAGCTCGTAGACCTCGAGCGGCAGGAAGATCGAGGTCGCGACGACGGCGAAGTACTCGCCCCACCGCTTGAGCAGCCACAGCCCGACGCCCTCGGCGACCTGGATCGCCGCGTACCCGAACATCAGCACCGCGACGAGCAGCAGCGTCTTCGGCTGCGTGTAGATGAGGTGGCGCAGATGCGTCACGGTCGGGCTGCTGTCGAGGTCCAGGTGCAGCACGTCGGCCAGCGGCTTCGCGGCCGGGAGCGCCCGGTCGAAGAGGTCCTCGGCCTGCGCCTGGGAGTGGCGGAACTGGAGGATCGCGTACCCGATCAGGACCAGCAGCACCGCGCGGACCAGCCGTTCGAGCGCGAGCAGCCGCAGCACCATCGCGTCCCGCAGGGCCCGGCCGCGCAGCAGTACCGGCGCCTCGTCCGCCGGCCCGGCACCCAGCGGGTCCCCGATGGTGAAGTCGCCGCAGCGCAGGCAGCGCCAGGCGACGCCGGCCGCCGTCTCGACCCGCAGCCGCGCGGCGAGCTCGGTCTCATCGGGCCGGTAGGTCACATGGCCCTTACGCGCGCACGTCCGCAGGTTCCATTCCACGGCTCCCGATGCTAGGGAGACGCGGTAACCAGCGCTATCGGCCAGCGTGTCGGCTTGGAGTCAAGCGCATCGCCGCGGGACTCAGCCCGGCAGACCGACCAGCTTGGCCGAGAGGTCCCACAGCTCGCGGGCCAGGTCGGGGTCGCGGGCCTGCGCCGGGGTGAAGAACCGGTCCCGTGGCCGGAAACGGTGGAGATAGGCACCGTTCACGGTTTCCGGGTCCGGACGCGTCGCGACGGCGACCAGCGGCTCGGCGCCGTTCGCCACCGTGGTGGCCTTGCCGACCAGACCGAGCGGCCGGCGGTAGCAGTTGCGCATGATCCAGGCGTCCCGCCCGAACTCGCTGTTGATCAGCCCCGGATGGACCGCCGTGGCCGTCGGGCCGCCAGGTGGCACCCGGCGGGCGAGTTCGCGGGCGAACAGGATGTTCATCAGCTTGCTGTCGGCATAGGCCCGAAACTGGCCGAAAATGCGGGGGAATCGGTACAGGTTGGTCAGGTCGACCCGGCCTGCGATGTTCGCGACGCTGCTCGTGATGACGATCCGCGATCCCGGGGTCTCGGTCAGCCGGGGCATCAGCAGACCGGTCAGCAGGAACGGCGCCAGGTGATTCACCTGAACCGTCGTCCCATGACCGTCGTCCGTCCTGGTGTTTCCGGGAAACAGGCCGCCCGCGTTGTTGATCAGCACGTCGATCCGTGGACAGAGCTCCGTCACCTCGGCCGCCGCGCGGCGCACGTCCGAGAACCGGGCGAAGTCCGCGACGACACCGGTCGCGCCGATCTGCTCCGCCACCGCCGCGGTCTTCACCGGCGACCGGCCCAGGACGATGACCCGCGCGCCGAGCGCGGCGAGCTGGCTGGCCGCCGCCGTCCCGATCCCGGCGCTCGCGCCGGTGATGACGACCGTCTTACCGGCCATCGGCTGACCGGTCGTCGTCGGATCGGCATTCGGCGTGTCCGCCATCGTTCTCCCTGTCCGGTCACCCGCGGCCCGGGCTCGGCGTGCAGCATCCCACGGTTGCGGGTGGCGATTCCGGGCGATCCAGGCAGTGTCGACCGCCGGCCCGCGGGGCCGGCTTCTGCGACGATGCGACGGGTTCGCCGGACTGCGTCGTCGGACGGCGGGTGGGCGCGGGACTCGGGTGGGCGTGGGATGGAGTGTGGGGCATGGTGTCGTCGGATTCTGAGTCACCGGCCGGCGCGGAGCCGCTGACCATCGGTGCGTTGCTGCGCCGGGCCGTCCGAGAGAACGGGACCGGCGAGTACGTCGTCACCCCGACCGACCGGCTCACCTACGCCGAGGCGGACGAACGCTCGGCGCGGGCGGCCCGCTGGCTGCTGGCGGCCGGGGTCGGCAAGGGCAGCCGGGTCGGGCTGTTCTTCACCAACGACACCGACTGGGTCACCTGGTGGCTGGCCACCTCCCGGATCGGCGCGCTGGCCGTGCCGCTCAGCACGCTGTACACGCCGGCGGAGATCGCGAAGGTGCTGCGGCTGGCCGACGTCGGCCTGCTGGTCGCTCCGCCCCGCGTGCTGAGGATCGACGTCGAAGAGCGTCTCGAGGCGGCGCTGCCGGGCCTCGCGGACCAGGCCGCCGGGCGGCTGCGCCTGCCGACCGCTCCCTACCTGCGTTCCCTCGTGCTGACCGGCGACACCGACCGCGGCTGGGCGACCCGCTGGGATCCGGCGGGCGACAGTGTGGCCGATGACGTGGTGCCGGCGGACGTGCTCGCCGCCGTCGAGAACGAGGTCACCCCGGCCGACCTCGCGATCATGATTCACACCTCCGGCACCACCGCCGACCCGAAGGGCGTGCTGCACACGCACGGCACGATCGTCCGGCAGACGGCCACCTGGCCGACGGCGGTCCGAAGCCTCACCGGGGTGCAGGCGGCGCCGCGCGTCCTGTGCGCGATGCCGTTCTTCTGGATCGGCGGCGTGCTCGCCGCGATGGGCGCGCTGCACGCCCCCGCGACGCTGCTCGTGCTGCCCCGGCTGGAGGCCGGTGCCGCGCTCGACCTGGCCGAACGCGAACGCGCGAACGGCATCGTCGGCTGGCCCGCGTTCACGCAACAGCTGCGGGAGCACAGCACGTTCCCCGACCGCGACCTGAGCAGCGGGCCAATGATCGCGGGCGGACCGCTCGACCTGGCGATGAGCAACGTCCCCGACGGGTTCCCCACCCACCGGTCGCTGTCGGAGAGCGGTGGCAGCTTCGCGGCCACCGACATCGCGATCGTCGACGAGGCCGGCGGTCCCGTCGCGGCCGGGGCCGTCGGTGAGCTGCTCATCCGCGGCGTCGGCGTGATGGCCGGCTACAACAAGCGCGAACGCGCCGACGTGTTCGACGCCGACGGCTGGTACCACACCGGCGACCAGGTCTACCGGCGGGAGGACGACCCCCGGCTGTTCTACGTGGGGCGGGCCACCGACCTGATCAAGGCGGCCGGGGCCAACGTCTCCCCGCTCGAGGTCGCCGCCGTCGTCGAGGAGTTCCCGGACGTCGCCCAGTGCGTCGTCCTCGGCGTCACGCACCCCGTCCGTGGCGAGGAGGTCTGCGCGATCGTCGTCCCCGCGGCCGAGTCGGTGGACGTCGCCTCGCTCACGGCCCGGTCCCGTGCCCAGCTGTCCAGCTACAAGGTGCCCACCCGCTGGATTGTCGCCACCAGCGCCCAGATCCCGACGCTGCCGTCGGGCAAGCTCGACCGCCGCCGCCTGAGCGCCCAGATCGCCGACGGCACGCTGAAGTAGCCGCCCCGCCGCCAATCGGCCCGGCGTCGTGGGTCCCTGCTCAGCGTTTTTCCGGTGCTCGGTCCTCTTCCAGTGCTCAGTGCAGATGCCCGGGGTCGAGCCCGTCGTGGTCGGTTCCGGGCGCCGGCCAGTCGTCGACCCGGCCGTGAAGGTGCGGGTCGTCGTCCAGGACGGGGTCCGGATGGTCGTGCTGCCCGTAGCCGTACGGCTCGTCGAGCCAGTGATAGCCGGCCTCGTCGAACTCCAATGTGTATTCCGTGCCGAGATGCGTGTATTCCGTGCCCAGCTGGTCGAGCGTCCAGGTCTCGTGGGGCAGGTCGACCGGATGCACCGGCAGGTCGCTCGGCTCGGCTGGAGGAGCCGGGGTGCTCGGGGCCGGGACATCACCGGGATTCGCGCCGGGGTGGGCCGTGTGCTGATCGTCCTGGCGCTGGTCGTCGTGGTCGTGATGGTCCCAGTACTGCTCCGCCGCCTGCCCGAACTGGACCGCGGACAGGGCACCCTCCGCCACCGTGAGCATTCGTCCCCAGTCCGGCCCGCGCCCGTCGGGCGACGGCACCGCGGCGTCTGGGACAAGAATCCACACGTCGGCGGAGAAAGCCCGGTCCGGAATGTCGATGCGCGTCTGCGTCGCCTCGGTCCCGACCGTCGGGGTGTATCCGTCCGCGATCACGTCGCTGTAAAGCTCGGCCGTGACCGCGAAAGCCAGGTCCCGTTCGGGATGGCGGTCCAGGGCGGCCCTGACCTCGACCGCGCCGACAATCCGGGCCGCGGCGACGACCGCGTTGGCCACATATCCGGTCGCGCCGCGTCGGACGACGCCCTGCGCCAGCGCCGCCCGCAGCCGGATCCGATGGGTGCTCGCCTGGTTCGCGACGGTGAGGCCGTCGACGAACCCGTTGACCAGCCCGGGAACAGCGCGTGCCTCGTCGATGCCGGCCGGCAGCACGAGGAGGAATCCGTCGCCCTGTTCCTGTACCGCGCAGGCCCGGTGGTTGATACGGGCTCGGTGGAGCGCACGGGTGCGTATTTTCGCGAGACTGGTCTGGATGTCGACCTGCCGACGGTTCGACTGCTCGCTGTAGCGTTCGACGTCGACCATGAGGCAAAGTCGCCTGAATGCGGGCGGTGGAACGCTCATTGAACCTCCACGGTCCGCGCCGCCCGGCCCGATCTGGCCAGCCCCCAAAACGGCGCACCGGTCGCGAAACCGGTTGTTAGTGACTCTACCGCCGCGCGAGCGCCGTACGTGTTCGAGGTGTGGCTCCCCGTCGGCATCGTCGATCATGAAAAAGGGGGTTCGGCCCTGCCGCGCGGATAGCATCAATGGTCGCGGGCCCCGACGAGCCGGCCAAGAGCGGGCCCTGACCGGCGGCCAAGAGCGGGCCATGACAAGCGGCCAAGAGCGGGCCATGACGAACGGCGGACATGAAGACCTACGGAGACATCGCCGCGCTGACCGGCCCGGCTCGCCGGCGGTTGCTTGCCCGGCTTCGGGCGGTCGAGCCGGCCGTGACGGGTGTGATCGCCGAGTACGTCCACTTCGTCGACCTGGCCGGCGGCCTCGCGCCCGCTGACGAGGCGCGGCTGCGCGGGCTGCTCACCTATGGCGAGCCGTTCGACGGCGACCGGGCCGCGGCGGCCACGACGCTGGTCGTGTTTCCCCGGTTCGGGACGATCTCACCCTGGTCCTCGAAGGCGTCCGACATCGCCGCGTCCGCCGGCCTGGCCGCGGTCCGCCGGATCGAGCGCGGGACCGTCTACTACCTGTCCAGTGAGGGCCCCGTCGACGAGGGAGCCCTGGCGCCGCTGCTGCACGACCGGATGACCGAGGTCGTCGCGGCGGCAGTCGTGGCCGCCGACGCGCTGTTCACCGCCGAGCGCCCGCGTCCCCAGCTCGACGTCGACCTTCTCGGCCGGGGCCCGGCCGCGCTGGACGAGGCCAACAGGACGCTGGGGCTCGCTCTCGGCGCGGGTGACATCGCCTACCTCGTGGACCAGTACGGGGCTCTGGGCCGCAACCCGACCGACGTCGAGCTGATGATGTTCGCCCAGGTCAACAGCGAGCACTGCCGGCACAAGGTCTTCAACGCCGCCTGGTCGATCGACGGCGAGGCCCAGCCGAAGAGCCTCTTCTCCATGATCAAGAACACGTTCGAGCAGTCGGGCGAGCAGGTGCTGTCCGCCTACTCCGACAACTCCGCCGTGCTGCGCGGTGAGAACGCGCCGTGGTTCTACGCCGACCCGGCGACCCATGCCTACGGCCGCCACGAGGGCCCCGCGCACATCCTCGTGAAGGTCGAGACGCATAACCACCCGACCGCGATCGCCCCCGGCCCCGGGTCCGCGACCGGCGTCGGCGGCGAGATCCGCGACGAGGGCGCCACCGGCCGCGGCGCCACCCCGAAGATGGGCCTGTCCGGCTACACCGTCTCCCACCTGCGCATCCCCGGTGACGACTCGCCCTGGGAGGGCCAGGAGGAACGCCCGGACCGGATCTCCGCCCCGCTGGACATCATGGTCGAGGCCCCGCTCGGCGCCTCCGGCTACAACAACGAGTTCGGCCGGCCCAACCTCGTCGGCTACTTCCGGACCTACGAGAGCGACGGCGGCCCGGGCGGCCGCTGGGGCTACCACAAGCCGATCATGATCGCCGGCGGGGTGGGCAACGTCCGGGACGCCCTGGTCCATAAGAACCGGTTGGCGCCAGGCGACCTGGTCGTCGTCCTCGGTGGCCCGGCGATGCTCATCGGCCTCGGTGGCGGCGCGGCGTCCAGCGTGCAGTCCGGCGCCGGCGACGCCGACCTCGACTTCGCGTCCGTCCAGCGCGGCAACGCCGAGATGCAGCGCCGGGCGCAGGAGGTCATCAACGCCTGCTGGGCGCTCGACGAGGCCAACCCGATCGTCTCCATCCACGACGTCGGCGCCGGCGGCTGGTCGAACGCGCTGCCCGAGCTGGTGCACGACTCCGGCCGGGGCGCCGTCTTCGAGCTGCGCGACCTGCCGAACGCGGACGCCGGCATGTCGCCGCTCGCGATCTGGTGCAACGAGGCGCAGGAGCGTTACGTCCTCGGCATCGCCGCCGCCGACCTCGCGGCCTTCGCGAAGCTCTGCGAGCGGGAGCGCTGCCCGTTCGCCGTCGTCGGCACGGTGACCGACGAGCCGCGCCTCGTCGTGCGAGACCGGCTGTTCGACGGCTCCGGGGAGCGGTCTCCCGTCGACGTCCCGATGTCGCTGCTGTTCGGCGAGGCCTCCCGGCAGAGCCGCGCGGCGGCGACGGCCACCGTCGCGGTGGGCGCCTTCGACGAGACCGGGATCGAGCTGGTCGAGGCCGTCGAGCGGGTGCTGCGGGTGCCGGCCGTCGGGAGCAAGAAGTTCCTCATCACCATCGGCGACCGAACCGTCGGCGGGCACACCGTCCGCGACCAGCTCGTCGGCCCGTGGCAAGTCCCGGTCTCCGACGTCGCCGTCACCGCCGCCGCGTACGGCAGCCGGACCGGCGAGGCGCTCGCGATGGGGGAGCGCACACCGCTCGCGACGGTCAGCGCGCCCGCCGCGGCCCGGATGGCCGTGGGCGAGGCGATCACCAACCTGGCCGCCGCCGCGGTCGGCGACCTGTCCCAGGTCGCGCTGTCGGCCAACTGGATGGCCGCGGTGCAGGTCGACACGCAGCAGGCAGCGCTGTTCGAGGCGGTCCACACGCTGGGTGAGCGGTTCTGCCCGGCGCTCGGCATCCCGATCCCGGTCGGCAAGGACTCGACGAGCATGCGCACCGTCTGGTCGGACAGCATCGGCGACCACGCGGTCACCTCACCGGTCTCGTTGATCATCACGGCGGCCGCGCCCGTCGCCGACGTCTCCCGGGTGCTCACCCCGCAGCTCACCCGGGACGAGACGAGCCGACTGGTGTTCGTCGACCTGTCCGGCGGCCGGAGCCGGCTCGGCGGGTCGGCGCTCGCCCAGGCCTACAGCCGCGACGGCGCCGCCGAGGTCCCCGACGCCGACGCGGCGACGCTGAAGGCGTTCTTCGCGGCGACCCGGGCACTGGTCGCGGACCGCGAGGTGCTCGCCTACCACGACCGCTCCGACGGCGGACTGCTTGCGACGCTGGTCGAGATGGCCTTCGCCGGCCGGGTCGGCCTCGACGTCGACCTCGCCGCCCTGCCCGGCACGCTGGTGGGCCGGCTGTTCGCCGAGGAGCTCGGCGCGGTCCTCCAGGTCGCGGGCCCGGCCGTCGAGCGGGTCGCCGCGACGCTGGCCGCCGCTGTCGGCCCCGGGAACGTGCACGTGCTCGGCCGGCCGACCTACCACCAGCGGGTCGTCCTGCGCGACGGCGGCGCGGTCGTCTACGAGCGCGGCCGGGCCGAGCTGGAGCGGACCTGGGCGACAACCAGCTACCTCGTCCAGCGGCTGCGCGACAACCCCGAGACCGCCGACCAGGAGTTCGACGCGATCCTCGACGACACCGACCCGGGCATCTCCGAACGGGTCACCTTCGCCCTGGACCGGCGGGCCTACCCGGCCCGGCCGAAGGCCGCGGTGCTGCGCGACGAGGGCGTCAACGGCCAGGTCGAGATGGCCGCCGCGTTCGACGCGGCCGGGTTCGACGCCGTCGACGTCCACATGACCGACCTGTTGGCAGGCACGGTCACCCTCGACGACTTCAACGTGCTCGCGGCCTGTGGCGGCTTCTCCTACGGCGACGTGCTCGGCGCCGGCCTCGGGTGGGCGAAGTCGATCCTCGCCCACCCCGAGCTGGCCGCCGCGTTCCGCGCCTACTTCCACCGGCCGGACACCCTGACGCTCGGGGTCTGCAACGGCTGCCAGATGGTCGCCGGCCTCGGCACGCTCATCCCCGGGGCGACCGGCTGGCCGGCGCTGCTGGAGAACACGTCCGAACGCTTCGAGGCCCGGGTCTCCAGCCTCCTCATCGAGGACTCGCCGTCGGTGCTGTTCGCCGGGATGGCCGGCTCCGTGCTGGCGGTGCCGGTCGCGCACGGCGAGGGCCGGATGGAGTTCGGCGCGGCCGGCCCCGGCGCCGCGTCGGCCCGCTACGCCGACAACCACGGCAAGCCGACCCAGGACTATCCGGCGAACCCCAACGGCAGCCCCGGCGCCGTCGCCGCCGTGACCTCGGACGACGGCCGCGTCACGTTGATCATGCCGCATCCCGAGCGGGCGTTCCTGACCCAGCAACGCTCCTGGCTGCCCCTCGGCGCCGGTCCGTCCGGTGGCGAGGACCTGTACGGCCCCTGGCTGCGCCTCTTCCAGAACGCCCGCACCTGGCTCGGCTGACCCCGGACCAACCGGCTGGTCCGGCGCTGGTCCGGCGCTGGTCCGGCCGGCCCGGTCCGGCGCCCGTCCGGCTGGTCCGGCGCTGGTCCGGCGCTGGTCCGGCCGGCCCGGTCCGGCCTGAGCCGAGGTCCCGTACCGGGCAGGCGGCCTGGCAGTCCGGTCGGCCCGACCTGAGGGGCGCAGGCGCGGCCCGGCGGCCCGACCGGCGCGAACCGCCAGTTCGCGCTTCTTGATTGCCGTTTCAGCCCTCGGGTGGTCGCGATTCAGGGCCCGTGGCAACCACGGGAGGGCGTAAACGCCGATCAAGGTGGCGCTCGGCGGCCGGTGGTCGGGTGGAATGGGCCGGTCGGGCCGTGGACGAGGTGGGCGGCGTCGGCTATATACCTGGTTGAAGCCCCATACCTGGTTGGAGTTCCGCTCCACGTCTGGGAGGTCGGCCGATGGATTCCCGGTTCGCGTCCGTTGCCGGAGGCCGGTCGTGACGGCGATCGCGGTGGAGCCCGTCGCTCCCGTCGCGCCGCCGAAGTCGAGGCAGCCGCGCTGGATTCGGTCGGCGAGCTATGACCTCGGTGTGGCGGCGCTGTGGGTGCCGTTCGCGGCGGTGGCCTGGGCGTTGGCCGACAACGGGCCCGCGGTGCGCTGGCTGGTCGCGGCGACGCTGATGTTCTCCGTCATGCACCAGCCGCTGACGCTGCTGCTCGTCTACGGCGACCGCAAGCAGTTCGCCACCCGACGGGCGATCTTCACGGTGAGCCCGTTCGTGCTCGCCGGCCTGGTCGCGTTCGGGATGCTCGTCAGCTTCGCGCTGCTCGCGGTCGTCGCGGCCGTCTGGAACGCCGTGCACACCCTGCAGCAGCGGTACGGCCTGACCAGGATCTACGGCCGCAAGGCACAGGACAGCCACGGGAACACCGAGCGGCTCCTCCTGTACAGCTGGCTCGTCACCGCGGTCCTCGCCGCCGCGTCCGCCAGGAGCACCGCGGACAAGGTCGCGGTCGCCGGGCTGGGTGGCGTGAACCGACAGGCGCTCGACCTGCTCACCGACGCGGCGCCGATCGCCCGGATCCTGCTGCCGATCGCGGCGGCCGTCGCCGTCGCGGCGCTGGTCCGGTGGGCACTGGCCGAGCACCGCAACCCGAACGCCAACCCGGCGAAGTGGTTCTACGTCGGCTCGACCCTGGTCATGATCCTGCTGGTGGCCGTCAACCCGCTGGTCGGCTTCATCGCCTACGTCGGCTCCCACGCGGCCGAGTACTTCCTGGTCGTCCACCACCACCTCGAAGGCCGCTACCGGCCGAAGGCGAAGGCGGGCGAGCCGGTCGACGTCCGAACCGGGCCGGTCGCCGCCGTCGTGCGTTCCCCGGCCGGCCGGACCGGCTTCATCGCCGCCTACCTCGCCGGGATCGGCGCCGTTCTGGTGGGCCTGACGGCCGCGGGCTACCCCTACTTCACGCTCTTCGTGCTGATCGCCGGCGGCCTGCACCTGTTCTACGACGGCCTGATCTGGAAGCTGCGCCGCCCGGACGTCGGCCGCGGCTTCGGCATTCCCGGCCCGCAGGCGCCGAGCGCAGCCTCGGGCTGAACGATCCGTGCGGGTCACCCGATAGCGGGCTGGCTGCGGAGAGTGTCACGCCGCCGGAGGGACCGCTTGGTCGTGGGGAAAATGAGGTGCGTAGAGGTGGCCTCGGCGGGGATCATAGGGCGTGGCCTGGTTCATGACGGAGAGCGTTGAGGAGTATCTCGCGGCGGCGGGCGATTTTCTCATGTCCCGGCTGGTGGAGAACACTGTTTTGTTGACCGTCGCCGAGACGCTGCGCGTGCGTGGCATGTCGGCATTCGGGGAGGCTGCTCCGCTTTTCGGTTGGTGGCGATCGCCCGGCGGCGCCGTTGAGAGCGCATTCCTGCATACTCCGCCGAGTCCCGTTCTTCTGACAAAAGCTCCATCGGAGGCCATGGAGCCGCTGGTCGAGTGCTGGCCGGATGGAAGGCCGATGTCCGGAGTGGATGCTGGTGAGGAAGTCGCCAGCGCCTTCGCCTCCGCCTGGCAAGAACGGACCGCCGCGATGCTCTACCTTCACCGTCGAGAGCGCTTGTATCGGCTTGGCAGTCTCGTTCTGCCCCGCTCCGGACCTCCGGGTCGCTCCCGCGTCGCCTCGGCGACCGACAGAGATCTGCTGGTGGATTGGGTCACGGCTTTCCAGAAAGAGACCAGCGGGGTCGTCGGCAATGCCGCGGAACGGGTGGACGATCGTCTCAGCTATGGCGGCTTCACTCTGTGGGAGGTTGACGGGGCGCCGGTCTCCGCTGCGGGGATTACCCGCCCGATGGGCGGGATGGTCCGTATCGCGCCCGTTTATACTCCTTCGGGTCTCCGACGAGTGGGCTATGCCGGGGGTGCGACGGCAGCGGTGAGCCAGGCTGCGCTGGACGCGGGAGCGCAGGAGGTTCTGCTGTTCGCCGACCTGGCCAATCCGACCAGCAACGGCCTGTACCAACGGCTCGGATTCGAGCCTGTTGGGAACCGTGTCACGCTGCTGCTCGCGCCACCGCCCCCACCCGGAAATGACAGGAATGCATGATCGGGCAACGGCCCGCTGACGTGGCGCTCAGCCGCGGTGCAGGTGCACGGTGATGTCCAGGCCGCCGGTCAGCCGGGCGGCGCTGGAGATCTCACCGTCGTGCGCGAGGACGATCGCCTGGACGATGGACAGGCCGAGCCCGGCCCCGCGGGTGCCGTCGGAGGCGCCTCGGACGAACGGCTCGAACAGCCGCCACTCCTCGTCCGGCGCGACCGGCGGGCCGGTGTTGACCACCTGCAGGAACACGCGCCCGCCCGCGGTGCCGGAACTCACCGTGACGTGTCCGCCGGCGTGGTTGTAGCGCAGCGCGTTGTCCAGCAGGTTGCCGGCCATCCGTTCCAGCAGCACGGGCTCGCCGCTCGTCGGCGCGGGCCGCAGGTCGGCCCGCAGGTCAACGGCCCCGTCGGCTGCCCGGTCGGCGGCGTCGGTGACCGCCGCGGCCGCGACCTCGGCCAGGTCCACGGGCATCCGGCGCAGCGGGCCGGCCTGGCTTCGGGCCAGGATCAGGAGCCCGTCGAGGGTGCGTTGGCTGGTGTCGATGGCGACGGCGATGTCGCCGGCCATCGCGACGAGTTCGGCCCGGTCGGGTTCGCCGTCGAGGGTGACGTCGACTGCCGTGCGCATGGTGGTGAGCGGGGTACGCAGTTCGTGCGCGGCGTTGGCCACGAACAGGCGTTGGCTGTCGAGAATCCGGTCGCGTTCGGCGATGCCTTGCTGGATGCGGTCCAGCATGCCGTTGATGGTGGCGGCCAGCGTGGCTAGTTCGTCGGCGGGCTGGCGGACGGGTACCCGCTCGGAAAGGTTCTCCGCGGACAGCCGGTTCGCGGTCTCGGACATCGTGCGGATGGGGCGCAGTATCCGGCCGGCCACCAGCCAGCCAGTCAGCCCGACGAACGTCGTTACCACCAGTAGTGAGATCAAGGCCCCGGTCAGCAGCTCCGAGACTGCCTCGTCGCGCAGCCGATCGGCGAGGGTGTCTCCGGGGACGGCCGGCTCGTGCCGGACTACGCCCGTAGTGTGCAGGCCGCGCCACAGCAGCAGGTACGTCAGTGCCACGAGCAGGAATCCGGCGCCCAGGACCAGGCCGGTGTACGCCAGGGTGAGGCGGCTGCGGGCGGTCAGCCGCCGGATCATGGGGTGATCCGATACCCGGTGCCTGTCACGGTTTCGACCAGCTGTGGATCACCGAGCTTGCGGCGCAGGGTGCTGACCGTGATCCGCACCGCGTTGGTGAACGGGTCGGCGTGCTCATCCCACACCTTGTCCAGCAGCGTCTCGGCACTTACCACGGCACCGTCGGCGGCGAGCAGCAATTCCAGCACCCCGAACTCCTTCGGAGTCAGCGACATCAGACGGCCATCCCGTTCGGCGGTGCGCCGGGACGGATCGAGCTCGACGTCCCGCGCGCGCAGTACCGGCAGGTGGGCCGGCGTGCTGCGCCGGGCGAGTGCACGTACCCGGGCGACCAGCTCGGCGAACGCGAACGGCTTGCCCAGGTAGTCGTCGGCGCCCAGGGCCAGCCCGTCCACCCGGTCGGACACGGCACCGGACGCCGTGAGCATCAGCACCCGGACGGTGCCGCGCCCTGCCAACAGCCGGCACACGGTGTCGCCGTGCACCACCGGAAGATCCCGGTCAAGGACGACCACGTCGTACGGAACGACGTCGCATTTGTCCAGCGCCTGCTGACCGTCGTGTGCCACGTCCACGGCGCAGCCATGTTTGCGCAGCCCGGCCGCGATGTAGGTGGCCAGCGGCTGTTCGTCCTCGACCAGCAGCACCCGCATCGGCCCAGTATCCGCAGCGCCGCATATGGCTGGCCTATGCCGCGGCCGTCGGTTGCCGATAAGCGATCACCGGTAGATCTGCAACGGTCCGCTTGAAGGCTGAGAAAGGACCGTGACCATGGACTCGGCAGGTGGCATCGACCGACGGCGGCTGGTCAGATGGGGCGGCGGGCTGGTGGCCGCCGGTGCGGTGGCGGCCGGCGTACCGCTGGGGAGAGCCGAGTTCGGCCAGGACGCCTCGGCCTCGACCGGCGCCGACGCGCCCTCCACACCCGCTCCGTCCGGGCATGGCCAGATCCCGCCGGACACCCTGCCCGGCGGCGCCTATGACCGGTACGTGGCGGGCCTGGCCGCCAAAGGCCGGTTCTCCGGCGTGGTGCTGCTGTCGTACCAGGGCCGGACGGTGCTTTCCCGCAGTTACGGCCTGGCCGACAGGGAGAGGCGGATCCCCAACGGCGAGGGCATCGCGTTCAGCCTCAGTTCGGCGGGCAAGCCGTTCCACGCGGTGGCCATCCTGCAACTGGTGCAGCAGGGCAAGCTGAAGCTGTCCGACACGGTGGGCACCCACCTGACGGGCTTCGCCAAAGACATCGCCGAGCAGGTGACCATTCACCATCTGCTCTCTGCCACCTCAGGGCTGGCCACCCCGTATGAGAACGTGCAACACCTCTTCCAGAGCCGGGAGGAGGTGCAGGCGTACTACGAACAATGGGCCCGGCAGTCGAAACTAGTGGCCGCGCCCGGCACTCCTACCGACCACGCCGGTGCCGAGGTGACCATCCCCGCGCTGATCGTGGAGGCCGTGACCGGGAAGACGTACTGGGACTACGCCCAGGAACACATCTTCGGCCGCTGCGGCATGACCAGCACGGCGTTCTACGACAGGCCGCGGTGGCTCACCGACGCGCACATCGCGCACCCGTACATGACGCTGGCCGACGGCAGCCAGGTGGACGCCGTCCGCAACCTGGACAAGGGCAGCCCGGAACCGGACGTGTTGGGCAAGAACCCGGGTCGCGGCTTCATCGACGCTCCCGGCGACGGCGGCTTCGCCACCGCGCCGGATCTGGTCCGGTTCGCCCGCGCGCTGAGCGACGGGACAGTACTGGACCGGCCTTACGCCGATGTGCTCACCGGGGCCAAGATCCCGCACGGTGCGGGGTCATTCGGGGCGTACACGCTCCCGGTCCACATCGTCGGCAACCAATGGGTGCTTGGGCGGGCCGGTGCCAACCCCGGTGTCGGCGCCAGTTGGAACATCTACCCGTACACCGGCTGGGTCGGCGTCATCCTCAGCAACTGCGACGGCGAGCCGCTTCAGGCGATGAGCCAGCGGGAGGTGCAGGCCGTCACCGGGAGTTCGCCCAGCGGATCGGGTGGCGGCTGACCCTCGGAACGTGCCGGCCGTCGCTTCGGACGGTTCATCCCGCATGTGTGACTTGGGCGAAACAGGGCATCTGACCGGTGGTTTCGCGGTCACGGGGCTGAGCCTGGGGAGGCACACGGTGCGCAAGAGTCCGACCTGGAGTTCGGAGTCGTCGTGAGCGACCAACTGACCGGAACTTCCAGGGAGACCGGACGTTCCGGGGAGACCGCCCGCCCGCCTGTCCTGGTGCTGATGGGTGTGTCGGGCTGCGGCAAGTCCACTGTCGCCGCGATGCTCTCCGGACGGCTGGGCTGGCCGTTCGCCGAGGGTGACGATCTGCACCCGCGGGAGAACGTCGAGAAGATGGCCGCGGGCCACCCCCTGACCGATCTTGACCGCTGGCCCTGGCTGCTGCGGGTCCGCGGCTGGATTCACGACCGGATCGAGGCCGGCGAGCCCGGTGTGATCACCTGTTCGGCATTGCGCCGGTCCTACCGCGACGTACTGCGCGGCCAGGCTGTCGACGGCTCCGGGCTGGCCGCGGACGCGGACGTCGCCGCGGGTGCCGGCAGCGGCGCGGAACTGTTCGTCTACCTGCGGGGCTCCCGCGCGGTCATCGGGCAGCGGCTGGCCGCCCGCCACGGTCATTTCATGCCGCCGGGCCTGCTCGACTCGCAGTTCGCCACGCTGGAGGAGCCGGGGCCGGACGAGAACCAGCTGACCGTCGACATCGGCCCGGAGCCGGCGGACATCGTCCAGACGGTCGTCGACAAGCTCGGCCTCGCCGGCCCGCACCAGGCGGACGGCGCCCGATGAACGCCACGCTCGTCGCCGCCGGAGCGGCCGCGCACTCGTCCTGGACCGGGCACGACACCCGGCTGATCACGGTCGCGGCGCTCGGCATCGCGCTGATCGTCGCCCTGATCGTCTGGGCGAAGCTGCACCCGTTTCTCGCGCTGATCCTCGGCAGCGCCTTCGTCGGGCTGGCCAGTGGGGTGGGGCTGGCCGGCGTCATCAAGAACTTCGAGACCGGTGTCGGTAGCACCCTGCAGGAGGTCGGGCTGCTGATCGCGCTCGGCGCGATGCTCGGCAAGCTGCTCGCCGACTCCGGCGGCGCCAACCGCGTCATCGACACCCTGCTCGCCCGCGCGTCCGGCGCCGCGATCCCCTGGGCGATGGCGCTGGTGGCCGTGATCATCGGCCTGCCGATGTTCTTCGAGATCGGCCTGGTACTGCTGCTGCCGGTGATCGTGCTGGTGAGCCAGCGGTCAGGGCTGAAGCTCATGCGGGTCGCGATCCCGGCGCTGGCGGGCCTCTCCGCGCTGCACGGGCTGGTGCCGCCGCATCCGGGCCCGCTGCTGGCGATCTCGGCGGTGCACGCGGACCTCGGCACCACGCTCGCGCTCGGTGTGCTGGTCGCCATCCCGACGGTCGTCCTGTGCGGCCCGCTGTTCTCGCTGCTGGCCGCCCGCTGGGTGCCGGTCGACGCGCCCGCCGTGGCCGGCGGCGTCGACACCAGGTCGCAGGCCACGGCCGGTGACCGCGGGTCGGCCGCGGACCAGACCTCCACGACAGCAGGGCCGGACGAAACGGCTTCGGATACCGCAGGCCAGCGCCCGACCCCGGCGACCGATGGCGAGCAGAGCCCGAGCCGGGAGCCGTCGTTCGGGGTCACTCTCGCGACGATCCTGTTCCCGGTCGCCCTGATGCTGGGCAAGGCGCTCGCGGACATCATCGACGCCGACAGCAAGAACCCGTCCCAGGCGCGGGTCGTGTTCGACTTCATCGGCGAGCCGTTGGCCGCGATGACGCTGGCGGTGCTGCTCGCGCTCGTCACCTTCGGCTACGCCGTCGGCTTCACCGGGAAGACGCTGTCGGCCAAGGTCGGCGCCAGCGTCGGACCGGTCGCCGCGGTGATCCTGATCGTCGGGGCCGGCGGGGGGTTCAAGCAGTCACTGATCGGCGCCGGTGTCGGTGACGCGGTCGCCCAGTGGGCCAACAACGCGCATATCTCGGTCCTCGTGCTGGGCTATCTGATCGCCGTCGCACTGCGGCTGGCGACCGGCTCGGCCACCGTCGCCACCGTCACCGCTGCCGGTATCGTCGCCCCGCTCGCCACCGGTCTGCCGGCGACACACGCCGCGTTGCTGGCGCTGGCGATCGGTACCGGCTCGCTGTTCCTCTCCCATGTGAACGACGCCGGCTTCTGGCTGGTCAAGGAGCTGTTCGGCCTCACCGTCCAGCAGACCCTGAAGACCTGGTCGGTCATGGAGACCCTGGTCTCCGTGGTCGGCTTCGGCTTCGTCTCGCTGCTCTGGGCGGTCACCTGACCTCGTCCAGCCCGCGGAGTCGTCGCCCGGCTCGGCTCCCGCGGGCCGTACCAGCTCGCCACCTACGTCGTGGCTCTCGCTGGCCAGGACGCCTGGCTGGGGACCCGGAAGGCGACGTCGTGCAGCAGGCGGGTCTGACCGAGGTCGATCGCCGGTGACGAAAAAGTGATCTCGGTCGGGACCGTCAGGAGCTCGGGGACCACGGGAAGCGGGTAGTCCGGGAACGACGGCGGCGGGCCCGGGATCAGCGTGATCCGCGGACCGTTCACCGCGCCGAGGTTGAGCCGGACCTCCCGGCACACGTCGACCCGCCGGACCCGCTCGCCGTCCAGCCAGGTCCCGTTCGCGCTGATGTCCAGGACCGACCAGCCGTGTTCGGTCTGCCTGACCATCAGGTGCCGCCGGGACACCCGGGCGTCCGCGAGCCGCAGATCTGCCGCGGACCCGCGGCCGATGACGAACGGCCGGTCCACGGGCACCGTGGCGACCTCTGCCCCGTGGCAGACCATCAGCTCCTCGGACACCCGTACCGACCTCCGTCCCGCCTCCGCACCAATTGTCCCAGCACCCCTGTCGAGAGTCGCCCCGCGGGGCCCTAGCGGAGCAGACCTTAGAAAGTCGCTTACTGTCGCCAACCCGACTCGCCCGGCCGGCAACGTCGCGTGTGGGCTGGCGGGCTGGGTACACGAACCGTGATGAACGAGCGGCCGCAGGTGTGGGGAAGCCAGACCGACGGGGTCGGGCCGGGCGTCGGCGATCTCTATCGGGCGCTGACCGCCCTCGGGGTCGGGATCTTCGACTGGGATGTCGCCAGCGACCGGATGTTCTACGACCAGGCGGCGGCCCGGTTGCTTGGGTTCGGCGATCGGCCTGGATCCGTGTCGCCGCAGGACGCTATGGCGGCAGTCCATCCGGACGACCGGCCGGCGCTGATCCGGGCCCGCGACGCCGCCCTGCGGACGGAGAACCCGTTCCTGGAGGAGTACCGGGTCGTCAGTCGCGATGGCTCGGTGAACTGGGTGCAGACCCGGGCTCGACTGCTGCGCGCCGGGCCCGACGGCAGAGCACGGGTGATCGGGCTCTGTACGGACCGGACGCCGGATCGGACGGTGCGTGACCGGATCGCCCGGGCACTCGACCACATGGGCGACATCGTCCTGGTGCTGGACGAGACGGACACGATCGTTCACGCCAACATCCAGGCGATTCGACAGTTCGAACTGCCACGCGACGAAATGGTCGGCAAGGCGGCGGCTGATCTGCTGCTGCCCCCGGTGCGTGACCATGTCGCGGCGATCCGCCGTCGGCGCACCGAACCGACCACCCAGGAACCCCGGCCCGAGCCGGTTCTCGAGATCGAGGCGACCGACCCGGACGGCGCCTGGTGGGCGGTCCGGACGTTCCCCATCCCCGATGGCCTCGTCGTCGCGATGCGCAACGTCGACGCCCGCCACCGCGCGGACGCGGAACGCAAGGCGCTGATCGGCTCGCTGTCCTCCGCGCTGCGGCGCTCACGGCAGCTGCTCGACGCCACGGTCGAGCTCGGCCAGGTCATGACCGTCGACGAGCTGTGCGATGTCGCGGCCCACGCCGCGCAGGCCGACCTGGGCGTGCTGTTCGTCGGGCTGGTGCTGCTGGAGGAGGACGGGCCGCCGCGGGTGCACTGCCGGCCGAACTCCAGATTCCTCACCGAGGCCTGGCGCCGGATGCCGGCGTTCGGCCCGGCCTCCACCGACCAGGTGCTGCGGACCGGCCGGCCGCGGTTCGACAACGACCGCAAGAGCTACCTGCGCGACTACCCCGACCGCGGGCCCAACCTCGACGCGATGAGCATCGACGCCCTGGCCAGCCTGCCGCTGATCGTGTCCGGCCGCCCGATCGGCCTCATGGTGCTCGGCTGGCCCGAGCCACAGCCGTTCGAGGAGGACGAGCGACGGTTCCTGCTCACGCTCGTCGGCCCGTTCGCCCAGGCGTTGGAACGCGCCCGCCTCTACGAGCGGCAGATGTCGACGGTGGAGACGCTGCAGCGGGCCGTGCTGCCGCAGACGCTGCCCGATCTAGGTGGGGTCCGGCTCGCGGCCAGGTACCTCCCCGCCGGCCGTGACCTCGGGATCGGCGGCGACTGGTACGACGCGACCATGCTGTCCGACGGCACGCTCAGCCTCGTCGTCGGTGATGTCGGCGGTCACGGGCTACGAGCCGTGTCGACGATGGCCGAGCTGCGGCACGCGGCCCGGGCCTACGCGCTGCAGCTGCGGACGCCGGCCGACATCACCACCCAGCTGTCGGCCAATCTGGGCAGCCGGTCCGACGAGATGCTCGCCACCGCCGTCGTCGCCGACCTCTGCCCCGGCAGCGGCCTCCTGAACTGGTCTTGCGCCGGCCATCCGCCACCACTGCTCGTGCGGGCCGCGGCTGGCGTCGGCGCGAGCTTTCTCGAGCAGGTCAACGGCCCGATCCTCGGCGTCGACGCGGGGGCCAGCTACGGCCAGAACAGCCTCCAGCTGGAACCGGGCGACCAGCTGCTGCTGTTCACCGACGGCCTGGTCGAACGCCGGGGCCGGTCGCTGACGACCCAGCTCGCGGCGCTGGCCGAGGCCGCCGTGTCCGTGCCGGCCGTGTACCGGAATGACCCCGACGGCCTCTGCGACCACATCCTGCACGCGGTGGCACCGGCCGACCGCGAGGACGACCTGTGCCTGCTGGCGGTCGCGATGACGTGACCGCCGGCCGCTCAGGGCTCCGGCTGGACGGCGGGCGTGCGCCCGTAGCCGAACTTGCCGGCCCGCCGGAGGAACTCGGGGGAGTTCATCAGGCCGGTGACCAGGAGCCGGTCGATGTTCCGGGCGGCGGTGCGGTCGGAGATGTCCGCGTACATGTCGACGGCCAGCTTCGCGACGCCGAGCACCTCCGGCGGGATCTTCGTCAGGTCCCGGCAGAACGCGTAGACCTCGTCCATGAACGTCTCGGCTGGGAAGACGTCGTGCACCAGGCCGATCTGCCTGGCCTGCTCGGCGCCCACCCGGCGGCCGGCCATCGCCATCCACTTGCCCCAGGCCGGGCCGACCAGCCTGGTCAGGCGGCTGGTGCCGCCGCTGCCCGCGAGCATCCCCATGTGCACCTCGGGTACCCCGAACTCGGCCTCCGGCGTGCAGAACCGGAAGTCGCAGCTCACCGCCATCTCGACCCCGGCCCCCAGGGAGATCCCGTTCACGGCCACGATGATCGGCTTCTCGATCGACTCGAACTCGTCGTAGAGCAGATGGTGGCTGCGGTAGTTGCGCCGGAAGTTCCAGCCCGGGTGCAGATGCTCGGTCTCGGGGTTCGCCGGCCGGTTGCCCACCCCGGCCGACAGGTCCACCCCGGCGGTGAAGTAGGGGCCGACACCCGTGATCACCAGGCAGCGCAGGTCGTCGCGGTCGCCGAGCATGGTCGCGGCCTGCCAGAGCAGCTCGGTGATCTGCGGGCTGATCAGATTGCGCTTGCGCTGCCGGTCGATGGTCAGGGTGAGGATGCCGTCCTGCTCGGTCAGCCGGGCGTGCTCCTCCGCGTCTGCCGTGGGCGACTCGGCGGTCTGGCGGTCCTGGGCGCTCACGGTTCTCCCTGGTGGTCCGGGCTGGCGCATCGAGGCGGGACCGCCGTCCCCGGGGACGTCCCGAGTGGCGTGCCCCGACTGCGCGCGTCGTATCAAGTATTCGTTATACGTCCCCTATTGTGCCGGCTCGGCCCACCCGCCGCCCGCTACCCGGCGACCGGCGGGCTGGCCAGCGTCGTCAGTGTCTCCTGCGCGAGCGCGCTCAGCGTCGCCGGCGCCTCGGTGCCGGCGCCCGCCGCGACCTCCAACGTGATCCGGACGTCCTTGCGCAGCAGCGGTTCGGCGCCGCGCAGCCCGGCGAGGTCGAAGCCGGACGCGGCCAGGATGCCCGCGGCCCGGGAGCCACCGGTGCCGCCCGCCAGCACCTGCGCGGCCAGGGCCCGGTCGATGCCGAGCCGGTCGGCGAACGCGAACGTGTCCAGCGCGAGCCCCACCTGGGCGGTGAACACGAAGTTGTTCAGCAGCTTGGCCACCTGGCCGCTGCCAAGCGGGCCCAGGTGCAGCAGCGGGTCCGCGAACGTCTCCAGCACCGGGCGGGCACGGGCGACGTCCTCGTCCGTGCCGCCGACCATCACCGACAGCCGACCCACGGACGCCGCGGGGGCGCCGCCGCTGACCGGGGCGTCGATCACCGCGACCCCGCGATCGGCGGCCGCGTCCGCGATCAGCCGGCAGGTGTCCGGGTGGATCGTCGAGTGCAGCACCAGCAGGCCGCCCGCGTCCATCCCGGCCAGCACCCCGTCCGGGCGCAGCAGCACGTCCGTCACGTCCACGTCGGCGACCACGCAGATCCCGACGATGTCGCTGGCGGCGCCGAGCTCGGCAGGCGTCGCCGCGACCGTCGCGGCCGTGTCCGCGAACGGCTCGACCGCCACCGCGCGGCGCGCCCAGATCGTCAGCGGGAAGCCGGCGTCCACGATGCGTCGTGCCATCGGCTGGCCCTGGCTGCCCAGCCCGATGAATCCGACCTTCGTCATCGGCCCTGTCCTCTCACGTCACACGTCTGTTCGCGGTAGGTCGGCACGTCCGCGCGGCTGGCGCGGGCGTCCCACGGCGGAGCCGCTCCGCCCTGCCTACCGCGCGGTCACCGCTTCGCGCATCCGAACTGGGGGACCTGCGCCCCGGGCGCCGGGTGGTCGGGGGGTTCCGTACGTTGCGGCGGCCTCGGCGGTGTGCGGGAGATCATGCCCGGCGGCCGGGCCTCCTCGGCCCGATACCGGGGCGAGACGGGTGGCTCGCCTCCGTGTGCCCTCTTGGGCCGTTTTGTCGGCGTACCGGCATTCCCAGGACCGCGCGCCCGGTCGATGATGAGAGGGGATCCCCTATCGACAGGTGTGCCGTGTCCGAGTCCAGCTGGCCGTTGCCCGAACCAACGTCGCGGCCCGAACCACCGCCGCGGCCCGCGCCGCCGCCCGCGAGTCCGCCGCCCGCCGAGGCGGTGCCCCAGGCGTCCGCGGCCGCGTCCGGGTTCGAGGACGACGAGGACGACGACGGCGACGTCACCCAGGTCCTGCCGCCCCAGCTGAAGCCACCGCCGACGCTTGCCTCCCCGGCGCAGACGGCCCCGCAGCAGGCGTCGGCCACTCAGGCGTCGGTTCCGCAGGCGTCGGCCCCGGCCGGGTCGGGGGCGTCCCCGGCGCAGTTCGCACCCCCGACCGGCCCCGCACCCGCGACTCAGGGGACTCCCGCTCAGCCAACGCCGTACCCGGGCCCGCAGACGGCGCCGCCGCCCCAGCCGCTGCCGCAGGGCACCCTCTGGTCGCAGGGCTATCCGCCCGCCCAGCCAACGCCGTGGCCGCAGAGCACGCCGTGGCCCGCGAGCCAGCCACCGGCCGCCCCCGGTGCCTGGCCGTCACAGCGGCCGCCGGCCACGGCGGACCGTGGCCCGCGGATCCGGGCGCTGCCGGTGTTCGACCAGATCGTCGTCGGGGTCGCCGGTGTCCTGGTCCTGGTGGCGGTCGTGCTGACCGCGATCGCGCCGGTCTACCCGCCCCGGGGCCGGGCGCAGAAGCTCCTCGACGCCCGGATCCAGCCGCCGGCGGCCCTCACGTCGACGCAGCCGACCCCGAGCGGGTCGCCGGCGGTAGATCCCGACCAGCTGCCCGCCGAGCTGCGCGGCACCTGGACCGGCGACGTGGCCCAGAAGGACCCGGCGCACGAGTTCGACACCACCTACCCGGTGACCCTGGTGCTGCGCGGCGGATCGATCGGCCAGGTGGTCGGCACGTCCAACTATCCGACCATTCCCTGCTCCGGCGACCTGCTGCTGAACCAGGGCGGAAACGCCGTCCAGGTGACCGAGCACATCGTGGGCGGCACGAACTGCTCCGACACCACGGTTTCGCTCACGCTCAACGCGAACGGCGAGCTGGTCTACCACTTCGACGATGTCGGAGACGGCACCGGCGACGGGGTGCTCACCAAGCAGCGGTGACCGTTCGGGGCGGAAACACTCAGCCGGGGGCGACCAGCAGTCTGGCGCCCTTCAGCAGGCAGAACACGCTGACGGCCCCGAAGACGAACACCCACAAGAACCCCGGGACGTGGGTGATCTCGGCAAGGATGTCCGCGTCGGAATCGCTCGGCCCACTCCGGCGCACCCGCCGCAGGACGACGACGGACCTGACCCCGGACAGCAAAAGAAACCAGGTGAGGAAGAAGGCGCACCAGCGCCCGAACCAGCCGGGCGCGTACCGCTCCAGGCCGACGAGCACGGCGGCGCTCGACAGCAGGACGACGATGCCGAACCTGTTGACGTCGACGAGGAGCAGCGCGACCAGCGCGAGCACGGCGAGAATGAACACCGAGGTCTCGTTCCCCGCGGCCAGCAGGCTCGCCGACGTGAGACCGGCCAGCGGTGGGCTGACGTAGCCGGCGAAAAAGATCATGAACACGCCGAACCGACCCATCGATCCGAGTTCGAATCTGGTGAGTCCCCCATCGCGGCGGTCGATGTGTACTTTCTTCACCCGCCCGCCGTGCGCCCACGTGAGAAGAGCGTGTCCCCCCTCGTGCAGCGCCGTATCCAGGTGACGGCCCCACCAGCCGGCCGTCACCGCCCACAACGCCAAGAGCCCGGTCATCACAGCCACAGCGCCACCCCCCGACAGCGCGTCCTGTTTCCTTTCGTTTCATGATGCGGCCGCCGGGCGGATTCCCGAAGCGGTTTTTCGTCACGGCGGTGGGCCTGTGGTCTCGCGTCGCCTTGATCGCGGTTTTGGCCCTGGGATGGTCGCGACGGGCGCGTTTCCGCGACCATCCCAGGGCCCAAACGGCGATCATGATCGGTCCGGTGGCCCGTGATCCAGGGACTGGACGCCGCGCGTCGACCACCCGTCACTGGGAGTCCTGGAACAGGCTTCAGTCCTACTCGCGGTCGACCACTGACGAGATCCACCACCATGGCGTAGGACTCGCACAGACTCCAGGCCCGAATTAGCCAGCAGGGTCACTGCGGCGGCAAAGTCGAAAGGGCCAGCCGGGATCGTCAGAGCTCCTGGGTCATCCAGATGGATTGTTCGAGCTGGAAGCCGTGGCGGGCGTAGAACCGGCGCGCGGCGTCGTTGGGTGCCTCGGTCTCGAGGAAGACGCGCAGCACACCGGCGGCGCGGCAGGCGGCCAACAGCGCGGGCAGCGCGGCGGAGCCGAGGCCGAGCCCGCGGTCCCGGACGTAGATCTCGTCGAGCACGGCCTCACGGCCGCCTGACTCGAGGCTGTATCCCCAGCACAGGACGGCGTAGCCCGCCGGTTCGTCGTCGGGACCGTTGATGAACCAGACCTGGCCGTACTCGTCGTCGGCCAGCAACGGGGCGAGCGCGCGGCCGACGCGGGCATCGTCGTGGTCGTGGCCGTCGATCGCGTTGAACTCCCGCACGAGCGTGAGGACGGTCTCGGAGTCGGTGGGCCGGGCGCGGCGGATCGCGGTCACCCGCGCATTCTGCCGCCCCCGCGCCGCGCCCTGACCTGCCCTCGGTCTTTCGGAACGGCCGACCGTGCGGCCAGCAAGCATGGTGCCCGAGGTGGGCGATGGTGCCGCACGGTGTGGACGCGAGTTGTTGGCGGCAGGGCCGTTACTGGAATGGTGTTCCCGGCTGCAGCGGGCGCGGCCATGGGCGCGTCCACGGTCAGGCGGACGGTCGGAGCGGGCGGCAGGGGCTGCTCATCGAGCCGAGACAGTGCGCCCGGGCATGCGGGTACGCGGCCATCGGTCGCCACCGGCCGCCAACGCGGCTATCGTCAGACATGTGACGAGGGTCTCCTCCCTGGAACCATCGTCGACGCCTGCTAGAACAGGGTTCTGCTTCTGGTAGCCGTCGCCGTGCCGGTCGCGCCACCGCGGGCCGCCGGAGCCTGGCCACCGGAGTGAGGGAGGGCCGTCATGTATCCCGGCCAGTTCGCCGTGACCCATCCGGAGAAGACGGCGGTTCTCATGGGCGGCCCGGACTGGCCGGCGGCCACCGATGCCGTGGTGACGCGCCTGAGCTATGCCGAGCTCAACGCGAGTTCGGTCCGGCTGGCCCGGCTGCTGGCCGAGAACGGGCTGAGGCCGGGCGACACGCTGGCGATTCTCGCCGAGAATCATCCGCGCTATTTCGAGGTCTTCTGGGCCGCGATTCGATCCGGCCTTTACCTCACGGCGGTCAACTGGCATCTCGCGCCAAGCGAGGTCGCATACCAGGTGGCGGATTCTGGCGCCCGCGCGCTGGTCGCCACCCGCCGGTTCAGCGAGCTGGCCGCTCAGGCCGCCGTGAAGGTGCCCGACTGCCGGGTCCGGCTGATGATGGACGGCGTCGTGGACGGGTTCGAGCCGTACGAGGACGCCGTCGCCGTGGTCTCCGCCGAGCCGCTGGCCACCGAGCCGGTTGGCGAGGTGATGCTCTACTCGTCCGGCACGACCGGCCGTCCGAAGGGCATCCAGCGGCCGCTGTCCGGCCTGCAGGTGACCGACCCGGAACGCACCCGGCTCTCGCTGTTCGGCCAGCTCCTGCTCCGCTGGACCGAGGATCTGGTCTACCTCTGCCCGGCGCCGCTCTACCATGCGGCCGGGCTGCAGTGGTCCGGAGCGGTCCATGAGATCGGCGGGACGCTGGTCATCCTGGACAAGTTCGACCCCGAGCGGCTGCTCGCCGTCATCGAACGGGAGCGGGTCACCCACGTCCAGCTCGTGCCGACCATGATGGTTCGCCTGCTCAAACTGCCCGACGAGGTTCGACGTTGTTATGACCTGTCCAGCCTGGTCAGCGTGCTGCACGCCGCCGCCCCCTGCGCGCCGGACGTCAAGCGGGCGATGATCGACTGGCTTGGCCCGATCATCGACGAGTACTACGCGGCCACCGAGGGCAGCGGGCTGACGTTCATCAGCTCGCCGGACTGGCTCGCGCACCCCGGCTCCGTCGGCCCGGCGCTGGCGAGCGTCCCGCACATCTGCGACGAGGCCGGCGGTGAACTTCCCCCGGGCGTGCCCGGTCTGCTCTTCTTCGAGCAGGAGAAGGCCCCGTTCGAGTACCACGGCGACCCAGAGAAGACGAAGGCCAGCCGCCACCCCGAACACCCGAACTGGACGACGACCGGCGACGTCGGCTACCTGGACGAGGCCGGCTTCCTCTACCTGACCGACCGGAAGAGCTTCATGATCATATCCGGCGGCGTCAACATCTACCCGGCCGAGGTCGAGGCCGCGCTGATCATGCACCCGAAGGTCGCCGACGTCGCCGTCTTCGGGCTGCCCGACCCGGAGATGGGGGAGTACGTCCACGCGGTCGTCGCCCCCGCCGCCGGGATCGAGCCGGACGACGAGCTCGCCGAGGAACTGCGCGCGTACGCCCGTGCGTCAGTCGCCCACTACAAGGTCCCGCGCACCTTCGCGTTCCGCCCCGAGCTCCCGCGCATGCCCACCGGAAAGCTCAACAAGCTAAAGCTCCGCGAGGAGTACCTGACGTCCGCCCGCTGACCTGCCCTCGATGTCCGCCGCTCAGGCCTGCGCGCGCCTCCCACTGGTCTGGCCTAGTGCGGCATCTGAAAGATCGCTGTTTTGGCCCCCTCCCGTGGCTGCAACTGCAGCCGGTTTTGTGACCACGTGAGGGCCAAGACAGCGATCAAGCCTGCGGGCGAACCTCGCCGGGCCCGGCACTAGACCTTCCTGACGGCGATGTGCGGAGGCAGAAGTCGTTCGAGATCGTCCGTGTCCGAGGTGAAGACGGTGACCTGACCGACCTGACGCCGAGCCACGACGGCGACCACGGCGTCGACGGCGTATCTGTGGCCGTGAAGTCCTGCGGCGGCCAGAAGGCGCCTGGCTTCGCGAGCCTGATCCTTATCGAGAGCCGGCACCTCGACGCGGGACAGGGCCCAGTCCCAGCGCTGCTCAACCGAGTGGGTATCGAACGCCTCAATGAGGGTCATCGGAGAGGCGACCACCTCGACGTCGTTGTCGCGCGCGAAATCCAGGCGCATCGCCATGGATCGGTCTCCGCGTACGGCCAGCGAGAGCGCTTCCGAGTCGAGCACGATCACTTCTCGCGGCAGGGCGCGCATGCCTGACCTGCTCACGGCGCCGACCTGGGCCTGTCGCCCGTACCTTCGGCGCGGCGGCGTGCGTGCTCCGCGCGGAGTTCGTCCATCTCGAGGCGGGCGGCGGCGCGTTCCTCATCAGTGATGGGGCCGTACTCGCCCTCCAACCAGTCCACGAGTTCGCCCAGCCGGTCACGCGCGAGCTGGCGGCGCAGGACTTCGGTGATGTACGCGGAGAGGTTCTCCTCGCCAGCCTGGGCGCGGACCTCCTCCAGCAGGTCATCGGGAACGCTGATCATGATCGTCTGGGCTCCCATGCTGGTGACCCTAACGGTGGCGCCTGACGACGATGGGTGGCGCTCTCGGTGGCGGGCCGGGCTCGGGACTGTCGGGGCCAGGGTCATGGTCATCTCCCGTGCTCGGTGGCTCGTCCGACCCAATATGTCGACTTAGACGCTGTCTGACCAGGCAGTGTCTAGGTAGACAGTAGGCGGTCGGGCGGAAAAGGTCAATTCGGACAGGCTGATGGGCGGTCGGCGATCCGTCGACCACACCGGCGGTCGGGGTCGCCGACAGTGGGCGGAGCCGAACTCCTTGCCGCGTCACGCCGCTTGTCGTTCCGGCCGAGTCGCTGGAACGAAATTCTAGAGACGACAGTGTGCTTGCGAACCCAAGCGGTGCGGCATGGACAGGACCAAGCCTTGCGGGAGAGAAACAAGGTTCCATATTGTGTTCCGGTGGCGGACCGGGCCCCGGATGGGGATGGCTTAGCTGGCGTGGACGACCTGGCGGGGTGGGGGCCGGCGCTCGCCGAGATCGGCCGGCGTAAGGAAGTAGCCGCTGGCATGGGCGGTGAGGCCCGGCTGGCGCGGCAGGCGGCGCGTGGGCGGCTGAACGCGCGCGAACGCCTCGCCGCCCTGTTCGACAAGGACACGTTCTACGAGATCGGCGCCCTCGTCGGCGGCACCGACACCCCGCCGGTCCCCGCCGACGCGTTCGTCGCCGGCGCGGGGACGATCGACGGAAGGCCCGCCCTCGCCGGAGCCGAGGACGTCACGGTGCTCGGTGGCTCGATCGGGACCGGCGCCTCGGACAAGCGGTACCGCCTCTGCCAGCTGGCCCGCCAGGAGCAGGTGCCGCTGGTGATGATGCTCGAGGGCGCCGGCCACCGGGTCACCGAGCAGGCGACCGGCCGCCGGCCCGGCGACCTCGGCGGCCTGGTCGAGCTGTCCGGGCTGGTCCCGATGGTCTGCCTGGTGCTCGGTGCGTCCGCCGGCCATGGCGCGCTGACCGCGCCGCTGTGCGACTTCGTCGCGATGACCGAGACCGCGTCGATCTTCTCCGCCGGTCCGTCGCTGGTCCGCTCGGCCACCGGCGAGGAGATCACCAAGGAGGCGCTCGGCGGCCCGGCGGTCGCCGCCGCGACCTCCGGGGTCGTGCACAACGTCGTCGCCGACGATGTCGAGGCGATCGCGCTCGCTCGCCGGTACCTCTCCTACTTCCCGGCGAACGCGGGTGAGCCGGCGCCGCGTCGCCTCGACGGCACCGACACCGGGCCCCGACGCGTCGACGAGCTGCTCACGCTGATCCCGCCCGACCCACGCCGGCCGTACCCGATCCGCCCGGTGCTCGACGCCATCGTCGACGACGGCGAGCTGCTCGAGATCCAGCCGGACTTCGGCCAGTCGCTCGTCGCCGTCCTCGCCCGGTTGGGCGGGCGGCCCGTCGCGATCGTCGCCAACGACCCGAGTGTGCTCGCCGGCGCGATCAACAGCGACGCCGCAGACAAGGCCGCCCATTTCCTGCAGGTCGTCGGCGCGTTCGGGCTGCCGTGCGTGTTCCTGGCCGACAACCCGGGCGTGCTCGCCGGCAGCGCCGCCGAGCGGGCGGGAATCCTGCGCCACGCGGCCCGGATGTACGCCGTGCAGCACCGGCTGGCCGTTCCCAAGGTGCACGTGACGCTGCGCAAGGCGTTCGGGTTCGGCTCGTCGGTGATGGCGATGAACCCGTTCGACGGGCAGACGCTGACGCTCGCCTTCCCGTCGATCACCCTGGGCGCGCTGCCCGCTGGCTCGACCGCGAGCAAGATCGAGGACGGTGCGGAACGGGCTCGGGTGGCGGCCCAGCAGGCGAAGGCGTCCGTCACCGGCGGCGCCCGGCTCGCCTACGACGACGTGATCGACCCGCGCGACCTGCGAAACGCCCTGCTCGCCGGCCTGATGCTCGGCGCGGGCCGGGCGGACCGCGCGGCAAGCCGTGCACCGCAGCCTGGAGGGATTCTGCCGTGACCAAGCTGGGACTACGCCTGCGCCTTTACCGGGCGGCGAAGCTGACCGTGCCCGTCGACCAGGTCAGGCACGCCGAAAGCCTGGGCTACGACTCGGTCTGGACCGCCGAGGCGTACGGCAGCGACGCACTCACTCCGCTCGCCTACCTCGCGGCGCACACCGAGCGGATCAGGCTCGGCACCGCCGTCGTCCAGCTCGCCGCCCGGCCGCCCGCCACGCTGGCCATGCAGGCCATGACGATCGACGCGATGGCCGGCGGGAACCGGCTGATCCTCGGGATCGGCCTGTCCGGACCGCAGATCGTCGAGGGTTGGTACGGCCAGCCCTGGGGCCGGCCGAACGCCCGGCTGCGCGACTACCTCCAGATCGTGCGCAAGGTGCTCGCCCGTGAGGAGCCGGTCTCGCACGACGGCTCCGAGATCCGCCTGCCCTACGCCGGCCTCGGCGCGCTCGGCCAGGGCAAGCCGCTGAAGTCGATCATGCATCCGGTCGCTCCCGTCCCGCTGTGGCTGGGCGCGGGCGGCCCGCGCAACGTCGCCCTGACCGCCGAGCTGTGCGACGGGTGGCTTCCGATGGGCCTCGGCCCGGAAGGCGTGCCGTCCGCGATCCGGGACCGGGTGGCGGCCGGTGGGTTCGACGTCTTCACGGGGGTGTCGGTCTCGGTTACCGACGACGTGCGGGGCGCGCTCGACGCGATGCGCCCGCTCACCGCGATGTACGTGGGTGGGATGGGCAGCGAGACGCACAACTACCACCACGACGCGATGGCCCGGCGCGGCTTCCCGACGCAGGCCGGGCGGATCGTCGAGCTGTGGCGGGCCGGCCACAAGGCGGAGGCGATCGCCGCCGTTCCGGACGACTACCTGGAGCAGACGGCGCTGCTCGGCTCCGCGGCCCGCATCCGCGCCCGCTGGAACGCCGGCTACGTCCCGCCCGGCGTCACCGGCGTGATCGTTGACGCGCCCCAGCCGGAGGCCCTGGAACTGATGGCCGACCTCGCCGGCACCCGGGCGATGGCCCCGTGAGCGCGTACCAGTTCCTTGCGGTGGACGTTCCCGCCGAGGGGGTCCGGCGGATCACGCTGAACCGGCCGGAGAAGCGCAACGCGATCTCGACCCCGCTGCGCACCGAGCTGCTCGACGCGCTGCGGTCCCACGACAACGACCCGGACGTCCGGGTGAGCGTGATCCGCGGCGCCGGGGCCTGCTTCTCCGCCGGCTACGACCTGGGGTCACCGCTGATGGCCGACCCACCGTTCTACTCGGCGCCCGGCGACGGCCAGTGGGCCCGGCAGGCCGGCGACACCTGGTTCAGCCTCTGGGACCTGGCCAAGCCGGTGATCGCGCAGATCCACGGCTACGCCATCGCCGGAGCGACCGAGCTGGCGTCCGCCTGCGATCTCGTCTACATAGCCGAGGACGCGCTGGTCAGCTACCCCGTCGTCCGGGTGGCCAGCCCGCCGGACTGGCAGTACCACACGGTTCTGCTCGGCCTGCGGCACGCGATGGAGCTGATGCTGACCGGCGACGCCATCGACGGCGTCGAAGCCGCCCGGATCGGCTTCGCCAACCGGGCCTACCCGGCGGACCGGCTGGAGGCCGAGGTGCTGGCGGTCGCGGTTCGCATCGCCGGGGTGCCCAGCGAGCTGACCCAGATCAACAAGCGTTCGGTCCATCGCGCCTTCGACATCTGGGGCGCCCGCGCCGCCATCCGCGCCGGGACCGAGCTGCAGGCTCTCGCCGCGCACACCGAGGCGGCCGCCCGGTTCCGCGCGAACGCACTGGCCGCCGTCAAGGCCGCCTCGGCGAAGCCGGCCACCGGCGGTCAGGAGGTCTGAGGCTGGGCGGATACCGGGCGGGGCCAGAGGCGGCCCTGCCTGCGCTCGATGGTGACGTTGTACTGGACGAGCAGATGAGCGAGGGTCGCGACGTCGGCGGGGTCCCAGTCCGCCAGCACCCGACCGACACCGTTCACCGCCCAGTCGCGGTCGGCGTGCAGCCTGGCCAGGCCGGCTTCGGTGATCCGCAGCTTGCGGGCCAGGCCGCCGTCCGGGTCGGGGATCCGCCCCACCAGGCCGGCTCGCAGCATCGCGGCGGTCTGCCGGTTGATCGTCGAGGCGTCCAGTCCGAACGCCTCGGACAGCTGGCCGATGGACATCGGCCCCTCAGCCTCGATCCGCGACAACAGCAGGTAGGCGCTGCGTTCGAGCCGCTGGTTGGCCGCGGACCGGTTGGTGACCATGACGGTGTACCGGCTGATCAGTGTCAGCTCGCGCTCGATGGCGGCGATGTCGGCGCTGGCGCCCTCAGTGACGCCGGGGTTTCCGCCGGCGGGCTCGCGCTCCATGCGACACTCCCTCCTGAACACACCGTGAACGCGATTTAGCGTACCCGACATGTGTGCTATGCACACAGTATGCACAGTGCATATCGGATTGGGGTGTGAGCAGGCCCGAAGGTGTGAGCAGCGCGAGAGCGGCTCTCAGGTCAGGTGCCGTCGCCGAGGATGACGGCGCTGCGGCCGGCCGCGACGAGGGTTCTGTGGACGTCCTTCTTCACCTGGTTGACCGCCGTGCCGCGAAGCTGGCGGACCGCCTCCAGGATGTTGTTCACCCCGTGGATGTAGGCCTCTCCCAGCAGCCCGCCATGCGTGTTCACCGGGATCGTGCCGTCGAGGTCGATGTGCCCGTCGGCGATGAAGTCCCTGGCCTCGCCCGGCGCGCAGAAGCCGTAGGCCTCCAGCATGTAGAACACGACCGGGCTGAAGTTCTCGTACAGCATCGCGACGTCGAGGTCGCCCGGGGTCAGGCCGGTCGACTCGTAGAGCAGCCGGCCGCTCGCCTCCGCCTCGGGAAAGGCTGCGATGTTCGGGTGGTAGTAGTTGAACAACACGTCGCCGTCCCGGACGTTGCCCTGCGCGGCCGCCTCGACGGTGACCAGCGGCTGGCGGAGGCCACGCGCGCGTTCCTCGGTGGTGACGACGAGTGCCACCCCGCCGTCGCTTTCCTGGCAGCAGTCGAGCAGCCGCAGGATTGGCTCAACGATCCAGCGTGAACGCTGATGGTCCTCGATCGTGATCGGCCTGCCGTAGAACCAGGCGTTCGGATTCGTCGCCGCGTTGCGCCGGGCGACGACCGAGTACAGCCCGAAGTCGGCGTTCGTCAGCCCGTAGACGTGCATGTACCGCTGGAACCACAACGAGTACATCTTCGTCGGCGCGTCCAGGCCATAGGGCAGGTAGAAGTTGAACCCAGCCGACCGGGCCTGCTGCGCCGGCTGGCCGAACCGGTGCCCGGAGCGCTCGTTGAACGCCCGGTAGACCACCACCGCGTTCGCCATGCCGGACTGGACGGCCGCCGCGGCGTGCTGGACGGTCGCGGACGCGCCGCCGCCGCCGAACGGCGTCCGGGACGCCCACCGGATCTCGTCGAACCCCACGGTCCTGGCCAGCGCCAGCTCGTCGTTGGTGTCCTGGGTGAAGGTGACCGTGCCGTCGATGTCCTTGGGGGACAGGCCAGCGTCGGCGATGGCCGCGCGGACCGCCTCGGCGGCCAGCCGCAGCTCACTGCGGCCGGAGTCCTTGGAGAACTCGGTCTGCCCGATCCCGGCGATGGCCGCCCGCCGCGGCCACGAGCCAGTCGCCATCACGCGCCCACCCGCGGGCCCCGGCTCGCGGGCCGGAACTGGGGCAGCGTGCAGCCGTCGACCTTGGTGAAAAGGACCTCGACCGGCAGCCCGCCCGTCACCTCGGCCGCGTCGATCTCCTGGAGGTTCGACACGAACCGGATGCCCTCCTCAAGGTCGACGAGAACGACGAGCCGCTCCGGGTCGTCGGGCTGGGACGGGTGCTTCGAGACGATCCAGCTGTGGATCGTGCCGCGGCCGGACAGCTCGCGTTCCACCCAGTCGACCGAGCCGCAGACCGGACACATCGGTACCGGCGGATGCGCCAGGCGGCCGCAGCTCGCGCAGGCGTGCGCGACCAGCCTCCCGGCCTGGACGGCGTCCCAGAAGCACGCGTCGTCGCGGTCGGGGACCGGACGGATGACGCGGGGCATCAGACCTCCCAGGTTGTATGAGGGCCAAGTTGTAGGAGGGCCAGGTTCACGAGGGCAGCAGGCTCAGGGACGGTGCAGCAGGCTGGCGGCGACCGGCGCGACCTCCTGCCACAGGACGTTGACCGTCCGGCGGGCGAACCGCCACAGACCGTCGGCGCCGCGGGCGTAGGCGTCCCCGTAGCGGATCACCATCCGCAGGTCGGTCGGCACGCCGGCCTCGTCCGCGTGCAGGTGATGGGCCTCGCAGTAGGCCTCGCCCACGGCTCGGTCGCCGTCGACCTGGCAGCGGTGGTTGCCCAAGAAGTGGAACGTCTCCGGGAACTTCGCGCCGAGCGCACGCGGGATCGCGGCCAGCGCCGCGGCGCCCGCCACGGGTCGCATCGGTTCGGCCAGGTGGGCGTAGCTGACCTGGAGCACGCCGTCCTCGGTGAACAGGGAGACGAACAGCTCCTCGTCGCGCGCGTCGACCGCGGCGGCGTAGCTCTCGGCCAGGTCGCGCAACGCGAGCCGGTCGGCCGGGTCGCCGACGGACCGCCCGGTGGCCAGGATGCCCGGCGGGCGGGCGGTCAGCTCCACAGCTTCTCCCAGCGCTGGCCGAGGTCCGCGACCCACGCGACCGCCTCGCCGCCGTCCGAGAGGAAGGCCGAGATCGCCACGGAGACCTCGGTTGCCCCGGTCTCGGCGAGCGCGGGCGCTCCGGCCAGGGTGCGGTCGAGGTCGAGGGCTCCGTCCTCACCCCGGACCAGCGGCAGGGTGTGGCGCACGCGCGGGGTGGCGTCGCCACGGCCGGCGGCGGCCCAGGCCGAGCGGATCGTCGCGGCGCCGGTGGCGACGCCCTCGGGCGTCTCGCCCATGATCGGGATCCAGCCGTCGCCGAGCTCGGTGATCCGGCGCAGGTTGCGCTTCGTCAGCGGGCCGCTGAACAGGATGCCCGGGCCGTTCGGCTGGGCCGGCTTGGGGTCGCACCAGATCTTCTCGAAGCGCACGGTCGGCAGGTCGACGGTGGCCGCGCCGGGTGCCCACAGCGCGCGGCAGGCGGTGATCGTGTCGTCCAGGAGCTGAGCGCGGCTGTCGAAGTCGAGGTCGAGGGTCTCGTACTCCTCGGGCTGCCAGCCGGTGCCGACCCCGAGCTCGAGCCGGCCGCGGGAGAGCGCGTCGAGGGTCGCGGCCTGTTTGGCCAGCAGGGTGGGGCGGCGCAGTCCTGCGATGAGGATGCCGGTGGACAGCCGGACCCGAGAGGTCGCTCCGGCGATGGCCGACAGCAGCGTGAGCGGTTCGAGCCAGGGTGAGCCGTTCGGGAAGCGGAAGCGGCCCCAGGGGTAGCGGTCCTGCCGTTCACCCATGATCACGTGGTCGCTCTGGACGAGGGTGTCGATGCCGGCGTCGTCCGCGGCGCGGGCCAGATCGAGGATCCTGTGCTGCTCAGCGGCCTTGTACAGCGACTCGCCGACGGGTAAGCCGAGCGCGAGCCGAGGCCGTGACGTCGCCATCCCTCAGGCCTCCCCAGACTGCTTCAACATCACCATCTGTATATTGTCTACCTTAGGCGGCCCGCCGGGGGCGGCTACCGGTCCGCTACCGGCAGCCGGGTGACCGGCGCGCGCAGCTGGGCAGCCCAGCCGACGACCCGGTCCCACAGGGCGGCGCGGCTCGGGGCCACGTTGGCGTTGTGGTAGGCGCCGGGCTGGACGTACAGCGTCACGTCGGGGCAGGACGTCAGATGGCTCGGGGCCTCGTGCGGTGGACCGGCGATGTCGTGCTCGGCCAGGCCGATCATCGTCGGCACGTCGATCGCCGCGAGCGCGTCGGCGTGGCCGCCGGGGATCATCGCAGCCAGCCCGCACGGTGTGATCAGGTCCGCGGCGCAGCCGCGCAGCGTCGCCGCGGCCTCCGCGGGCAGGTCCGGGCCGACGAGCAGCTCCAGCACCCCGGTCCCGCTGGGCACCAGCGGCCGGCCGAACCGGGCTCGCGCGAGCTCGACGATGGACGCGCGCATCTTCGCCGGGTCGCCGGCGACCGCCTGCTCCTGCGGGCCCAGCACCTGGGGCATCCCGGAACCGGCATGGCCGAGCAGGACCAGCCCGTCATACGGCCGGTGGCGGGCCTGCTGGAGCGCGACCAGCATCCCGCCCATCGAATGGCCGACCCCCAGCACGATCGGGTCTCGCGGCGCGAGCTGCTCCAGCACCCAGCGGGCCGCGGCCGCGTCCACGTCGGCCACCACGTCCGGGACCAGGGCCCACGGATCGGCGGGGCGGTCGCTGCCGCCGGTCGCGAGATGGTCGACGAGCAGCACGGTGATCCCGGCAGCGGCCAGGTGCGCGGCCATGCTGTACGGCGTGCGGTGCGCTGCGGCCGGGCCGAGGCCGTCGAGGTCGAAGTAGCCCGACGACATCGCGCCGCCGGCGAAACAGCACGCGATCACCAGCCGGTCCAGGGAGTGCGAAGGGTCACGCACGAGCGTGACCGCGACCTCGTCGGCCCCCCGCGGCGCACTGTCCCCGGCCGGCACCCGGAAGCTCTTGCGTTCGAGCGACAACGACTCTCCCAACCTCAGACGATCTCGGACATCCTGACCTCGCCCGCGAGATCGGGCCAGGCGTCACGTCTGGTCGACGCCGCCAGGGTCCGAGCTGCTTCGGCCCGTTGTTAGTGTCCGTACCACATAGTGAATGCTATCGTGCTGGTCATCACGTCGTAATCGGCGTGAATCGTGCCGGGTGGCGGGCCGCCGAGCGGGGTCCGAGCCGGGCCGACGAACCCGGCGGCATCAGAACTTCGGGAGGGACTCGTGGCCGACTCGACGCGTTCGGGGCCGTTCGTGGGCCTCAGCGTTCTCGACCTGTCCTGGGGGGCAGCCGGACCGATGACGGCGATGCTGCTCGCCGACTCGGGTGCCGACGTGCTGCGGGTCGAGTCGCCGCACGGCGACCCGGTCCGCGACGACGTCGCCTACCGGGTGTGGAACCGCGGCAAGCGCAGCGCCGTCCTCGACCTGCGCGACCCGGAGCAGCACGCGGCCTTCCTGGCGCTCGCCGACCGCGCCGACGTGCTGGTCGAGTCGTTCGAGCCCGGCGTCACCGGCCGCCTGGGCATCGACCCGGCGACGCTGCGGGCGCGCAACCCGAGGCTGGTCTACTGCTCCATCACCGGCTACGGCCCGGACGGGCCGGACGCGCACCGTCCGGCGCTTGACTCGCTGGTCGCCGCCCGAACGGGGCTGCAGTGGGAGGCGCGCGGGGTCGTCGGCACGCCGCTGAACAAGATTCGCGGCGTCGCACCGCCGAACGAGGACGTCGAGATCCCCGACCTGCCGGCGAACCGGTTCGACCAGGAGGGCCCCGTCTTCCTGCGGTCGACCTGGCCGAGCCTGGGCGCGGCGTACAACGCGATCGCCGGGGTGAGCGCGGCGCTGCGGGCCCGGGAGCTGACCGGCCGCGGCGATCTCGTCGAGACGTCGCTGGTGCAGGGCGCGATGGCGGCGAACGCCCCGAACTGGCAGTGGATCGAGAACCTGAACGCGCCGGGCGTCTGGATGTGGGTCACCGACCGGCGTTCACCCGAGGGGCTGTTCGAATGCTCTGACGGCCGCTGGGTGCACTTCTGGACGATCAGGCCGACCTTGGTGCTCGACGCGGCCGAGGGCGACGAGCTCGTGCTCGACGGCCCGAGGGACGACATGAGGTCCGGCGTCCGGATCGGCATGGACGCGGACGAGGTGCCGATCCTCTACATGTACTACGGCCTGCTCCAGACGGCCTTCAAGAAGTTCCCGGCCGAGCAGTGGGTCGCGTTCGGAGCGGCCCGCAACATCGGCATCGCGCTCGTTCGCTCGCCCGAGGAGGCGTTCGCCGACGCGGCGCTGCTGCGGCAGGGCTGTGTCGTCGAGGTGGACGACCCGGAGCTCGGCCCGATCCGGCACGCCGGCGTCCTGCTGGAGTTCTCCGCGACGCCGGGCGCGGTCCAGGGCCCGGCGGCCACCCGCGGCCAGCACACGGCCGACGTCCTCGCCGCGGCACCGGCCGCCGCTGCCGTCGAGGTCCCGGCTGCTCCTGCCAGGGAGGACGGACCGGTGCTGCGCCGCGGGCCGCTCGACGGGGTGCGGGTTCTCGACCTGGGCCTCGGCGTCGCCGGCCCGTGGGGCGGCAAGGTCCTCGCCGACCTCGGGGCCGAGGTCATCAAGGTGCACGCGCTCCACGACGGCTACTGGACCCGCACCCACATGGGCCTGGCGACCAACTGGGGCAAGCGCTCGATCGCGCTCAACCTGAAGGACCCGGCCGGCCGCGCGGTGCTGGAGAAGCTGATCGCGTCCGCCGACGTGCTCGCCCACAACATGCGCCCCGGGGCGGCCGAGCGGCTCGGTATCGGCTTCGCCGAGCTCGGCGCGCGGTACCCGAAGCTGATCTACTGCCACACCCGTGGCTTCGAGGACGGCCCGCGCTCCCGCCAGCCCGGCACCGACCAGACCGCCAACGCCCTGGCCGGCACCGAGTACGAGGACGGGGCCTGCCGGCTGGGCGGCGCGCCGATGTGGAGCCGGGTCAACATGGGCGACACAGGCAACGGCTACCTGTGGGCGACCGCCGTCATCCAGGCCCTCTACCACCGGGAGCGCACCGGCCTCGGCCAGCAGGTCTCGACGGCGATCATCAACGCGACCCTGCTCGCGACCTCCTACGCCTACAGCCGCGCAGACGGCGCCACCGTGGACCGGCCTCGGATCGACGTCCGGCAGCAGGGTCTCTCCGCGTTGCACGGCCTCTACCGGCTGGCCGGCGGTGACTGGCTGTCGATCGCGGTGCTCGCCGAGGCGTCCTGGCCGGACCTGTGCGACGCACTGGGTGCCCTGGAGCTGCTCGACGACCCACGGTTCGCCGGTCCGGCGGACCGGGCCGCCCACGACGCCGACCTGCGGGCCGCCCTCCAGCCACTGTTCGCCCGCCGGACAGCTCAGGAGATCCTCCCGGACTTCGAGAAGCGGGACCTGCCCTGCGAGCTGTCCGTCGACACGTTCGGTGCGGCGCTGTTCACCGATCCGGCGCTGCGCAGCCTCGGCGACGTCGTCACGGCGCGGGTCGACGGCGTCGGGAAGCTCGAGCAGACCGGCGTGCTGGTCCGGCTCGCCGAGAACCCGGGCGCGGTCGCCGGGCCGCCCTGCCTGGCCGGCGAGCACAGCCGGGACATCCTCGCCGAGCTCGGTTACGCGACGGGCGAGATCGACGCGCTCGTCGCGGCCAAGTCCGTCCTGGCCAGCTGACTCATCAGTCCGCCAGCCCCATCCGTCCTCCAGCGCTCTGCTCGCTTCAACCCCTGCTCGCACTGCCCTAGGGAGGTGGTCCCGTGGCCGGGACCGAACGGCTCATCTCGGTTGACTCGCACTACCAGTGCACCGTCGACGCGCTCAAGGAGCGGGCGCCGGCGAAGTTCCACGACGCCATCGACTACGCCAACCGCCTGGTCGACGTGTCGAAGCGCGCGGCGCTGCAGCGGCGCGGCACCCCGCCGCTTGGCCTCGGCTCGTACCTGCACGAGGCGGCGCTCAACCCTGGCTACTCCGACCCGCAGGCCCGGCTGAAGGCGATGGACGACGACGGCGTCGACGTCGAGATCCTCTTCTCGGACCTGTCGTCGTTCCGGATCTTCTACAAGATGCTGGACGGCTGGAAGGAGACGGCGCGGGCCTTCGCCGACTTCAGCTCGGAGTTCGCCGCCGCCGACCCGAACCGGCTGCTCGTCGCCTACCAGATCCCGCTGCAGGACATGGATCACGGCGTCGCGGAGCTGGAGCGGCTGGTCAGTGACCATGGCGCCCGCACGCTCCACCTGCCGACCAGCCCGGGCGAGTGCGGTCTGCCGGAGTACTTCGACCCGCGTTACGACCCGCTGTGGGCCCGGCTGCAGGAGATGCGGATGCCGGTCTGCGTGCACCTGGGCGTCTCGGACGCCACCTGGGACATCGCGGCCCGCGACCCAACCCCGCAGATGGGTGTCTTCACCTCGCAGCAGCCGCTGCGCCTCGCCGAGCAGCTCGGCATGCTGCTGCTGTCCGGCCTGTTCGAGCGGTTCCCCGACCTTCAGTTCGTGCTCGTCGAGCCGGGCCTGGGCTGGGTGCCGTGGTACCTGAACACCCTCGACGGCATGTCGTCGCACGGCTACGAGTTCCCGGCGCTGAAGGACAAGCCGAGCGCCTACTTCCACCGCAACATCTCGCTGACGTTCATGGACGAGCGGCGCGGCGTCGAGATGCGCCACGAGATCGGCGTCGACCGCATCATGTGGTCGACGGACTTCCCGCATCCCGCGTGTACCTGGCCGAACTCCCGCAAGGTCGTCGCGGACCTGATGGCGGGCGTGCCGGACGACGAGGCCGAGAAGATGGTCTACGGCAACGCGAGGCGGATCTTCAACATCTGACCACCGGCACAGCCGCGCGAGTTCTCGCGCTTCGCACTCACTCGAAGGAGATACCGGATGCCCGTGACGCTCAAGGCCGGCACCCGGCTGGCCAGCCAGGTCTGCGAGACACAGGTGATCGTCGTCCGACCGGGTGACGGTGCCGTCGAGCTGGGCTGCGGGGGAGCCCCGATGATCGGCCACCACGAGACGCCGGCCGCGGGCCTCGCGGCCGACTCCGCGCTGCAGGCGGGCAGCCCGCTGGGCAAGCGGTTCGTCCTCGACGGCGACACCTCGTTGGAACTGCTGGTCACCCGCGCAGGCAAGGGAAGCCTGACCGCGGGCGGCATCGCTCTGGTCGAGAAGGAAACGGCGCGTCTGCCGTCGAGCGACTGAATTCCGCGAGCCTGGCGGTCGGGCATTCCCCGGCCGCCTTTCGGCTTTTCTGGCTTGCGCCGTTCCGAAGCCGGGTGGATACGGCCGGTGGCGGTGCCCGGGAAGTTCTTGACACTGAGGGACGGCCGGATTCCCGCGGCGGGCCACGTTCGCCGCGGCTCCGCGGCGTCATCGGTCAGGCTCCGGCGACCTAGCCCGGGCCCGCTGCGCCCGCCGGAGACCGGCCGCGACGCCGACTACTTTCCGTAATCATCTGCGGGTTCGGATCAGGCCCGCGGACGCCTGCGGTGGGCTGGTGCGGCCCCGCCGCGACCACCCCTACGGCGGACGGACGGCGGGCGGTGTCCGGGCCAGACGTGCCGGGGATAAGGCGGCGGCCCGGTCGGAGTGGGCCGCGCGATGGTCACTCACCGGCGAAATTACTGCTGACAGTGATGGCGACCGTCCATGGTCGTGAATGTTGTTGCGCACCGTCACGTCGTTGTGGCCAAATTGTGGGGGTCCGGCAAGCGCCTCAACGCCTAGGCTCATAGCTGGTGAACGGGCGATCCAGACCCCTCAAGGGCCCTATGGCCCCTCCTCTGACAAAGCTTGACATTGACGTCGAAAACTGTAACGTGGCCCACACGCTGTAGCTACCGTGACGGCGGTCCGCCCCGGCCGCCCCAGCAGACCCTTGCTGAAGGAGGCAGTTGGTGATAGTCCGGGCGGTCGAAGATCCCAACCGCGCTGTCGCGCCTTAATGATGAGCCGCCGGATGCCGGTGCGGAGGAAGTAGCATGCTGCAGTACATAGTGGCCGGTTTAGCCCTCGGGTCCATCTATGCGATCGCGTCGTCGGCCCTGGTCGTCACGTTCGTCTCGGCGGGGGTTTTCAACTTCGCCTTCGGGTCGATTGCCTTCTTCGTCGCCCGTTTCTACTACTGGCTGAACTCCGAGCACCACATGGGCACCTGGACAGCCGGCGTGCTGTCCATCCTCGTCCTCGCGCCGGCGCTCGGGGCTTTCCTCTACGGCGCGCTGTTCCGGCATCTGCGGGGCAAGACGACGCTGGTCAAGCTGGTCGCGACGATCGGCCTCTCCGTCGCCCTGCCGCCGATCGCGAACCTCATCTTCGGCAGCCAGGCCATCACCGCCGCTCCCGGCCTCGCGGCGCTGACTGACAAGCCTTACCACGTCCTCGGGACCGCGGTCACCACCGACCAGGTGATCACCTACGGGTTCCTGATCTTCGTGGTGCTCGCCGGAACCGTGGTCCTGCGGTTCACCGACGTCGGCCTGCGGGTCCGCGCGATGGTCGACTCGGAGGCCATGGCCTCCCTGTCCGGCACCAACCCGGGCCGGGTCTCGCTCGGGGTGTGGACCGTCAGCACCGCGCTGGCCGGCCTCGCGGGCATCCTCGTCGCCCCGACCAACGGGCTCTCGCCGGGTGGCATGACGGCCCTGCTGTCCGCCGCCATCGCCGCGATGGTCGCCGCCCGGCTGCGTTCGCTGCCCGGAGCGGTTCTCGCGTCGCTGGTCATGGGCGTCGTCACCGACGTCATCCAGAAGTACCTGCCGACGAACAGCACGCTGTCCGCCGCGATCGTGCCGAGCATCCCGTTCGCGTTCCTGACCGTGTTCCTCCTGTTCTACGTGCTGCGCAAGGGCACGATCGACGAGGAGGCCGCCGGTGGTGGCCCGCTCGACGCGGCCATCAAGCCTGCGCACGAGGACGTCGGCGACATCATCACGGGCAACGAACGTGCCTGGGAGCGGTACTTCGGGGTGATCCCGTTCATCGTCGTGGCCGCCCTACCGTTGATCTTCAGCAATTCGCCCTACTGGCTCGGCCTGACCGCGAGCGGCCTGACCTTCGCGATCACCTTCCTGACGTTCACGGTCTCCACCGGTGAAGGCGGGATGCTCTGGCTCTCGCAGATCATCTTCGCCGGCGCGGGTGCGCTGGGAGCCGGTCAGTTCGTCGACATGTGGCACGTGCCGGTACTGCTCGCGATCTTCATGGCGGCGATCGTCGCGGCCGTCGTCGGCGCGATCATCGGCCTGCTCACGATCCGCCTGGGCGACCTCTACGTCGGTCTCACCACGCTGACGTTCGGCCTGCTGATCGAGACACTGGTGTTCACTCGCGACCGGTTCGCCCACGGCGGCCTCGGCGTCACGCTCAACAGGCCGAGCTGGGCCGTCGACGACCTGCCGTTCGCCTACCTGTCCCTCGGCGTCTTCGTCATCCTGGCGCTGCTGATCCTCAACCTGCGTCGCTCGACCAGCGGCCTCGCGCTGCGGGGCGTGCGGGACAGCACTCCTGCGGCACGGACGCTCGGCCTGAGCGTCGTGCAGGTGAAGGTCGTCATCGGCGCGATCGGCGCGTTCGTCGCGGCGATCGGTGGCGGCATGCTGGGGCTGTACAACATGTCGGCGCAGCCGGCGTCCTACGCGACGTTCGGCGGCCTCGTCTGGCTCGCCGTCGTGGTGACGATGGGGGTCCGCTCCATCACGGCCGCCGCCGTCGCCGGTGTCCTGCTGACCCTGTCCGGTGGGGCCGTCACCAACTGGCTGCCGGCCCGCTTCGGCGAGATCCCGGCGATCCTGTTCGGACTCGGCGCGATCGGTGTCGCCAGCAACCCAGAGGGCGTCGTCCTGCAACAGGGTCGGATGATCCGTCGCCAGGTCGCGAAGCTGGTCAACCGGTTCGCACCCCTCCCTCCGGTGCCGGCGGTGGCCGGGGCCGGTAGGTCCGGCATTCCCCCCACCGGTGGCCCGGGCGGCCAGCCAGTCGCCCACGCCGGCTCCAACGCAACCAGCGCGACCGCGAAGGTGGAGTCATGACGGGAGGTCTCGTGGAGACGACGGGCACCTTAAACGGTGCCGTCCGGGGCCGGCCGCGGCTGGAATGCGTCGATGTGACGGTGCGCTTCGGCGGTCTCGTCGCGGTCGACAAGGCGAACCTGGCGGTCCCGGCGGGCACCATCGTCGGTCTGGTCGGGCCGAACGGCGCCGGTAAGAGCACCCTGTTCGGTGTGCTGTCCGGGCTGATCCGCCCCGCGAACGGCAAGGTGCTGCTCGAAGGCCAGGACATCACCGGCACGAGCGCCCAGTCCAGGGCCGCGAGCGGCATCGCCCGTACCTTCCAGCACACCGAGCTGTTCGACAGCCTGAGCGTCCGCGACCACCTCGTGCTCGCCTACCGGGCCAAACACGAGAAGTCGCGGGTCTGGACGGACCTGTTCACCATCGGCAGCCTCCGCCCCGCCAGCAAGACGGAGCGCGAGACGGTCGACGAGCTCATCGAGCAGCTCGGCCTCGTCCCGGTCCGCAACCGCCCCGCGCTCGGCCTGCCGCTCGGCACCGCCCGTATGCTGGAGCTGGGCCGGGCGCTCGCGACGAGCCCGCGCGTGCTGCTGCTGGACGAGCCGTCCTCGGGGCTGGACCCGAACGAGACCTCGCAGATGGAGGAGGTCCTGCGCCGGGTCGTCGACGAGCGCGGCATCTCGGCGCTGCTGGTCGAGCACGACGTCGAGCTGGTCATGCGGCTGTCCAGTGCCGTCTACGTGCTCGAGTTCGGCAAGATGATCGCCAGTGGCCCGCCCGAGCAGGTCCGCAACGACCCAGCGGTCCGCGCGGCCTACCTCGGCGAGGAGGTCGACTCCGAGGCGACGGCGTCCGCGAACGCGGAGGCCGACGAGTTCGGCGGTCTGCCGAACCCCAAGATCTCGGCCCAGCCCCGGCACCAGGTCGACACCACCGGCGGGCCGCTGCTGACGGTCGAGAACCTGTCGCTGCACTACGGCGACGCCCTCGCCCTCAACGGGATCTCCTTCACGCTGGCGGCCGGCAAGGCGCTGGCGGTGCTCGGGGCCAACGGCGCGGGCAAGAGCAGCCTCGCCCGCGCGGTCTCCGGCCTGGTGCCGACCAGCGGCGGCAAGATCCTCATCGGCGGCGAGGACGTCAGCGGCTGGCCGGCGCACCGGGTGCGCAGGTCGGCGCTCGTCCACCTGCCTGAGGGCCGTGGTGTCTTCCGTGGCCTGACGGTGATCGACAACCTGAAGATGGCCGCGGCCGTCGTGCCCGGCCGCAAGGCCCGCAAGCAGGCCGTCGAGCTGGCGCTGGAGATCTTCCCGGTCTTCGCGAACCGGCGCAGGCAGTCCGCCGGCCTGCTCTCCGGCGGTGAGCAGCAGATGCTGTCGCTGGCGCGGGCCCTGGCCACCGCGCCGAAGCTCGTCATCGCCGACGAGATGTCGCTGGGCCTGGCCCCGAAGATGGTCGACCTCGTCTTCGACGGCCTCGACCGGGCGCGGCAGGCCGGCGTCACCGTGATCATGATCGAGCAGTACGTGCACCGCGCGCTGGCCTTCGCGGACGAGGCCCTGGTCATGCACCGGGGCGAGATCGCCTGGGCGGGCCCGACGAGCGCGGCGCACGGAGAGGTTCTGCGGCACTACCTCGGTGACGCGACCACGGCCGAGGCCTAGTTCTCGCCGTGCTTTCCGGCCCGTCGGCTTGTTCGCCGGCGGGCCGGATCTCGTCTGTCCTGATCCGGCACCCCGTTGGCGGCATCGTGCCCGCTGGTCGGGCAGCTCAGCGCTGGCTCCTGCCGTCCAGCAGAGGCATGCTGTTCCGTGGGGGAACTGTCCGCTTCGGGCAGCCGTGGCTTCGGCCAGGCAAAGAGTTTCCAGTCAGGCCAGCGTTTCAAGTAGGCAGAGTGTTTCCAAGTAGGCGCGGTGCCCCGTAGCTGGGCAGAGCGCCTTTTCCGGTCGACGGCACCGGGGCCACGACCAGTACCAGGAGGACAGGATGGGCAAGCTCGACGGCAAGGTCGCCTTCATCACCGGAGCGGGCCGGGGGCAGGGTCGCAGCCACGCCATCAAGCTCGCCAGCGAGGGTGCCGACATCATCGCGGTGGACATCTGTGAGGACATCCCGAGCGTCAACTACGAGATGGCGAGCGCGGACGACCTGGCGCAGACCGTCAAGGAGGTCGAGGCGCTCGGCCGCGGCATCGTCGCCGTCAAGGCGGACGTACGGATCAAGGAGCAGCTGAAGACCGCGCTGGACCAGGGCCTCGCCCGGTTCGGCCGGGTCGACATCGTCCTGGCGAACGCCGGCATCCTGCCGATGAAGGACAACACCCTCATCGAGGGCTTCATCGACGGCATGGACGTCGACTTCGTCGGCGCGCACAACACCGTCGCCGTCGTCGCGCCGCACCTGCAGGCCGGCGCCTCGATCATCATCACCGGCTCCACCGCGGGCCTGATGAAGAACACCACCGAGGCCATGGGCAAGACCGGTGGCGTCGCCTACTCGTTCGCGAAGCGGCTCGTCTTCCAGTACATCGAGACGCTGGCGCTGCAGCTCGCGCCGCACTCGATCCGGTTGAACGCGATCCACCCGACCAACGTCAACACCCGGCTGCTGCAGAACGACGACATCTACAGCGCCTTCCGGCCGGACCTCGTCGCCGAGGGCAAGACGCCGACCCGTGAGGACGCGGAGGTCGCGTTCCCGTTCATGCAGCCGATGCCGATCTCGTTCATCGAGCCGGGCGACGTGTCCGCGCTGGTCCTGTTCCTGGCCAGCGAGGACTCCCGATACATCACCGGCCTGAACATCCGGCTCGACGCCGGTTCGATGCTCAAGGGCGAGCGCGCCATCTGAGCCGGGCGCGCACGCGCCAGGTTCGTCATCCGGCCGGTCACCAGCGCTGCTGGTGACCGGCCGCTGGCGTTTGCCGGGTGGCGTCGCGCCGCCGGTCGCGGTGGGCTCGGGTGCGCGATCCGGGCCGGCGTGGCGTTCGACCCCCGGGATGAGACTCGGAGGATTACTGGATATATTATGCGATCTGTCCTCCTTCCCGTCTCCGCAGGGAGCATGCCCATGGGCGTCGCCATTGATCTGAAGGGGCGGCGGGTCCTCATCGTCGGCGCGTCGTCCGGCGTCGGCCGGTCGACCGCGCTCGCCATCGCCGCCCACGGCGGCCAGATCGCCGTCGTCGGCCGGCGCGCCGCCCAGCTGGACGAGGTCGTCGCGGCCGCGGGCGGCGGCGTGGCGATCCAGGCGGACCTGACGGATGCCGACGCCTGCGCCCGGGTGGTCGAGACCGCCACGACCGCTCTCGGCGGCCTCGACGCGGTGCTGCTGCCGGTCGGCGTCTCCCCGTTGCAGGTGATGACCGGCCTGACCGCCGAGACGTGGTTCCAGGCGTTCGCCACGAACGTCGTCGGGCCAGCCCTGGTCACCGCCGCCGCGGTGAAGGCACGCGTCGAGCCGGGCCTGTTCCTGTTCGTCTCCTCGGCGAACGTCGCCCAGCCACTGCACGGCCTCGGTGCGTACGGGGCCACCAAGGCCGCGCTGGAGCACACGATCCGCACCTGGCGGATGGAACATCCCGAGCACCGGTTCCTCAAGCTGACCATCGGCGCGACGATGCCGACCGAGATCCACCGTGACTTCAGCGACGACATCCTCGGCGAGCTGCTGCCCCGATGGGCCGGCACCGGCATCGTCACGGCCGACTTCATGGAGGTCGACGACGTGGGCGCCGCCGTCGCCGAGCTGGTCGCGGTCGCCCTCGACCACCCGAAGATCGCCGTCGACGACGTCGTCTTCAACCCCGCCGCCGCGCCGCTCGACGCGGCTGCGCTCAACCGGCTGGCCGAGCTGGCCGCCGCCGGCGAGCACCTCGACGCCGACGGCCAGCCGAGGGTCTGACCATGACGTCCGAGAACGGGGAAGCGCCGAAGCCGGAGCAGCCGGGCCGGCCCCTGGTCGCGACCGAGTCGCGCGACGGGTACGCCGTTCTGACGCTCGATGACCCCGCGCACCGCAACGCGCTGTCCCTGGAGCTGTCCAACGCGCTCGCCGCCGCGGTCGCGGCCGCGCTGGCCGACGGCGCCAGGGCGATCGTGCTGACCGCGTGCCCACCGGTGTTCTCCTCGGGCGGCAACCTGGACGACCTGATCACCCCGAAGGCGCCGCTGCGCGAGGTCTACGCCGGCATGCTGGCGGTGGCGGGAGCCCCGGTGCCGACGATCGCCGCCGTCGACGGCCCGGCGATCGGAGCGGGCGTCAACCTGCCGTTGGCCTGCGACATCGTGCTGGCCTCGCCGCGGGCCGCCTTCGACCCACGCTTCCTCGACGTCGGCATCCACCCCGGTGGCGGCCACCTGTGGCGGCTGGCGCACCGCGTCGGGCCGCAGGGCGCCGCCGCGCTCGTGCTCTGCGGTGACCGGCTGACCGGCGCGGAGGCCGCCGCCACCGGACTCGCCTGGCGTTGTGTGCCGAGCGACGAGCTGCTCGCGCGGGCCTGTGCCCTGGCCGCCCGTGCCGCGGGCCGGCCGGCCGAACTCGTCGCGCGCACGAAGGAGACGCTGCGGGCGAGCCTCGCCGTCACCTCCGCCCAAGCGGCCGTCGAGCTTGAGCTCGAAGCGCAGGAGTGGTCGGTCGGCCGACCCGGCTTCGCCGACCATGTACGGGCCCTGCGCGACCAGCTGCGGGCGGCCCGCGAGGCCAAGGCCGCCAGGGGCTGAGACCGGCGTTGGCGGGGCGCCGGCCAACCGGTGCCCCGCGAGCCGTCTAGAGCTGGCTGGCCAGCAGTTCCCGGTGGTGGACCGGGTCGCCGAACAGGACGCGGGAGCTCTTCGCGCGCTTGAGGTACAGGTGCGCCGGGTGCTCCCAGGTGAAGCCGATCCCGCCGTGGACCTGGATGTTCTCGGCGGCGGCGTGCACGTACGCGTCCGAGCAGAAGGCCTTCGCCAGACTGGTGACCAGCGCGAACTCGGGGTCGTCCGGCCGCTGGGCCGCCGCCGTCGCCGCGTAGGAGGCCGAGCGCGCCGACTCGACCTCGACCAGCACGTCTGCGAGCTTGTGCTTGACGGCCTGGAACGAGCCGATCGGCCGGCCGAACTGGACCCGCGTCTTGGCATAGTCGACCGCCATGTCGAGCACCCTGGCGGCACCGCCGACCTGCTCCGCGGCCAGCGCCACGATCGCCAGCCGGATCGCGCGCTCGATCGCGGGCCAGGCCTCGCCCTCGGCGCCGATGAGGCGCGCGGGCACGCCGGCCAGGTCGAGCCGGGCCTGCCGGCGGGTCTGGTCCAGGGTGGCCAGGCGGGTGCGGGTCAGCCCGTCGGCCTCGCCGTCGACGGCGAACAGGCCGATCCCGGCACCGGTCCGCGCCGCGACGAGGACCAGCTCGGCGGTCGCGCCGTCGAGCACGAACGTCTTGGTGCCCGAGACGCGCCAGCCGCCGGCCGCGTGCTCGGCGGTCGCCTGGATGGAGCCCGCCTCCCAGCGCCCGTCGGCCTCGGCCACCGCGAGCGTCGCTACCGTGCCGGCGGCGAGGCCGGGCAGCAGGTCGCTGGCCGCCGCGTCGTCGCCGGCGGCCAGCAGGGCCTGCGCGGCGGTGACGGTGGCCAGGTACGGCGCGCACAGCAGCGCCGCGCCGGTCTCCTCGGCGACGACGCCGATCTCGGCGAACCCGTAGCCGACGCCGCCGAGCTCCTCCGGGATGCCCAGACCCAGGATCCCCAGGTCGTCGGCCAGCGCCCGCCACACCGCCGGGTCCCACCCGGTCGCCGTCGTCATGCTCGCCCGCACGGCGTCCTCACCGGACACGTCGGCCAGAAACTCCCGGACGACCGCGCGCAGCTGCTCGCGTTCCTCACTGAACGACACACTCATCCGGGCCTCCCAGCTCCGCGAACCTGGCGACGACGTTTCTGGCGACGACGTTGTTGGCGACAATGTTCTTGGCGACGACCCGCCAAGGGGCTAGAGGTCCGCCCAGCCCTCGTGCCGGTCGGCCCGGCTGGGCTGGCGGCCGAGACGCAGCGGCGCGAGCGGCGCGTCCCGCATCAGGAACCGGCCGTTGGACTCGCTCACCTCGAACAGCCGCTTGCGCCAGCGCTCGACGCTGCCGCCGAACGTGGCCGCCTTCTCCAGCTCGGCCCACGCCTGCATACTCTCGATCGCCCACAGCAGGATGCACTCGGAGTCGTCCGCGAGCGCGGTCCGGAAGGCGCCGATGAGCTTCCAGCCGAACGGCTCGAACACCGGTACCGCCTCGGCGGCGACGATCTCCAGGAAGTCCCGGGCAGTGCCGCGCGGGACCCTGACCATCTCGTGCGCGTACACGTCGCCGCGGACGCCGTCGGCGCACAGCTGGGAGATCGTCGGCGACCACGGCGTCGGCACGATGACCCGGTCGAGGCCGCCGCTGCGGTAGGTCGCGGCCTCCTCCCACCACTTGGCGAGCTTCGGGTCCTGGAAGGTGGCCGACTTCGTCTCGTGGTCCAGGCCCGCGGCCAGGCCGTCGAAGCCGTCCTCCTCCCACATGTTGACGACCTGCGGCCAGCGGCCCGTGGTCCCGATGACGCCCCAGACGCCGTAGCAGAGCTGGTCGCGCTCCTCCTGGGCGATCGGGCTCCAGTTCGCCGTCATGTGGTGGACGTAGTTCGCCCGGTTCGACCCGCGGATGTCGATGAACTCGTGGGTGTAGACCTTCGTGTTCTCGCTGCTCATCTGGTCGGCCCTTCTGCGCGCCGCGCCGCCGGCCGCGTGGCGAGAAGATCGGTTGCGCGGGTCGGTGCTGGTGAGTCATGGTGTGCCGGCGAGCGGAGACGCGTCGCCCCAGCCGTCTTCTCCACCGCGGGGCTGGCGGTGGAGAAGACGGTGGCCGGGGTTCGGCGCTCGGTCGCGTCCCGGGCTGCTCAGTTGGCCAGGGACGGCGAGCCGCTCATGTGTAGATTGTATATAACATACCTTCCAGGTCTGGGAGGGACGAGAAGACGCATGGCACTCGGGGACTGGCTGAGCCGCCAGGGGATTCCTTTCGTGATCGAGACGCCCGGCGGGTCGGGTCGGCCCATCCCCGGTCTGCGTTCGGTGCCCGCTCCGGACCTCGACTGCGCGTACGCGCTGGCCGAGGCCGTGGCGACGATGGGCCCTGGCGTCGCCACGCTCTGGGACGGCGACGTGCTCACGTTCGTGTCCCGGCGGGTGGACCCCGGTGAGCCGACGGTCGCCCGGACGTTGCCGGGGCTCGCGACCGCCGTCGAGACGACCCGCAAGCTGGGCGCCGGCAGCCTGGCCGTCCGGCCGGCGTTCGACCTGGCGGCCGACGCGGGGCCCGCGAACGCGGTCGCACCCGGGTTCGACCCGAGCCTCGCGGCTCGGCTGACGGGCACGTCCTGGCTACCGGGAAGCGAGCTGGTCGCCGACCTGGTGCTGGCCGGCCGTGGCGTCGTGCGCGCCGGCGCGGTGCCCGCGCTGCAGGAGCTGGCCGCCCGCACCGGCCTCGGCGTCCTCAACGTCTTCACCGCGAAGGGCGTGTTCCGCTGGGACAGCCCGTTCCACCTGGGCACCGGCTGCCTGCAGGAACGCGACCTCGCGCTGGCCGGCGCGCATCCGGACGCCGTCGTCGTCGGGGTCGGCCTCGACGACGACGAGTGCCCGCCGGCGCTGTTCGCCGCGGCGGGGCTCGACCCGGCCCGCGTCGTCACGCTTGACCCGGCCGACCTTCCGGCCGCGGCCGAGACGCTGCGGGCCCGGATTCCCGTCGTAGCGGGCGGCGAACGGCCCGCGCTCTACCGTGATCTCTCCGCCGTCGTCGGCCCGCTCTACGCCGAGACGGCCGGGCCGCTGAACCCCGCCTGCGCGGCCGCGGACCTAGCCGCCGTGCTGCCTGCGCATGGATCGGTTTTCTCCGAGCCGGGACCGGCCGCACACTGGTTGGGACGGACCTTCTCCACGGTTCGGCTCGGCAGCGTCCGGGTGCCGGCGGCCGGCGGTGCCGGCCTGGCCATCGCCGGGGCGATCGCTGCCGGGCTGACCGGGGCGGGTGTCGCCGTGGCCGTGGTCGACCGGGTGCCGGACGACGGCGTCGCCGCGGGCTGCCTGCGCTGGGCCGACGAGCTGGGGCTGACCGTCGTCGTCGAGGTCTGGGGCGACGACGGCGAGCCGCTGTCGTCGGCCGAGCACCGCGCGGCGGTCACCGCCCGGCTCGCCCAGGGCGGCGTCGGTGTCCTGGAGCTGCCGGTCGACTACGCGGCGCTGACCGCGCTGGTCGCGGCGGCCGGGCCCGTCGTGGCCTGGGGCGGCTGACCACGGCGGTGGCCTGGACTCCGCGCTGAAAACTGAAATATTAAAAGGAATCCGACTTCGACAGCACGACCCGACCCGGCGGCCACGACCCAACCGGAGCTCTGGCAGCCCACGACCCCGCGAGCGGAGACTGGCATGCAAGCCGACGACCTCATCCTGATCAGTGTCGATGACCACCTGGTCGAGCCACCCGACATGTTCAAGGGCAGGCTGCCCGCGAAGTTCGACGATGTCGCCCCGAAGGTCGTCCGTCGCGACGACGGTTCCGACGTCTGGACCTTCAACGGCACCGTCATCCCGAACGTCGGCCTCAACGCCGTCGCGGGCCGGCCGAAGGAGGAGTACGGCGTCGAGCCGACGTCCTTCGAGGAGATGCGCCCGGGCTGTTTCGACATCCATGAGCGGGTCAAGGACATGAACGCGGCCGGCGTGCTCGGCTCGATGTGCTTCCCGTCCTTCCCTGGCTTCGCCGCGCGGCTGTTCGCGGCGGCGGAGGACAAGGAGCTGGCGCTCTCGGTCGTGCAGGCCTACAACGACTGGCACATCGACGAGTGGTGTGGCACCTACCCGGGCCGTTTCATCCCGATGGCGCTGCCGGTGCTGTGGGACCCGGAGCTGGCCGCGAAGGAGGTCAGGCGGGTCGCTGCCAAGGGTGTGCACTCGTTGACCTTCACGGAGAACCCGGCGACGCTGGGCTATCCGAGCTTCCACGACAGTCACTGGGATCCGCTGTGGAAGGCGCTGGTCGACACCGACACGGTGATGTCGATCCATCTCGGCTCGTCGGGCAAGCTGACCCTGACCGCGCCGGACGCGCCGATGGACGTTCTGATCACTCTGCAGCCGATGAACATCTGTCAGGCCGCTGCCGACCTGCTCTGGTCGCGTGTGATCAAGGACTTCCCGGACATCAAGATCGCGTTGTCCGAGGGTGGGACCGGTTGGATTCCGTACTTCCTGGAGCGTGTCGACCGCACGTACGACATGCACCACCTGTGGACTGGCCAGAACTTCGGCGGCAAGCTGCCGAGTGAGGTCTTTCGGGAGCACTTCCTGACGTGTTTCATCGAGGACCCGATCGGCGTCGCGACGCGGAACAAGATCGGTATCGACAACATCTCGTGGGAGTGTGACTACCCGCACTCCGACTCGACCTGGCCGTACCCGGGCGAGGAGCTGCTCAAGGCCTGTGACGGCGTGCCGGACGACGAGATCAACAAGATGACCTACGAGAACGCCTGCCGCTGGTACTCGTTCGACCCGTTCCAGCACCGTTCCAAGGCCGACTCCACCGTTGGTGCGCTGCGCGCCGAGGCCGCCGGCCACGACGTCTCGACCCGGTCCTTCGACCAGGGCCGTTTCGAGATCACGCACGGTGGCATCTCGCTCGGCGAGATGACAGCACGCGCCACCGCCTGACGGCGGTCTGAGACCTCAGTACGCCCGGCGCGCCTCCGCGCCCGCGCTGTCCTGCGGCCGGAGACGGTTCGTTCCTGGGATGGTGTGGTGGTGGCCGTGATCTGGACGACGGGTGTGACGGACGACCGTGCCGTCGGGGGAGCCGCGGGCTGGACCGGGCTGTGCTGCCGCGAGGCGGCCGACGGGCCGGTCGTGACCGGGGGGATTGTGCCGTCCGGCACCGGGGCATGACCACGCCTTCCGCCCGGCGGTTGGTCGTTATGCGGCATGCGAAGTCCGCCTGGCCGGAGGTGGACGACCATTCCCGGCCGTTGGCTCCCCGCGGCCGCCGGGACGCCCCTGCCGCCGGACGCTGGTTGCGTGAGGCACGCATCGTGCCTGACCGCGTCGTGTGCTCCACGGCGTTGCGCACCCGGGAGACATGGGACCTGGCTGGCTCCGAGTTGGGCGCCGAACAGGCCGTGCTCTACGACCGGCGCCTCTACGAGGCGAGCGCCGACGAGGTCCTCGCCGTGGTGAGGGGGACGCCCGACGAGGTACGGACGCTGCTGATCATCGGTCACAACCCCGCCATGCAGGAGGTGACCCTGACGCTGGCCGGTGATGCCGTCGATGACGCCCGCGATCAGGTTCGGGTCGCCTTCCCGACGGCCGCGATCGCCGTGCTGTCCTGCCCGCAACGGTGGTCGGCGCTCGCGCCGGGGTGTGCCCTGCTGACCGCGATCGCCGTACCGCGCGGCGCGAAGCGCTGACCCCCGTTGATCGCGAACACACCGTCAGCTCGACGGCAGCGGATCCAGTTGCAGCTCGCCGATCGTGCACCGAACCGGGGACCGCGGCTCGTCGTCCGGACGCGTCAGTGCGCGCGTCGCACGTTGCGACTGACGGGATGGCCGACGTCACGTGGGCCAAGCAGGCCGGGCCCCGCGGCACACACCGCTGGGATGGCGTTGACGAGGGGCATCGCCGTGCTCTTTCCGGCGGTGATGAAGGCGAAATGGCGGGAATTCCCGGTCCTCGCCGTGCCGTCGGACGCGGCCGATGGGGCGGATACCTGATGCTCAAGGGTGAACGACGGGTTGCCCTCGACCTCGATCCGGAACGCGAACACCTCCGGCCCGAAGGGCCCCTTCCACTGTGGCCCAGACCCCATCCCGACCCGGTCGACATGCTCGACGACCGCGACCGGGCGCCCGCCGTTCAGCGCCTGCAACTCGAATCGGACGACGGAGGCGGTGCCCGCGTGGACCGTTCCGAAGCCGGTCTCGATGTCGTGGTCGAGCGAATCGGTCTCGTAGACGGTGTTCCAGTCCTCGATGTCGACTCCCATCGCGTCGCACAGTTCCCGCAAGGTCGGCTCCCACATCTGCCGCAGGAAGCCACCCTTCACGAGAACTGGCTCGAAGCCCGGCTTCTGCCCGAAGCCGAAGTACTCGCGGCAGACGTATTCTGCCTCGTAGCCACCCCAGTAGCCGAGCTCGCAGACGCGGACACATTCGACCTCGTCGGCCATTCGCAACGCGGCGATAGCAAGATCCGTGGTTGCCCAGCCGGGGTCCGACCCGGAGAAGAACGCGCTGCTGTTCCCCCTGGCACAGGCTTCGTGTACGTGGGCGAACTCGGCCGGGACGTCTGGCGGGTACCCCCAGGCGAAGACCGAGGCTGTGACAGCGTTGACACCCGATTCGAGGAACCGGCAGACGTCGTTCGCCGCATCGAGCTCGCGAGCGATGCTGTTGCTCTGGTAGGAAAGGCAGTCCGGCGCCAGGTCGAGAAGCTCGTCCCAGTTGTTGGTGGTGCGGACACCGGTGGCTTCGCGGCCGATGAACGTGCCGGCATCCTTGCCGATCTTCTCCGGCGACTGGACGTACATGCCGACCAGTTCGAGCTCGGGATGATTGAGGATCCCGTCCAGCGTGGCTCGGCCGATCAGCCCTGTGCCGCTGTGCACTACCCGCAATACCACTACGTCCTCCTCGTCCTGATGCCGTTCGCCGGGTCTCAGTCGCTCGCTTCCCCGTCCAGCCCTCGGCCGCTCGCCTTGTCGGCGTCGGTGACCTGAGCACGGATGACGTGCTTGAGCAGCTTGCCGGTGGCCGTGCGGGGGAGCGGATCGTGGGCGATACGCCAGCGGGTGGGCACCTTGTAGTGCGCGAGGGTGGCCCGGCACCAGGCGGCGAGGTCAGGCTCGTCGAGCGTCGCGCCCGGCCGGACGACGACGGCCGCGCACACCGCATCGCCGGTCAGCGCGTCGTCGACGGCGAGGACGGCGGCCTCGACGACGTCCGGGTGGGCCTCGAGCTGGTGCTCCACCTCGGTTGGTGTGACGTTCTCGGCGCTGACCAGGATCATGTCGCGGGCCCTGCTGTCGATGTACAGCAGGCCGTCGACGATGCGACCGACGTCGCCCATCGCCAGCCAGCCGCCCTCCTTGAGAACCGCGCCCGAATGCTCCGGGTCGTTCCAGTAGCCGAGCATGAGATAGGGGCTGCGGATGTGTACCTCGCCGAGCGCGCCGTCGGGTACGGCGGCTCCGAGCGGGTCGCGTAGCTGGATCGTCGTGGTGACGGTGGCCCGGCCGGTGGAGGTCGGGTGCCGTTCGAGGGCCGGGCCGCTGAGGTTGGCGACGACGGCCACGCTCTCGGTGCTGGCATAGCCGATACTCAGGGCTCTGGACGCCTTGGGGAACGCCGCACGGATCGTCTGTTGCACGGCTGGGCTGACCGGCGCGCCGCCGACTCCCAGGTGAGCCAGGCTGCTCGTGTCGAACTGGTCGCGTCCCGGGAACGCGCAGACCCGGGGCGCCGCACTGCCCAGAGCGAGCCAACTGGTGATCCGTTCGCGTTCGATCGTGGCGAGCACACGCTCAGGATCGAAGCGTCCCGGCAGGAGCACGCCCGCCGAGCCGGCCGACGCCGCGCGCAGCACGACGCCGTAGAGCATCGAGGTGTGAAACAGCGGCGAGGTCACCAACACGACGTCGTCGCGGGTGGGAAGGTCGTCGACGGAGGCCGGCACTGGCCGGCCCATCGAGGTCATCGCCAGCATCTCCGGGAACCTGTTGACCTGCTCGAGGCCGCACAGCCCGCGGTGCGAGGTGCTCACGGCCTTCGGCCGGCCGGTCGTGCCGCTGGTGAAGATGAGGACGGCGGGGTCGTCCTCGCCTACAGCCGCCCGCGCCGGGTGCCTGCCGTGGTGAGCCGCGATGAGGTCAGGCACCTCGTCGAGGTTGAGTAGCGGAACTGTGCTGGTGGCCTCGGCCGCGCGGGTCAGACGCGCTGTGTCGCCGATGATCAGCGATGGCTCGACCAGCGCGCAGGCATGGGCGAACTCGCTGGACGTCCACCAGCTGTTGAACGCCGCGGGGATGGCGCCGGTGGTAGCGATCGCCCAGAAGGCTACGACCCACTCCCAGCGGTTGGCGGCGTAGATCGCGACGCGGTCACCCGGCTGCACGTCGTGCCGCTGCGCCAGGGCGACAGCCAAGGCGTCGACATGTTCACGATGGGTCGCGAAACTGAGCCGAACGTCGCCGTCGACCAGGTAGAGCCGCTCACCGAATCGGGCTGTCTGGTCGAGAAGCTCTCGAAGGGACCTGGCGCGCTGCCGGAACACCCGCATCCGTACGTCGCGCACGTTCTCGTCGACGAGCTCGAAGTACGACCCGGGCGCCAGCAGCGCGGCTCGCGTGACGTCACCGTCTTGGCGCAGGTCTTGCGTCATCCGCAACCGCCGGTTGCCCCTGTTCGTCTGCGGAGGCGGCCGACGCCGGGGATCACCGCGAGAGGATGGTGACAGCGGCGGTGCCGGGAGCGCCGTAGACCTGCGCGTAGCCCACCCGTGGGTTGCCGGGGATCTGTCGGTCGCCGGCCTGCCCGCGCAGCTGGCGGACCAGCTCGTGTACCTGCCGCAGCCCGGACGCGCCGATCGGCTCGCCGTTCGCGATCAGCCCGCCGTCGGTGTTGACCGGCAGCCGGCCGCCGATCTCGGTGGCGCCCTCCGCGAGCAGCTTCTCCTGCTCGCCGTCGGCGCAGAAGCCGTTCTCGGCGAGATGGATGACCTCGGCGCCGGCGTCGGTGTCCTGCAGCTGCACGACGTCGACGTCCTCGGGGCCGATCCCGGCCTGCTCGTAGGCCGCGCGCGACGCGTACACCGTCGGTGCCGCGTCCTCCTCGACGGCCGCCCACGTGGTGTTCACCTCGTAGGCGCCGTAACGGCGGGTGCGGATGGCCGAGGCGCGCACGAAGACCGGCGTGTCGGTGTAGCGAGGCGCCACGTCCGCCCGGCACAGGACGACGGCCGCCGCGCCCTCGTCCGGGGCGCAGAACATGTACTGCGTCAGCGGGTAGTTGAGCACGGGCGAGGCCAGGATGTCGTCCTCCGAGATCGGCTTGCGCCGGAAGGCGTTCGGGTTGAGCGCGCCGTTGCGGAAGTTCTTCGCCGCGACCCGGGCAAGCGTCCGGGAGGTGATGCCGTGGTCGTGCATGTAGCGATTGATCTTCATGCCGAAGAACTTCGTGGTGACGTACTGGCCGTTCTCCGCGTACCACGACGGCATGTTCACCAGCATCGGGTCCTCGACGAAGGCCCCGCGCGGGTGCTTGTCCAGGCCGACGGCGACGGCGATCTCACACTGGCCGGCCAGAATCGCGTTGGTCGCCGTCTGGATCGCGCTCGACGCGGTGGCGCAGGCGTTGAAGACGTTGATGAAAGGGATCCCGGTCAGCCCGAGCAGCCCGGTCAGCGGGTCGGTCTGCGCGACCTCCCAGCTGCCGCCGCAGGCGAACTGCACGTCCGCCCAGGTCACGCCCGCGTCGGCGAGCGCCAGGTCGATGGCCTCGGCGCCCATGGCGAAGGCGGTCTTGGCACCGAACCGGCCGAAGGGATGAAGGCCCGCGCCGATAATCGCTACATCGTTCATGCTGGACTCCTCAGGCCCCGTCACCGTTACCGGGAACCGGCGCGAAGGCGAAGGTCATGACCTCGTTGGCGGCGTCGTCTACGTAGAAGGGAACGACGGCCAGCTCGACCTCCATGCCGATGCGCAGCTTCGCCGGGTCGTTCTCCGTCAACCGCGACTCGACTCGGATGACGTCGGCCAGCTGAACGAGGCCGACCCCGAACGGCTCAAAGCGGTCCGCCTTCTCGGAGCCGGCGTAGGGCAGCTTCGGCACGAAGCCCTGCGTCGTCCAGGCCACGAGTGTGCCGCGACGAGGCAGGAGCGACTCGACCATGCTGGACCGTCCACACCGGGGACAACGATCCTGCGCGGGGAAGGTCGTCGCCCCGCAGTCGCCGCACCGGCTGCCGATGAGCTGTGGCGCGTCGTCCGGCCAGGTGAAGACCTGAGCCAGTGGTGTCTGCATCTGCGTCGCCCTCTCGTCGACCAGCGATGCCCCGCACCGTAACACGAAATCTCTAGAGGTTTTAGCTCTGAGGGCGGTATCGACGCGGCCTCGGTTCGGTCGGCGGCGGGTAGTTGGAGCAGCGAGGCCCTCGCGGAGGTCGGCGGTGGGGGAGCTGAGCTCCAGGGCGAGGGCCTGGTTGTCGAGGGCAAGCCGCCAGCGAGCCCACCCGAGGACGACTGGGGTCCGTGACCTGCGAAAACGCAGGCAGATCAGGCCCGCGCGAGGTGTCTGCCGATCACCAACCGCTGGAAGTGGTTGGTGCCTTCGAAGATCTGCATGAACTTCGCTCATGAAGATCGACTTGTGCGGTGACCTGCGAAGATTCGCAGTGAGCGAGAGACGATCATTCGCGTGGCCACATCCGGTCCACGGTGCGAGAGAGGTGGTCGGGTCGGCGGGTGTTGCGCGGTCATGCGGACGCCCGGAATTGGCCGTCGGCATCCGGCGGGTTCCTCAGCGTGTCTGCTACAGACGTGCCGTCTTGTCCCAGCTGCCGGTGGCGCGGGTGTGCCCGTCTGCAGTGAACGCCACCGGCCACACGTTGTCGGTGTGGCCGGTGAGGGACGCGCCCATCGGTCCGGGATCGGCGGGTGATGGCGGGGTGGCTTGGGGATACCGGGCTCGTGGACCGGTGGGGCGTCTCGGGCGGGTACCGGGAACGCCGGGGCAGTCGTGGGCTTGATGGCGTGCCCGACGGGCTGCCCATTCCGATCATCGTTCGTCCCTGTGCCCCCGACAGTTGGCTCGGCGCGATCCAGCCGATCGATCTGGTGGGCCTCAGCGAATCGGCGGCTCGCGACGCGCTTGTCGGCGGACTGTTCGCGGCGTGGCCGGAATGGACGGGCTCGCCACGGCGCGCGCCTGGGCGGAGCGGAGCCGATAGCGCGTCAGACCCGTTCAACGGCAACTGAGTTGCCTCGCTGGGTGCGTTCGCGGACCACGACCCCTGTTAGCCCGGCAGCGAGGTCCGCGACACGAGACGCCGCATGAGCGTGTTCAGTGCCACGTCGCCGACAGGCGGGAGAGCCGGTCGCTTCAGCGAGGGTAAGTCTTCGACGGTGGGGTCGGCGTTTCTTGTTGGAGGTAGAGGAGCCGCCGGCCTGTCCCGTCGAGATGAGACAAATCATGGCAAAAACCCTGAACAGCCCACCTGGCGTGAATGTGCACGCGACCGCCCGCCGCTCGAGAAATGAGTGCGGACGCCGCGGCTGCAGACGCGACTCCACGGTGGGCGGTGCTACCCCGCCTTGTGACGCCTCCGGGCTGCGGTGGACACTTACCGCATGGACTACGGGGGTCCGGCGCTCGGCGTGCCGCCAAGTGTGCCTCAATCAAGATCATCGCGCCGGGGTGGCCATGCGCAGCGAGTTTGACTTCTACCTCAGCTACGCACCCGGGGATGAGGCCTGGGCGGACTGGATAGCATGGCAGCTGGAGGAGCTGCGGGCCGTCGACGGTCGGCCCGTGGGGGTGTTCGTCAAGTCGTGGGACCTCGTTCCGGGAACCCACGACGTGGCTATGATGAATACGACGCTGTCAAAGACAATCACGGTTCTGCCAGTCGTCTCGGCTTCGTACGTCGATGCGTCACGACAAGGTGTGGTCGAATGGCTGAGTGTTTGGCGAGATGATCCCGCTGGCGCGCGGCGACGGATCGTTCCGGTGCGGGTCGAGGAGTGCGATCCAGAGGGGCTGCTCGCTCCGCTGACGCCCATCGACCTTGTCGGTATGGACGAGGCCGGGGCATCCGCCGCTCTACTCGACGGGATTCATGCCGCGCTTGTGGGGCGACGTCGACCCACAAACGCGCCGACGTTTCCGCCGAATGAGTCGAGAAATCGGCGGCCGCCTTTCTACCCTGGAACCTCTTCCGCGCTCTCCGAAGTCGGCGGGCCGAGTTCATCCAGATCACCCGAAGATGAACCGCTCGGGCAGGGAAGAAATGTAGCCGTCTTCGCGCCGGTAGCGCCCGCCAGTCCTGTCGGCGTTCCTGACCTACTCGGCGAATCCGTTCGCCGGCTCTACAGCGAGGTGTTTACACGGTGCGGTGAGGTGCTGACAGCGGACGGCTGGACCGGCGCCGCGCTGAACAGCCTGCGGGACCGCCTTCACCAGCGCCATGCTGCTGACCCCACGGACACCGATGTTCATCGTGCGTTCGATCTGGCGGGACCGATGGCACGTGCGGCCACCGCGAAAATGATCATTCAGTCTCTCTGCGCGGCCGAGCCCGACGTGCTCCTGACCTCGACAGTGCTCCGGATCTTTCACCGCGAGAACGGGTACATGCCCCGAGCGGGTTCTCTGGACGAACTGCTGGTCAGGGCCGCCAGCGCCGAAGACCAGGACTCGATGCCGCTCGACCCGCTCTACCGTTTCGTCATCGGTGCGGCCAGTAGGGCCGGCGCTTCTTCGGCGGCCCTCACCCGCGAGCCCGCGGCAGCCTGGATCGCGGACTCCGGGTTCTCGACCGAGGACTTCGTCGACTATCTGGAGAGCACGGGAAACCGGCGGGCGTGGCTCCTTGTCCATCTTGGCGACGAACGGGTACGTGCTCGCTCCATCTGGCCTGACACGGTCTCCGCCACGTTGTTCTGCGACGGTTCCCCGCCTCGGCGCATGGCAGCCGAGCTGCTTTCGGAACGCTCGGAGCGTGGCCTGCGGCGCGCACTGCGAACAGTTCTGGACCAGGCCATGGCCGCCACGGGCCGGGATCTCATGGTCGACCTGGCGACGCCCGAGGCACTGCTGACCCTTGGCATCGAGCATTGGGATCTCGTCAGAGAGCCGGACGGATGGGTCGACTTGACGGCAGGCTTTGATCCGCGACTGCGCTGGTCGGCGCGCCTTCACGACGGACGGAGACGGACGAAGGTCGAGCAGCACACGGCACGGACAGCAGCGACGGTCGGCATGTGGGCACGGCCTGCTGGCGTCGTGCCAGGCCTGGCTCGCAGGACAGACGTGGTGACGTGGCTGCGGACCGAGGGGGCCGCTCCCTACTTGATCCTCAGCGCGGCGACCGAGCCCCATGGTTCACTCCAGACGCTTCTCGTGGAGGGTTGCGGATTCCTGTTGGTGCTCTCCGCTTCGACCGCCGTCGCGGAAAAAATTCTGATGAATGCCGATGCTGTTCCGGACACCGCACGCCGAGATGAGCTCCCCGAGCGTCTGGCGGCAAGCCGGGCGGTCGGTCCGGGCGTGGCCATGATCTGGGACGATCCGCGCGGACGCGGCCCCTTCCGGCTGCCGCAGGTACCACTTCAAGACGCCAGCAGTCGTCAGTGACCCGGCAGTCATCGGCCGGGCGAATAACCGAGGTACTCGCCGAAACGGTGAAACTTGCGAACGCGTTTCAGGCATTCGAGCGCGTGCGCGGTTCGGGGGACGACGGTGAACGCGGTCTGGCGGTCGCGCGACGACGGCATCTCGATGTAGCGGTCGTCGTCGACGCGGGGGCGGGTGTGGCCGTGTGGAAGAACAGCCTGGATCGACTCGTGACAGCCCTCGAAGCAGCCGATGTGTTCCGCGCTGTGGACCGCTGGCAGGTTGTTGTGAGCGAAAGGGGCGCGGCCGAGGTCGGCGGGCGCCTCCGGCTCCAGAACGACCATGGCGATGCTTGGCCACCGGAACGCCTCGTCGATCCCAGCGGACGGCGCCTCGTGCTTCTGGCCACGGATGCCGTCGCGGACCACTGGGCCGAACCCGACATCTGGCGAGCGCTCACGAACTGGGCGCGGCGCATGCCGACCTCGATCGTGCACATGCTGCCCGCTCAATACTGGTCATCCACCGCCCTCGGCCTGCCCGATGCGGCTGCCCGCGCGGCGAGCCCCGCGGCTCCCAATGAGATGCTCGACGTGGACGTCGCTTGGTGGTCGGCCGAGTATGGACAGGTCGCTGAGGGCGGTCGCGAGGCACCATTGTCGGTGCCGGTCCTCACCTTGGATTCGACAAGTGTTCGGGAATGGGCGGCCGCTGTCGTCGACGGAAGCGGATGGGTCGCGAGCGTAACGCTGCCGGGCCAGCCTTCCGTGGCAGCGGTGTCTGCCAGCCAGATGTCGGTCGCCGCCGCCGACATTGTCTTCGCGTTCCGCGCGCGGGCCTCGCAGGCTGCCGTGAGCCTGGCCGAGCTCGTCGCTTCCGCGCCCTTGCTTTCGCTGCCGCTCATAGATCTTCTACAGTCGCGGTTCGCGCCCGAAACGGGTCCGCTGGAGCGTGCTGAGGTCTTCGTCAACGGGCTTCTTGAGCCGGCCTACCCGCCCGGCACGGGCGGATCGCCGGAGCACTACAGGTTCAGAGCGGGTGTCGCCGCCGCGCTCCGGCCCGTGCGTGACCGTGTAGAGGACTGGGCGACGCTCGAAGCGGTGAACTCGGCGCTCGCTGAGGGCACTGTCGAGGAGGCCGAGCGCGGGCCGTTTGTGATGCTGGCGGCAGATCTCACCGCTCGGCTTGGGGTTCCGGACGTCGCGCGTCAACCGCCGCGCGTGGACGACCTGGATCACACTTCGTCGTCGCAACCGCCGACCGCCGAGCTTGCTGCCGTGGACGCCGGCGAGACACCCGGCCCTGCGGCGCGGTCCGCCGCCAGGCGGAGTTCGCGCGCTGAGTCAGCACCCGAACAACCAGATCTGGCGCGAGTCGCGGACATGCTGAGCCTGCTACAAACCAGCCTTCCGCCCGTGGATCGGCTGTGCCTGCGGCGGGCGCCGGTCTCACACGTCGTCGACGCGCTGAGGAACGCAGTCGAGATCAGTATCGCGGTCAGTCTGACCAGCCGGCATGCCCGGATATTCTCTGACAATCGCGTCGACGGTTTGATCGGAGAGCTCGACAGAATCCTCATCCACACACCCCGATACCTTGATGACTACGCGCACGACCGGGATTTCTCCGTGCCCCTGACAGAGGATTTCAGGATCGCGCGAGATCGTGCCGAGAAACTTCTCCAGATTGTTACCAGGGCTCGTCGACGGGATCTGGTCGCCGGTGGCGCTCTTGATGCCGGCGCCGCATATGACGTTTACCGGAGTCGGGGCGACATCCGTGCGATCCTGTCGGACACGGGTGGGATCATAGCTGCGCTCATTGGATTGGGACGCCTCTTCAACCGCCCACAGAAGGGCAGTACGCCCCTTCAGATCGACGGCCTCAGAAGAAGACTCGACCGAACTCTGGGACTGGCCGTCGGTACAATCGCGCCGCTAGCGGGCGCTCTCGCGGATACGGTCGATGTCGACGTGACGAGAGTACTGCTGGACCAGAATCCGCGGCGACCGCTCGAGGTCAACCAACTCAGAAAAATCGCCACCGCGCTGCGGGATCTCCTGGACGAATTCACCGAAGCCGATCTTACGTCCGCGATCGACTACCCCGACCTGCGTTTTCTCCTGGAAAATGTCCGATGGTCGCGTAAGCGGACGTCGTGGCCCCAGGAATGGGAGGCGGGAGTAATGTACCGCTCAAAGAGGATCCGTGGCGATATATTTGTCGTCGGACCAGGCGCTGTTCCGGTTGACGATCAGCTGCGCCGCTCTTAGCTTGTCGTTTGACCTTTTGGCGTCGCGCTGGGTGATAGGTGCAGGTGGCGCGAGGTGGTCTGGCGCGTCGTCCTGACGTGAAACGGCCATCTGCGGACGTGGACCGTTGGTGGCAGGCCTTCCGGCCTTTGGCCAGGAGGAGTGCGAACGAAATCAGGTGGCCCACCAGTGCCAAGGAAGGTCGACCTCGGCCCCCTGCAGCGACCTTGGAGTCGACGCAGAGCAGCCGATCATATTTTATTGGCGATGTCGACGAGTTGGCGGGTGCTCGTCGGCCCACCGCTCTTACCGCAAAGATATCGGGGGACTAGGCGGACGCGAGCAACTATCATCGGAATAGCCGGCGTGCCGACGAGGCAATTCGTTGCTAGCCCGCCCGGTGAAGTGTCGCTGGCCGGATGACCGCGAGCCCACTACGCCAGTGAACAGATTCCGAGTCTCGGTGATCGGATGGCGTGGAACAAGCAGACAAATATCAGCCTGCGCACGATAATCACAATGACTATAGCCGTTCTGGCGATCGCTGCGGCCGTGACGGCCACAGTTCTTACCACCAGAATTCACGCCGCGATGCGCCCGGTACCTGCTGAGCAATCTCTCGCTCGACCAGGAAATCGGGTGCACTCATCGGGGGTCTTCATCAATACGCATCCCTCGTCCCGGTCAAATGCGATCAGCGGGCCCGGACCTTTGACCTGAACCTATGATCATCCGGGTTGGCGTCCCGGTCAGCTGCGGGCGCTGCTCACCTACGGCGACGCCGCACGCCGGCGGCCGAGCGGATCGCAGGCGGTCCCGGGTCAGGCCTGGGCCAGCCCGGCCGACCGTACCCCCGCCTCGAGGTTGTCCAGGCCGATGGGCTGCCCGCGTCCGGGTGGGGCGAGGCGATGCTCGAACGCAACAACCCGGAGATCTCACCCCGCTGCTCTGACGAGCCGGACCAGCCCCGCAAGCCCCGGGCGCTCAAACACCGTGAGATCGGCGAGGTCCGGCCGATTTCCTCGCACCCGGAGCTGGTCGGGCTCCTTCGTCGGCACATCGAATGGTTCGAAACAGGACCTGATGATTCCCGGCCTGGATCTCGTCGGCCTCAGTGAGCTCAAGATCGAGCAGCGCCTGGCCGCCGGCGCGCGGTCCTGGGTGCGGAAGGTCGACCGGCCGAACAGCAAGCCCCCAAAGCCCACGATGCCCGGCACCGCGGTCGCGCACCAGGCCATTCACCAGGACCAGCTCGGCGGGCGCTGACAGCCGTGCGCGTGGCGGCCGCTCGGGCGACAGCGGCGCGAGCCGCTCCACAAGGCCTCGGTCAGGACGTCCTTGTGTAATCCCGGCATGGTCGCTGCGCATCCACGTGAGGTTTGGTCACGCGTCGGTCCACGCGCGGATGAGGGCGGCCTGCCCTCGAAGCGTGCCCTCGCGATCCACGATGTTCCAGACCGTCGCGTCCTCGATCCAGAAGTGGCGCCCGGTCCGGGTGATCCGCCGGCCCCGGTAGTCGTTCGTGTACCCGCCACGAAGGACGTCTTTCATCAGCGTCGCGCGCTCGCCGCGGTCGGCCGGGGGAGCGGACAGCCGTGACGGCATTCCGACCATCTCGTCCCAGCGGTAACCGAAGATGCGCAGCGCGGTGGCGTTCGCGTAGACGAAGCGTGGGTCGGCCCCGCCGTCGTGTGCCAGGACCCCGAACGGTGCGTCGGCGTAAAGCCAGCGGGCGGTGGCCAGCCCGCTCTCGCTGAATGGCGGCGCAGCGCCGACAACACGCTGGTAGCTCTCCGCCAGCAGCGTGGCGAACGCGTCGTCGTGGGGGTCGCTGACCGGCGACCGCGACGGCGTGTCGGACAAGTCGCCTCCTGTCCGGCCGCGGGCCGGCGGGCATCCGCTGACGGTCCGCAGCTTATGCGCTTCGCCGACGTTCGCCGCGACGGCCGGGAGGCCGGTCCGACGCGCGTGCTGTGCGGGCGAGCAGGCTCATTGGCCTGGAAGGACGGGGCCGCAGCCGGCCTTGCCCGAATGCGCGTCATGGTCGATCGGCAGCGCGTCAAAGCCGGCAGGCGCGAAGGTCCTGGTCGACAGGGACACCAGCCGAGTGCCGTCGAACTGGTAGTCGGTCACCGTCAGCTTGTAGACGTTCGGCCCCGTGCTCGGTCCCGTCGCGGTGGCCAGCGCGGCGTTCGGTGACGACGACGGTCGGCAGGACCAGGAAGCGACGTACCCGGTCGAGCCCCCGTACGCCAGGGTGGCCTGGTTGCCGTCGAGGGTGACCAGGCCCAGGTGGCCGCCGACGTATCGGAAGAGAGTCGAGACCTGCTGCGCTGCCCCCTGGTCGACCTGGACGAACACCTCGGCGTGTCCGTCGGCGTCGGCGTCGGAGGCTCCGAGGAGGCGCACGCTGGTGGGGTCGCCGGCCTGGAAGGCGACGCTGTCCGTCCCGCCGCCGGAGTAGCGGACGAGCAGGTGGGTCCCGCTGACGCTCAGCTCGTCGGGCCGGCCGTCACCGTCGACATCGCCATCCTCCGCCGGGTGTGTCCCGGCTGGCGACGCCCCGAGTCGCGTCGAGGCCGCCCCGCCGGCCGCTGGCGCGCCCGTCGCCCCTTTTTCGGGTGCGGCCGTTGTCGGCCCCGACGGCGCAGGCCGCGATGAGGCCGCACCAGCTGTCGCCGGTGCGTCGGCGTTGTCAGAACAGCTCGCGACGGCGACGACCGCGGCGACGGCCGCTGCCATCGGGACCAGGCGGCACGCGAACGACGGGAAGGGGAACACCACAGGCTCCTTCAGGCGGGCGGGCGTGGGACACGCGCGGCCCCAACGCGGAGCTGATCGGGGCGTCAGGCCTGCCGGGCGTCCCACGGACCGCGCATCGTCGCTCCGCCAGAAGCGTAGGAACGCCACGGTCGCCCGCCAGTAGATCGTCGCGCTGACGACGGCTTTCGACCCGGTGCCGTCCCTCGGTCTCTTCTGGGGACAGAGTGGGCGTCAGGGCTTTTCGGGAAGGTGGCTGGTCACGCCGTCGAGAAAGATGGCCAGGCCGTTGTCGAAGACTTCTTCCGCTGACGTCGAGACGTAGAAGGTTCCCGCTGTCCGCAGCGCGGCGAACCGGTCCGCCGGAAGCGTGGTGAGCAGGTCGCTGAAGCCGTCCGATCCCAGCGCCCCGGCGGGAACCTGGCCGTGGCGGTTTCGCCGGATCGCCGAACTGGCCAGGAATTCCATCATGTTGATGGTAGCCAGCGCGGACCGCTCGGCCGTCAGGCCGGCTTCCAGGAAAAGCGCGAGCGCCGCGTCGATGACCCGCAGCATGTTCGGCCCGTAACCCGCCTGGGTGCGGGCAGCCGGCGGCAGCGGCACGCTGAGACTCAGCCTGCGCACCTCGCGCATCAGTGCCTCGATGTCGGCTCGCCAGCCCTGGCCGGTCCGGTCAGTCCGGATGTCGCCCATGACGTGGTCCGTGAGCAGCGCGATCAGCTCGTCCCGGCTCCCGATGTGCCGGTAGAGCGAACCGATGGTGGAATCGAGCCGTTCGGCGACGGACCGCAGGGTCAGTGCCTCGAAGCCGTCCTTCTGCAGGACGTCCAGTGTCGCGTCGATGATGCGAGCGACCGAGAGCCCTCCCTGGCGAGGCCGCCGCTTGCGCGCGGCCACGGCCCGGACGAACCACCAGCGGGCGGAACCCGCCTCGGGCGGCGTGCTCGCGCACCCGTGCGCTGTCGCCGGTGGCCCGGACAGATCCTCCTCGCTGTCGAGGACCCCCCGGCCAGCCACGTCGCCGTCGTCGCCTGCCGCGGCCGGTCGTTGCTCCATCCCCTCATTGAAACACCTGCTTGACAGGGTGTGATCTACGACCGCATACTCCACCAACCGAAAAGCAATCGGTGATTGCATAGTGGAGAGGGGTCTTGGTCGCCAGGCCGTCAGGTACCCATCGCGGTTCTCGCGAGGACGGAAGAACCGGAAGAAAATCCTCCGGATATCCGTACTGCTGGCGACCCTTCGGCGGCCTCGGAGGGCCGCGTCGGCCCGAACCGTGGGTGAACGAGAGTTCAAGATCCGCACTCCCTGCCGGCAAACAATAAGGAAGTCGCGAGGCGGCAGACTGTTCCGGCGGGCCGAGCGCACGCTTACCGCCGGTTTTCTCGTCCTGGCCGCGGGAACGCCGCTAAGCCACCTACAAAAGCCTCGAAGGAAAATGATGATCCGTAAGCGCAGGACCGTTTTAGCCGCCGCGGCAGCCGTCGGCTCGGTGCTTTTAGCCGCAGGCTGTGGCTCGTCGAGCTCGGGCGGTTCCACCGCCGGTGCGACCGGTGCGGCCACGAACAAGACGATCACTGT
>NZ_JADWYX010000190.1 GCF_016786355.1 Frankia sp. AgB1.9
TTGCGGGCCGCCAGTCCGAAACGGGCCGCGTAGTCGCGGTGAAGGTCGTGGAGTCGGCTGAGCGCGCCGCGGACGTCCCCCTTGCGGTTGGGGAGACGCTCCTCGGGCTCGACCATCCGCACCTGGCCAAGACGATGTCGGTGGTGCGCGCGGGCACTCTCTGTCTGATTGTGACCGAGTTGCTGCCGGGCGGCAGCCTCGCTGGGCGGCACGACCTCGCCGGCGCCGTGGCCTGCGCGGTGGTGGTCGATGTCGCCGAGGGACTGGCGGTCGCGCACGCGGCCGGCCTCGTGCATCGTGGCCTGACGCCGACGAACATTCTGCTCACCGCGGGCGGGCAGCCGAAACTGACCGACCTCGGTGTCGCGCTGCTCGCGGGCGGCTGGCCGCCCGACGCCGCCGAGCTGGTCGTCGGCAACCCGCGGTACCTGGCGCCGGAGCAGATCACCGGGGCGGGGCTCAGCGCTGGGACCGACGTCTATGCGCTCGCCGCCACGTTGTATGAGTTGCTCGCCGGTGTGTCGGTGTTCGGCGACGGTCTGACGACGCCGGAGCGGCTGCGCCACCATTGCGAGGTCGTACCGTCGCCACCGGCCGGTGCCGGGCCCGCGGTGGCCGCGGTCCTCGGCCGGGCGTTGGCCAAGGCGCCCGGGGACCGGCACCGTGACGCGGCGGATTTCGCCGCTGCCCTGGCCGGCGCGGCCTTGGCCGACTACGGGCCGGGCTGGCGGCCGTCCGGTGGGTCCCTGATCGAGGTGCCGCCGGCGTCGCCGGCGCGAGACGCCGCGGGTCGAGGGGTGGCGGATCGGGCGGTTGGCACCGCGATCCTCACGGCTGGGGCCGCGATCCCCCCACAGCCGTCTGCGCCCGACCGGACGCTGCCGCTGCCCGGCGCCGCTCCTGCCTCCTCGCTCGGGTCGCACGCGGCCGACGCGGGGAGAACCCGCCCGATGCAGGGTCCGGCCGCCCCGCCCGACGCCGGTTCGAGCGCGGCGCGCGTACGTCCGCTCCGTCGCGCGGTCGTGCCTGTCGTGGCAGGGGTCGCCGCCGCGCTGATCGCCGCCGCGGTGGTCCTTCCGCTGGCCCTGAGCAGCCGTGCTGGTTCTGCGGCCGCCGTCTCAGGGGCGGTCGGCCCCGGCTCGTCGCCGGCACCTGCTTACGCCGCCGTCCCGGGCGCGGCCACGCCGAAACCACCCCGTGTCTCCGTGGTCACGGTCGCCGGGACGGGGGCGACCGGTTTCGCGGGTGACGGCGGCCCCGCGACGGCGGCGAAGCTCAACGGTCCTCTCTCGCCGGCGGTGGACGCGGCGGGTGATGTCTACATTCCTGACTACGGCAACAACGTGGTCCGGCGGGTGAGCCCGGATGGCACGATCACCACCGTCGCGGGCGACGGGACAGCAGGGTTTTCCGGTGACGGCGGCCCGGCCACGGCGGCGGAACTCGATGGGCCGGCCGCGGTCGCCGTTGACGCTGCCGGGAACCTTTACATCTCCGAAGTGTCGAACAACCGGATCCGTCGTGTAAGCGCCACGGGCATCATCACCACCTTCGCCGGGCGCAGCGACGACGGGCCGGGGACCCTGCTAGGGGACATCGCGGCACCCGCCACCGCCAGCTTCGGCGATGGGGGCCCGGCGACGCAGGCCTATCTGTTCGCGCCCATCGGGCTCGCGTTCGACGGCTCCGGCGACCTCCTCGTCGCCGACTCCGCGAACAACCGGATTCGGCGGATCAGCCCGGCCGGGGTCATCACTACCGTCGCTGGCGGCTACGGGCGGGGCTCGTACGGCGACGGTGGCCCGGCGACGCAGGCGCTGCTCGACGACCCGTACGACGTTGCTCTCGACAGTGCGGGCCGGGTGTACGTCGCCGACCAGTACGGTCACCGTATCCGTCGGATCGACCTGGACGGCACGATCGAGACGATCGCCGGTACGGGCATGGCCGGATTCTCGGGCGACGGCGGGCCGGCTACCGCCGCGACGCTGCGCGATCCGCGTGGGGTCGTCGTCGACGCCGTCGGCGACGTGTTCATCGACGACCGGGAGAACCACCGCATCCGGGAGGTGACCACCGCCGGAACGATCCTCACCATCGCGGGCACGGTCCCACCGGGGGAAACCCGCGCCTCTGCCGTGCCGGGGCTGCTGCCCGACGGCGGCATGGCCGTGGATGCGGCAGGACGCACCCTCTATGTGGCCGACCGGGGAAACAACCGCATCGTCCGCATCACGCTCGGGTCGCAGCGGACATGACGGTGCGGCTCGTAGGAGGTCTGGGTGCCCCTGTGGCAAGGGAGTCGGTGCGGTGACGGTTGTTGACCGCGCGCGGGTGGCCGCGGCGCTGCCCGGCTACACGATCGGCGAGGAACTCGGGTCCGGCGCGTTCGGCGTTGTGCTGGCCGGCCGCCACGACGGCCTTGACCGCCCGGTCGCGGTCAAGGTGCTGGCGAACACGACGCCCCAGGTCGCGACGGGTTTCCTGGTGGAGGCCCGGGCCGTGGGGCAGCTCGATCACCCGCACATCGTGCGCACCCACGACTGTATGACCCGCGAGGACCTGTGCCTGCTGGTGATGGAACTGCTCGGCGGTGGCACGCTCGCGCGCCGCAGGCTGCGCCCCCAGGAGGCCTGCGCCGTCGGTCTGGCGCTCGCCGACGCGCTCGCCCTCTCCCACAGCCGCGGCATCTTGCACCGGGACATCAAACCGGCGAACGTGCTGCTCGCCGACAGCGGCCAGCCGAAACTCGCCGACTTCGGCATCGCAAAGATCATCGAGGCGTCGGTGTCGTCGGCGAGCCAGATCGTAGGCACGCCCCGCTATATGGCGCCCGAGCAGATCAAGGGCGAGCATCTCAGCGGCGTCACCGATCTCTACGCGCTCGCCACGACGCTCTACGAGCTGCTGTCGGGCAGGACCACGGCCCCGCCGCGCACCCCCATCCCCGAGATGCTGCGCCGTCAGCTCACCGTCGTCCCGCCACCGCCGCCGGACGTGCCCGCGCCACTGGCCAAGGTCGTGATGCGCAGTCTGGCGAAGCGACGCGAGGATCGTCATCCCGACGCCCATGCCTTTGCCGACGACCTCGCCAGGGCCGCGACCGACGTGTTCGGCCGAGGATGGCTGCGGGACGCGGGGGTGCCGGTCCAAGTCTCCGATGACCTGCGCGACCTGACCGCCCGTCCCACACACGTCCGCCGCCGCGCCCCAGGTGTGGACAGCCCGGACGCACCGCGACAGCGCAGGCAGGGCAGCGGCGTCGCGGCCGCGGCGCTGGCGGTCGCGATCGCCGCCGGCGCGGCGCTCGGCGGGGGCGTCACCTGGGCGGCGGTAGGTCATCGGCACCCAGGGGCCTCGACCGCAGCGGCTGCGATGCCGGCCTGGCGGCCGGGCGCGCTCACCCTCGGGAGCATCACGACGGTCCTGCGCGGCGGCGGCACCCTGACCCCCGGGTTCACCGGCGACGGCGGTCCCGCGAGTGCGGCCAAGTTCTTCTACCCGGCAGGCATCGCCATCGACCCAGCCCGGGGCTACCTCTACGTCGCCGACAGGTTCAACCACCGGATCCGCCGCGTCGACACACACGGGACCATCAGCACCGTCGCGGGTGACGGCATCGCCGGCTACGCGGGCGACGGCGGCCCGGCCATCCGCGCCGAGCTCAACAGCCCCTTGGGGGTCGCGGTGGCACCCGACGGCAGCCTCTACATCGCCGACGCCAACAACAACCGCATCCGCCGCGTCGACGCGAACGGGATCATCACCACCGTGGCGGGCACCGGCACTACCTGGTACGGCGGACCGGTGGGCACCAGCGGCCTTGCCTTCTCCGGCGACGAGGTCCCCGCGACGGACGCCAACCTCTCTGCTCCGCAGTCAGTCACCGTCGACGCGCGGGGCGATCTCTACATCGCCGACGCTGGCGACGACCGGATCCGCCGGGTCGACACCCACGGGATCATCACCACCGTCGCGGGCACCGGCGCGCACGGCTTCGGCGGCGACGGTGGCACCGCGACCGCGGCACAGTTCCGCTTCCCCAGGTCTCTCGCGCTCGGCCCCGACGGCAGTCTGTATGTCGCCGACCTGTCCAACGAGCGGATCCGGAAGATCAGCCCGCAGGGAGTCATCACGACCATCGCCGGCAACGGAACACGAGGAACGACCGGGGACGGCGGCCTGGCCATCGACGCGGAGCTCGACCTCGGCCTCGCCAGCCTGACCGTGGACCAGGCCGGCGACATCTACCTCACCAGTTTCGAGCGGGTTCGCCGCATCGACACCCGTGGGCTGATCACTACGCTCGCTGGCTCGGGCCAACCCGGTATCGGCGGAGACGGCGGACCGGCAGCCAAGGCGACCCTCGCCGAGCCCGACGGCCTCGCCATCGATGACGGGATCCTGTACATCGAGGACTCTCTCGGCGTCATGCGTGCTGTGCGCATCGCGGCCGTCCCCTGTGCCGTGCACGGTTGCCCGTCAGCGGCGACCAGCGGGCCGAAGGGGTAAGACGGGTCCCGACGTGCCCGTCATCGACCGCGCGCAGGTGGCAGCCGCGCTCCCCCGCTACACCCTCGGCGACCAGCTCGGCGCCGGCGCCTTCAGCCTGGTCCTTGCCGCGCGCCAGGACGACCTCGACCGCCCCGTGGCCGTCAAGATCTCCGCGGCCGGCTCGTCGGCCGACGACGCGCGGCGGTGCGACGCCGAGGCGCGCATCCTCGGCCGGCTTGATCACCCGCACATCGCGCGGGTCCACGACTACCACAGGACCGACCGCCTCGCCATTCTGATCATGGAGCTGCTTGACGGCGGGACACTGGCAAGCCACCAACTCTCGGCGGTCGCGGTCTGCGCGACGGGCATCGCGATGGCCGACGCACTCGCCCACGCGCACGACCACGGCGTGCTGCACCGCGACATCAAGCCCGACAACATCCTGTTCACCGCTGCCGGGCAGCCCAAGCTCACCGACTTCGGCCTCGGGAAGCTCGCGACGGAACCAGCGACGACTTCGGGGCAGGTCGTCGGCACCCCCCGCTACCTCGCACCCGAGGTCATCGCCGGCCAGCCCGCCGGGCCGCACGCGGACCTCTACGCGCTCGGCGCTGTCCTCTACGAGCAGCTCGCCCGCCGCCCGCTGTTCGACCAGGTCCTGTCCCGGCCCGAGCTGCTCCGCCACCACCTCGAGATAACCCCGCGCCCCCTCGACGACGTGCCGGCACCCCTCGCAGCCGTCGTCATGACGGCGCTGGCGAAGGACCCGGCGCTGCGGCCCGCGAACGCCAGCACGTTCGGACGAGCACTCCTCGACGCCACCGCCACGGTCTACGGCAAGGACTGGCCCGCGCGGTCCGGGCTCGTCCTGCACCTGCGCCAGGACCCCCACGACGAGGACCTGACCACCCACCTGTTCGCACCAACCACACCACGAAAGATGCGAACGGCTGCACTCCCGCAGGCTGCCCGTTCCGCCACGCCAACGGACAGGCCCCCGGTCCAGACGTCGCATCCGGACGAGACAGCCCAACCCCGAACCGCCCTACCCAGCCCCCAACCAGAACCAGCCACACCCACCCACGGCCACCGGTGCATCCGCCTCAGGGCCCCACGGCGCTGGCGCCTGGCCGTCGCCTCAGCCGCTCTCGCGGTCCTCGCCGCCGCGGTGACGACCCTGCTGGCCGTCGGCCCGAGCGGCAGGACGACCACTACCGCATCGACCACCGCGGCCCACCCCGCGCCGCGGGTCATCTCCATGACCACCTTCGACGGCTGGGCCGCAGGACCCGCCGGCGACGCCTACCTCGCCAACAGCCTGGACAACGTCGTCGCGCGGCTAGCCGCCAACGGGCAGGAGACCATCATCGCCGGGACCGACGCGCCGGGCTTCGCAGGCGACGGCGGACCGGCGATCGACGCGGAACTGCACGGCCCGACCAACGTCGGCGTGGACGGCACAGGAAACATCGACATCCTCGACCAAGGCAACGGACGGATCCGCCGCGTCGACACCACCGGGCGGATCACGACCATCGCCGGCGGCGGAACCATCCAACAGAGCGCGCTCACCGGACAGCCCGTCGCGGCAACCCGCGCCCACCTCACCGAGCTCGACGGCCAGTTCGCCGTCGACACCACCGGCGACGTCTACTTCGCCGACAACGGACACGTCTACAAGGTGAACCGGCCAGGGATGCTCACCGTCGTCGCCCAGATCGGCCACACCACCGACGACGCATACCCCGAGCTCACCACCGGTCCGCTCGGCGCACTCGCCGCCCGCGACGGCCGACTCTACGGGACCGACCTCGAACACAACGAGATCAGGATGCTCAGTGCCGGTGGCAACGTCACCACCGTCGCCGGCACCGGCACACAGGGCGACACCGGCGACGGCAGACCCGCGACCGCCGCAGCCCTCGACCTCTCCGACGGGCTCAACCGATACCAGGCCGGCCTCACCGTCGACGCAGCCGGTGACCTGTTCATCGCGGAGCCATCCCGAGCGCGTGTCCGCCGTGTCGACCGCACCGGCACCATCACGACCGTCGCCGGCACCGGAATCGTCGGCGAACCCATCGGCACCGGTCCCGCACACGCGACGCAGCTCGGTTTCCCCTACCAGGTCGCCGCCGCACCCGACGGCTCCCTCTTCATCGCCGACCTCTACGACATCCTCAGCGTCGGAACAACGGGGCTACTCCGGATTCTCATCCACCACTGAATCAACCGCGGAAGTAGCACGCTAACGGTCAGGTAGACCGGGGATTTCACCCCCAGGCACACATCCCGATCTTGGCCTGTCGGGTGTGGTGCGGTCGGCGTTTTGCCCAGTCTGCGGAATGATCCTGTCGCGCAGGAACGTCGTGGCCCGGATCGGGAACTGTTCGACGCGGACGCGTAGGCGCGGCATCTGATGCCTGCGAGCAGCATGTTCGCGCTCCCGGCGGATCGTCGGGAGCGGTGGTTCTCAAAGGAGATGCTCGCCGAACATCGTGAGTGTACGCTCACTCCGCCGGATCGCGCCGGCGGCCATTCGTGCCGACCCAACAGTTCCCGTCGTGGAACTCAGGGCTGGTGGAAGACCAGCCAGGGAGTTCGTCGCCAGCACATGGTTACCGCCCCGCGTGGAATCCGGGCCGCGATCTTGCTGAGGGCGAGGGGGCAATGGACATCTACTGCTCGATCCGGGCCGCACGCGACCGGGCGCGCGAGACCACAGCGTTGGGACCCGACGGGGCTCACAGAGCGGAAATTTCGGCCATGCCGGACCAGATCGCCCCTTCTGACACACCGGCGCGGTCATGACCGCGGACGAGAACGGGACCGCGCCCTGCGCGGGCGTGCGCGTCGTCGAGGTCGCGGTGGGTGTCAGCGACCTCGGTCTCGGCATGGCGGGCGGCGTGCCTGGAATGATCCTCGCCGATCTGGGCGCCAGCGTCGTGCGGGTGGTCGGCGAGGCGCCGCTGCCGATCGACTCCGGGGTGTCGTGGGGCCGAGCCTGGCACCGCGACAAGGAGGTGATCCGAACCGACGACCCGAGGCGCGTGCTGGCGTTACTCGCCGACGCCGACGTCGCCCTGGTCTACGGGTCCGAGACCGTTGTGGAACAGAGCGGTCTCGGCTACCTGGACGTACAGCCTCTCAATCCAACACTGGTCTATGCACGCTGTCGTCCGAGCAGGACCTCGAAGGGCACGATCGCCGACTACGGCCTGCTCGTCGAGGCGAACGCAGGATTCTGTACCCAGCTTGACGGAAACCGCCCGGGGCCCATCTTCGTCGACTGTCGGGCGTCCGGTAGCGGCACCGCGCTGCTGATGACGGCCTCGGCGCTCGCCTTGCTGCGTCGTCGTGTCGTCGCCGGTGTGGGCGGCTGGGCCGAGACGTCGTTGTACGACGGGATGCTCGCCACCCTGGTCTGCATGATCGGCCGTTCAGAGCGGGCCGCCCCCAAGATCGAGGAGTATTGGGAGCAGGGCTCGTTCTTCCCGCGCTTCCTGTATCGCTGCGCGGACCGGGAACTCATCCAGGTCTGGTTCGGCGGCAAGGGCATGTACGCCAAGCTCATCGACGTCCTGGGCGACCAGCCCAGCCCAGCGGGCTACTACACCGACCAGGTGACCGGCGCGTTGAACGCCCGCGCGGTGCGCTGGAGGGAGACATTCACCCAACGCCCCCGCAACGAGTGGATCACGCTGCTGCGATCGGCCGGGGTCGCCTGTGAGCCGGTGCTGCGCCCTGGGGAGGCACTGTCTGACCCGCACCTGACCGAGGCCGCGCTGACGGTCACGCGATCCGAAGGCGGCCATCGCGACGTACTGATCGCCACTCCGATCACCGTGCGCCCGCTAGCCTCGACGGACGGACAGCCCGAGGCCGAACCTCCGGCGTACACGGCGAATGACCGCCCCAGCGGGAGAGGTCTGCTGGCCGGGGTGCACGTGCTGGACTTCTCCGCTTTCGTGGCTGGCCCACTCGGCGCGCAGGTACTCGCCGACATGGGAGCAGACGTGATCAAGGTCGAACCGCCCGGCGGCGAGGCGATGCGGGCCGCCGCCTACGCCGTCGCCGCCTGCCAGCGCGGCAAACGCAGCCTGACCATAGACCTGAATGCCGCACAATCCCGGCCCGTGGTCGAGCGGCTCTTCAGCTGGGCCGACGTCGTTCTGCACAACTTCAGTGTCGGGGTGGCGGAACGACTAGGCATCGACGCGAAGACCGTCGCCAGGATCAACCCCCGCGCGGTCTACTGCCACGCCAGCAGCTTCGGCCCGACCGGGCCGCGGGCGACATTCCCTGGCAGCGACGCGTTGATGCAGGCGTTTACCGGGCTGGCGCGCGCGGTGGGCGGAGACGGAAACGACCCGGTTGCGCCGACCTGGATCCCACTCGATGTCAGCGGCGGTTGGGTCGCGGCCGATGGCATCCTCGCCGGTCTCTACGCCCAGGCGACGTCCGGGCGGGGCCAACTGGTGGCCACGAGCCTGCTCGGCGCCGGCATGCTGCTGCAAAGCGGCGTGTTCCAACGCGACGGCGAAGACGTGCGCGGCCCGGTCGTGGACGCCGACCAGACCGGATACGGTCCCGGCTATCGCCTCTACCAGGGCGGCGACGGGCGATGGTTCGCTCTCGTCCTGCCGGACGAACGGGCCTGGTCCCGGCTAGGTGCACTCGGCGAGGTCACCGGGCTGCCCGCGTCCTACACACCACTACGCGGCGGCGCGCACGACGAGAGGGCACGGCGAGCCGAGGCCGTCCTCGCCGCCGCGTTCGCCACCCGGCCGGCGGCCGAGTGGGTGGCGCTGCTACGACGTCATGATCTGCCAGCTGAACTGGTGAAGCCGATGAACCGCGACGACTTCCGCCGGGCGGTGCTCGACGACCCGGTCAACCGCCAACTCGGCCGGGTCGCCGCCTACCACGTGGCTGAGTGGGGGCACTTCGAGCAGATCGGCGCGCTGACCCGCTGCGGGCCCGGCGCTGACGGCGACCCAGCCATGATGGTGCCCGGCATCGGCGAGCACAGCGTCGAGGTCCTCAACGAGCTCGGGTTCCGAGCCGAGGAGATCGACGCGCTGCTGGCCGAGAAGGTCGTCCGGCAGTCCTGAGGCCACATGGAGCTGGAATCCCACCAGCTCGCCGGCCGGCTGGGCAGGGGCGAAATAGGGGCCGCCGACCTGCCGGAGCCCCCGAGGCTGGGTCGTACTCAAGCTGATCCGCGCCGAGCTGGTCGACGACCCCGACTGCCGGGTGTGGTTCCAGCGCGGGATCCAGGCACGCTTCGGCTCGGGAGCGCTCACACGGCCCGACCGGTCGATTTCGGATGATCAGCAACCGGACGGGTTCGGCTATGCGGATCCCGTGGAGGTGTTCGGGCGCGTGGCGGTCGGTTAGTAATGTTCATTCTGCGACGGTGGTGTCGTTTGAGCCGGTGGTGTGTGATCGGTGCAGATACAGGCGTTCGCCGGGGAACTCGGGGGGCGGTATCGGTCGTCGACCGGTGACGATGGCTGCAGAAGGATGGCAATGCCTAGGACAGGCACGACGACGATCGGGGCGCTGGTAGTCGCCGGGGTGCTGGCGGTCGGTGGATGCGACGACGCCGGGACGCCGCCTCCGGCCGCGGCCCCCTCGCCGAGTACCGCGACCGCCGCGGCGTCGACCGCCTCCGCGGGCCCGGTCGACGTCTGCACCGTCTCGGTGTTCTCGGCTGCCGGAGTTGACGCAACCGTCAGGGTGGATTGGGGACCAGGCGCTGTTCCGAGCGCCTGGCAGCCTGATGCCTCGGTCGACATCGTGAGCCAAGGCCGCCAGGCGGGCAGCCCCCTGTCCGTGCCGGTAGGTCACAGCAGGAACCTCCCGCCGCTGGCCGGCGGCTTTTACAGCGTCTTCGTGGAGATCCTGCCAGCCAGCGGCGTCGGGCCCAGCGCTGAGTGCGACACCTTCTTTACCGTGATCTGACCGGTAGCCAGGACGATCGGTGCTACCTCTCGTGGTCGCGCCCGTCAATTCATCGGGGGGTGGTGGGTTGAGCCAGGCGGTGGCGGTCGGCGAGGTAGAGGCCGCAGGCGCAGTCGAGGGCTTCTTGCCGCGTGCCGGCGGGGTGGCCGCTGGGCAGGACTGACGTGTCGTAGTCGTCGTGGCTGGCACGGTAAATGGCGAAGCCCCAGGTAGTGGCGGAGCCGGCGTAGCGCAGCCGCACCAGGGGCAGGGTGGTGCCGCCGGGGAGCTGACCGGCGACGTAGGCGAACTCGCCGTGCCACCGGATGGTGAGGCCGTCAAGCTGGGGCCACCGCTCGGCTGCCCTGGCGACAAGGCGTTGGCGCAGCGAGGTCTTGGTCGACTCCGGTGGCTTGGCCATGCGGCCATCGTGCCTCAGATGCCTGTCTGGATCATGGTGTGTGTGCCGTCCAGTCCCTCTGTCATCTGCCTTGACGATGCGCAGCGCGCCGAGCTGGAGTCGTTGTCGCGCCGGGCAACAGCGCCTTTCCGGCTGGTGATGCGGGCGCGGATCGTGCTTCTCGCCGCGGACAGGGTAGCGGCGGCCTTCATCCCAGACTGAGGGGCTGATGATCGACGACACGGGGCCTCCCGAAGGACGGCTCCACCGCGCCTAGTGCCGCAGTTGACATGGTTGGTCCGGTTTCGGGCGGCGTGGTGGGTGAGTTCCGCGGAGCGCGGTTGAGATGATCGTCGGATGGCGGAGCGGGTGCGGGTCCGTGACATCGACGCGGATGAGGGACAGTGGCTGTTGCGGATCGTGCGGCGGTCTTCGGGGTCGGTGGTGACGTGGCGGCGCGCGCAGATGGTCCTGTTGTCTGCGCAGGGCATGGCTCCGACGAAGATCGCGCAGGTGACGTTTACGTCGGAGGACCGGGTCCGCGACGTGATCCACAATTTCAATACCGACGGGTTCGTGTCGCTCTAGCCGAAGTACTCCGGTGGCCGGCCGCGGAAGTTCACCCTGCCGGAACGCCTGGAGATCAAGAAGATCGCGAAGTCGGGTCCGTCGGAGCATCAGCTGGCGTTCTCGAGCTGGAGCCTGTCGAAGTGGGCGGAGTTCCTGGTCGCGCAGGGGGTGGTCGACGACATCAGCCACGAGAGGCTACGGGTTTTGCTCCGCGAGGAGGGCGTCTCGTTTCAACGGTTGAAGACCTGGAAGAGCTCGACCGATCCGGACTACGAGGTGAAGAAGGCTCGGGTCGAGCATCTCTACGCGATCGCCGACGGCCAGGTCATGCCGCAGGACGGTGAGCCGACGGTCGTGATCTGCATGGACGAGTTCGGACCGCTCAACCTCCAGCCCCGCCCAGGCCGGCAGTGGGCCGGCGTCGGCGGACAGAGACGCGATCCGAGACGAGGGCCGCGCCGCAGGAACCGCGCGACCTACACCCGCAAGCTGGGCGTTCGTCATCTGCTGGCCGGCTACGATCTGCACCGCGACCGCCTCTACGGCCACGTGAAGCCGGTCAAGGGCCGGACCCAGTTCCTGGCGCGTTCTGTCGCTACTTGCGGTCGCTCTATCCGGCGGACACCCGGATCGCGATCATCTGCGACAACTTCTCGCCGCACCTGTCGACCCGCGTCGACCGCCGGGTCGGCGACTGGGCCGACGCGGCGAACGTCGAGATCGCCTACACCCCGACCTACTCGTCCTGGCTGAACAGGATCGAGGCCCAGTTCACCGCCCTGCGCTACTTCGCGGTGGAGGGCACCGATCATCGCAACCACCGCGCCCAAGGCAGCATGATCCGCCGTTACATCATCTGGCGGAACCGACACGCCCAAGATCAGAAGCTACGCCAGATCGTCGCCCGGGCGAACGTTGCCTGATGCG